>JALCHN010000021.1 GCA_022644775.1 Eggerthellaceae bacterium
CACAAAAGTGTGACAACATCACGCGCCCCCGTTGTCATGCGAAGGGGCAGCTATCGATATTTACGTCATTTGGCGCCCCCGTTGTCACACAGACGCCCGTGCGCACGCTACCCCAGCTGCGCGTCGATGCGCTCCACGGCCGGCGCGATGTCGGCCGCGCGCTCCACGAGCTCGGTCGCTCCGGCGAGTTCCTCGCGCGTCCCGTACCCGTAGAGGCAGCCCACGCTCGGCAGCGTGTGCGCCCGCGCCAGGTTCAGATCCTTGTAGCGGTCCCCCACCACCGCGTAGCCGCCCGGAAACGCCTGCGCGATATCGACGAAGATCTCTTCCTTCGACTTGCCCGGGTTCTCTTCGGCGTTGTAATAGGCGCTGAAATACACGTCGAGCCCAAAGGCCCGCCGGCTCGCCTCCTGGTAGTCAAGGCGGCAGTTGGAAAGGAACACGAGCGCGTAACCGTCGGCCTTCAAACGCGCGAGCATGTCGGGCACGCCCGGATACAGGCGCGCCGTGCCGTTCTCGATCAGCTCGTCCATAGCGACCCCCACGCGTGCCGCCGCGCGCTCCCAGGCCCCGTCGGGCAGGTTGGGAAAATGCTTGGTCCAGGCCTCTTCGGCCGTGAGCCCGATGAAATCGGCCAGATCGGCAGCCGCAAACGTGCGCGGCGGTACGAGTCCCTCGTCGACGAGCACCTGGTAGCCCTTGTTGAAGGCGCGCTCGTAGATGTACATGCTGTCGTGCAGCGTGCCGTCGAAATCGAAGACGACCGTGCGGATCTCACCCGTATGCATGGGCCCTCCCAAAGGCTAGTCTGCCGCGTGCTTCGAGATGTCGCTCGAATCGATGTCGAGCGCCACGTTGAAGGTGAACGCGGGGTACGCGCGCTCGATTTCGTCGCACACCTCGCGGAAGACCGCGCGACGGTCGGGCGCATCGAAGCTTACCACGACGTCGAAGCTCGCCTCGTGCGTGGCGAAGTCCACATGGAAGCCGTGCACCTGCAGCACGTACGCGTGCGCCATGGCGCGGCGCACGATGTCTTCACGCATGGCGACCGCCTCCGGGTCGACGTTGCGCGCGTAGACGCCCACCGTCCCCATGAGCACGCCGGTGCGCTCGTGCACCGCGCGCTGGATGCGGCGCGTGAGGTCGTCGATGCCTTCGGCGGTCATCGTGTCGGGCACCTCGATGTGGATCGATCCGACCGTCATGCTGGGCCCGTAGCTGTGCAGCAGCAGGTCGAAGGCGCCGAGCACGCCGTCTTGCGCCTTCACGACGTCGACGATTTCGTGCGCCCGGTCGCTATCGACGCGGTTGCCCAGGATGTCGTCGACCGAATCGCGCAGCATGTCGATGCCCGCCTTCACGATCACGATCGAGATGACCACGCCCACGTAGGCTTCCAGGCTCACGCCGCTTACCAGGTAGATGATCGCCGCAGCGAGCACCGATGCCGAAAGCACGGCGTCGAAGAGAGCGTCCTTGCCCGAAGCTTCGAGCGAGCCCGAATGAACCTTCGCGCCCTGGGCGCTCACGAACCGACCGAGCACGAGCTTGACCACCACGGCCGCCGCGATCACGAGCAGCGTGACCGCAGAGTAGTCGGCGGTTTCGGGCCAGATGATCTTCTTCACCGATTCGCTGAGCGATTCGAAGCCGGCATAGAGGACGATCGCTGCGATGACCGTCGCCGAAAGGTACTCGATGCGCCCGTAGCCCAGCGGATGCTTTTCGTCGGGCGCGCGGCCGGCCAGCTTGGCGCCCACAATCGTGATCACCGACGACAGGGCGTCGGAAAGGTTGTTGACCGCATCGAGAATGACCGCGATTGAGTTGGACGCGAAGCCCACTATCGCCTTGAAAGCCGCGAGCAGGACGTTGGCCACGATGCCCACCACGCTCGTGCGCACGATGACCGCTTCGCGCGTCTGCGCGGCATCCATCGCCATTTGCCCTGCGGCCGCATCTGGCTTGGCCCCCATCGCTCGTCGGGCGGCTTCGGGCTGAACTTCGCCCAACGACTGCCCCTCCTTGGTCCGCGTATCCATTACACATTACCTCTTTCGATTGTACGCAATTGTATTTTGCAATTAATGTATTCTAGCACTAAAGCGCAGAGATGCGGGGGGGGGGGCGAAACGTGACAGGGGGACGGAGGTCGTTGTCACACCGAGAGCGCGGAGCCCAGGCGCCCCACCTCCGCTCTCGCACAACCCCCTCGCGCCGCTCTACGCGCGGTGCAACGACTTGGCGGCGGCGATGAGCACGTCGCTGCGCCAGAAGGTCGCCAGCGCGCAGGCCGGCGCATAGGCCGCTTCGAAAAAGCCGGCGTCGACCAGACCCAACGTGCAGCGGGCGATGAGCGACCGAGTCTTCTTGGCGTCGGCGGGCACCCCAGCGGCGATGAGCGTGCGCAGCGCCTGCCCGAAGGACGGCGCGGCCTCGATGCCCAACGCCTCGAGCACGCCCGCAAGCTCGTCGGCGGGCGCCGGGCTGCCCGTGACCGCCGGAAACACCACGTAACAGGCAAGCGCCTCGTCGATGCGGCCCAAGCTGCGGAAGGCATAGGCCAAATGCGCGTAGAACTGGGCGGCCGATTCGGGGCCGAAGGCCGTGGGCAGGCCGGTCGAAAGCGTGCGCAGGCCGGCTTCGGCCTGCCCCGCGTCGAGCTGCACCTGGGCGAGCAAGAGATAGCCCGTGGGGCTCGACGGCGCGAGCGAGATGCACTTGCGCGCCATCGCGAGCGCGCGGTCGACGTCGTCCATCCCGTGGTAGAGCCGCGTGAGGTCGCAACAGGCCTGGAAGACCGCGTCGGGCAGGCGGCGATAGCGGGCGTCCCTGTTGGGCTCGAAGGCATCGATCAGGCAGCGCGCCACCTGGCTGGCGCAGTAGAGGGGCACGAGCCCGTCGTCGGGCACGCTGTCCTCCCACTGGGATACCTGCTCTTCAAGCGAGGCGCAGGCGAGCAGGGGCGAATCCTGCGACGTCGCCATGATCTGCTGCTCGCATTCGAGCGCGGCCGCGTCGTCGGGCGTCATCACGTCGAGGTCGCAGGCGACGTCGGCGTGCAGCAGGCGCGCGAGCGCGGGCGGCAGCAGGCGCGTATCGGTCGCGAGTGGCACATGGACGCGCGCGAGCAGGGGCGCCGGCGCCTCCCCCGGCACGAGCAGGCCGTCCCCGTCGAAGGCGGGCAGCTCGCAGGCGAACGCCAGATGGGCAGCCATCGTCGCGGGCTTGGCCCAGGCGTCGGTCGCCTGCGCCATCCCCCGGTGGGCGGTGTCGAACAGGTGGGCCTCCCACGCCTCGCGCTCGACGGCCACGCGGCCCATGAAGGCCCCGTCGACCGTGCTCGCATGCAGATCGACCGCCACGCGGTCGACGGGGGTGAGCGAAAAGGCCGCCGCGCACATGAGGGCAGCCAGGCGCAGCCCGTAGGTCTGCACGGCCCCGCGGCGCAGGTCCGCCACGTCCATCCATTCGTCGGACACGGCGTTCCATCGCCACGCGGGCATCGCGCGCTCGGAAGGCAGAGCCACCGCGAACTCTGCCGCGCGGTCGTTGGCCGAACAGTCCATCTGGTAGATCAGGCGGAAGGGCAGGTGCGCGTACTCGCAGGCGAAGGCCAGCCGCGTGCGCATGTCCCACTCGCCGCCCTTGCGGGCATGCGCCCCATCGAGGTTCAGCAGCGGGTTGTCGGGAACGCCGTTCAGCGCCACCAACCCCAGCAGGAAGCCCAGATACGAACTGCACACCCATTCGTCGGCCAGGGCTACCTGGGCCTCGTCGAAATGGGCGAGCAGGCCCCAGCCCCCGTCGAGCCGGCGCAGGTGCATGTCGATCATGATCAGGCGGTTCACGATCGATTCGCAGGTGAGCAGGCAGTCGCGGTCCTCGCTGCTCATGAAGGTCTCGTCGAAGCCCAACCATAGTTGGCCGGTGCTCGAAAGCCAGCGCACGTCGACGTTGAAGGAATCGACGACCTCGCGCAGCTGGTCGGCTCCCATCGCGTCGAACAGGCGCGACGCGTAGCGCACGAAGCCCGACACGCACGAATCGTCGCCGGTGAGCTCGGCCACCTGCACGTTGAAGAGCAGCTTGTCTATCGCATCGGGCAGGGGCCCTTCGCGCAGCTTGCCGAGCACGTCGCTCATGCAGCCGGCCACGTAGCCCGCCGCATGCAGGCTCGTGCGCGGCAGGTAGGAAAAGACCAGGTAGGCGACCGCCAAAAAGACGCGGCTGTCCCAGCGGTCGTAATAGTAGTCGCCCATGTCGGCGACCATGTAGGCGAACTCGTATTCCGAAGCCGAATAGCGCTTGGGATGCACGATGCAGCCGCCCACGAGCAGCAGATCGTCGTCGGTCTGCTTGGCGAGCACCCGTCCGCCCTGTAGGTCGCCGTCGATGCGCACTTCCACGTCGGGCACGGCGGAGGGGAAGGCGTCGAGCGGCTCGGAGCAGCGATAGACCTTGCCGTCGACGCTCATGCAGCCCACGATGCGGGCCCCCGACACACCCAGGGACACCACGTAGCCCAGGCTGCCTTCGGGCAGGGGCACGCCGTCGAAGACCACCCCGAAGCGGGCGCCGGCGTCCTGGCCGGGCACGGGATAGGGCAGCTCGAGACTGTTGGTTTCGGTGAGGGAGTCGATTCGAAAGGCCACTAGAGCAAATCCTCCAAGGTGAGCACGCAGACGTCGGTGGCGGCGGTGAGCTCTTCGATGCTGCCGGCGGTTTCGTCGCAGTCGTAGGCGCCCACGGTATGCAGGCCCGTATCGCGCATGACCTTCACGGCGTAGAGCGCGTCGTCGACGCCCCAGGTGCTCGCCAGCCGCGAGCCCATGCGGTCGATCGCGTAGCGGTAGATGCGCGGATCCTGCTTGGAGAGCTTCACCGTGTCGGTGGACACGACTTCGCGGAAGAGCCCGTCGAAGCCGTTGTTGGAAAGGCCCGCGTCGATGTAGCGGGCCGGGCTCGACGACACCACGGTGCAGGGGATGCCCACGTCCGCGAGCTCCCGCACGAAGGCGAGGGCGCCGGGGCGCGCTTCGACCTTGGTGCCGTAGAAGGACAGGAGCATGTCGTCGATCAGGGCGAGCACTTCGTCGGCGGTGGGGGCCACGCCGTGCGCGGCGAAGATCCCGGCCGCCTGGGTGATCGGCAGGGCGCGCACGTCTTCCACGTCCTGCGCGGTCAGCGGCTCGCGGCACATATCCGCCAGCCGCGCCTCGGTCGCGTTCCACGCCGGCATGCTGTCGAGCAGCGTCCCGTCACAATCGAAGATGAATCCTGTCGCCGTAGCGAATTCCGAACGCATCGGCATCCTTTCGCTGGTCGCGGGCGCTACTTAGCGCCGCCATGTTCCTTCTTGCCGGCCTTGTCGCCGTCGTCTGCGGGGCCGAACAGGGCGTCGAGGTCGAAGTCCGCATCGTCGTCCATGCCCGAAAGCAGGCCCATGTCGCCCATGCGCTTCATCATCTCGTCCATCGAAGCGCCCATGCCGTCCTCGCCGGCGCCCATGTCCATCCCCAGGGCCCGTTCGGCCTCGTCGAGCGCGAACAGGTCGTTGGCCACGCCGAAGTCCTCGCCGCTGCGCAGGCGCCCCATGACGTCCTGGTAGTCGTCGTTGGCCTTGCGCGTGTCCTCCCGCTCGATCGCGGTCTGCACGTCGTTGGAAATCTTGTCGGCCAGAAGGTCGAGGTAGCGGCGCTTGAGCTCTTCGATGCTCGCAGGAAAGGCCGCCTCCCCCATCGAGGCGAGCGCCTGCGAAGCGAACGCGACGTTGGCCGGCTTGGGGTCGAAGGCCATCGGGTCGAAGTGGGCGTAGGGGTCGAGCCCCATTTCGAGCAGAAGGGGACCGCGCTGCGAAGCCGGCGTTTCGTCGATTCGGTCGAGGAAGGACTCGAAGCCCTCCAGGTCGCCGGCCGCCTCGGGCGGGTTGGCGCAGTGGCCGGCCGTGCACACGGGCAGCAGCGGATAGGGGAAGCTGTCGTCGTTGGCGAGCACGGCTTCGGTGCGCACCGCCACCTCCCAGGTGCCGTCATAGGTGTAGGCCGCCGTGGCGCCTTCGGTGCCCAGCACGGCGCCCGCGTCGGGCGTGCGCGCGTCGACGTGGTCGTCCTCGCCGGCATGTTCGGCGAACAGGCCCGGGTCGTCGTAGTGCACGCCGTCGACCACGAGGCTCGCCTGCGCGCCGCCGCCCCAGCCGAACGCCACGGCGATGAAGGCGTTCACGTCCCACACGCTCGACGACGCGGGCACGATCAGCGTGCGCCACACCACGGGCAGCGACCCGTCCAGTTCCACGTGCAGCTGCAGGGCCTGCGCTTCGTATGCGCTCGATTCCATGGCCATCCCCTCTTCATTGCCCGAACAGCTCGCGCGCCGTGCGGTCGATCGCGTCCCGCGTTTCGGGGCCGTGCAGCCGGACCAGCTGTTCGTAGGTGTCTTCTATCTGGTTCTGGTAGCTATGATACTCGAGCCGCTCCCCCGCCGTAGATGGCAGGTCGGTTTCAACTAGGAGGCGCTCTGGCGGAAGCTGGCGGGCGTACTCGCGCCCGCGCCGGGTGGCGAGCATGCGGGCGCCCACCGAAAAGTAGCAACCCGCCCGCCGCGCGCGGGCAAGCTCGTCGGAGGTGCCGGAAAACCAATGGAAGATGCAGGCGTTCGCGTCGAGCGCGCCCGTGCGCTCGAGCACGTCGAGCACGGAAGACGCTGCCCCCACCGCATGTATCGACACGACGTGGAACCCGCCGGATGCCGCCTCCATCGCGGCGGCGAAGGCGGACGTCTGCGCCTCGCGCGTGTCCGCATGCGCCCGGCCGAAATCGAGCCCCACTTCCCCGATGAAGCGGGCGCCCGCCGCCTGGGCGCAGAAGGCCTCGACCTGAGCCGCGCCCGCAGCGCCCGCGCGCACCTGCCAGGGATGCAGGCCCAAGCCCACGCGCACACAGGGGAAGGCGGCGAAGGCCCGCCGGTCGGCCGCGTAGGCCTGCGGCTCTACCGTACAGGAAAAGAGGCCCAGGCCGGCCGCCTGCGCTTCGCCGGCCACGTCCGCACCGTTGGGGGCGAATCCCGCGTGGCAGTGCGCGTCGAACATGGCTAGCGCTCGGCAGGGTCGTCGGATTGGCGCACGTCGCCCGGCCGCACGCGCGCGTCCGCGCCGGTTGCCGGCACGATGCGCGTGCGCGACGGCGCGCTCGCCGCTTCGGCCCGTTCCGCGCGCGCCCGGGCCGCCGCCGCCCGCGAGGTGCGCGGGCCGGGTTCGGCCGCGCCGCGCCCGGCAGCCGCCGTGCCGGCAGCACGCGTCCCCTTCGGCGCTCCCTGCGCCGTGCGGGCGGTCGGCGCCTTCCTGGCGCGCTCGCCCGGGGCCGCTTCGGCCGCCTGGCGAGCGGCGAGCGTCGCCTGCAGTTCGGCGTAGGCCGGGTCGTCTTCGGGGTGCTTGCGGTAGAGCAGGCGCACCGACACGTATTCCATGAGCAGCATCGCGAACAGGATCGTCATCACGATCAGGTAGCCCAGCACGGCGCCGCGCAGGCCGCTCATGCGGATGAGCATGTAGGGGATGAGAATCGCGAGCACGAACACGACCAGGTAGATCCGCGTGACCGATTTCTGCCGCCGCATGATCGTGATCACCTGGTAGAGGAAGTCGATACCGGCGATGATGCCGCCCGCCACGACCATGAGCAGGGCGAAGTTGCGGAAGGGTTCGAAATCGACGCCGTAGAGGAAGCTCATGACGGGCACGCCGATCCAGTTCATCAGGAAGGCCATGACCGCGGTGAGCAGGGCGATGCCCAACAGGAAGACCACGATGAACAGGTCGAAGCGCTTGCGGCGGTCGGGGTCGACCCAGGCATGCGACAGGCGCACGAGCTGGGGCTTGTAGACGAAGCCCGAAATGAGCAGGATCGCTTCGGCCGGGAAGTACATGGCGTTGAAGTAGAGCTGGTTGTCGTAGGGCAGCGTGCCGTCCATGAGGAACTTCGGCATGTTGTCGATGCAGGCGTAGAGGAACAGGGCGCAGAACAGCGGGGCGCACTGGCGGAAGAGGTCGGCCACGCCCGCGAGCGACAGCCGGCCCGACCGCGGCGTTTCCAGCAGGGCGAGCGGGAGCGTGACGAGCACGAACGACGCCACGGCGGCGATGGCCATGACGGTGGAGGCGATCCCCAAGCTGCGCGAGATGAACAGGGCCACGGTGAACAGGATGAGCACCGCGAGCGAGCGGATCATCTGCGACACGCCGGCCAGATAGAGCTTGTCCATCTGCTGCAGGCGGCCTTCGTAGACGTCGGCCAGGCCGTCGATCATCTTGTAGACGAACACGCAGTTGGCCATGAGGAACATGTCGTCGGAATAGCCGCGCGCCCGGCAGACCGCCCAGCCCACCAAGAGCATGGCCGCGCACGTGATCCAGCGGTTGACCTGGTAGTCGAGGAAGGAATGCTTTTCATGGATGTCGGAGACCTGGAAGGTGCGCACGCCGAAGTTGGCCAGAATCATGAGCAGCATGCCGGCCACGTAGGCCAGCGAGAACATACCGGCCTGTTCGACGCCCACCAGCTGGGTGACGATGATCGTGAGCAGGGGGAAGACGATGCCGTACGACGTGACGCCGGCCGTGTTCCACATGTAGTCGAGCGAGGTGCGCCCGGCCTGGTACTCGGCGGCCTGGCCGCTGAAGGTGCGGTCCTTGGCGGCGCCGAGCAGGCGGCCGCCCCAGTCGTAGACGAGCTGCTTGAGCTTGCCGGGCTTTTTGACCGCTTCGGGGCCGCGCTCCTCTTCGATGACCGAAGACCGCTTGAAGAAGCCGTGCTGGGCATGGCCTTCCTGCGAAGCGCCCCGATGGGCGAGCACGCCTGCAAGCCCGCGCCGGGGCTTGCTCCCCCGCGCGCCGCCGTTGGTCCTGCGTGTCCCCTTCGTGTTTCCAGCCATAGGTTCTTCCAGGCTCGCGCCCGCGTTTCACCAGCCCTTATACGTTGCCGACTCTCCGAAGCCCCATTGTACGCGACGCCCCGCGCCGCCTTGCCGATTGCACACTACTTACAAGCGCCGCCCACACCCGCGCCGGCAGGGGCGCCCGCTTCGGAAGCCGCTTCCGCGCCGGTAGACAACCCGGCTGCCGCGCCCGCTGCGCCCGCATCCGCCGGGTTGGGATAGAGCCCGGCGATGGCCCGCAAGTGGGCGGCGTAGCCCGCCGCGAGCGAGGCCGGCCCCACGACGGTCACCTGCGTGCCGAACTGGGCGAGCCATCCGTAGAGCACGGGGCTTTCCTGCACGGTGGCCCGCACGCGCGCCCGCGCGCCGTCGAGGGGCTCGCTTTCGACGTCGGTGCCGAACCGGTCGACGATCGCGTTCATCACCGATTGATCGACGTCGAGCTCCATGCGCACCGTCTCGCCCTTGTACATGCCGAAGGTCTGCGCGCTGTAGGCCGCCAGGTCGAAACCGTCGATCGCTTCGTTGTGCGCGGCAGGTTCCCTGGTCTCGCACACGCGGTCCATGCGGTCGACGCGATAGGCGGTGATCCCGTGCTCGTCGCTGTAGGCGATCAGATAGTAGCGGTCGCGGGCGTACACGAGCCCCAGCGGGGTCACGCAGTAGACCTTGCCGCCGTGCCGGGGCTCGCGAGCGAGCGCGACCGTGTAGCTCAAGTAGGTGAAGGCGACCTTGTTTTGGTCGGCAAGGGCCCGCTCGATGGCGTCGAAGGCGTAGTAGACGTGCTCGTTTTCCGTACCCTGCTGCCCTTCGGCGTGCAGGTGGGCCGTGAGCGCGTCCGCCTGATGCACGGACGCGAGCTTCTTCAGACGGTCGATCATCACATCGCGCTTGCCTTGCGTGAGGAAGCGCGACTCCTGCACCGCGTCGATGAGCAGCTGCAGTTCGACGTGCTCGAAGAGGCGCACGCCGATCGCGTATTCCCGCGGTTTCTGCCGCCGCACGATGTCGAAGCCGAAGGATTCGAGGGCCTTGATGTCGTCGTAAATCGACTTGCGCTCCGCTTCGATGCCGTGATTCTTCAGACGGTCGATGATCTGGTTCGCCGTTAACCCGTGGTTGTCGTCGGTTTCCTCCCAGAGCGTGCGCGCCACGTAGAGGGTCTTGAGCTTCTGGTTGGGTTTGCGCGTCATTGCCGGTCCTTCCCGCGCGCCGCCGGTCTGTACCGGCCCCAGCCTACCACAGGGGGCGGGCGCCTGTCCGTTCTACTGGACAGGCCAGGCGGCAGGCTGCCGCCCTACGCCGAAAGCGCCGCCCCGATCGCGCCCGCCCAGCGCGCTTCGGGCCGCGTGCGCACGGGCGCGCCCAGGGCCGCCGCCAGGCGCTCGACCACGTAGGCGTTGTCGCACAGGCCGCCGGTGAGGAAGTAGGCGTCGGCGGGCAGCTTGCCGGCGAGGGCCGCCACGCGGGCCGCAATCGACTCGATCACACCGCTCGCGATGTTTTCGGCCGGCTCGCCCTGGCCCACGAGCGAGATGACCTCGCTTTCGGCGAAGACCGTGCACATGTTGGAAATGGGCGCCGGACGCCCCGCGCGCGCCAGGTCGGCGAGCTCGTCTTGGGTGACGCCCATCCGGTTGGCCATGACTTCCAAGAACTTGCCCGTGCCCGCAGCGCACTTGTCGTTCATGAGGAACTTGACCACGCGGCCGCCCACGAGCCTGATCGTCTTGGTGTCCTGCCCGCCCACGTCGACCACCACGCCGTCGGGGCCGAACAGGTAGGCGGCCCCGCGCCCGTGGCAGGTGATTTCGGTCACCGTGCGGTCGGCGTAGGGCACCGCCACGCGGCCGTAGCCGGTGGCCACCATGCGGCTGTTGCCCGGCGCGTAGCCCCGCTGGGCGAGCTCGTCTTTCACGCGGGCCGCCACCTCGGCGCTGTTGAAGCCCGTGGGCAGAAGCAGAGTGCCCGCCAGCTCGTCGCCTTCGAGCACCGCCACCTTGGACGCGGTGGACCCTATGTCGATTCCGATACGTGCCGTCATCTCTTCCCCTTTATGCGTACAAATCCACCGTGAACACGCCCTCGTGCGGCAGGTCGTTGGCCGCAAGGGCGGCGCGCAGGGCGGCCTCCGCTTCGGCAGGCGCCGCCCACGCCATTCCGCATCCCGCCGAGATCTCGGAGGGCACGGGAATGATGCGCCCGGGCATCCCCTGGTCCCGGGCGGCCATCTCGCATTCGGCCGCGTCGTCGAGCGACGAGAACGTCACCACGACGTGCGGCTTCTTCACGCGCGCGTTCCTCATAGCAGCTCCCCGGCGTTCGCGCGCAGGGCCTCGATGCCCTCGTCGATCTCCTCTTCGGCAGTAAACGACGAGAAGCTGAAGCGCACGGCCCCCTGCCGTTCGGTGCCCAGGGCCCGGTGCATGAGCGGGGCGCAGTGGGCGCCCGCCCGCACGCAGATCCCATAGTCGCGCGCCAGGGCATCGGCCACGATCGCCGCGTCGACGCCGCCCACGTTGAGCGCCACGATCCCGCAGCGCTCGCGGGTGGCGTGTCCGCCCAGCACGGTGACGCCCGGGATGGTGCGCACGCCCGCCTCGAAGCGGTCTGCCAGGGCGCCTACCTGCTCGTGCAGGGCTTCCACGCCCTTGCTCTCTATATAGTCGAGCCCCGCCGAAAGGCCGGCGAGCCCGTGGGCGTTGGGCGTGCCCGCCTCCAGATGCTCGGGATACATCGCGGGCTGGCGGCGGTCGTAGCTGTGCACGCCCGTGCCGCCCTCTCGGTAGGCGGGCAGGTCGACGCCGGGCGCGACGACCGCGCCGCCCGTGCCCTGCGGGCCGTAGAGGCTCTTGTGGCCGGTGAAGCAGACCACGTCGAGCGCTTGGGCCTGCATGTCGATCGGTACCAGGCCCGCCGTCTGCGCCGCGTCGACCACGAGCAGGGCCCCGTGGGCATGGGCGATGCGGGCGAGCGCTGCCACGTCGTAGACGTCGCCGGTGAGGTTGCTCGCATGCGTGACGACCGCGACCTTGGTGGCGGGCGTGAAGGCGGCGTCGAAGGCGGCAAGGTCGAGGCTCGCGTCGGGCGCTATGGGCACGACGGTCACGTCGACCCCCTCGCGGTCCTGCTTGCGAAAGAGGGGCCGCAGCACGGAATTGTGCGAGGCCGCCGTCGTCACCGCCGCGTCGCCCGGGCCCAGCAGCCCGTCGATCACCGCGTTCAGGGCGTCGGTCACGTTGAGCCCGAAGACCACCCGCTTGGCGTCGGGGGCGTTGAACAGGCGCGCGACCTGCTTGCGCGTCTTGTGGATCGTCATCCCGGCGTCGAGCGAGGCCTCGTGCACGCCGCGGCCCGCTCCCCCGAACGAATCGATGGCGGCGGCCACGGCGCGGGCCACTTCGGGCGGCTTGCGCATCGTGGTCGCCGCGTTGTCGAAGTAGATAGCCATGATCCCCCTACGGACGAACGACTACGCCGGCTTCCAGCTGCTTCTGGGCGATCACGTACATGTTGGTGACGCCGCCCACGGCCAGCTTGTCGGTCCAGTCGTGGAAGGCCAGGCAGGTGCCGCAACTCAGGATCTCGACGCCCGCGTCGGCGAGCTTCTGCAGGTCTTCGAGAACCGGCGAGCCTTCGGTGGTGAGCTTCACGCCGTCGTTGAAGAAGAGCAGAGTGTCGGGCAGGACGTCCTGCTGGGTGAGCGAGAAGACGAAGGCGCTCATGAGCTTGGCGCCGAGCTCGTCGTCGCCCTCGCCCATGACGGCCTTGCCGAAGGCGACCACGCGGGTGCCGGCCGAAGCGGCGGGCTCGGCGACGGCGGACGCCTCGGTCTTCTTCAGGAGCACGTGGAAGGTGCCGTCGCCGGCATCTTCGACGGTGGTCTCGCACTTCAGATCACGCCCGAGGTTCTCGAGGTTGTGCATGGCGGTTTCGTTGTCCACGATCATCTCGACCGTGCCTTCGTCGATCGTGCCGAGGGCCTTCTTGGCGCGCACGACCGGGATCGGGCACTCCTGGCCCGTTGCGTCGATAGTCAGTTCCATGCGGATGGTTCCTTTCTCTTGGGAGTAGGGGCCGCCCAAGGCGAGCGGCCCCTGCTCGCAGTGTACTAGCAATAGCGGTCGCGGCGCGCGTCCAACTGGCGCGGCAGAGGCACCACGCCCTCCACCGCGATATCCGACCGACGGGCCACGTCGAGCACGGAGCGCACCTGGTCGCGGCCCACGAGCAGCGACACGCCGCAGCAGGCCTGCGTGGCGCGCGGCGTGGGCGTGATACGGGCGGTAAGGCCCGCCGCCCGCGCCGCTTCGTGCAGATCGAAGGCCGCTTCGTGGTCGGGCATGAGCACGTAGCAGTCGATCGGCTCGCCGGGATGCGCCCGGACGACGTCGGCGATGCGCTCGTCGATACGCACTAGCCCAGCATCTCCACGAAGGCCTCGACGCGGGTGCGCAGCTGGCCGGCATCGTTGTCGGTGTAGTCGGTCTCGATGTCGAGCACGGGGATGCCCGCGTCTTCGAGCGCCTTTTCGAGCGCCGGCGCCTCGGTCTTGAAGGTGGTGCAGAACTTGAGGTTGGTGTTGATCACGCCGTCGACCTGGTAGTCGCGCGCCAGCTCGAGCACCTCGTCGATGCGGGCGCGGTTGGGCGTGAAGCAGGCGCAGTTGATCTTCATGTAGCGCTCGGCCAGGGCGCGGAACTGGCCCTCGAGCGTGGTCTGGGTGTCGTCGACCAGGTTGCGGAAGAACTTGGTGCCCGTGCAGTTCTCCTCGCAAACGATCGCCGCGCCGCTCGTCTCGATGATGTGGTGCAGCTTCCAGTTGGGGATGGCCAGCGGCGTGCCCGTGAGCAGGATGCGCTTGGTGCCGGCCGGGAACACGCTCACGCCGTCGCGCAGGCGCTCCTCGAGTTCGCAGGCAAGCTTGTTGGCCATCTGGGTGCAGCGCTCGGGGTCGTCGAAGAAGGCAATCTGCATCATGAGCAGAGCGTCAGTGCCCGAAATGGGAATGACGTCGGGGTTCTTGCGCGTCTCGTAGACGCGGGCGAGGGCCCGGCGACGGGCGTTGATCACGTCGATCGCGTGGGCGAGATTTTCGGCCGTGAGCTCGACGCCGGTTACCTCCTGGACGTTCTGCGCGAAATCGGCGATCTCGCTCGCCCAGAAGTCGATGTCCTTGGGGCGCTTCATCTGGGGCGTTTCCATGATGTGCATGGGCACGTCGGTGGCCATGATCTCGTACATCTTCTTCTTGCCGTCGCAGGTGGTCTCGCCCACGATTTCGTCGACGAGGCGGAAGAAGGGGCAGGTGCGGCCCATGCGGGCGCCGAGCGAGGCCTTGACCAGGGGGCACACGTCGTTCTGCAGGTACTTCTCGCCTTCGGGAACCCAGAATTCCGAACCGCCGCACAAACCCGTGACGATGCCGTTGCAGGCGATGACCACTTCGTCGGGCACGTAGGTGCAGAAGGTGCCGAAAACCTTGCGGCCCTTCTTCTTCTCTTCCACGAGCTCGGCGGGGCGGATGCCGTGCACGTCGGCGGCGACCATGTCCCAGAAGGCCATGCCCTCGGGACGCATCTTCTGCGTGAGGAACACGTCGCCGAACGCGGCGGGAAGCGCTTCGCACAGCTGGTCGTGCGCTTCGAGGTCCATGCCTAGGTCTTTCCACATCGGATGACGATCGACCATGTTGCTCTCCTTCTCGCGCGTGCCCTTCGGTTGCCCGGCGAGGCGAGGCCCCGGGACGGGCGTCGCGGGCGCGCGTGCTATCGATTGGATTGATCGTTGCGTTGCAGAATGGGTGCGTGCGGCGAGGCAGAATGCCGCAGGGCGAGCGAGCGCACGGGCGGGCGGCGCATCGGAAAGGCAGAATCGACGGCCGCGGGCGCCGGAAGCGCTCTTTACCACTATATCGCAGGCCGCGCGCGTCCAACGCAAGGGTTTTCCCGTAAGAGCGCCAAGTCCGAAGGCGCGCGGCGCGTGCACGGGGACCGCGACTGCGTTAGTATGCATTACTTAGCTTATCGAAAGGTTTCCATGAACGTCGTTTCCCTGTTCGGCCGGCTTGTGGGTGAGCAAGCCGCGACCAACCCCGAAGGCGCGCGCAAGATCCTGCTGGCCGGATACGCCGCCCAGCAGGCCAAGCTCTCCGTCGCCCCCAACCCCCGCTTGCCCAAGAGCCGCCAGCGCATCGCGGTCGACACGATGAAGCTCGTGCGGAACGCCCTCGACCATCCCGAAACCGCCGCGGCCACGAGCCTGTTCACCCCCACCGAGTTCCTGCACACGGCCGGCGTGACCCCCTATTCGGTCGAGGTCATCTCCGCGTTTCTGGCCGGGACCCAGTGCGAGCAGTACTGGCTGCGCGACGCCGAGCAGGCGGGCTTCCCCGAAACCCTCTGCAGCTACCACCGCACCTTCCTGGGCGCGCTCGAATCGGGCATCCTGCCCCAGCCCAAGTCGATCGTCTACACCAACATCGCCTGCGACGGCAACATGGTCACTTTCCCCCATGCCGAAGAGGCCTTCAACGTGCCCGCCTTCTTCATCGACGTGCCCTGGGAGCACAGCGAGGATTCGGTGGCCTTCGTAGCCGACCGCCTGCGCCAGCTGCCCGAGTTCGTGGGCGACGTGCACGGCACCGCCCCCACCGACGACGACCTGTCGCGCTGCCTGGTGCGCGAGCAGCGCTGTGCGGCCGACTACGGCCACTACCTCGACATGCAGCCCACCCGCTACCTCGCCAACGACATGACGAGCGAGATGTACGCGATGGTCGCCCTGCGCGTCATGCTCGGCTCCGAGCTTTCGGAATCCTTCGCGCGCCGCCTCGCCGCCGAAATCGACGCGGCCCCCGAAGCCGACGGCCTGCGCCTCGTGTGGATGCACGTCATCCCCAACATGCTGCCGCCAATCGTGTCGGCGTTGAGTTTCAACGACCGCGCCTACATCGCCGCGACCGACATCATCGTCGACGGGCTCGCCACCCCGATCGACCCCGCAAAGCCCTACGAGACGCTCGCCCGCCGCATGGTCTACAGCGCCTACAACGGCTCGACCGACCTGCGCATCGAGCGCGCGCTCGACCTGTGCCGGCGCACCCATGCCGACGGCGTGGTCTACTTCGCCCACTGGGGCTGCAAGATGACCTTGGGCGCCGCCCACCTGGCCAAGACCGCGATCGAGGACGCTGGCTACCCCTGCCTGGTGCTCGACGGCGACGGCTGCGATAGGGTGAACACGAGCGAGGGCCAGGTCGCCACCCGCCTGAACGCCTTCCTCGAACTGCTCGAAGCCCGTCGCGCGGAACAGGAGGCCTAAGTGACCGTCATCTACACCTGCAAGTACGCCCCCGTCGAGCTGTTCGCGGGCTTCGGCGAGACCTGCGCCCCCTTCGACGACGCGCCCGAAGACTTCGCGGCCGCCGACGAGTTCGTCCACCCCAACCTGTGCGGCTTCGGCAAAGACGTCGTGCAGAAGGCCCTTTCGGGCGCGATCGACCAGCTCGTTCTGGTGAACTGCTGCGACACCAACCGCCGCGTCTTCGACATCGTGAAGGCGTCGGGGAAATGCCGCTTCGTCTACCTGCTCGACCTGCCCCACTGCGCCGACGCCTGCGCAATCGACCGCTTCGCCTTCGAGCTCGGCAAGCTCGCGCGCGCCTACGCGGCGTTTTCGGGCAAGGCCTTCAACGCAACCGCCTTCCGCGCCGCCTTCGCTCCCCAGCCGCCCGTCGACTACGACTACGTGGGGCTCGTGGGCGTGCGCGCCAACCACTACACCGAACAGGTGGTGCAGGCCGCCCTGTCGCTTCCCGTGCGCAACCTCACCTGCACGGGCCTGCGCAGCGTGGCGCCCTTAGACGACGCCGAAGACGAGGACGCCCTCTTTTCCGCCTACGCCGCCTCCCTGCTCGGCCAGATTCCCTGCGCCCGCATGGAGCGCACGGGCGGTCGGCGCCAAATCCTCGCCGACCCGCACCTGACCGGCATCGTCTACCACACCCTGCGCTTCTGCGACTACTACGCCCCCGAAGGGGCGCGCTGGCACGCGGCGGCCCAGGTCCCCTTCCTCCAGATCGAAAGCGACTACACCAAATCGGGCAGCGAGCAGCTTCGCACGCGCGTCGAAGCGTTCGCCGAAGAGCTCGAGGGCGCGCAGAAGAAAGGCCCCGCCATGACCATCACCGAAGACACCCTCGTCGCCGGCATCGATTCCGGCTCCACTTCTACCGACGTCGTCATCATGAACGGCAAGCGCGAAATCGTGGCGAGCGCGATCATCCCCACCCGGGGCAGCGCGAGCGCGAGCGCCGAGCGCAGCCTGCAGGAAGCCCTCGACCAGGCGGGCATCCCGCGGAAGTCGATTGCCGCCGTCGTGGCCACCGGCTACGGGCGCGACGCGATCGGCAGCACCGACAGCTCGGTGACCGAAATCACCTGCCACGCCAAGGGCGCCCACTACCTGAACCCCCAGGTGCGCACGATCGTCGACATCGGCGGCCAGGACAGCAAGGCCATCGCCGTCGACGAGCACGGCAACGTGACCTCGTTCGCGATGAACGACAAGTGCGCCGCGGGCACGGGCCGGTTCCTGGAGATGATGGCCCGCACCCTGGGCGTCGAGCTCGCCGAGATGAGCACCCTGGGCGCCAAAAGCGGGCACGCCGTGTCCATTTCGAGCACCTGTTCGGTCTTCGCCGAAAGCGAGGTCGTCTCGCTCGTGGCCAACGACATGCCCCTGCCCGACATCGTCGCGGGCCTCAACCGGTCGGTCGCCCGCCGCACTGCGGCCCTTGCCAAGCGCGTGGGCGTCAACGACACCTGCATGATGACCGGCGGCGTGGCCAAAAACGAAGGCGTCGTGCGCGCGATCGAGGAGGCCATGGGCCATGCGCTCGTGGTGGACGACCGCGCCCAGCTGGCCGGCGCCATCGGCGCGGCCCTGTTCGCCCTCGCCTAAGCCCGAAACGCAGAGGGTCGACTACGGCCCCGCATTCCTTCGCGCGAGCGCCCGGCGGTCTTCGGCCTGCCGGGCGCTCGCTGTGTCACGGGGCCTGTGCGCTCTACCCGTTGTCGGCCGCGCGGGCAACCCCCACATGTAGGTTTCGCACCCCGCCCGCGCTGCACGGCGCCCGCACGGTCCTTCCGCGTTTTCGACCGAGCCCAATGCGGTTCTCCACCGTCTCCACCGCGCAGGCGGAGGCTGCAAACCGCCCGCTCCAAGGCGTGGCACACCGTTTTCGGGACACCTGTGTCCACCCTTTCCACCGTCCTATTGCTACTGGGTATGTTCCATTTTTAACCACTATATGTTGTGGTTATACGAGTTATGGATTCTATATGTGCTGCACTCCCCAACTTTCGGGAATTGTCACGGCCTTCCAATGTCAAGCCTTGCGCCCCATCTTTTTTCAAGGCATAACAGTATGCGTAGAAACGCGGCGCGCGAGTTTCACCCTCGCTGCGGACCGCACGCACCACCCTCATTTCCCGCCTTAGGACGCACGCCGCCCCAAGGCATACGACGCTAAGGAGAGCCGATGAAAGTCATCAAGCGAAACGGGTCCGAAGTCGTCTTCGACGTCACGAAGATCGTGAACGCCATTGCCGCTGCCAACGAAGAGGTCGTGCCCGAAAACCGCCTGTCCCAGGCCGACATCCTCTCTGCGGCCAACAAGGTCACCGACCGCTGCGAGCATTTGGGCCACGCCCCCGCGGTCGAAGAGATTCAGGACATGGTGGAAGACGAGATCATGGCCCTGGGCTGCTACGAAGTCGCCCGCAAGTACATCATCTACCGCTACGTGCAGAACCAGCTGCGCGCTTCCAACACCACCGACGACAAGATCCTGGCCCTCATCGAATGCAACAACGAAGAGGTCAAGCAGGAAAACTCCAACAAGAACCCCACCGTCGTGTCGGTGCAGCGCGACTACATGGCAGGCGAAGTGTCCAAGGACCTGGCCGAGCGCATGCTCCTGCCCGAAGACGTGGTCGAAGCCCACGAAGAGGGCATCATCCACTTCCATGACGCCGACTACTACGCCCAGCGCATGCACAACTGCGACCTGGTCAACCTGGAAGACATGCTGCAGAACGGCACAGTGATTTCGGGCACCCTCATCGAAAAGCCCCACAGCTTCTCGACCGCCTGCAACATCGCCACGCAGATCATCGCCCAGGTGGCCAGCTGCCAGTACGGCGGCCAGTCCATCAGCCTGGCCCACCTGGCCCCCTTCGTCGACGTGAGCCGTCAGAAGATCCGCCGCCAGGTCATCGCCGAGATGAACTCCTTCGGCCTCGAACCGTCCAAGGAAAAGATGGACAAGATCGTCGAAGAGCGCGTGCGCGACGAGATCCGCCGCGGCGTCCAGACCATCCAGTACCAGGTGGTCACCCTCATGACCACCAACGGCCAGGCCCCCTTCATCACCGTGTTCATGTACCTCAACGAGGCTAAAAACGAACAGGAGAAGCACGACCTTGCCATCTGCATCGAAGAGATGCTGCGCCAGCGCTACCAGGGCGTGAAGAACGAAAAGGGCGTCTGGATCACCCCGGCCTTCCCGAAGCTGATCTACGTGCTCGAAAGCGACAACATCCACGAAGGCGACCCCTACTTCTATCTCACCAAGCTCGCCGCCAAGTGCACCGCCAAGCGCATGGTGCCCGACTACATCTCCGAAAAGAAGATGCGCGAGTACAAGCTCTCCAAGGGCGAGGTCGAAGGCGAAGGCGACGTCTACACCTGCATGGGCTGCCGTTCCTTCCTCACCCCCGACCGTTCGGGCAACGGCTACGACAACGTGGCCCGCGCCAAGAACTGGGAGCCCGACAAGCCCAAGTACTACGGCCGCTTCAACCAGGGCGTCGTGACGATCAACCTGGTCGACGTGGCGCTGTCGAGCGAGGGCGACGTCGACCGCTTCTGGGAGATCTTCGACGAACGCCTCGAGCTGTGCCATAAGGCCCTCATGTGCCGCCATAACCGCCTGAAGGGCACCCTGTCCGACGCTGCCCCGATCCTGTGGCAGTACGGCGCCCTCGCGCGCCTGGAAAAGGGCGAGACGATCGACAAGCTGCTCTACGGCGGCTACTCCACGATTAGCCTGGGCTACGCCGGCCTCTACGAGTGCGTGAAGTTCATGACGGGCGAGTCGCACACCGACCCCGACGCCACCCCGTTCGCGCTTTCGGTCATGCAGCACATGAACGACAAGTGCGCCGAATGGAAGGCTGAGCACAACATCGACTTCAGCCTCTACGGCACGCCGCTCGAATCGACGACCTACAAGTTCGCCAAGGCCCTGCAGCGCCGCTTCGGCATCGCGCCCGGCATCACCGACCACGGCTACATCACCAACAGCTACCACGTGAACGTGCGCGAGGACATCGACGCCTTCACCAAGCTCAAGTTCGAGAGCCAGTTCCAGCGCCTGTCCCCCGGCGGGGCCATCTCCTACGTGGAGGTGCCCAACATGCAGGACAACCTGGAAGCGGTCATCTCGGTCATGCAGTACATCTACGAGAACATCATGTACGCCGAGCTCAACACCAAGAGCGACTACTGCCAGAAGTGCGGCTACGACGGTGAGATCAAGATCGTCGAAGACGACGGCAAGCTCGTGTGGGAATGCCCCAGCTGCGGCAACCGCGACCAGAGCACGCTCAACGTCGCCCGCCGTACCTGCGGCTACATCGGCACCCAGTTCTGGAACCAGGGCCGCACCGAAGAGATCAAGGACCGCGTGCTGCACCTGTAAGCGCGCATCGATAGCCTAAAAGGCCCGCACCCGCCCGCAGCGCTCTGCGACGGTGCGGGCCTTCTGCTGCGAAAGGGAGACCATGTACTACGGCAACATCAAATACTCCGACATCGCCAACGGCGAAGGCGTCCGCACGTCCCTGTTCGTGTCGGGCTGCACCCACCACTGCAAGGAATGCTTCCAGCCCGAAACGTGGAACTTCTCGTTCGGCCAGGAGTTCACCGACGAGGTGGCCGACCAAATCATCGAGAGCCTGAAAGCGCCCTGGGTCGAAGGCCTCACCGTGCTCGGCGGCGAGCCCATGGAACCGGTCAACCAGCATGGCCTCGTGCCCCTGCTGCGCCGCGTGCGCGCCGAAGCGCCGGGCAAGAACATCTGGTGCTACACGGGCGACCGTTTCGAGGCGCTCGTCGACCCGCAGAGCCCGCGCCATACCGACGCGACCGACGAGCTCCTCTCGCTTATCGACGTGCTCGTCGACGGGCCCTTCGAGCGCGACCTGCACGACATCACCCTGCGCTTCCGCGGCTCGTCGAACCAGCGGCTCATCGACGTGCCCGCCACCCTCGAAGCAGGCGAGGTCGTGCTGTGGACCGGCGACGAAGAGCTCGCTCGCCACAGCATGTAGGGAGCCCTGCCCACCCCGCGCAGCAGAGAGCATGCGAGGCGCACGCGCCAAGCCGTCCCGAGGAAGCGCGGTTCGACAGCCCGGATTGCAAAGCTCCTCTGACGCTCAGAGGGGCTTTTGTTTACGACGTACAGACAATTCCGCCGCAGAGAGGCAAAGCGGCATCGGCTCGTGATATAACGTGATATATAATCGCATCGCACATCCACAGAAAGCGAACTATGCACGAGCCGCTCTTCACACCCGATCCCTTCCGCGACATTCCGGTGGCCTATGCGGTGTATCGGGTGCTCATGGACGAAGACCGCACGCGCTGCGTCGACACGCGCTACGTCTACGTCAACGAATGCTATTGCACGATGGCGGGCAAGAGCCAAGACGAGCTTCTGGGGCACTCGTTCATGGATTCCTACGTCGAGGCCGACGCGCGCTGGCTCGACTACTGTTACCAGGCGGTCACCACCCGCAAGGCCGTGCACGACACCATCTTCGCACCCGAAATCGATCACTGGCTCGATTTCACCGTGAGCCCGCTTTCCGAGCCCGACCTCGTGGCCTACGCCTTCACCAACGTCGACCACCAGCAGAAAGTCAACGCCGCCATCAATCGGCTGCGCGTCACCAACGACATCGTCCTGCGGGTTTCGCGCCGTCTCAACAGCGGTGAAGACTACCGCGCCTGCATGGACGGCGCCCTCGCCCAATTGAGCACCTACGTCAAACCCGACCGGCTCTACGTTCTGGAAACCGACGGCATCACCGTTTCGAACACCTTCGAATGGTGCGCCGAAGGCATCAGGCCGGAAATCGACACCCTGCAGAACCGCAACTACGACGAATACATCGGCGGGTGGGAAGAATTCCTCAAACACGACACGAGCGTGGTGATTCCCGATATCGAGTTGCTCAAAGAACATGACCCTATCGACTATTACAACCTGAAACGGCAGGGGATCAAGCGCTTGCTCTGCTCCCCCTTCTATAGCGAGGGCCGCATCGTCGGCTACCTGGGCGCCGACAACTACGAGGTGTCCGACCTGGTGAACACCAAGGAGATATTGGAATCGGTGTCGTACTTCATCGGCGCGAAGATCGCCAACCACAATCTGGTCACCCAGCTCGAATACCTCAGCCGCCACGACGACCTCACCGGGGTCGGCAACCGCACGGCCCTTTCCCAACAGGTGGAACTGCTCTCCCACATGAACGGCAGCGTCGGCATCATCTTCGCCGACGTGAACGGGCTCAAGGAAACCAACGACGAGCAGGGCCATTGCGCCGGCGACGAAGTGCTGCAGTTCGCCGCGAACGCTCTCTCGCAGATTTGGGGCGCCGCGAACGTCTATCGCGACGGCGGCGACGAATTCATCGTGCTGGTTCCCCTCATTTCGCGGAGCGATTTCGACCACGGATGCGAAAAGCTCGTGCGTCTCATCAGAGACAACGGCCATCACCGCCTTGCCATCGGCACCACCTGGATAGCCGATGGCTCCCACATCAGCGATGCGATCGCCGATGCCGACCACCGCATGTACCAAGACAAGGCCGAATACTACAACCGCCACAAGCAGGGCCCCGACGCCCGCTGAGTCAACGTGAGTCAATGGGGTCACATCTCTTTGACTCATTCCGCCGGCGCCCGCGAATTACATCCGCATCTTCAAGAACGCCGTTATCGCCCCGTACAGGACGCCCGCGACCGGCCAGATGACCCAGGTAATCGCCCAGCCCACGGTAAGGAAGCTCACGAGCAGATAGACAGCCGTCACCACCGGCCAATAGATGCTGCCGATACGGCGACTGACCGCTTTCATTGCGCGGTCGTAGTCGCCTTCCTCGAGCAGTACCTTGCAGCCGTCCTCGATGCAGCACGTGCGCACAATCAGATACACGCCGACCGCGACGAAGCAGAGGAGCAAGCACACGCCGATGCACTCGTAGAAACCCACTATCGGGGCGTCAGTCGAATCGCCCGCGAGGGCCATGGCAACGAACAGAGGGATGGACGACGCCACGCAGAGCACGATGCCCAACGTGAGCTCGCGCGTATAGGAGGCGCGGTGGTTCCGCTGGCGTTCCCGCACCATGCCCTCCACCCCGTAGGCCGTATCGAGATTGTCCTGCTTGAGGTAGGCGAACGGCTCGTCGTGAAGCCCTGCCTGGATGAAGAGAGCCACTGCGGGAGCAACGAGTAGGAACAAGACGATCATACCCACAACGGTTGCCTGGTCTTCGCTGAGCGAAACGAGGTGGGCGGCTCCCGCGCCCGACAAAGCGATGAGCGCTATGGGCGAAAGGATGCAGAGCATCACGCCGAGGGATATTCTGCGTGCGTTGCGTTCGTTATGCGCCAGAAAGGCGGATGCGTCTTCCATGGACACGGGCGTGAGCGATGCCCCGTCGCACGCCGCCGCGTCCGGTTCTTCGCCACAAACGGCGGCCCCTTCCGCGTCTTCCCTGTCGTCCTTCAGAAGATAGTCGGTCGACACGCCGAAGAGCTCCGACAGAGCCACGACCTTCTTCATGTCGGGCGTCGACTGAGCGCTCTCCCATTTCGAAATGGACTGGCGACTCACCCCAAGCTTTTCGGCAAGCTGCTCTTGGGACCATCCGCTTTTCTTCCTCAGATCGACGATTTTTTCCGCCAGAATCACGGGATTCTCCTTCCCCGAAGGACGATTCCAGCATGCCCGATATGCCCGGTTGCGTCTACCAAGCGACCTTTACATTCCGCCAACCGACGGTTGCAAGCGAGCGCACCGGGCGTGTCGGGAGACGGTTCTCTTTGGCGCAAGCATTCCCCTGTAATGGTCAATGGGGTCACGTCTCTTCGGCTCATTCCACCCCGACACAAAAAGGACCGCGCGGGCACTCCCTGCGCGGTCCTTGGCGATTCGCTAAAAGCGATGATGCAACCGAAGCGATTTACTTCAGGGTTACAGCAGCACCGGCTTCCTCGAGCTTGGCCTTGATTTCCTCGGCCTCTTCCTTCTTCACGCCTTCCTTGAGCGTGTTCGGAGCAGCCTCGACGGCAGCCTTGGCTTCCTTCAGGCCCAGGCCGGTGATCTCGCGAACGACCTTGATGACGGCGATCTTGTTGTCGCCGAAGCCCTCGAGCACGACGTCGAAGTCGGTCTTCTCAGCGGCAGCTTCGCCACCGGCAGCCGGAGCGGCAGCCACGGCAACGGGAGCAGCGGCGGAAACGCCGAAGGTCTCCTCGATGTCCTTGACGAGTTCGGAAGCCTCGAGCAGAGACATCTCCTTCAGAGCCTCAATGATTTCTTCTTTGGTCACAGCCATGTTAGTTTCCTTTCAAGGGAGCCGCACGTCTTCGCGCGACTCGAAATGTCAAATGTGCGCGGCGCGCTGCGCCACAATGCTGCGCTAGGCAGCGGGCTTCTGTTCGGCAACCTGGCTGATTGCCTGCGCCAGACCCTGCGGCACGCCGTTGATCGTAACGGCAAGACCGCGCGCCACACCTGCGATAGCAGCTGCGATGGAAGCGTAGAGCTCTTCGCGGGAAGGCAGAGAAGCGATAGCCTCGACCTGCGCTGCGTCGTACTCGACACCGTCCATGATGCCGCCGCGGATCTCGAGATTCTCGTTATCCTTGGCGAAGGTCTTCAGGGCCTTCGCAGCGGCAGCAGGATCGCCATCGGCGAACACGAAAGCGTTCGGGCCGTCGAGGATGTCTTCCATCGTCGGCTGGCCGGCTTCGCTGAGGGCCAGCTTCACCAGGGTGTTCTTGTAGACCACCATGTGCGCGCCGGCCTCGCGGATGTCGCGACGGAGCTGCTGGACTTCCTTCACGGTCAGGCCGCGATAGTCGACAACCCACAGCGCGGAGACACCTTCGAGCTCCCCTTTGATCTTTTCCAGGGTTTCCTTGTTCTGAGCGTTGGGCATGTAGTACACCTCCTTCTTTTCCAAAACGGGTTCCGCCCCAAGGGAGGATCGCGTCTTGAAAAAGAAACGACCTCCTGCCGGACAGCAGGAGGTCGTTCAAAGCTCAAAGCGTTATCTGAACCACCTCGGCAGGCCGCTTGCGCGATTAAACCCGAACGGGTGCCGGCTGTCTTTGGCAGCGGAACTATTCCACTCATAGGCCGCATTTCTGCAGCCATGATAGTATGCCAAACAGCCGGGCCGCTTGCAAGACATCACAGCCCTGCCCCGCCGATTCGTCACAGCTTCACCACGCGCGGGGCGCCTAGGCAGCCGCTTGCGCCGAAGACGAGGCGCTCGAAGCGTCCGATGACGTCGCGCCGTTGCTCGCTGCGGCCGTGTCATCCGCCTGCGAAGACGACCCGCTCGCTGTAGCGCTCGCATCCGAACCGCCCGCCGCGCTCGACTCGATCGACTGCACCGTGCAGGTGGGATCGCCATCCACATAGGTGAAGGCGATATCGTCGCCCACGCCATAGCGCACGACGTCGATCATGCTCGGCAGAGGGAAGTCGTAGATGTTGCCGTCGCCTTCGAGCGTGAGGTAGAAGTGCGTGTTGCTGTCGACGACCGCCTGAGAGATCGTGCGGATCTGCCCGTCGGCCTTCTGCAGGGACGATTCGTCGACGGCGCCCACCGCCCCGTTGGTCGCGAGCAGCGCCTTGTAGGATTTCTGGCAGTCGGCCACCGTGTCGCCGATTGCCACGTTCTGGTAGCGCTGGATGTCGATCATCGCGAACTTTTTGGCCAGGCCGGCGTCGTCCTTCAAGGCCATGAAGTAGGTGGGCTGCCCGTTGATGTTGAGCAGCAGCGGGAAGCTCGCATGGTAGCCCAGGTTCTGCACCTGGCCCTCGGCGCTCTTCATCGCCGATTCTTCGGTCGCGCCGGCCACGCTGTAGTAGTGCGTTTCGGCCGTGCGCTGGTTCACCAGCACGAAGCCCACAATCGCGTTGTCTGCCGTGGCACTCGTCACGCCCGAATAGAGCCAGACGTCGTCGTCCTTGGCGATGTAGTTGTAGCCCGCGTTCCCGTCGGTGCCGGGGGTGGTCTGCACCACGCCGCTCTGGCCCAGCCAGCTGTTGAGCCAGCCGCCCTTCAGGCTGCCGTACCAGTTGTACTGCTGCACGACCAAATCGCTCGGGTAGGCCCTATCGACCCACTGGGGCACGTCACCGATCGCGTAGTCCTGGGTCTCGCCCGTGCTCGCGTTCACGAGCACCACGCGCGAGATGGTCTCACCGCCGAACAGGCCGATCGTACGGTCCTGCACGGGGCAGATCCACCAGGGCGTGCCGTCCTCGTCGATTTCGAAGCTCTTCTCTTCGAACATGTAGAAGGGGTACTTCAACTGCACGTAGCGGTCGATGTTGCGCTCGAGCGGTTCGGAATCCACGTAGTAGATCGGCTGGTCAAGACGGACGACCTGGGTGTCTTGGCTCGCCATATCGACGAGCACGTAGGCGGGCACGCCCGTGTCCTTGTTGTAGAACCACTTGAAGAGGTCGGCGTACTCGAGCGGGCTCACGCGAACCGGCCGTCCCTGGTAGTTGATCTGCGAATAGATGTTGGAGATCTCGAACTGGCTCACGTATTCGGGAATCTCGCCGAGCGTGCGGTTGCCCAACAGCACCGAGGATTCCTTGTCGATGACGGGAATCGAGTTGTAGTCGACTTCCTGGATGTCTGAAGCGAAGTCGCTGTCCTCCACGTGGAGCAGCGAAGCGTACTTTTCGGCGTTGCCCGGCCAAATCGAGTACGACGCCACCGCCCCCACGATGCCCACGACGGCCACCGCGACGGGCACCCACGACAGGTGCTTGAAGCGGGCGGCCTTCTTCTCGCTGCGCTCGCGCTTGCCGTCGCCGGTGGCGTAGGAGCGGCTGATCGTGCGGAAGGTGATGAAGGAAGGCAGGATCACGAAGATCGCCAGGAACACCCACAGGTCGGACGAGTGAATGTTGATCGGCGGATGGAACCACCAGTAGGCAATCGCGATGATCGCCACGAGCACCGCGATGAGCACGATGAGGGTCTTGCGCGGCAGGGCCGGCACGTCGAAATCGAACGACGAGCCGTCGCCCGAGCCCCCGTCATGCCCGTGACCCCCGAAGCCGGCGAAGGGGTTGCCCCCGCCGAAGGGGCTGCCGCCTGCGGCGTCCTTGCCCGCCTCGAAGGGAACGCGCTGCCCGCGGGCGCGCTTGCCTTCCTTCCCCGGGCTCGCGCCCGCGTCGCCGCTCTTCTTGTCGGTCGACGACGGGTCGAACCCCACCATCTTGAAATACTCTTCCATCTGCTTCTTATCCACAGCGTATCCCCCTTTAGGCTGCGCTATCCGTGGTCGATTTCGGCTCAGTATACAGGAAACGGGCGCCGCCCTTTCGGTAGCGCCCGTCCGTTACCTTCGCATTGACCGCCGTCGCGCGACGTCCCGGCCGCGCACGGGGCCTAGCGCGTCAGGTTGCGCAGCACGTACTGCAGGATGCCCCCATGTTCATAGTAGGCGCCTTCGGTGGGCGTGTCGATGCGCACCGTGCAGGTGAAGTCGACGGCCGAACCGTCGGCGCGCTCGGCATGCACGCGGACATGCGCCGGCTGCGGAAGGCCGTGCGAGAAGTCGATCGGCTCGACCGAGAAGGTCTCGGTTCCGTCGAGCCCCAAACTCGCCACGCTTTCGCCCTCTTCGAACTGCAGGGGCAGGATGCCCATGCCGATCAGGTTGCTGCGGTGGATGCGCTCGAAGCTTTCGGCGAAGACCGCGCGCACGCCCAAGAGCATGGGGCCTTTGGCCGCCCAGTCGCGCGACGACCCGCTGCCGTACATCTTGCCCGCAAGGACCACGAGCGGCACGCCCGCCGCGCGGTAGTCTTCCGACGCGTCGAAGATCAGCTTCACGTCCCCGTCAATCAGGTCGCGCGTCCAGCCGCCCTTCTTGCCGTCTGCCAGCGCGTTCGAAAGCTTCACGTTGGCGAAGGTGCCGCGCGCCATGACCTCGTGGTTGCCGCGACGGCTGCCGTAGGTGTTGAAGTCGGCATCGGCCACGCCGCGCTCGCGCAGGTAGCGGGCCGCGGCCGAATCGGGCGCGATCGCGCCAGCCGGCGAGATATGGTCGGTCGTGATGAAGTCGCCCAGCTTGACCAGGGCGCGCGCGCCCTGAATCGGCGCAGGCGCGGCGACCTCCTTGGTCATGCCGTCGAAGTAGGTGGCGCGGCGCACGTAGGTCGAGCCCTCGTCCCAAGCGAACACGTCGCTCGCCGGACGGTCGAGCGCGTCCCACGCCTCGTCGCCTTCGAAGAGGCCCTTGCCTCCTTCTTCAAAGAGGTCGCGGTCGACCACCTGGGCCATGAGCGCCGCAACATCGGCGTTGCTCGGCCAGATGTCGCGCAGGTAGACCGGCTGGCCCTGGGCGTCGCGCCCGAGCGGCTCGGTTTCGAAATCGAAGTCCATCGTGCCCGCGAGCGCATAGGCGATCACGCCGGCCGGGGCGCTCAGGTAGTTCTGGGACACGTCGGGCGAGATGCGGCCTTCGAAGTTGCGGTTGCCCGACAGCACGCTGGCGAGCTCGATCTTGTCGGCGACCTCGTGCAGGGCAGGCAGGACCGGGCCCGAATTGCCGATGCAGCTCATGCAGCCGAAACCGCAGGTGTAGAAGCCGAGCTGCTGCAGGCCTTCGATGAGGCCCGCCCGTTCGAGCAGAAGCTCGGTCGCCTTGCTGCCCGGGGCCAGGATGGTCTTCACCCAAGGCTTGGGAGCCAGGCCGCGCGCCGCCGCGTTGCGCGCGAGCAGGCCGCAGGCGAGCATCATGGCCGGGTCGGTGGCCGTCGTGCAGCTCGTCACCGCGGCGATCGCGATCGCGCCCGGGGCGAGCTCGTAGTCGACGCCGGCAATCGTGACCGTGGCGCGCTCGGCACTCACGCCGCGGTCGGCGCAGATCCGCTCGAAGGCCTGCTTGGCGCCCGTGCAGGAAATGCGGTCGTGCGGGCGGCTCGGACCGGCGATGCTACGTTCCACCGTGCCCAGATCGAGATGGAGGACCTTGGCGTAGGTGCGCTCGGAACCGTCGTTCCACAGGCCCTGGGCCTTGGCGTAGGCCTCGACCAGTGCGATGCTCTCTTCGCTGCGGCCCGTGAGGCGCAGATAGCCAATCGTCTGCTCGTCGACGGGGAACAGGGTGCAGGTGCTGCCGTATTCGGGCGTCATATTGGAAATGCAGGCGCGCTGGGTGGCCGTGAGGTTGCCCACGCCCTCGCCGAAGCATTCCACAAAGCAGCCCACGACGCCCTCTTCGCGCAGCATCTGGGCGAAGCGCAGCGACACGTCCATTGCCGCCACGCCTTCGGGCAGCTCGCCCGTGAGCTCCACGCCGATCACGCGCGGAACGAGCTGGGTGATCGGCTGGCCAAGGGCCGCCGCCTCGGCTTCGATGCCGCCCACGCCCCAGCCGAGCACGCCGATGCCGTTGGCGGTGGGGGTATGGCTGTCGGTGCCCACCAGGGTGTCGAAGTAGGCCGTGGTGCCCTCGTCGGTTTCGGCGGTCATGACCACCTGGGCGAACCGCTCGATGTTGAGCTGATGGCAGATGCCCTGTCCGGGCGGCACGATGCTCACGTTCTGGAAGGAGTGCTGCGCCCACTTCAAGAAATCGTAGCGCTCGCGGTTGCGGTGGAATTCGGTGGCCATGTTGTCGGCGAGCGCCGCCTGGCAGCCGAACTCGTCGGCGATGACCGAATGGTCGATGACCAGGTTGCAGGGCACCTGGGGGTTGATCGTGCGCGGGTCGCCGCCGAGCTCTTTGCAGGCTTCGCGCATGACGGCGAAGTCGACGAAGACGGGCACGCCCGTGAAGTCCTGGAAGAGCACGCGCGCAGGCGAAAAGGCCACTTCCCCGCCGGCTTTGCCGGCAAGGCCGGCCTCGAGCAGGCGGTCGGCAAGCGTGCGCGCCTCTGCCGGGTCGGGCACGTTGCGCAGGATATTTTCGAGCAGCACCGTGAGCGAATACGGCAGTTTTTCCGCGCCGGGCAGCGCCCGTACCGGATAGTAGCGATAGGTCGCGTCGCCCACCTTAAGCGTCGCAAGGTTCTTCTGATCAGCCATTCGGCCGCCCCTCTCGTCTGATACGCGACGGCCGCGGCACCTGCCCCGTGAAAGGCCGGTGCGCGGCCCGTGCTGCGCATGCGTGTGCGTGATGGTTACTTGGAAAGGTTATCGATGATCTGGCTGGCGCGCGCCTTCAGGGCGCCTTTGCCGTTCTTGGCGTCGAAGGCCATGCGGTCCTTGAGCTCGTCCTTCACCTTGTCGGAAAGCTTGCCTTCGGAAAAGCCGATGACCGCGTTGAGCATTTCCTGGAAGCCCAAATCGCCGTGGTAGCACTGGATGCCCTCGTCGATGAGGGGCCAGGTCTTCTCCGACCGGTTTTCGGTCGTGGCTCCCAGGCGGCAGAGGAAACGCATGGCCGAAAGGCGCACCATGCTGTTCGATTCGTCGAACAGGGACGCTTCCGCACCGGGAATCGCCTTGTCGCAGGCACGGGAATCGATCGGCACGATTTCCGTGAGCGCATCGAGGCATTCCCACCGCGTCTGCGCTTCGGGGCGGTTGAGGGCGTCTACGAGCTCGTCTGCGTAAGGCACGAGCACCTCGGGCTTCTGCTTGGCAACGCCTCCTACTACGTGCGCGGCCGTCTGGCGGGCGCGGCGCGACGAACCCTTCAGCTCGCCGATGATCTTCATCAGCAGGCCCTGTTTGATAATTGCCGATTTAACCAGTTCATCGATCGTCTCGTTATCTGTCACGAGCATCAACCCTTCACTCTGACTCTCTGCGAATCAAAACCCAATAGTCCAATCAAAGTATACTCCAACCAACTAAAGCAACCCTTTGAGCGGACACGAGAGCGTGATTTGCGCACATGAACGGACCGCGCTGGCCACCGCTGCCCCGTTGCAAGGCAGAGGCACCCCGTGCACGACCGCTAGGCCAAACGACGGGCGATAGCGGCGATGAAGTCCTCGGTATTGAGCTGACGCGGGTTCGCAAGCGTCGTAATGCGGGCCAGATCGCCCGTCATCTCGCCGGATTCGATCGTGTCGATCGTGGCCTTTTCAAGCTTGTCGGCAAAGGCCACGAGCTCGGGCAGGTCGTCGAGCTGGCCGCGCTTGCGGAAGGCGCCCGTCCAAGCGAAGATCGTCGCGACCGGATTGGTCGAGGTTTCCTCGCCGCGCAGGTACTTGTAGTAGTGGCGCTGCACGGTGCCATGCGCTGCTTCGTATTCCCAATAGCCATGCGGCGACACGAGCACCGACGTCATCATCGCCAAGGACCCGAACGCCGTTGACACCATGTCGCTCATGACGTCACCGTCGTAGTTCTTGCAGGCCCAGATGAAGCCGCCTTCGCTGCGCACCACGCGTGCGACCGCATCGTCGATGAGCGTGTAGAAGTACTCGATCCCCGCCTCTTCGAAACGGGTGCGATATTCGGCTTCATAAAGGTCGGCAAAGATATCCTTGAAGCGATGGTCGTAGGTTTTGGAAATGGTGTCCTTGGTTGCGAACCAAAGGTCCTGCTTGGTTTCGAGCGCATAGTTGAAGCAGGCGCGCGCGAAGCCCTCGATCGACGCGTCGATGTTATGCATGCCCTCGACGATGCCGGCACCATCGAAGTCGTGCACGGTGACGCGCTGCTCGGCGCTCCCGTCGGCCGGGGTATAGACGAGCTCGACTTTGCCCGGACCCGGAACCTTCATCTCGACGTCGCGATAGAGGTCGCCGTAGGCATGACGGGCAATCGTGATGGGGGCCTTCCAAGTAGGAATGTAGGGCTCGATGCCCTTCACGATGATCGGGGCGCGGAAAACCGTACCGTCGAGCAGGGCGCGGATGGTGCCATTAGGGCTCTTCCAGATCTCGTCGAGGTCGTATTCCTTCTTGCGCGCGGCATTGGGGGTGATCGTGGCGCACTTCACGGCCACGCCGTACTTCTTGGTCGCGTTCGAGGCATCGATAGTGACCTGGTCGCGCGTTTCGTTTCGATGCTTGAGGCCCAAGTCGTAGTATTCGGTCTTCAAATCGACGTAGGGCTCGATGAGCTGCTCCTTGATCAGCTTCCAGAGCACGCGCGTCATCTCGTCGCCGTCCATTTCGACGAGCGGGGTCTTCATGGCGATTTTTCCCATAGTCTCTCCTGTATCGCTACCTCAACTGCAGAGTGTTTGTTCTCGGCATTTCAGTAGTGTACCCCGAGCCTGGCCACACAACGAAGTCAACAGAGTATCGGGAAATACGAAACGAGGCAGAAACGAAAAGAACGCAGGGCGCTGCCTCACTCTCGCCTGATTACCGCGCCCTTCGAGCCGGGCTCGCGCCCGTCAGGCAGAATAAGCAGGCAATGCGCGCCGCTCGGCGCCCGCGCGCGGACGGCCCCGCAAACGCGAAAAGGGGCCGCCCGAAGGCGGCCCCCTGCGCGAAAAAAGAAAAAGCGCCCTCCGCGAGCGCGACGCCCTATCCTCCCACGGGCTTCCCCC
>JALCHN010000022.1 GCA_022644775.1 Eggerthellaceae bacterium
TGGTGTGACAACATCACGCGCCCCCGTCGTCATAAAAAGCCCCGCGGCAAGATGCCGCGGGGCTTTCGCGCAACCAAATGCTACGACCACGCTAGATGGTGTCGCCGTAGCGCTCCTTGGTGATCTCGTCGAGAGTCTTGCCCTGGGTGTTGGGGCACCACACGACACCCACAACCAGGCTGATGAGCAGCACGACGCACATGATCACGGCAGCCGGGAAGAAGCCGGCCGGGTTCGCGGAGATGTCGCCCATGATGGCGCCCACGCCCACGAGGGACCAAATTCCCAGCGCTGCGCGCACCAGGAAGAACATGATGCCCTGCGCGCCGCCGCGGTACTGCGTGGGGAACAGCTCGGTACCCCACAGCGCATAGAAGCACTGGGCGGAAAAGCCGGCGGACACGCCCCACAGGATCACGTAGACCCACAGGACCCAGCCCATGGAATCGCTCGTGCCGTTGGTCAGCGACACGCCGAAGATCGCGATGGCAACCCAGGACAGCAGGGCCATGAGAGCGCCCACGCCGAACAGGATGCGATGAGGGACCTTGTCGCCCAGCTTGCTGAAGATCGCCAGCGAGCATACGGCGACGAGCACCCACTGCACGAGGCCCAGAACGCTCTGGCCGGTGGCGTCGATGTTGCCGGCAGCGGCGTAGAGGTAAGGCATGAACTGGCCGTTCGTACCGGCGGCCAGGTTCCAGGTCAGGTAGACGGCGACCAGGAAGACGATCGTCTTGATGTTGATCGGGTTCTTCAGGGCGTTGGCCATCATACGGCCGAAGGAGACCTTCTCGCCCTGGGCCTGGTTCTTTTCAGCCCAGTCGGCCGACTCCTGCAGCTTGCGCTGCATGTTCCAGGCCACCAGAGCCACGACGAACAGCACGAAAAAGAGCACGCGCGCCGACACCATCGGGGTCACGACGAAGGACATGATCAGCGACAGGAAGAAGATGATCGCCGGGCCGCAGCTCCAGGCGAACTGGCTGATGCCGATGTTGGCCGCACGATGCACCGACGCGCTCGTCTCGGAGATGTAGCTCCACGACGCCGGCACGCCCGCACCGACCGACAGGCCGGACAGCACGATGCCCACGATGATCATGGCCGGATTGGCGGCGATCATGCACAGCAGCACGCCGAACGCGTAGACGAGCAGGTTGTAACGGTAGATGATCGTGCGCCCGAAACGGTCGGTGAGGAAGCCGCCGATGAGCGCGCCCACGGCAGCGCCGAAGGCGTTGGCGCCGATAGCGCCCAGGATCGAAACCATGCCGGCATCGAAGCCGAAGGCGGCCGCCCAGGCGGTCAAACCAAGACTGCTGGCCACGATGCAGCCGGAGTCGAGGAAGTTGGTAAGGGACACCGCGATGGTGCTCTTACGTTCTTGGGAGAGTGACACAAGAATCCTTTCTTTTCCAGATGTGCACACAACAAGCGAGCGCCCACCGGGCGGCGAGCGCTCGCTTCGCTTGAAACGCGCGCGTCTGCTGCGCGCGATGAAGCCCCGTTAGTCGAGGTGGAAAGCGCAGGGCAGGTCGACCGAAACCGGCGAGTTGTCGGCGTTGGTCTCCATCACGCTGGCCATGAAGTCCCACCACTTGCGGTTGATCGGCGTATCCGCCGACTTGGCGTAGGTTTCGGGGTCGTCGACCTCGATGTAGCCGAAAAGGGTGTTGGTCTCCTCGTCGATGAAAATGCTGTAGTTGTGACCGCCGTATTCGTGGATCATGTCCTGCATTTCGGGCCACAGCTCGTTGTGGCGCTTTTCGTATTCGGCGGCGAATCCCGGATAGAGCTTCATCTTGAAGCCCTGGATCGTGCGTCCTTCAGCGGTTTTCCTTACGGTCATAGTTCTCACCTAGTCCAAAAACGCTCGGTTGGGTTCCACGTTGAAATCGTCGCAGACGGCCTTGAGCTGGTCGTCGGAGATCAGGTAGGTAGGCTCCGCGCCGCCGTTGGCCGCCTTGGCCATGAGATAGAGCTGGGCCGACTTCTCGATCGTGTGCATGAGGCCGAAGGCGTCGTCGAAGCTCGAGCCCGACACGAACAGGCCGTGCTGGGTCCACACGCAGGCGGCGTAGTCTTCCATCAGCTTGCTCGTGGCCTCGGCGATCGCAGCGCCGCCCGGCACCATCCAGGGCACCACGCCCACGCCGTCGGGGAAGACGATGATGCATTCGGTCATCGACTTCCACAGGATGCGGCTCCACGTGCGGGCGTCGGGCTCGACGATCGTGGAAAGGGCGATCACGTTGGGGCAATGCGCGTGGTAGATAATGCGGTTCTCGCCGTCGGTGGCCTTGGCGCGCACCGCGTGGTTCATGATGTGGGTGGGCAGCTCGCTCGTGGGGCGACCGCCGTTGGATAGGCCCCAGACCTTGCGGTAGACGCTGCCGTCTTCGGAAAGCTCGACGATCCCGATGCTATCGGTGAGGTCGATGCTCACCTTGCGCATGTACTTGCCCGACCCGGTGGTGATGAAGAACTGGCCGCCCAGGCTCGGGGCCTTGATGCCCAATTCGACCCATTCGTGGCCTTCGCCCTTAAGGTCGAAGTAGGGCTCGCAGACGTCGAAGTCCTCCTGCGTCATGCGATAGGTAAGGTTGCCGCCGTTGCGCTCGTGCCAACCCTGCTCCCATCCGTCGGTGCAGGTGCGCACGAAGCGCCTGATGCAGTTGCTCTGTTCGATTGGCATTGCCGATCATACTTCCTTCCGTAAAAAAGCCGGGGACGGCTCCCGTCCCCGGCATATCGTGCAGCGGCTTATGCGCGCTTCGAGAGGACCTCGTCCTCGTATTCCTTGACCTTGGGCCAGACGTTGGCGTCGGTGGGCACGCCCGCGCGACGGCAGTACTCGTCCCACACGATGCCGAAGGGCATGGTCTTGAACTGTTCGAGCACCATCATCTTTTCGGAATCCTGGAAGGTGTTCTGCAGCTCCTTCAGGCGCTCAGTGGGCTGCAGCAGACCCCAGAGCAGGGCCTTTTCCATCGTGCGCATGCCGGTGGCCCAAGCGCCCACGCGGTTGATGGCGGCGTCGAAGAAGTCCATGCCGATCATCGACTTCTCCCACAGGCCGGGCACGCGGACGATTTCCTCGCCGAGTTCCTTCATCGTGTCGTTGAACAGCGTCACATGGTCGCTATCCCAGTGCATGGGGCGCGTGACGTGCAGCGGGATGTAGGGGAAGAACAGAGACAGGCTCGAGAGCTTGTCGGGCACGTCTTCGCCCACGTTGAAGTGGCCCAGGTCGTTGAGGACGACGAAGTTGCCGCCCTTCTTGGCCGCGTAGGACACGTAGAACTCCTGGTTGCCCACAGTGAAGCCCTCGACGCCGATACCGAAGAGCTTCTGCTCCATCGAATCGACCACGTGCGGGGTCTCGAAGGAGTAGATCTCGTCGAGCGAATTCTTCAAGTTCTCGCGCAGGCCGTAGCGGTCGGTGGGAACGTCCTTCAGGCCGTCGGGGATCCAGAAGTTGTTGAGCACCATGTCGTCGAGCTCTTCGCCGATCCGTTCGGCGATCTTACGGCAGGCGATGCAGTGGCGAATCCAGAAGTCGCGCGTCGCCTTGTCGGGCGAGGACACGGTGAGGCCGTGGTTGACCATGGGGTGGCTGAAAAGCGTCGGGTTGAAGTCGATGCCGTAGCCGTTCTTCTTGGCCCATTCGACCCAGGGCTTGAAGTCGTCGTAGACGAGCTGGTCGCGGTCGTGCCAGGGGTTGGCTTCGTTGAAGACGGCGTAGGAAGCGTGCAGGTTGATGCGCTTCTTGCCAGGGATGAGGCTCGCCGCCTTTTCGAAGTCGGCGGTGAGTTCTTCGAAGGTACGCGCACGGCCCGGGTAGTTGCCCGTGGTCATGATGCCGCCAGACGCGGCGTTGTCCTTCTGGTCGAAGCCCATGACGTCGTCTCCCTGCCAGCAATGCATGGAGATGGGCTTCTGGGAAAGCTTGTCGATGACGGCGTCGGTGTCGATGCCGTACGCGGCGTAAGCTTCCTTCGCGTACTCGTAGATGTCGCTCATAGTTCTCGCTTTCTCTGTGCGTGTGAGCATAAGCGGAGCGCCCCATCGGACGCCCCTGCTCCATTCAGACCGCATACCGTTTAAACCAACCGCATACGGAATGTAGCTAAGCCGTGGCTGATTTTACTTCTTCTCCACCGTGGGTTCCACAACACCTATATCGAAGGACCGATGAATCGCGTCGCGGGCCGCCTGCAGGCTCGCGAAGTCGCCGGCATCGAGGAACTGGACGATCAGGTTGCCCAGGCTCGTGCCTTCCACGGGGCCGGCGAAGACCGGCAGATCGCAGGCGTCGGCGGTGATCTGGTTAAGGAAGCCGTCCTGGCAGCCGCCGCCCACGATGTTGATCGAGGTGTAGTCGCGGCCGGTGAGGGCGGCCAGGTCGGAGATCGAATTGGCGTAGCACTGGGCCAGGCTGCGGTAGACGCAGCACATGAGCTCGCCCACCGTTTCGGGCACGGGCTGACCGGTTTCGCGGCAGGCCGCGCGGATTTCGTCGATCATCGAGGCGGGCGCAAGGAAGCGGTCGTCGTTGACGTTGACGTAGGCTTCGAAGCCCCGGGCTGCGCGGGCGGCCTCGATGAGGTCGCCGAAGCCCACCGTGCCGTCCCCGTCCCAGGTGATGGCCGTGCTGCGGTGGGACTTGCCCTCCACGTAGTCGACCCCGTTGAGCTCGCGGCGGATCGACTGGACCATCCACAGGCCCATGATGTTCTTCAGGAACCGGAAGCGAACCTGGTAGCCGCCCTCGTTGGTGAAGTTCTGCAGGCGGGCGGCTTCGCTGGTGATGGGGCCCTCGTGTTCGACGCCCAGAAGGCTCCAGGTGCCCGACGAAATGTAAACCGCGTCGTCGTCGCGGGCGGGCACGGCAAGGAAGGCCGAGCCGGTGTCGTGGGTGGCGGGCAGCATCACGCGGCAGTCGAAGCCCACGGCAGAACGCACTTCGGGCGTGAAGCCGCCGAGCGTGGCGCCGGGCATGAGGGGCTTTTCGAAGAGATCGCGGTCGACGCCGATCGCGTCGAGCACGGCCGGATCCCAATCGCGCGTGCGGGCGTTGAGCAGGTTGGTCGTGGTGGCGTTGGTGTATTCGTTGGCCGCCACGCCGGTGAGCCGGTAGTTGAAGTAGTCGGGCACCATGAGGAAACGCGCGGCCGCCTCGAGCTGTTCGGGGTGCTCGCCCTTCAGAGCCATGAGCTGGTAGAGGGTGTTGAAGGACTGGCGCTGGATGCCGCAGGTGCGGTAGAGGGCGCCCGGCTTCATGATGCGGTCGAAGCGTTCGGGCACGCCTTCGGTGCGGGCGTCGCGGTAGGCCACCGCGTCGCTTACGAGCGCGCCCGCGCCGTCGACGAGGACGAAGTCGACGCCCCAGGTGTCGATGCCCATGGTTTCGGGCACCATGCCGCGGCGCTTGCAGGCGCGCAGGCCTTCCAAGATGCTCTCGTAGAGCGATTCGATGTTCCAGCAGTCGTGGCCGTTGCGGCGGATTTGGATGTTGTCGAAGCGGTAGACCTCTTCCAGATGGATGACGCCGTCTTCGACGTAGCCGATGACGTGCCGCCCGCTCGAGGCGCCGATGTCGATGGCCAAATGGTAGTGCACGGACATGGTCTTACGCCTCCTTCGCGGCGTCGTCGCTTGCTTTGATCTGCACCACGTGCATGACGTTGGTGGGCGCCGCTTCCTGTACCCCTTCGGGGCAGTGCGGCAGAATAGGGCTCGTCTGGGCGTCGCCTGCGGTGAAGACGGTCAGGTCGCCCGGCTCCACGAGCTTGCGGCGGCAGACCTCGGCGCGGGCCGCTTCGATTGTCTCCGACATCGAGGCGTTCTCGACGGGGGCGAGCATGGGCTCGACGCCCCACAGAAGCTGCATGCGGTGCATGACGCGCTCACGCTGGGTGACGGCGTAGATCGGCATGCTGGGGCGCAGGTTGGAGATGAGGCGGGCGGTGCGGCCCGACGTGGTGGGCGCCACCAGACAGCGGGCGTGGATGGCTTCGGCCGTGTGCACGGCGCTGCGGCCCACCATCGACGCGCACCGCTCTTCGTCGGTGGGATAGTCTTCGACGTTGGCCGGGTTGGCCTTCACGTAGGGCTCGCTCGCCGTGGCGATTTTCACCATCATGCGCACGGAGGGCACGGGGTACTTCCCCACCGCCGTTTCGCCGGTGAGCATGAGGGCGTCGGCCCCGTCGTAGACGGCGTTGGCCACGTCGGCCGCGTCGGCGCGGGCCGGGCGTGGATGGCGCATCATCGAGTCGAGCATCTGGTTGGCGATGATGACCGGCGTGCGGTGCTGGTTGCACAGGCGCACGATGCTCTTCTGCACGTGGGGCACGCGTTCGGGCCCCACTTCGACGCCCAGGTCGCCGCGGGCGATCACGACGCCGTCGGAGGCTTCGACGATCTCTTCTGCGTTGCGCACGCCTTCGGCGTTTTCGATCTTCGCGATCAGCGCCACGTCGGCGCCGCCGTTTTCGGCCAGGAAGGACCGCACGATTCGCATGTCCTTGGCGCTGCGGGCGAAGGGGACGCAGATGAAGTCGACGCCCATCTCGATGCCGAAGCGGATGTCGTCCTGGTCCTTGGCCGTGAGCGCCGGACGGTTGAGCGGCGTACCGGGCAGGTTGATCGACTTGTGGTTGGCGAGCATGCCGGTGTTCTGCACCGTGCAGAGGATGTCGCCGTCGTCGCGGGCCTCGTCGACGGCAAGCTCGATGAGGCCGTCGTCGATGAGGATCGAGGTCCCCGGCTCGACCTGGCGCCACAGGCCCTTGTGGGACTGGGTGACCAGGCGGTCGGTGCCTTCGACCTCGCGTTCGGTGAGGGTGATGTGGCGGCCGGCCTGCAGGCGGATCGGCTCGTTGCCGGCGAGCCGGCCCGTGCGGATGTCGGGGCCGCTGATGTCCATCATGATGGCCGTGGGGGCCTGCATTTCCCGGCGGACCTTCTTCAGGCGCAACATGCGCGCTTTATGCGCGGCGTGAGAGCCGTGGCTGAAGTTGTAGCGCGCGATGTCCATGCCCGATTCGATGAGGTTGCGCAGGGTGGACTCGCTGTCCACCGCTGGGCCGATCGTGCAGATGATCTTCGTTTTTTTGCGCATGCGCATCTTTTCTGTCGGCTGTTTCCGTTCACGGCATCCGTCCGCCGACCGATAAGGCCCGCCGAACGAACGCCGCCTGCTATTGTAGACGAACCGTGAAGGGGCGGGGCGTGTCAGGGACGGTTCTCTGTGACGCAGCAAGCTGCGCCACAGAGAACCGTCCCGACACACCACGGACGCACTAGCGATGCAGGTGGCTGCGCGACACGATCCGCTTGCCCACCAGGGCCCAGCGGCGCGGGTCGATCGTCCAGTCGATGCCGCCGTAGAGCGAGTCGCGACGTGCCGCCACCGCTCCGAAGAAGGCCGCGAGCGCGAAGAAGGGCGCGCCCGCCAACCCGCACACCTCGACGGCCATGAGGAAGCCGCCGAAGGGGCTGCGGGCGGCTGCGGCGATGCATGCCGTCATGCCCACCGCCGCCGCGAAGGGCACCGGCCAGCCCGCCGCCTGTCCCAAGGCGCAGCCGGCGCAGGCCCCCATGCAGATCACGGGCATGATCGCCCCGCCTTTGAACCCGAAAGCCAGGCAAATCGCCGTGAGGGCGAACTTCAGAAGCCACACCCACCAATCGACGGGAGCGCCCGCGAACAGGGCCGCCACGGTCGCGCCGCCCGTGCCCGAAGCGGCGTCGGCGCCCGCAAGAAGGGTGAGGACCGCCGCCGCGCCCGCCCCCACGAGCATGCGCGTATACAGATTGTCGAAGGCCTTGATGCAGAAGGTGCGCAGGGCCTTGAGCGCGAAGACGAACAACAGGCCCAAAGCCGCGCAGGCCGCTCCCACCGCACAGGCGGCAATCCAGGCCGTGCCCGCTTCGGGAACGGCGACGGGGCCCAGCTGGATGCGGCCGATGCCCAAGACGCTCGCGATCGCGTAGGCCACGCCCGCCGCCAGCGGGACGGCCAGCATGCGGACGTCGAGGACCTGGGCGCGGCTCTGCCGGCAGATTTCGACCACGAAGACCACGGCGGCAAGAGGCGTGTAGAGCAGGGAGGCCACCATCGCGGCCATGCCCGCCATCATGAGCACGCGCGCATCGCCTTCGCGCCCGCCCACGAAGCGCACGAAGGGGTCGGCGAGCGCCCCGCCCATCTGCAGGCCCGCGGCGGTGTGTCCCACCGACCCGCCGCCCAGGTTGGCAAGCGGCACGCACACGAGCAGGGCGCAGGCGAGCCTGCCGGGCACCGTGCGGTCGCGGCGCAGGTCGGCGATCACGTTGGGGGCGTCGGTATTGAAGGGAATCTTCAGCCGGTGGTAGACCCACACGGTCGCCGCGCCCGAAAACGGCAGCAGGGCCAGAAGCGCGGGCGCGGCGCGAAAGGCCCCTTCGGCCCCGAAGGACAGGGCTTCGAAGGCCACCGCGACCAGTCCGCACACGGCACCCAGAAGGACCGCGGCGGCGCACCAGCGCAGGGCGCGCACGGGGCTAGTCCCCGTAGTTGGCCAGGAAGGCGCGGGTGCGCTCGTGCTGCGGGTGGTCGATGACCTGTTCGGCCGGACCCTCTTCGACCACGACGCCGGCGTCCATGAACACGATGTGGTCGGCCACGTCGCGGGCGAAGGTCATCTCGTGGGTCACGATAACCATGGTCATCTTCTCTTCGGCCAGCTGGCGAATGACGTTGAGCACGCCCTTCGTGAGCTCGGGGTCGAGCGCGCTCGTGGGTTCGTCGAAGAAGAGGACGTCGGGGCGCATGGCCAGGGCGCGGGCGATCGCCACGCGCTGCTGCTGGCCGCCCGAAAGGTCGCAGGGGACGTAGTCTTCCTTGCCCGCCAAATCCATCTTCTCGAGCAGTTCGTGGGCCCGGGCGATCGCCTCGTCCTTGGGCACCTTCTGCACGCTCACCGGCGCGTCGATGATGTTCTGCAGCACCGTGTAGTGGGGGAAGAGATTGAAGTTCTGGAAGACGAGCCCGAAGCGCTGGCGGGCCTTGGCGAGCGTCGCTTTGTCGGCGTAGACCGAATGGCCGGCGCCGTTGTCTTCGGCCACGGTGATGTCTTCGTAGCGCAGCGTGCCCGAGTCGAGCGTTTCGAGCAGGGTGCAGCAGCGTAGGAGCGTCGACTTGCCGCCGCCCGAAGGGCCGATGATGCCCCACACCTCGCCTTCGCGCACCGAAAGCGAGATATCCTTCAAGACCGGCGCGTCGCCGAAGCTCTTCTTGGCGTGCTCGAGCGACACGAGCACCTTCCCGGTGCCCTCGTGCGCGGTTTCTTCTGCCATAGCGGATGCTCCTTCTGAAATCGGGGTCGCGTCGCGCGCGGCGGGCGCGACCCCTCGCGATTAGTCGTGGTAGTAATCGAGCTTCTTTTCCACGCGGTTCAGGATGAACTCGATGATCAGGCAGCAGACCCAGTAGATGGCCGCCGCGATCGCATAGGGCACGAGGCTGACCTGGGAGGCCGCGATAGCCTGAGCGCGGGTGAACATTTCCATGATGCCCAGAACGAAGGCGAGCGAGGTGTCCTTCACCAAGGTGATGATCTCGTTGCCCATGGCCGGCAGGATGCGCTTGACCACCTGCGGCAGGACGATCTTCATGAAGGTCTGCGCGCGCGTATAGCCGAGCACCTGGGCGGCTTCGTACTGGCCGCGCGGAATCGACTGGATGCCGCTGCGGTAGATTTCGGCGAAGTAGGCGGCGTAGTTCAGGATGAAGCCGATATCGCAGGCCCAGAACTTCCAGTCGGCGCCCATCTGAGCGCCGAAGAGGTAGTAAGGGCCGAACATGAGCGCCATGAGCTGCAGCATGAGCGGGGTGCCGCGCAGGATCGAGATGTAGAGCGTCGCGATGACCGCAAGCGGTTTGAACCGGCTCATGCGGGCGAGCGCGACGAGCACGCCCAAAGGCAGTGCGCCCACCAGCGTGACGACGAAAATCTGCCCGGTGAGCATGAGGCCCTGCCCCATGAGGCCGAGCATCGTTCCAAAATCCACGATCGTTCCTTTCTTGAATGGTGGGCCGGAAGGCGCGGGTTCCGCGCGGCGCGCGGTCGGCGAACCCGAGCGTTTCGGCCTACCAGCACAGGCGAACCCCTCCCGCGCGGGTGCGGGAGGGGTTCGCGCTCGTTGGTGGCGGCGGCGGGGCTACTTCAACAGCCAGTTGTCGTAGCTCAGGCCGTACTGGGCGTACTTTTCGCACAGCTGCTGCACGGTGCCGTCTTCGGTCATCTCGCGCAGGGTTTCGGTGACCTGCTGGGCGGTTTCGGTGTCGCCCTTGGCGAAGCCCACGGCGTAGTGCTCGGTGGACAGGGGCTCGGAGAGCTGCACGTACTTGTCGGGGTTGGCCGAAATCTGGTACTGGGCGATCGACAGGTCGCAGGCGACCGCGTCGACCGTGCCGGAGTCGAGCTGCAGGAAGGCGTTATTGTAGTCGGCGATGGTCTGAGGGGCGCCGCCCTTAAAGGTGGCGGCCAGGTCGGCCTTGTCGCCTTCGAGCACGTCGAGAGCAGCCGAATCGACCTGGGTCATGACGGTTTTGCCGGAAAGGCCCGCGTAATCGTCGATGCCCGAGCCCTTCTTCACGACGATAACCTGCTCGTTGAGCATGTAGGGGTCGCTGAAGGTGTAGGAGTCTTCACGACCTTCCATCGTGAAGCCGTTCCAGATGCAGCTGATCGCGCCCTGGCCGAGCAGAGCGTCCTTGGCGTCCCAGTCGATGGGTTCGGCCTTGAATTCCCAGCCGTTGCGCTCGCAGACTTCCTTGGCCAGGTCGAGGTCGAAGCCGGTATAGCTGCCGTCGTCGGCGACGAAGCCGTAGGGCGGGTACGACTGGTCGAAGCCGACCGTAAGCGTTTTCGTGGTAGACGAGCTCGCGGTGCTCGAGCTCTGCTGACCGCAGCCGGTCAGGACGAAGGCACCGAGGCAGGCGGCGAGCGCGCACACGGCGAGCGCTGCGGCCTTCTTCTTCATGTTCTTCATTGGTCTTCCCTTCCGTTCCCTTTGCTACTCGAGCACTTTAGCGTGCTAAAGCGTGCGGAACAGTATACCATACCCAGCCGGCAAACCGAAACGCAGGGGTGACAACGGGGGCGCGTGATGTTGTCACGGCCAGCCGTGACAACATCACGCGCCCCCGTTGTCACATTAGTAGAAGCCGTTTTCCTCGTCGCGGGCGAGCCGTTCGGTGAAGGCCAGGTCGTCGGGCGTGTTCGCGTTGATGAAGCAGCGGCCGCCCGGCTCGGCCATGAGCACGCGCGACTGGGGGAATTCGCAGATCTCGACCTCTCGAAGAAGGCCTGGGCGCGCGCGTCGCCTTTTTCGAGCCGCTTCTCCACCGCCGGCAGGCAGGCGCTCGCCCGGTACACCGCATGGAAGGGCTCGTAGCCGTTGCGGTTCACCGGCACCACGGCGGCCGCCCCCGTGCGGTTGAGTTCCTGGAACTCTGCCGCCACCAGGCGCGGCGAGGCGAAGACCATGTCGCAGGCCACCACGGCCACCGCGTCGTAGGTCGCGTTCTTCAGCGCCGTGTAGATGCCCGGCAGGGCCCCGCGCCTGTCGAGCTCGTCGCGCACGAGCCGGATGTGCATCTGCGGATACTCCTGGTGCAGGAAGGCCAGGTTCTCGGGCTCGTTGGTGGTCACCACAAGCTCGTCGGCCGCGTGGCACACGCGCTCGATGAGCCGCTGGATCAGCGGCCGCCCCATGAAGGGCACGGTCGCCTTGCTGCGCCCCATGCGCCGGCTCTCCCCGCCGGCCTGCACCACCACGGTCATCCGCGGCCGCACGACCGTCTTCTCGATGAAGTTGACGAGGCCCTGGGTGTCGGCGAGGTCGAAGGAGGGAATCCCGTAGCGTGCCGCCGCCTCATGCGCCCTGGGGATATCGGTCACCACGGCCACGGTGGCTTCGGTGGGCATCTTGCCTGGGTCCACCGGCGAGCCGGGCGCGGGCGCCTCGCGGCGGGACGCGCGGGCCGCCTGCACGAAATCGCAGGTGAGCGGCACGCCGTCGCACGCCGCCTGATAGAAGGTTTCGGCGACCTTGGAATCGTGGGGGTTGGCGGCCCGCATGACCTCGATCGTGGGCAGGCCGCTCTTACGGTAGCCTTCGACGATGACCACGTCGTGGCCCGGCATGCGCGCCACGATGCGCGCGCATTCCGCTTCGTCGGGGATGGTCGCAATCATCGCGATTTGCCCAGGCGCCGAAATCCAGGTCTCGGTCGCGCCGGCGCGGCGATGGCGCCACGAATCCTTCCCCGGCACGTCGATGTCGAAGCCCACGTGGCCGTGGTGCTTGACCGTCCCCACGTCGAAGCCACGGGCGGTGAGCTCCGCCACCGCTCGTTCCACGATCGTGGTCTTTCCCGAATTATGACGACCCACCACGGCAATCGCCGGGCTGGGAACTACCGACTCTGCGAGCATAGACGCCTTTCCCTCATGCGCCGCACGGCGCGGCGCGCGCTAGTCGTGAATGTTACCGCCGATTGTGCGCTGTGCGACACCGAGGATGGTATGAGTACCCGCATTCTTCGCATTTGAGGATAAATCATAGCGCTCGATGCGCCCGTCCGCGACGTCGCGCACGAAGACCTCGCTGGAAAGCGTCAGGCACTTCTTCAGGCACACGTCCTCGCAGGTGCGGCACTGCACGCAGGCGCCCGGGTAGTGCACGAGCGCGCTGAAGTCCCGGTCGACCTCGTTGGTGAGCGCCCCCGTGGGGCAGAAGACCGCGCACATGCCGCAGGCCGTGCAGGCGCTGGCATCGATGACGACCTGGCCGAACAGGCGGGTGTCGGCAAGCTCGTCGGCCGGCTCGCCCAGAGCGGCGAGCGCGTCGAGCAGGCGCTGGCGCTTGGCGGGCACGGCGTGCGGGAGGGTCCCGTGGTCGGTCACGCGCAGCTTGGCGAGGATCTGCGTGGGTGACAGGTGGGTCTTCGATTCGACGCCGAGCTCCTTTTCCAGCGCCATGTCGGTCGCGGTGCCCACGGCGTCGCGCGCCTCGCTGCCCAGGTCGTGGAAGAAGGCGCGCCGGTTCTTGTCGTAGGCGTCCTTGCGCACCTTGCGCACCGACGAGGGGAACTTGCGCGTGATCTTGGCGCGCGCGTCGCTGCCCCACAGCTCGAGCAGGAGGTTGGCGTTGGCCACCACGGTTTCGGCCATGTCGATGCCGTGCGATTCGGAACACGACGCGCAGTCGGCGCACACCAGGCGCACGCGGGTGGCCCCATGGGCAGCAAGCGAGACGATGAGCCCCTCCTCCACGCGGCCCAGGCAGGGCACGCGCACGAGCTTGGCGGAATCGACCAGATCCTTTGCCGCGTCGTACATGGGCGCGCAGGCGATGACCGCCGTGCCCTCGTTGGCCGCGCACGCCGCCTGCGCCGCCTCGAAGAGGGCCACGTCGGTGGGCTTGCGGGCTTCGAGCGCGCCGGTGGGGCACGCGGTCGTGCAGGTGCCGCAGCCCACGCAGTTGCCCGGCTCGATGCGGATCGTGTTGCTCGCGGGCTCGATCACGATGGCCTGCGACGTGCAGGCGTCGGCGCATTTGCGGCAGCCGGCATTGCGGTTGCGCACCACGGCGCACCGGGTCGGCTCCACGACGATGCCGGTGTTTTCCAAACTCTGCAGCAGTTCGACGGTATCTGCAATGCTCGGCATGGGAATCCTCCTTCGCGGCGCAGCGGGCGCCGCCGTATGCAAAGGGCCGTGCGGCCCCCTATCGTTATTTGTTGCGCAGCTTCTCGCCCAAGTCGATGAGCTCCTGGCGGCTGTGCACGCCCACCTTCGCGTAGATGCGCCGCAGATGGGTGTCGACCGTGCTCTTGGTGATCGACAGCTCACCGGCGATGCGCTCGCTCGTGCGGCCGCGCAGGGCGAAGCCCAAGATCTCGCCCTCGCGCTTCGAGAGGCCGTAATCGGCGCGAATCTTCTCACAGGCGAGCTCGAAGGCATCGGCGTCGGTGACGATTTCGGTCAGGTTCGAAAAGTCGCGTTCGGTGAACAGGAAGATGTAGGCCACCAGAATGAGCGCGCCGGCGATCACGACGACCGTATAGGGCGTGCGGAAGTCGACCTGGGCGGCGTCGAAGACGTTGGCGAGCAGCACGCCCAGAAACTCGCCCGCGTAGAGAGCCAGAAAGCCCAGCGAGAAGGACACGGCCGCGTCGATCGCGTTGATCTTCGCGAGCACGAGGAACAGGGCGATGAAGACCGCTTGCAGACCCAGGTAGCCGGCGAGCACGAGAGCGTCTCCCCCGGTCGGCAGGTCGGATGCCGACGCGAGAGGAATCACAATCAGGCCGAGCAGCATGAGGAAGACCGCGATGCGGTAGGACAGGTCGAGCGCGCGCACGTCGCGCAGGGCGCCCGACGTGAGCAGGGAGAGCACGCCGATCAGGAAGGCGCCGAAGAGCAGCATCGACACCGGATAGTAGGGAATGGCCTGCGCGCCGGGCTCGCTCGAGAAGGCTTCGATGAAGCCCACCGACGCGCCCATGCACAGCGTCCCCACCAGCACCTTGACCGAAAGGATCGCCGCATCGCCCGACGCCCCCGAAGCGGGACGGCGCGGCTCGCCGGTCGAGGCCGGCACCGTCACGAGCGCGGCGCTTGCCACCGGCAGAAAGCAGAGCGCGGGAGCCACGTTGACCACTGAAATGAAGGAGCAGGCCAGGCAGAGGAAGGCCGCCACGAGCGACCCCACGAGCACCTCGCAGGTGGCCGTGTAGGTGGGCGCCTCGCCGAAGGCGCGGCCCCAGGCCGTGAGCATGAAGGCCGCCGAAAAGCCGATGAGGGCCCCTTCCACGGCCATCCATCCGTCGGAAAGATCGGGCAGCTGCGGAAACGCGAGCGAGGCGCCCGCCATGACGATCGCATAGACGAAGAGCAGGGGCTTGGTGAGCAGGGTCTGGCGCGAGGTGCGGGAATGGAAGCGCACAAGTAGAAAGCCGAGCACCATGAACAGCAGGATGCAGAGCAGATCGATGCGCTCCACGGTGAAGGACCCCAGCGGCCAGCCGCGGTTCATGCCCATATAGAAGACGCAGAAGATGAACGCCTGGTTGCAGGCGAAGCCCACCACGCGTTTGGTGGAAAGATCGGCCGAGCGCGGGCCCGGCGATTCGGCGCGTGCGTCCATGCCAGCCTCCCTGCGCGTTCGTCTGAGTTCTTCACGCTATGGTAGCAAACCGGCCGCAACGGGACCGTGACATTCGCAACGGCCGGCACGTAAAAAGCGCCCGCCCGGCTCATGCCCGGCAGGCGCTCACATTGGGTGCGGATGAGGGTGCGGGGCGCTTAGGCCTCGGCGGCTTCGGTCTCCTTGGCTTCGGCCGCGTCTTCGGTCTTCTTCTTGACGACCTTCTTGACGACCTTCTTCTTGGGAGCTTCCGCTTCCTCGTCTTCGACTTCGGCCACTACTTCGGCGTCATCGTCGTCGGCGTCCTTGGCAGCCTTGGCGTCGTCCTTTTCCTTCTTGCCGGCGTCCATGCCCTCGCGCAGGCCGCGAATCGATTTGCCGATCGCGCTGCCGAGCTTCGGAAGGTTCTTGGGCCCGAAGATGAGCAGGACCACGATGAGGATGATGATGAGCTCGGGAACGCCGATGCCGCCGAATTTCATAGTGCCTCCTTTAGGCTTCAGATGCGTGCGCGCACTGTCTTTTCACCGTTCGCGGCGCGCTGTGCGGCACCGCGCAAGGCGAATCGCGTGTCATGCACGCCTGTTCGCGCATTGGTGCCCGCCCTTTGCGAGCACGGGAAGAAGTATGGCTCTGACCTGCCCATTTGCCTATCATGCAAAGTGCTGAAATCGCAGGGAAACCCGTCGTTTTTTGTCATGCAAACTAGGTACGGGGGCGTTTCGGGCTCATTTGGGCACGAAAAAGGCCGCGGGGACGAGGCGATACGCCCGCCTTGTCCCCGCGGCCCCCGCGCGCCCTCTCGCGCGCCGCAACCCCTTACTCGGACGCCTGCGCGATGGCGTCCTCGATCAAGGAGCGCACGTCGTCGATGCCCATACCGTCGAGCGATGACGTGGCCACGACCACCGCGTCGCCCGAAGCCGAAAGTTGCTTGACGAGCTTGGCCATCTGACGGCGCGCCGCGGTCTTCGATGACATCTTGTCGGCCTTCGTGAACACGATCATGAAGGGAATCTCGCGGGCGTTGAGGAAGGCGATCATCTGCTTGTCGAGCTCGCTCACGTCGTGGCGAATGTCGATGAGCACGCAGCAGAGGGCGAACTTCCGATCTTGGTTGAAGTAGCCTTCGATCAGCGTGCGCCAGCGGTTCTTGTCCTTCTTGGCGACCTTGGCGTAGCCGTAGCCCGGCAGGTCGACGAAGTCGGCGATGCCGGCGTTGAAGAAGTTGATGTTCTGCGTACGGCCCGGGGTGTTCGACACCTTCACAAGACGCTTGCGGTTGAAGATCTTGTTCATGATCGTCGATTTACCCACGTTCGAGCGGCCCACGAACGACACCTCGGGCAGCGTCGAGGCGGGCACCTGGTCGGGCAGACCGTACGAGGCGGTGAAGGCGACCTTCTGGTAGTTGATGGCCATACGGGGCTCCTATTCTCCACGCAGGAAGCGTTCCCACCACGCGCGCGACGCCATGCCGGTCGACGCGAGCGCGTTGATGAAGGCCTCCTGCTGTTCGACGGGCAGGGCGCGGAATTCGTCGCGCATCATCTGCTGAAAGCGGGCGGGGTCGGTGCGCATGGTTTCGAGCGCTTCCTGCATCTGCTCGAAGGCGTAGGCGTTGGGGCCGTCGGCGCCGAAGAGGTTCTGCATGGCGCCCATGTCGAAGGGCATGCCGTCGAAGACGGGCGCTTCGGGCTCTTTGGGGGCCGCCGGGCGCGGGAAGTCGAGCTGGTAGAGCTCTTCGAGCACGTCGTCGAAATGGGCGGGCACCATGTTGGTGCCGCGCGCCTCGACCGAGAAGACGTCCTTTTTGAAGACGAGGGCCAGGCTCCATTGGGCCAGGTTGTCGCGCGGCGACGCCTGCGGGGCCTCGTCCCAACTGAACACGCCCAGCTCGCCCAGGCGGTCCTTGAGCTTCCGCGCCGTCTCGCGCGGCACCGTGCGCGTGAACTTGACCGCGGGATTGGCTGCCGAGCCCTGCTCTACGTGCAGCTCGTACATGTCGCCGGCCAGGCTCATGCGGAACAGGGAACGGCCCTGCGGCGTTTCGAAGGTCATGAACGTGAAGCTCTCGAAGGGCGGTTGCGTGCGGGTATCGCCTTCCATGGGCAACTCCTTTAAATCTTGTGCGCGCGAAGGTCGCGCCCGTTGTCTGCAATTATACGAAGAAGCCGAACTCGTCCTCGAAATCGTCTTCCTCTTCTTCATCGATCGGAAGGCCGAGCTTGGTCGCAAGCTCGTTGTAGTCCTTCCACAGCGAACCGCGCGTGAAGCGCAGGAACCGTTCGGGATCGACCTTCATCTGCGTGCCGCCCTCGTCGAAGGCGCCGCCGAAGAAGCGCTCGAATTCGCGCAGCTCCCCTGCCGCCAAAGGCTCGCTGAAGTGCAGCAGCACGTCGCGGGGGCCGCCCGCTTCGCCGAACTCGACCCTGAAGCCGGCGTCGAGGGGCGCATCGTCGCGGGCGACCAGGTCGCGCTCAATCGAGAAGTAGCCGCCGAACTCGATGTAGTAGGCGTCGCCCTCTTCGCTCGGGGTGTTCGTGCGTTCGTAGAAGGTGATGTGCGTAGGCACTTCGTAGGTTGCCGTATCGCTCATAATCTCGCCGTCCTCATCTTTTTCCAGGGCGCCGACGAGCGCGGGCGCCGCTACGACGCGCCGCGACCCGGTCCCTTCGTAATGCGTTACAGAATGCCGCGCAGCTCGAATTCGGCGCGCACGGTCTTCAGCATCAGGTCGGTATCGTCCAAGCCCAGGTGCACTTCATTGGCGTCGTTGGAAAGGGTGCCGCGACGGCGCGCCCACGATTCCAGGCTCGCCGGCTTCGTGTTGAAGGGCAGGCGCTTGACGTCGGGGTCGAGCCCGCGGCAGAGGTCGCGCGTGTCGACGACCGTGATGTCGCCGGCCTTGCGCGCTTCGGCGTAGCCCGGCAGGTTGAGCGTGAACCAGCTGTCCTCGAAGGCGGCGTTGTGGGCCATGTAGGGATAGGTGCGCATGAGGTCGAGCAGGGTCGCGTGAAGCTCTTTGTTTTCGCGGAAGGGCGTCTTGTCGCCCACCATGTCCCAGGTGATGTGGTGAATGTGGGACAGGGGCACGCCCACCTCGGCGTAGCGGTCGGGGATGCCGCAGTATTCCGCGTGCGCGTCGTGCGGTTGGGCGCCGCGCGAAAGGTCCATGAGCTCCCAGCCCACGTTGACGATGTAGCCGCGGTCGGGGCTGCCCGACGTGGTTTCGATGTCGACGCCGAGCACCGTGCCGTGCACGGGATGCTGGGTCAAGAGCAGCGGCAGCGATTCGCGCACGCCTTCGGGCGCGGGCGAAAGCGCGCTGGGCGCCACGCCTTCGAGCGCCGCGACGCCGGCCAGCACGTCGGCATCGGGCAGGGCGTGGGGCAGGTTCTGGCTACGGGAGCCGTCGTCGGCTTCGATCTCGTCGCAGATCGTGCGGTTGCGGTCGGCGAGGTCGAGCACGTCGGCGAAGGAAAAGCCCGGCTGGGGGTTGGCGAAATAGTCGGCCACGAGGGCGGCGATGGCGTCTTCGTTCTTCTGACGTTCGGCGAAGAGGGGCTCGTCGCCCATGCCGAAGAGGAATTCGGGGATGAACATTGCCTGCGCATGCGCAAGCGCGTCGTTTACATTCATGCATGCTCCTAAAAATGCAAAGCGGTGCCGGGCACCGCGTTTCGTTCAAATTCCAAGTGTAGCCAAACCGCCGCGCGGGTGATGCGGGAACGCCGCGATTCCCACCCTTGTTGCAGAATCGATACCGGCGGCGCTGCACGCTGCGCGAGCAACCGGGCGATCGTCAAGACGCCTCATGCCGCAATCGCCGCGCGCCCGGCCCACTCGACGAGCCCGACATACCTGCAGCCTCGCCTACCTTGCCCGCATTCGCCCATGCAAAAAGGGCGCCCTCCCGGCGGGGAGAGCGCCCTTGTCGTGCGAAGGCGAACGCGCGGACGGCGACCCTTACGCTTCCTTCTTGCGGTAGGCGATCCAATAGAGCAGGCCGATGAACACGGCACCGCCCACGATGTTGCCCAAGGTGGCGGCGGAGATGTTGTAGAAGACGCCGCCCCAATTCAGGTTCGCCAGATCGGCCGAACCGGTGTAGGCGATGCCGAGCACGTCCTTGGCCACCACGCCCATGGGCAGGAAGAACATGTTGGCCACGCAGTGCTCGAAGCCGAGCGCGACGAAGGCCATGACGGGGAAGATCGTCGTGAAGATCTTGTCGATCACGCTCTTGCCCCCGAAGCCCATCCACACGGCCAGGCACACGAGGAAGTTACAGCCGATGGCGCGGAAGAAGATGGTGCCCCAGGCGAGGTTGATCTTGCCGGCGGCCACCGTCATCATGGCCTGGCCGAAAGCCCCGCCGTTGAGCGTCGCCGTGCCGGCGCAGGCCACGACGCATACCAGAACGAGCGAGCCGACCAAGTTGCCGAGCCAGACGATAACCCAGTTCTTCAGCATAGCGCCCACGCCGATCTTCTTCGAGAAGAGGGCCATGACCATCAGGCTGTTGCCGGTGAAGAGCTCGGCGCCGGCGACGATGACGGCGATGAGGCCGAGCGAGAAGCAGAGGCCGCCCAGCACCGAAGAGGTCGCGAACGACAGTGACGAATCGGATTTCACCAGCGTCATGAACAGGGCGCCGCTGCCGATGAACAGGCCCGCCAGAATGGACAGGGCGACAAGGCGCGGCGTCTCGATCTGCGTTTTGCCGACGCCGATGGCTTCCGCCTTGGCCTCGATCTGCGCAGGGGCGAGCGCGATGGGGCTCACCGCTTGCAGGTCTTCTTTCTCCACACTCATGGTTCCTTCTTCCCTTGACTTCTCGAATGGCAGGGCCGTCGGGAATCGGCTCGCGCGTCGCGGGCGCATCCTTCTCATGCGCGCGACCCGCCGAAGCGACGCTTCGGGGCCGAACCCTTGGACGAAACCCGCCGTCACGGATTGAACAGCAAGCATGCTACACCCTTGCGCGAACGCGCTTTCGCGCAAGGAGCCGATAACGCGGTAAGCGAACAAAAAAGCCCGATTCGAGAAGGCGTGTCTTCCTCGTGCCGCCGTTTCCCGTAAAAATTCGCCAGTTTTCGAAAAGTGGCCGATGTTTTCGAATGGTACTCCGAACCGACAAGCGGTGACGGGGCATGCTCACTCGTTCGTGCCAACACCCTGCAGCCCTTCGGCGCCCGCCGTCACACTTCCACCACTATTCATCGCCAGCATTCTCGCACGCGTATAATGGCGGCGTTCGCTTGAGCAAGGAGGCTCATATGGATGCAGAATCCGCACTGCCCGAAAGAGCGCGCGCAGCGCTCGCGCGGCTTGTCGAAGGCAATAGGAAGTTCGTTGCGGAAGAGGCGTTCGACGCCGACCTTTCGACCGCCCGCGTGGCCCAGCTGGCAGCAGACGGGCAGCACCCCTTCGCCACGGTTATCGCCTGTTCCGACGCGCGCGTGGTGCCCGAGCACCTCTTCAGGTGCGGGCTGGGCGACATCTTCTGCATCCGCACGGCCGGCAACACGATCGGGTCGGGCGAGCTCGCGAGCGCCGTCTACGGCAGCGCCCACCTGGGCGCTCCCCTTCTCGTCGTGTTGGGGCACACCGGCTGCGGCGCCGTGGGAGCCGCCCTGGAACCGAGCGACCACGGGGCCCTCGAGCCCATCCTCGGGAAGATCCGCGCGGCCATCGGGGACGAGCGGGACCCGCACGCCGCTTCGGTCGCCAACGTGCGCGCCAGCATAGACGCCCTGCGCGCCCAGCCCGACCTGGCTCGGCTCGAAGCCGCAGGCGAGCTCGCGATCGTCGGCGCCCTCTACCATACCGACACCGGCGCCGTCACGTTCTTTTAGACGGCAGCTCCCGGGGCACCCTCTCCGCGCACGCGCTGGCGTATGACTCGCATGGTCGCCGTAGGTCGAGCGCTCGCTTTGCGGAATCGCCACAGGTCGAGCGCTCGTATCGCACGGCTACCGCGACCCTTCGTTCAAAGCGCAGGGTCGCCGCAATCCCCTGCTCGAAATGCACGGTCACAGAGATTCCCTGCTCGAAATGCACGGCCGCTGCGGCGGGAACACTCGTTTTGCAAGGTCGCCGCAACTTGCCGCTCGTTTCGCAGGGCCGCAACAAGAGATTTCGAGTTCGAACCCTGTATACGGACGTCCCGGCTCGTTTCGCAGGGTTATGCCACGCCGAACGCGGAAACTCCGCTCATCCTGCACGGCTGCTGCACGATTCTGCTCGTTTCGCACGGTCGTGTCAGACTTCACCTGCACCAACCCTGCAAAACGAGTTCCAAGCGGTTCGATTCCCGTTCGCCCTGCAATTTCCCTGCAGCTTGAACTGCGTGTCGTTTTCGGGGGGATGCCGCTTACACAGCGAAAAGGACGAAGACCAGGGTTATAGACCAAAATGTGGGGCACTAGGCAAAAATGTGCACCCTAAAAGCACGCATCGCGCCTGATGAACCCCGGAACGCGAATCCAAGACCGCCCTTCCGCTGCGCGCTGCAGGCGAGGCGCAGGAAAGCAATCCCCCCCCGCAGCAAAGAGAAAGGCCGCGAGCTCACGAGGAGCTTGCGGCCTTTTAGTTCTCTGGAGCCGACGACCGGATTCGAACCGGTGACCTACGCTTTACGAGAGCGTTGCTCTACCAGCTGAGCCACGTCGGCGCATGCGTTCGTTACATCAAACGCAAGGCGAAATTTTATCGAACCGGCGCGGGAAACGCAAGCCCGCGCTCGTGTGCGTTTGATGGATGGGAGCGCGCCGGACCCGGCACCGGGCCCGGCGCAAAGCCGCCACGCCCCAGCCGTCGAGGCGGGGCGCCCGCCCTATTTCATGAGCTTGCAGACTTCCTGGGCGAAGGCGACCGGATCGTCGATCGGCAGGCCTTCGACGAGCAGGGCCTGGTTGTAGAGCAGATCGGTGTAGTCCTTCACCTTGTCGGCGTCGCCCGCGGCCTGGGCGGCCTTGAGCACCTCGAACACCGGGTGCTTGGCGTTGATCTCGAGCACGCGCTCGCTCTTCACCTGGTCGGAGTCGGGCATGCCGGCCATGATCTTTTCCATTTCGAGCGAGATGGGGCCGTCGGCGGTCAGGCAGGCCGGCGCGTCGGTGAGCACGCTGCTCACGGCCACGCGCTTCACCTTGTCGCCCAGGGCGTCCTTCATCGCGGTGAACAGGGCCTCGTTTTCCTTGGTGGCCTCTTCGGCAGCGGTCTTGTCGGATTCGCTTTCCAAATCGAGGTCGCCGTTGGCGACGTTCTTGAGGTCCTTCTCCTCGTAGTTCTGCATGGTCTGGAAGCAGAAGTCGTCAACGTCCTGCGTGCACAGCAGCACGTCGTAGCCCTTGCCCAGCACGGCCTTGACCATCGGCATCTTGGCGAGCTTTTCGGTCGATTCGCCGGCCGCGTAGTAGATGGCCTTCTGGTCTTCGGGCATGGCCTCGATGTATTCGGCAAGCGTGACCATCTTCTGCTCCTTGGCGGAATAGAAGAGCAGCAGCTTGCCGAGCGTGTCCTTGTTCATGCCGTAGCTCGTGTAGATGCCGTACTTGATCGTGCGACCGAAGTTCTCCCAGAACTTCTCGTAGTCCTCGCGGTCGTTCTTGAGCATCTTCTCGAGCTCTTGCTGGATCTTCTTTTCCACGTGGCGGGCGATGGCGCGCAGCTGGCTGTTCTGCTGCAGGGTCTCGCGGCTGATGTTGAGCGAAAGGTCCTGACTGTCGACGACGCCGCGGACGAAGTTGAAGTAGTCGGGCAGCAGGTCCTCGCACTTTTCCATGATGAGCACGTTGCTGCTGTAGAGCTCGAGGCCCTTCTTGTAGTCCTTGCTCCACAGATCGAAGGGGGCGCGGCTGGGGATGAACAGGAGGACGTCGTAGGACAGGGCGCCTTCGGCATGCACCGAAATCACGCGCGCCGGATCGGCGAAGTCGTGGAACTGGCTCTTGTAGAACTCGTTGTACTCTTCCTGGGACACCTCGCTCTTGCGGCGCTTCCAGATCGGGGTCATGGAATTGACGGTCTCGAGCTCCTGGTACTGCTCGTATTCGGGCTTGTAGTCGTCGCCGGCGTCTTCGGGCTTGGGCTTCTGGCGCGACTTGGTAACCATCATCTGGATGGGATAGTGCACGTAGTTGCTATAGCGCTTGACCAGGTCCTTCAGGCCGTATTCGGTCAGGTAGGTGTCGTAGTTCTCGTCGCCGGCGTTGTCCTTGAGCGTCAGGATGACGTCGGTACCGAAGCCCTCTTTTTCGGCCGGCTCGATCGTGTAGCCTTCCACGCCGTCGGACTTCCACTCCCAGGCCTCGCTGGACCCGTAGGGCTTGGTGACCACGCGCACTTCCTTGGCAACCATGAAGGCGCTGTAGAAGCCCACGCCGAACTGGCCGATGATATCGACGGCGTCCTTGGGAGCGGCATCGGCGGCCTTGGCGTCGGCAGCGGCTTCGCCGTCCTTTTCGGCCCCGGCTTCTTCCGCCTGGGCCTTTTCAGCGGCGGCCTGGGCGGCCTTGAATTCCTGGGAATCGGAATGGGCGATCGTGCCGAGGTTCTTTTCGAGCGCGTCGCGGTCCATGCCGATGCCGTGGTCGGACACGGTGAGCGTGCGGGCGTCCTTGTCGAAGGAGATGCCGATCGTGAGGTCGTTGCGGGACAGTTCGATGCTCTTGTCGGTGAGGCTCTTGAAGTAGAGCTTGTCCTCGGCGTCGGAAGCGTTGCTGATAAGCTCGCGCAGGAAGATTTCCTTGTTGGTGTAGATCGAGTTGATCATCAAATCGAGGAGCTTCTTGCTCTCTGTCTTGAATGTCTGCATGCGCAGCCCTTCCCTTTTTTAATCCAGGCGCCGCAACGCTCGGCGGGCGGAAGGGGTACCGCACGAAGGCCCCGGAGGCGCGATGCGCCGCCGGGACCGCTGGGCATGCCCGTCCGCTGCGCGCGAGACGTTAGCAGTCGTCGCCAATGAGTGCTAGCTGCGATTATAGTGCGCACCTTGCGAGCTGCAACGAATGCGCAGGGGTTTCACCCGCGCGTTACGGAGCGGTAACTTTCCAGAGTACGGCGGGCCCGCGCGCCTGCGCAGGCAGCGCTCGCAGTTGACCTGGGTGTACTTTGGAAAACGACCTGATAGAATGGGACAAAGTCTGGACTGTGGCGGCATTTCCGCCCTGGCAAAGCGAATCGAGGCATGCGCGTCGTGCAGGAGAGGCACCACACCAACCCCTACCGCCCCAGCCGCGGCAGCTCTTCGCGCGCCGCCGGCGCGCGTCCTTACGGTGCCGGTTCCGCGCGCTCCGCGCGCGCCGATGACGCCTGGGGCCGTCCGCCCGAAGCCTACGAGGTGCCCCGCGGCGCCTACGCCGACGCCCGCCGCCAGGGCGAGCCCACCCCCGCCGAGCGCCTGCAGGCCCAGCACGAACGCGATTTCCACCAGGTGCGCACCGCCCGTCGCTCGCAGGTGAGCGCCGAAGACGGCCCTTCCGAACGCGACGCCGCCATCCTGCGCGAGCAGCACGCCCACCGGGTCCGCGCCGGCCACGACGGCGCGAGCGCGACCGTCACCGGCGGCGTGTCCCACGGCGGCGACCGCCTGGGCCGCGCCCGCGGCATCGAGGGCCTCGACCGGTCGGCGATGGGATCGTTCACCGTAGGATCGAACGGGGTCGCCCGGCCGGGCCGCGCCCGACGCGCCCCGCAAGCGCCCCACATGAGCGACCACATGACCTGGCGCAGCACCGACGGCGCCCCGCGCCGGCAGCCGAGTGCCCTTCCGCGCCTCATCCTGCTCGCGGCGATCGTCGTCGTCCTCGTCGTCGCAATCGCGAGCGTCGTGCGCGGCTGCACGGCAGGTGACGCCGGCAGCGCCGATTCCGCCGCCGTCACCGCCGAAAGCTCGACCGACCAGAGCGATTCCGCCACGGAAACCGCCGCCTGGCGCAACACCGCCACCCCGCTTGCCAACAGCACCGATTTCAACTGGGGCAACCTGGGCAAAGACGCCAACGGACATAAGGCCTACCTGGTCAACGACACGGTCGTGTCTGAATTCGGCGTCGACGTGTCCGACAACATGGGCGTCGTCGACTGGGACGCCGCCAAAGCCGATGGCGTGCAGTTCGCCTTCCTGCGCGCCGGCTACCGCGGCACCGGCCAGGGCGAGCTCAACGCCGACGACCTTTTCCAGCGCAACGTCTCGAACGCGACGGCCGCCGGCATCCCCTGCGGCGCCTACTTCTATTCGCAGGCCCGCACCGAAGACGAAGCGCGCGAGGAAGCCGCGTTCATGCTGCAGCAGATCGACGGCAAGCAGTTCGACCTGCCGATCGTCTACGATCTGGAAGTGTCCGACTCGCAGGCCGGCAGCCGCGTGAGCGATCTGTCGTCCGACCAGGTCTCCGCCAACGCCCGGGCCTTCTGCCAGGTCATTTCCGACGCCGGCTACCAACCCATGATCTATGGCAACATCGAGGACCTCTCGCACATCGACATGGTCGCCGCCGGGCAGCCGCCCATCTGGTTCGCCGACTACAACGGCACGCCGTCGACCAACCAACAGCTGGCCGTGTGGCAGTACTCGAGCAAGGCGAAAGTCGACGGCTTCGACCATGCCGTCGACGCCAACCTGCTCTTCCGCCAATAGAAAACGGGCCCGACGCGCGCGGCGCCGAGCCCGTTCCCCTTCATTAGTGTTGCACGCTGTACCGCGCGCTACTCGATCACAGTCACGCGATCGGAAATGTCCTCGCCGGGCTTTTCGCCGGCGTCTTCGACGATGCCGCCGTAGACCATCTGCGCGACGAGCTGGTAGCTTTCGGGCACGCCGGTGAGGGCGCGCACCGCGTCGTCGATGACCGGGTTGTAGTGCTGCAAGTTGGCGCCCACGCCCATTTCGCGCAGGCCCGTCCACACGGCGAACTGCAGCATGCCGTTAGACTGCTGGGCCCAAACGGGGAAGTTACCGGCATAGCTGGGGAACTGGTCCTGCAGGTTCTTCACCGTGGCGGTATCGACGAAGTAGAGCACTGTGCCGGCGCCGGCTTTGAAGCCGTCGATTTTTTCGCGGGCGACCTTGCCGTCGAAGGCGTCGTAGATCGCGTCCCACAGTTTGTCCTGCTGGGCGCCCTGCACGAGCACCACGCGCTGACTGCGCATGTTGAAGGCGTCGGGCACGAGTTCGGTCGCGCGCTTCACCATGTCGGTGACCTGCTGCTGGGCGACGGGAAGGTCTTTGTTGAGAGCGTAGACGGTGCGGCGAGTGGCAACGGCATCCATGAATTCCATACGGCATCCTTTCACTAAAAGTATTGTTTTCATACTAACGCATATTCGCGAAGGGAACCCTAACGATTGGGTAACGCGATTGCAAAGTTTTCGGATGCGCGCGGCACCGGCCGGCAACGACGGGAGCGACCGGCAGGCGCCGCGCAGCCGCCCGCCGGTGCCCTGCCGCTAGACGACGCGGTGGATGCCGGGGCGCGGGTGGATGTCGGCGCGCGTACCGGTGTTGCTCGCGCCCACCGTCGCGGCCTGTTCGGCCTGCTCATAGGTGAAGCGCAGGCTTTCCGATTCGATGAAGATGCGGGTGGTCTGCGGGAAGCGCCGCACGATCTGCCCCTCGATCTGATCGATCGCGTGCATGATGTCGTCGCGCGTGCATTCCTTCTTGAAGGTCACGTCCATCGTGAGCAGCAGGTCGTTGGGACCCAAGTAGAGCGTGAGAATGCGGCCGCATTCGATCACGTAGGGGTTGGCCTCGGCGATCGCCTCGACCTCGCGCAGCTCGGGCGCGCGCATGCCCTCGCCCACAAGCAGGCCCTTGGTCTCGCGCAGGAGCAGGGCGGACACCGCCACGAGCAAGAGGCCCACGAGCACCGATGCGATGCCGTCGAAGACCGGCATGTTGAGCAGGTGGCTGAAGAAGATGCCAAGCAGGGCGAAAAGCAGGCCCAGTTCGGCGGCCGAATCCTCGAGCACGACGGTGAACAGGCTGGGGTCCTTGGCCTGCTTGATGAAGGCGAGCGGGCGGACGTCGCCGCGCGCCTTGTTGAAGGTCTTGAGCGCCACGCGCAGGCTCGCGCCCTCGATGAGCATGGCCGCGATGATGACGATGTAGTTGACCGTGGGGTCGCCGAGCACGGTGTCGGGGCCGATCTCGCGAATGCGGGAAATGCCTTCGTACATGGAAAGGCCGCCGCCCAAGGCGAAGATCATCACGGCCACCACGAGCGTCCAGAAGTAGAGCTCGTGCCCGTAGCCGAAGGGATGCTCCAGGTCGGGCTGGCGCGACGCTTTCTTCTGCCCCAGCAGGATGAGCATGCCGTTGCCCGAGTCGACGATGGAGTGGATGCCTTCGGAAATCATCGCCGAACTGCCCGAGACGGCCGCCGCGATGAGCTTCACGATGCCGACCGCGATGTTGGCCGCAATCGCCGCGATGACCGACCCTCGGCTCTCGTGCTTCGCTTCGGGCACGGACCCGCGGTAACCCTGGCCATCGGGCAAAGCGGTGTGCAGCGGGTTGGCCGGTTCGGTAAGCACGGATCGTGCTTCGGCCCCGGCGGTTTGGGCGTGTGCGTCCTGCGATTCGGTCATGGGGAAGACTCCTTCGTCTGAGTCGTCGAAAGGGGAAAGGCTCTTGGGCCTGAAAACTTCGCTTGCGCGTGCTTCAAGCATACAATATCAAGTACACAAGGACCGTGGGCAACTTCGCGGCATACCCATGATGAAAGGATTTCCCCGTGGCGGATTTCGATTACGAAAAGCTCATCACCGACATCCCCGACTACCCCACCGCAGGCGTGGTGTTCAAAGACATCACCACCCTCATGAAGGATCCGGAAGGCTTCGCCCGCTCGATCGACGACCTGGCCGACCACTTCATGGGCCGCGGCGTCACCAAGGTCGTGGGCGCCGAGGCCCGCGGCTTCATGGTCGCCGCGCCTGTGGCCTACCGCCTGGGTGCCGGCTTCGTGCCCGCCCGCAAGCCCGGCAAGCTGCCGCGCGAAACCTACAGCGAGTCCTACGCGCTCGAGTACGGCACCGACGCCCTGCAGATCCACACCGACGCGCTCGAACCCACCGACAAGGTACTCCTGGTCGACGACCTGGTGGCCACCGGCGGCACCGCCGTCGCCCAGATCAAGATGGTCGAGCACTTCGGCGCCCAGATCGCAGGCCTCGCCTTCCTGATGGAGCTCGACTTCCTGCATCCGCAGAAGCTCATCTCCCAGCACACCGACGCCGAGATCTACTCGCTCGTGCACGTGCAGTAAGACCCGGACATGATCGCATGAGCGGAATCGTCTGGCTTATCGTCGGCATCATCGTCGTCTGCGTCGGCTGCGCCGGAGCCGCCCGGCTGGTGGGGCCCCGGCGCACGGGCGAGAGGCAGTGCGCGCAAGACGCCGCGCCCAGCGAGCTGGCGGGCCGCGACGGGCAGACGGGCACCGTCGACGAATCGAAGACCTTCCTGCGCTTCGACACGATGTTCGGCCCCCTGCTCGTCTACCTGGTCGAGTACCGCCCCGGCGAGCTCGTGCGCGTGATGGACGTGGCCGGCGCCTTCCAGTCGGCCACCTACATCGACGACGACAAGGTCTACGAACCCGTCTTCGACTACTTCCGCGCCTACGACGTCATGTTCGAAGCCGGCATCCCCATCCGCAACACGCTCATGATCGGCGGCGGCGGGTACGCCTACCCCAAGCATCTGATCGCAACCCACCCCGAATGCCGCATGGACGTGGTGGAAGTCGACCCGCAGGTCACGCTCATCGCCGAGCGCTATTTCTACCTCGACCGGCTCATCGCCGAATTCGACCTCGACGAAAACGACCGCTTGGCCCTGATCTGCCAGGACGGGCGCACCTTTTTGGAAACCTACGCCCATGCCGTGGAAACCGGCGCGCCCAACCCCTACGGGCCCGAGCAGAACGAAGACGACGGTTGGCGCGGCGAGGCCGCCGAAGGCCCGGCCGCCCGCTACGACGCGGTCCTGAACGACACCTTCAAGGGGCGCGAGGCGGTGGCCGCCCTCGCCGACGAAGGCGCCGCCCGGCTCGTGCACGAGGTGCTCGTGCCCGGCGGCCTCTACCTTTCCAACGTGATTTCGGCCTTGGAAGGCGAGCAGGCGGCGACCATCGAGCAGATCGCAGCGACCCTGCACACCGCCTTCGCCCACGTCTACGCCCTGCCCTGCGGCGACGCGGCGCCGGAAGAGCGCGACAACCGCATGGTGCTCGCCACCGACGGCCCTTATCGCATCGCCGGCGCCGTCGAGCTCTAACGGGCGGCCGTGTGCGACGCCTGCCGCAAGCGCCCAGCCGCGCACAGCGCCCGCACGGCAAACGGGTACAATAGCTCTTCGAACACCGACAACGCTGGCCCGTTCGCCTAAGGGGGACGCAATGGGAACCGAACTTTCGAAAACCTATCAGCTGCGCACGACCGATTTCGACCGCTACGGGCGCATGAAGGCCTCGGCCGTGCTCGACGTGTGCCAGGACTTGGCCGGCCTGCAGGCCGAGGAGATGAACATAGGCGCCGCCGAAATGGAGGCGCGCGGGGTCTTCTGGGCGGTCATCCGCATGAAGTACGAGGTCGTCGCCCATCCGCAGATGCACGACGACGTCGTGGCCCGCACCTGGCCGCACGACCCGTCGCGCTTTTCCTTCCTGCGCGACTATTCGCTGAAAAGCACGAACGGCGACCTTCTGGTGAAGGCCACGAGCGAATGGGTCATGATGGACGCGAAAACCCGCAAGTTCGCGTCGGTGAAGGACAACTACGACGGCCCTATGGACTTCAGCCCCGACCGGGCCTTCGACAAGAAGCCGCGCCGCGTGCGCGATTTCGACGCTGCGGGCCTTGCGCCCTATCGCGTGGTGCCCGCCTACAGCGACGTCGACGTGAACGGCCACGTGAACAACACGCGCTACGCGACCTACGTGATGAACGCGATCGACCCCGGCGAGCAGGGCGAGATCCGCACCTTCCAGATCGATTACCGCCTGGAAGTGCAGGAAGGCGAACCGCTCGACATCTACTACGTGCGCGACGGCGGCACGATCACCGCCAAGGGCGTGGCCGCAGAAGGGCCGCACGCGGGCGCGACCATGTTCCTCTGCAAGATCGAAGCCGCGCTCTAGCCAAGCGGCGAGCATACGGAAACGGGCCGGGCGGCGCTTCCTCGTTGGAGCGCTGCCCGGCCCGCGTGCGTAGGGGCTGGCAGACCGGCTGCCCGACCGTCCTAGGCGCCCGTGAGCGCCGCTTCCACTTCGGCTTCGGGCTTGCAGGCGAAATACGAGCTCGGATAGCTCTTCGACACCGACCGGCCCACGTAGGCGCGCTCGCCCGTGCGATAGAGCTCGCCCAGGCAGTAGACGGGGCTGCCCAGGGGCACGACGTCTTCCACCACGCGATAGCCGCGGAATTCGGCCTGGGGGTTGATCTGCTCCTGCACGCCCTGCTGGGCCAGCACGCCGATGAGCGCGCCCATTCCCATGCCCACAATCACGTCGGCGGCGCCGCTGTCGCGCTGGCTGCCGGGCATGCCGCCCATCACATAGCCGCCCATGGACATCCCGCCCATGAAGCCGCCGAGCCCCGGGGCGAAAAAGCCCGGGTCGCCCATGCCGGGGCCGAAATCGCTCGAAAGGCCGCTTGCCGCAGCAGGGGCCGCCGAAGGAGACACGCCGCTCGGAGTGGGCTGCGCGCCGCCCGACGCGCCCTTGCCCACCGCCTTGGCGAAATCGCTCTGGGGACCTTCCACATGGTTGCGCGAGTTAACGAGCATGCGGTTGCCGCCGAAGGAGGCCACGTCGACGTAGACCTTTTCAGGACTGCTGCCGTCGGTGAAATAGAAAGGGTCGAGGGCGTGCTCGTTGGCCACGAGCGTTTCGCGGTCGGCGCCGCCCACGCGCTCGATGCGGTAGCAGCGCACCTCATAGTAGGCCACCTTCCGCTGGCTGTAGGGCGCGACGACGCCGCCGTCGGTCTGCGCGGTGCCCACGAGCTCGCAGTAGTGGCGGAAGCCGGGGCTCGTTTTCCCCAGCTCGTCGACCACGTCGAGCGCGTCGGCCACGCGGCTCGTCTTCGTGATGCGCATATCCTGGGCCACCTGGTTGGGGTTCTTGGCCGTTTGCGCAGGCGTGGCGCTAGGGCCGCTGCCTTGGTCTTTGGGGCGCTTCATGCCCTTCCACGTGGTGAAGGCGATGAAGCCCACCACGGCCAGGAAGAACAGCGCCAGAATGAGGTCGAAGCTTCGCATGGAACGTCGTCGCCGCTACATGTCCAGCTCGGCCTTGAGCTTGGCCAGCTCGTCGTCGACCGCACCCGCGTGCTGCAGGTCGTCGAAGCGCTTCTGCACCGAAGCGTCCGCCCCGTTGACTTCCGCGTAGGCTTCGTTGGTGGCTTCCTTTTCGACGATCTTGCGCTCCATCTTGTCGAGCTTGGCGAAGGCGGAATCGGCGTTGGCCGACGCGACCGACTTCGACACGGCGGCCTGGGCGTCGGCCATCTTGGCACGGGCGATGAGGACGTTCTGGCGGCTGCGGGCCTCGTCGAGCTTCATGCGCAGTTCGGTGACCTGCTCGCGCAGCTTGTTCACCTGCGCGGTGATCGCATCGTAGGATTCCTGCAGGCCGGCGATCTGGCCGTCGATATCGACCTGGGCATCGAGGGCCTTGCGGGCGAGCTCTTCGTCGCCGGCCTTCAGGGCGAGCTTGGCCTTGTCGTGCCAGTCGGCCGATTTGGCCTTGGCGTCGGCGAGCTCTTTGGCGGCGATCTTCTGCGAGCCCATGGCCTGGCCCAGGGCCTGGGTGGCATCGTCGACCTGCTCTTCCATTTCGATGATGATCTGTTTGACCATCTTCACGGGGTCTTCGGCCTTGTCGAGCATGTCGTTGATGTTGGCCTTCAGGATGTCGGAAATGCGGGAAAAGATTGCCATGATACGGCCTTTCTTCAGCTGGCTTGTCGCGCGGGGTGCGCGTGCGTATGGGTTGAGTATAGGGCCTGGCGCGCAGCGGCCCGCGGCTTGTGCCCGTATTGAAACCTGAAGCGCGAGGGCGCTTCACGGGCGGGGCGGGGCGGGGGCGCCCAGCGCAGGCGGCAGCAGTCGCGCCCATGCGGAAGCGCATCGCCCGTTCAAGAGCGATGCGATTACAAACGAAAAAGGAGTTCGGCGGTCTGAGCATATTTTTGGGGAAGGGAACGCGGAACGAGGATGGGATATTCCGCAGCGCAGACCGCCGATTCAATTGCGGGCGGACTATTGGGGGACGTCCGCGCCCGCTTGCACGCATCGAGGGTGGACGTTGGGGAAAGCTCGCCCTCGTGCTGCTACGCAGTATGACTGTCGAAGCTGAACGATTCCTGAAAATTAGTTAAGAGTTCTCGTATCGACACGGTTTCAGCACATTCGGCAAAGATTTGCGACACCCCAGGTCACAGGCTTCTCTAACCGTACAGCATACAGTTTGAGCATCCGAAATGACACACTAGGCGCTGACCGTGCCACCCGTGTGACAACGGGGGCGCGTGATGTTGTCACGCCTGGGCG
>JALCHN010000023.1 GCA_022644775.1 Eggerthellaceae bacterium
TGTTGTCACACCATGGTGTGACAACATCACGCGCCCCCGTCGTCACTCGCCCGCATGCGGCCCCAGTAGGGGCCGCATGCGGGCGTTGGCTAGGCCAGTTGGTAGGCCGAAAGCAGGGCCTGGCCGCTCTGGGTTTCGGGGCGCAAGGCGGCGGCGTCGTCGAGGAAGCGGCTGGGCTCCACGAGCGCCACGCGCTCGCCGTCCTCGCCGCTGCGCACACGGGCGACCTTCATCTTGGTGCGCTCGGCCAGTTCCAGGTCGGCCGTGCCGAAGTGCGACAGGACCAACAGGTCGTCCGCCTTGGCCACGCCGGCGTAGAAGGCGCGGCGGCCGTTGACCGTCTCGCGGGCGCGGGCGTCGTCGGTGCTCACGACCTCGAAGGCGTCGCGGGCGGGGAAGAAGCCGTTCACGGTGCCCAGCACGACCACGCGGCTCGCATCGAGCCCGCAGAGGCGGTCGATCGTCGTCACGCGGACATCGACGTCTTCGGCGGGGTAGACCGGGTCGTCGACCGCGTCGCTCATCATCGCGTAGAGCTCGTCGGCCGTTTCGTCGCCGGCCATGCGGCAGGAGAGGGCCTCGAACTCGAAGAGCTTGTCGGCGCCGATCGCGCGCAGCAGGGCGAAGCCGCGGCGCTCGCGGTTGGCGGCGATGAAGGCGAGCCCGTCGGCGTGGCGGGCGGCGAGCTTGTCGCGCAGGGGGAAGTTGGGCGCCGTGCCTTCGGCCACGCGGGTCAGGGCGGCCGCCAGGTCGATGCCCTCGGTGTCGGCGAACTTTTCCAGCTCGAGCCAGGCGGCCGAACCCATCAGGTAGTCGCCGTAGCCGTGCCAGCAGCGCCAGGCCTGCAGGTCGTCGGGGCGGGCGAGCAGGTTGAGTTTCGTGTAGGCGCGCATGGCCGGGCAACGCTCGATCGTGCGCGGGTCGCCGCCGATGCCGGCGGCCGCCCCCGCGGCGCTCACGCGGAAGCCGCGCCCGCGCAGGATGCGGTCGACCGATTTGGCCCACTTGCGGTTGGGCACGACCACGTAGGTGTGGCAGGCCCCCTCTTCGGGGCGGGCGTCGTACACGGCGCGCAGGTATTTGGTCGCGCCGTTGAGCTCCATTTCGGGGCTGGCCCACTTCACGCTCACGATGCCCCTGTCGGCCGCGTGCGCGTCGCTGGCGGCGGCAGGCCCGTCGAAGCTGCGGGCGACGGCCGCGGCATCCATCCCCTCGGCGCCCACCAGGGCGTTCGCGAAGGCCTGCACGGCCGGGTCGCCGAAGGCGTGGTCGAGCGCGGCCACGGCGACCCCATGGCGCACCTCTTCGAAATCGGCGAAGCCTTCGGGGTAGGGCCAATCGGTCGCTACCGCCACCGTTTCGTTGGCGTTGCCCGCCACCACGAGCTGGGTGCGGGTCATCTGGCAGCAGGCCGTCTGCTGGGCGTGGCTCAGGTTCTGGAAATCGTCGATGAGCACGTGGGCGAAGGCCCCGCGCGCTTCAGGGGTCTCGGTGAGGTAGCGGGCCGCGAAGTAGGCGGCCTCTTCGGGCAACATCGATCCCATGCGGGCCAGCTTGCCGGTGAGCAGGTCGAGCACCTCGGCCATCTCGCCGCGCTCGATCCAGGCCTCCTGGGGCTCGCCGTCTTCCCATTTGCGGCAGAAGAAGCGGAACATGCTGCGCAGGGTGCGCGCCTTCAGGCCGCAGGTGATCAGGTCCTCCATGAGGAACTTGCGCTCGGGGCTGGTCACAAGCCGCGGCACGCGGCCGCAAAAGGCCTGGGCTTCGGGCGCGGCGAGCACGTGCGCGCACACCTGCAGGGGCGTGGCCACGACGATGCGGCCGGCTGCGTCGTCGCCTGTCGCGGCGGCCAGACGGCTGCGCAGGGCGGCGACCGCCATCTGCGTCGACGCGACGATCAAGATGCTCTCGGGCGCGCAGCCGCCGTCGACCAGGCGGGCCGCATGGTCTGCGAGCACCTGGGTCTTGCCCGTGCGCGCGGCGCCCGCGATCTTCACGATCGGCTGTGCAAGCAGGGCGGAAAGATCTTCCATCGGTCCTCCTTTAAGCGACGAAGGCGCCCTGGGCGCTGTCGAAATCGCGCGTGGAGCTGTCGGCGTAGACCACGGTCCACTGCGTGTAGTCGATCGCGAAATCGGCTTTGGGCAGGGCGAACTTCTCTTCCACCTGGGCGCGCATGCGCTCCATTTCGTCGTCTTCCTCTTCCACGAGATCGGCGGCTTCGGTGAAGTTGTTGGCAGGCTCGGCGGCGACGGCGGCTTCGACGGCGGCGCGTTCGGCCTCTTGCGCGGCCTCGGCGGCGGCGCGCTCGGCTTGGGCTGCCTCGCGAGCGGACTTCTCTTCGGCGGCGGAGGCGGCCTGGGCGGCGAACGACGCTTCGCTCGGCATCGCCACGGCTACCACCGCGTCCCCCAGGGCCCCTTCGTTGTAGGCGGCGCGCAGGCGGGTGATCGTGCGGGAAAGCTCGGGCGGCACGGTTCCGTTGGAATCGAGGCGGGTGCGCACGGTGAGCGCCCCGTTTTCCAGGTTCACGTTCATATAGGTGAAGTCGAGCTCGGGGTTGCCGATCTCGCGCTGGCGGCGGTTGAAGATCTCGATCTGGTTGCCCACCGTGTAGAACTGGTTGTAGAGCCAGCGCTCGATGACGTCGTCCCACAGCTGGTCGGCGCCCGCATCGGACGAGCGCAGGTAGCGGCGGTTGCCCAGCCTCACCAGAAAATCGATCGTGTTCACGTAGGGTTTGCCGTCTTCGGGCGCATGCGCGCGCAGCACGGTCGACCCCACGTAGCCGAAGCTTCGATCCACCTCCAAGCGCATGTCCTTGGTGGCGACGGATTCATCGACGTTCAGCACGAGCGTCAAAGACGGACGCGGTTCTGCCATGTTTCGGCTCCTCTCTTCTCTTGGGGTGCGGGCCCGCTTCGGGGCGCACCCTTCCCTGAAATCGAGTATAGAAAGGCCTCTGACCTGCAAATAATCCTGTGCGGATGATATGGCTCGGCACAATCATCCCCGCATTCGTATTTGTCTTCCGCCCGCTTTTCTAGTCTGAAATAGCCGGTTCGGGGCGGAGCAGACCGCCGCCGAACAGCAGAGAACATTTGGAGGAGAGAAGGAAGGAGGGACGTATGGCACATCTTTCACTGACACGCCGTAGCTTCGTGAAGGCGGCAGCCGTCGCCGGCGCCGCTGCATCGTTGGGATTCGCGGCACAGCCGTCCAACGCGCTTGCAGAGGGCAAAGACGAGACGGCAGGTGAAGTTAAGCGCATCCGTTCCTGCTGCCGTGCTTGCGGCAAAGTCGAGTGCGGCGTTTGGGTCACCGTCCAAGACAACAAGGTGATCAAGGTCGAGGGCGACGAATCGAGCGCCCACAGCCGTGGTCACTGCTGCGCCAAGTCGCAGTCGTCCATGCTGGCCCTGTACCATCCCGATCGTCTGCGCTATTGCATGAAGCGCACCAACCCCAAGGGCGAAGACGACCCGGGCTGGGTGCGCATCAGCTTCGGCGAGGCGTTCGACGAGGCCGGCGCCAAGCTGCGCGAGATCACCGACAAGTACGGCGGCGAAGCCTGCTTCGCCATGGGCGGCACCTCGCGCGTGTGGGCGCAGCCTCCCTACGGCACGCTCAAGTCGATCTTCCCCACGCCGAACGCGCATCTGGCCTACGAGATCTGCAAGGGCCCGCGCCGCTTCGCCGGCATCCTGACCGACGAAATCGGCTCGCCGTGGATGGAAGTCGAACAGGGCCCGCTGGTCTACGTGCAGTGGGGCACCGCTGCCGAATATTCCAACTACGACTCGACCAACCGCACCGTGGTCGACTGCAGCCAGCGCGCCTACAAGCACATCCTCGTCGACCCCCGCATGACCCCGCTGGGAAAGGAAGCCGACGTGTGGCTGCCGCTGCGCGTGGGCACCGACCTGGCCATGTCCCTGGGCTGGCTGAAGTGGATCATTGACAACGAGGCCTACGACGACCTCTTCGTGCGCCGTTGGACCAACGCGCCGTTCCTGTACAACCCCGAAAAGGACGGCAAGACCCACAAGGGCTGGTTCCAGGAAATGAACGGCGGCATCGACATGACGAGCCGCCTGCTCACCGAAGCCGACTGCGACCCGGCCTGGATCAACCAGTATTGGACCTACGAAGGTCGCTATCAGCGCTTCATCTGCTGGGACGAAAACAACCAGAAGCCTACGTACTGGGATGCGGAAGCCTGCCAGTGGGAAGGCGAGAAGCATAAGATCCCGACCACCGGCGTGTGGATCGAGCACCCCTACAAGCCGCTCGTGGCCGACGCCTGGCTGCCCGACCCGAGCCACTTCGCCGACCCCAACGACCCGCAGTACGACGCGTACTGGGACGAGGGCAACGCCGGCGGCGCCAAGTCGAACCCCCTGGGCCTGCCCAAGAACCCCGCCCTGTTCCCCGGCGGCGTGGAAATCCGCTTGGCCAACGGCCAGACGATCACGGCCGGCACCGTGTGGGAGTCCTTCACCGACAGCCTGTCCGACTACACGCTCGACAAGGTCTCCGAAATCACCGAAGTGCCCGCCGACAAGATCGAGGAGGCCGTGCGCATCTACACGACGCGCCTGAACCCCCTGCACGGCAACGGCGGCATCCACTACCAGCTGGCCCCCGACCAGACCGGCCACGCGGTGCAGAACTCGCGTTCGCTGCAGATCATCGCCTGCATCACCGGCAACTCCGACGAGCCGGCCGGCAACCGCGGCTCTTCCAAGGCCCAGGTCGACGGCTGCTGCGGTCGCGCCAACATGCTCGTGACCGACTACAGCGACCCCAACAACTCGATGCACGACTACTGGCTTACGTCCGCTGAAAAGGACTGGGGCAAGGTCGGCACGATGGAGCTGGGCAACACCCCGCGCGACCTTTCGATCGAGCAGCAGGTGCCGCTCATCCAGAACTTCGTGCAGTACCTCATCGACAACGGTTCGCCCCTGGCCGAACGCTACGGCAACCATGTGCCCAGCCATGACGAGGCCGTGCTCATCGCCAAGCGCAAGGGCGGCGACTACCTGCCGAGCACCGCTTGGCCCAACCCCAAGACGGTCTTCGAGCGCAACGAAAAGCAGATTTCCGCCCAGCGCTTCCCGCTGCTGCGCTACTGGAGCCGCTGGGCCGACTCGGCGAGCATCTGGGACTCGATCCGCGAGATCGACTCCCCCTACCAGATCCACGGCGGGGTGTGCATGTCGGGCGACTTCATGAACGAATCGAACCTGCTCGAAGCCTGGGAAGCCCTCACGCGCCTCGATTTCTGGCTCGACTTCAACCTGTGGTCCTGCCCCAACAACGGCTGCGCCGACATCGTGATTCCCTGCCTGCACTGGATGGAATGCAACACCGGCCGCGTCTCCCAGGGCGCCGGCGGACTCTTCGGCGCCGGTCAGCGCTGCGTCGAGCCCATGGGCGACTGCACCTACGACCCCGTTTCGGTCATCTGCCTCTACCGCGCCATGGACCGCACCTGGAACGACCGCGACGCCGAATACGACCGCTGGAACGACCTCGACTACCATGATTTCGTGCAGAACGGCGGCACGGTTTCCTACGAAGAGCAGGAATACCGCGTGCTGCAGGACGCAACCGACTGGTGGAAAATCGAAGAGTTCGACGACATCGACGACATCGACCCCAAGGCCGACATCGAGCGCCTGGGCCAGGAAGGCTGGCTCTACAACGCCGACAAGTGGGCGGCCGTGCCCGAAATTTACAAGAAGGGCAAGAACGGTGGCCCCGACTGGCCGCGCTACGCCGCCAAGTTCCAGAAGGAAGGCTGGTTCGACTGCCGTAAGTGGCATCCGGAACGCTGGGGCACCTACCGTCGCTGGGAGATGGGCTACCGTCGCCAGCAGGGCGGCTACAACCTCTATGCGGCTGTCGACGAAAAGTGCGGCTTCATGACCCCCACCGCCAAGGTAGAAATCTGGTCCACGATCGCCGAAACCTACATCGGCGACGATGCTCCTAGCTTCGCCGAGGTTTGCAGCCCCGAACGCGCGGCCTACGACGGTGACATCCCCGACATCGACAAGTTCCCGCACTGGTTCGAGCCGAAGAACTCCAAGGTTCAGGCCCCGCAGTACTTCGACGCCTCCCGCGCCGACGAGATCAAGGTCTCCGACGCCTACACCTTCGGCGGCGGCGTGTTCGACGAGATCCACGACTACGACGCCAACTACCATGACATGGCCGAGCAGTACAAGGAAAACCTCAAGAAGTACCCGAACAACGCCTTCATTGCCACCACCGGCGCCCGCCAGCCCGTCTACTTCCACACCGAGCACCGCCAGCTGCCCTGGTGCCGCGAGCTCTGGCCGAGCCCCCGCGTGGAAATCAACCCGGCCGACGCCGCCCGCATGGGCGTCGAGCAAGGCGACTGGGTCTGGCTGCGCAGCCCCTGGGGCGCGATCCGCGAGGTCGTCGACCTCTACTACGGCATCAAGGAAGGCACGATCAACGTCAACCACGGCTGGTGGTATCCCGAAATCGACACCGCCTCGCACGGGTTCGAGCTGGTCAACGTCAACTGCTGCATGGACAAGTACGCCCAGTGCTGGATGTGCGGCGCCTCGCAGCTGCGCGGCCTGCCGATGCTGGTCTACAAGGCGACCGAAGAGAACTCGCCCTTCGGCAACCCGGTGCCCTGCGCGCCCGACGGCACGCCGGTCATCACCAACGCCGACGACCCGCGCCTGAAGGAATGGCTGGCCAACGACCCGCGCCTGGCAGACGTCACGGTCGACCTTTCGTTTGCCAACCTTGCCGCCACCGGCTTGCAGCCGAGCATCCAGGACCCCTCTTACTACAAGAACGGCAAACTGCCGCAAGGCTCGCTGGGCAACGACGCCCTGGGCCAGTACGTACGGAACTAAGGAAGGAGGCACTCTACTATGGCGAATTACGCAATCATTACCGATCTTAACCGCTGCACCGGCTGCCTGGCCTGCACCGTGGCCTGCAAGGCGATCAACGGCGTGGACGTCGGATCCTTCTGGATCAAGACCCTGCGCATCGGTCCCAACCCCATCGAGGGCGGCTCAGGCCAGTACCCCGATGTCGAGATGTACTTCCTTCCCGTTCAGTGCCAGCACTGCGAACACCCCGAATGCGTGAAGGTGTGCCCCACCGAGGCGTCCCATATTCGCGAGGACGGCACGATTCAGATCGACAAGTCGAAGTGCATCGGTTGCCAGTTCTGCGTCATGGCCTGCCCCTACGGCGTGCGCTACCTCAACCCCGAAGAGCGCGTCGTCGAAAAGTGCACCCTTTGCGAACAGCGCATCAGCCAGGGCGACCTGCCCCAGTGCGTGCAGCAGTGCGGCGCCCGCGCCCGCTTCTTCGGCGACCTTGACAAGGGCGTCGACAACTTCGAAGCGCCGGCGCATCCCGACGATCCGGGTACGCAGTACGACGAGATGATCAAGACGCGCGTCAAGCTGAAGGATTACGTGGAGCCCTACAAGCCCACCGACATCCATCACCTGAAGAACGCAGGCAACGACCCCAAGCTCATGTACCTGCTGCGCGAAGGCCGGAAGTGGAGGGAATAGAACATGGAACTGCAATGGCCTCTTATCCTCTTCACCTTCTTCATGTGCCTTTCGTCGGGCATCCTGTTCGCCCAGAGCGTGCTCGCGCTTAAGGGCGAGGGGCGCGCGTTCCAGAACACGAGCCTGGTCGCGTCTTTCGTGGCCATGGTCGTCGGCGGCATCGCGGTGTTTCTGCACCTGCAGCACTGGGAGCGCATCTTCAACGGCTTCGGCCACATCACTTCGGGCATCACCCAGGAGCTCATCGGCGTCGTCCTTCTGTTCCTGGCCCTGCTCGTCTTCTTCCTGATGGCGCGCCGTTCCGAAGACGGCTCGGTGCCCGCATGGGTGGCGTGGGTCGGCATCATCGTGCCGGTCATCATGGTCGCCGTGATGGGGCATAGCTACCTCATGGAGGGCCGCCCGTCGTGGAACACCCCGATGCTGATCGTCTACTACCTGATCAACGCCGCGCTCATGGGTTCGCTCACCGTGCTCATCATCGCCGCGGCCAAGAAGCAGGACGGCGACTTCGAGCTGCTGAAGAAGATCGTGTTCATCTCGGCGATCCTGCAGCTCGTGGCCCTGGCGGTCTACGCGATGGTCCTGGGCGCGAGCGTGGGCACCTACGCCGACCACGGCACCTACTTCGACCCGACCTTGCCCGACATCCCCAAGGTCGAGCCCGCGGCCGTTATCGGCTCGCTGTTCACCGGGTCGTGCGCCCTGGCCTTCTGGGGCGGCGCGATCGTCGTGGGCGGCATCCTGCCGATCTGCCTTTCGTTCTTGCTCAACAAGGCCAAGGACGCCGGCAAGACCATGACCTACGCCTGCGCGTCGCTCGTGTGCACGGCGATCGGCGGCTTGGTCTGGCGCGGACTGCTCTACGTGGTCGCGCTCACGATCTTCGCGATCTTCCTGCACTAGGCAGGTGCGGGGCGGCGCCCGGGGTCCGACGGTCCCGGGGCGCACGTCCCGCCGGGGCGCCGGCGCCGCGCGGTGCGGCCGCCCCTTTGTCAACGGACGCCTTGCTGTTTTGGTCGGCGGCAGGGCGCAGTGGCTGAAAACCCATATAGGCGGGGCTCGCTATCTCTAGAGCCCGCTCGGCAACCGAGCCCCGCTCGTTATGCGCTTTCGACCGAGAGGCTTCCATAGAGACGTAAGAGAGGAGCTCGCATGGAAGAAGAGAAGGAGAAGCAGCCCGAGGCCCCCCAGGGCAAGAAGCGCGCGCACAGCGTGTCGCGCCGCACCTTTGTGCTGGGGGTGGGAGGCACCGCCGTGCTCATGGGCTTGGGCGCCCTGCGCTACGTGGGCCACAACCCGATTTGTCGCCCGCCGGGAGGCCAAGACGAAATTCATCTGGTCGACGCCTGCATCCGCTGCCAGCGCTGCTACGAGGCCTGCCCCCGCGACGTCATCGTGCCGGCCCACATCGAGGACGGCTTTCTGGGCATGCGTTCGCCCACGCTCGATTTCAACAACAACTACTGCGACTATTGCGCCGAAGAGAACGAAGGCCGCCCCAAGTGCGTGGAAGTGTGCCCCACGGGCGCGCTGGTGCTGCCGGCGGGCGCCACGGCGCAGAGCACGATCATCGGCCGTGCGGTCATCGACGAGCGCACCTGCCTGGCTTTCCGCGACACGGGCTGCCGCTACTGCTATGACGCCTGCCCCTACGAGGCCGTGGTGCTCGACGATTACGCGCCGTACCCGCGCCCGCATATCGTCAACGACAAATGCAACGGCTGCGGTGCCTGCGAGGCCGCCTGCGTGAGCCTGAAGGCCGGCTCGATCGCCGAAGGCGCCACCGAGCGCGCGGTCGTCGTGCGCTGCCTGGACGCGCTGTAGGCAGGGGAGGAACGGAACATGGATTCGAAAAAGATTCGCACCATCGTCGTCGTCGCCGTCTTCGCGATCATGGCGATCGGCCTTATTGCCGGCATTCAGTTCGGCACGCTGTCGGGCTTCGGCTGGGACACGTTTTCGGCCATCTGCCCGATCGGCGCCTTCGCCACGATGCTCGCCACGCGCACCCTGCTGCCGCGCGGCGTGATTTCGCTCATCATCATGATCGCGCTCATCCTGATCGTGGGCCGCGCTTTCTGCTCGTGGGTGTGCCCCGTGCCCGTGATGCAGCGCATCGGCAACTTCTTCAAGAGGAAGAGCGTGAAGAAGGCCGAGGACGACGCGCGCGCCAAGGAACTGCGCGACATCGCGACCTACGAGCTGTCCTGCGGCAAGAAGTGCGCAACGTGCGGCGGCTGCAAGCAGGAGCATCCCAAGCTCGACTCGCGCCATGCGATTCTGGGCGGCGCTCTGGCCTCCACGCTGATCTTCGGCTTCCCGGTCTTCTGCCTGGTGTGTCCGATCGGCCTTTCGTTCGCCACGATCATCTTGGTCTGGCGCCTCTTCGGCGCGGGCGACATCACCTGGTCGGTGATCCTGGTGCCGGCTCTGCTCATCTTCGAGCTCGTGTTCTTCCGCAAGTGGTGCGGTCGCATCTGCCCTATCGGCGCCTTCCAGAATCTGTTCGGCCGCTTCGCGCGTCCCTTCCGCCCGCAAATCGATGACAAGAAGTGCATCGAGACCACCGCGGGCAAGACCTGCAGCAAGTGCGCCATCGTCTGCGATGCCGACATCAACCTGCGCCATCCCGCTTTCGGCGAGCACACGCTCGACGACTGCACCCGCTGCCGCGCCTGCGTCGACGTGTGCCCCACGAAGGCGATCAGCATGCCCTTCATTGCCAAGAAGGGCGCATCGGGCGCGCCGGTCATGCAGGTGGCCGATCCTCTGTCTGGCGTGAAGGAAGGAAAGTAGCATGAGCGGCCGGCACAACCCCCAAGGCGTGCTGCGCGGCATCGATTCGTTCGCCTTAACCGTGCGGTCCGAACGCTGCGTGCAGGTGCGCAACCGCAACGCCGACTGCATGCGCTGCGCCGAGGTGTGCACATCGGGCTGCATCACCGTCGACGAGGGCGCGCTGGCGGTCGACCCCGAGCGCTGCGTGGGGTGCGGCACCTGCGCGACCGTGTGCCCCACCTGCGCGCTCGAAGCCCGTAACCCAAACGACGCCCAGCTGCTCGCCGCCGCCAAGGCGGCCGTGCGCGAGGGGTCCGTGTGCGTGGCCTGCCAGCCGGTGCGCGCGGCCCTTGGCGGTCTGGTCGACGAGGACGCCGTGGCGCCGGTCGTGTGCCTGGGGCGCGTAGAGGAAACGCTCGTGGCGGGGCTCGCGGCGGCGGGCGTGACGCGCGTCGACCTGGTCGCGGGCGACTGCGTCCACTGCGCGCAGCGGGCCGGGCGCGACTGCGCCCGCATGGTGGCCCAGAGCGCCAACGGCCTGCTCGCGGCCTGGGAGCATCCCTGCCGGGCCGAGCTGGCGCCGCGCGTGCCCGCCTATGCGCTGGCGGCAGGTGCGAGCGCCGACGACGCCCAGGCGGCGATCGAGGCGTACTTCCGGGAAGAGCGCGCCTGCGTGCCCGTGCGGGCACAGGTGACGGTGGCCGAAAGCGACGAGCCCGCGAGCGCCGGCGAGAGCGCGCCCGAGGCGCCGGCGGCCTTCGCGTCGAGCGCCGTGGCCGAAGATTCCGTCGAGCCCGCGTCGCGTTTCGCCCGCGTCATGGCCGACGGGACCCTTCCGCATTTCTTGCCCGACCGCCGCGAGCGCCTGCTGAACGCGCTCTACGCTCTCGGCGAGCCCAAGGCGCCTTTCGTATCGACCCGCCTGTGGGGCATGGTCGCGATCGACGGCACCAAATGCTCGAGCTGCCGCATGTGCGCCACCTTCTGCCCCACCGGGTCGCTGCGGCGCTTCGGCGAGGACGAAGGCGAGGGCAGCGAATTCGGCGTGGAGCATTTCCCCGGGGACTGCGTGAAGTGCGGAACCTGTCGGGCGATCTGCCCCGAAGGCGCGATTCTGCTGCTCGATGACGTGAAGCCGTCCTACCTCTTCGACGGCGACGTGCACCGCTATCGCATGCGGTCGCGCGCGGTGAAGATGAACGACCCGCACCAGATTTTGAACACGATGAAGTCGCAGATCGAAGGCGACGTATTCGAACGATAACAATTCCGAAGGCTTATTGCCTTCGTCCGTGGCTCGCCCCGGGACCCTGCGGTGGGCGTGTTGGCTCCCTCTCTCTTCTTGTGCCGGCACGCCGCCGCCTTTTTGTTGTCTGTGGCGGCATGAAACCTGACAAATTGTCAGAGTATTTGTAGACCTGACAAATTGTCAGAGTATTTGTCAGGTCTTGGGGCAGCTCGGCCCCGCGATCGGTCCTGGGAATTCTGACATCTGACAAATTGTCAGAGTATTTGTCAGGTTTGCCACGCTGGGTGCGGGCGCCTACTCCTGCGACGGCTGCTCGGGCGTGTGCCAGTTGCAGGGGTTGGGGGCGACCTGCGCCTTCACGCCCGCGATGATGATGTCGATGCCTTCGTGGAAGGCTTCCTTGGTGAAGCGCTCGTCGGCCAGGCGCTCCCAGGGCTCTGTTGCCGGTTCGGGGGCTTCCGCGCTGTTCTGATGCGTGATGATGTCCCAGCAGGCGGGATCGATGAAGCCCGACAGGTAAGAGGATATCGCGCGGAAGAGCTTCGCGTGCACCTCTTCAGGCATGCCCTGCGCAAGGAAGAGCCGATAGTAGTCCTCGTTGTACGCTTGGGGCCAGCGTCCGCTGATGCGGTAGCGCATGAGGCGGATGTGGGGGTGGGCTAAGCTCGCCGTACGCATGGTCTCGCAAATGCGATGGGTTGTGGTCTCCCAGTGCTCGCCGGGGATGGAGCTCGTGTCGAGTTCGTCTTGCGCCCTGCGCAGTACGGCGCGCAGCAGGTCGTCCTTCGACCTGAAGTAGGAGTACACGCCCATTGCGCTCATGCCGAGCTCGTCGCCGAGCGTGCGCATGGAAAACCCGTCGTAGCCCAGCTTGTCTACGAGTTTGAAGGCTATGTCTATGATCTCCTCGCGCGAATGCGAGGGCTGTCGCGTTGAGGCCATGTGTTCTCCCTTTCTCTCCGTGCAAATAATAGCGAGTAGTGTGCCAATTTAGTGGGAAAACCCACGAATTGTTAAACCTGCGAAAGAACATGCAGCGATTGTGCACATACGGCGGCCTTTATGCCGTAGAACGGCGTGGCGCGCGCCCGTCGCCACACGGCGAGGCGCGGTATCATGGCCCCATACCGCACCGTCTAGGGGAGGACCGCCCATGGATTCCGAACGCCTTGCTCGCGCCGTGCATCTGCGCCACGAGCTCCACGCCCATCCCGAGCTCTCGTTGCATGAAGTGGAAACCAAGCACCGCCTGCTCGTTTTCCTGCAGCAGAACACGCGCAACTTGGACATCGTCGATCCGGGCGAGCGCTTCTTCTACGCGCGCTATACGCCTGCAGACCCCGAAGACGCTGCCAAGCCCGCCATCGCCTTCCGTGCCGATTACGATGCCCTGCCCATCTGCGAGGACCTCGACGTCGCGTGGAATTCCGCCAACCGGGGCGTGTCGCACAAGTGCGGCCACGACGGCCACGCCGCCACGCTCGCCGGGTTCGCGCTCGAGCTCGACGCGCGCGGCGCCCACCAGCCGGTCGTGCTCATCTTCCAAGGCGCCGAAGAGATCGGCGAGGGCGCCAAGGTCGCCTGCAAGATTCTCGAGCCCCAAGGCGTGGGCGAAATCTACGCGATCCACAACTGGTCGAAGATGGAGCGCGGGACGGTCAATCTGGTCGACGGGGCCACGATGCCCGCGTCCGAAGGCCTGTCGATCTTCTTCACGGGCAAGACCTCGCACGCAGCCGAGCCCGAAAACGGCATCAACCCCGCTCAGGCCATCGCCGCGCTCGTGGCCGCTCTGCCCGGTTTCGAGCGCGAGGCGGCGCGCGGGGGCTACGCGATGATCACCGTCGTGCAGCTTTCGGTGGGGTCGCCCAACTTCGGCGTGAATCCGGGCGAGGGCGTCGTGCGCCTCACCCTGCGCGCCCAACAGGACGCCGATCTGCGCGCGCTCGAGATGAGCGTGCGCAACCGCGCCGTGCAGCTGGCCAACGACGCCGGACTTTCGGTGCGCGCCGAACTTTCCGACGTGTTCCCCGCCACGGTGAACGCGAAGGCCTGCGCCGACAAGGTGCGTGCGGCGGCCGAAGCGGCGGGGCTTGCCTGGCATACCCTGCCCGACCCATCGCCCGTGCGCGCCTCCGAAGATTTCGGCTACTACGAGCAGGTCGTGCCCGGGTGCCTGTTCTATATGGGCAACGGCTTCGACTATCCCGACGTGCACACCCAGGCCTTCGACTACGTGGACGACAACATCCCCCGCGCGGTCGACGTCTTCGCCCAGCTCGCCCACCTAAAATGAGTCAACGGGGTCACATCTCTTTGACTCATGCAGGACCCGTTGACTCACGCTAGGCGCCCCAGAAGTCGCGGATGAGGTCGCCGCGGTTGGTCTGGGCGGTCTTCTTCAGAATGTTGTGCACGTGCACCTTCACGGTGGAAGGCGCCAAGGTGAGCTCGCTTGCGATGTTCTGGTTGTCCTTGCCCAGCACAATGAGCCTGAGCACCTCGCTCTCGCGCTTCGACAGCTCGTGCATCTCCACGTAGCGCGGCAGCACGCGGTCGATCGATTCCTCGACCATCTCGTCCTCGCGCGACGGCGGCTTCTCGTAGCGCAGATGCAGCTCGTTGGAGCACGCGCGCATCACGAACAGGGCGAGCATCACGAACAGCAGGTTCTCGCTGAAGCTGCGCTCGGCGAAGAAGCGGAAGGCCCGGTCGGCCGTGTTGGGGTCGAACATGAGCTGCATGTAGACGTTTTCCAGGGTGATGAGCACCACGATGGCCAGGCACGCCAGAAAGCCCTTGTGGTGCTTCCGCATCACGTTGTAGAGGGCGGTTTCCTTGCCGATGGTGCGGTAGCGCACCTCGATGAGCGCGGCCATGAGGAACATCGCCGCCTCGCGCCCGGAAAAGAACATGAACTCGCGCACGCGCGGCGCGTCGAACACGGCGAGCGAACCAATCGACCAGGCCAGGTAGACCACCGTCGGCGCCCATTTGACCGCCATGCGCTTCTCGTTTAAGAACTGGCAGACGGTCAGCCACAGGAAGGCGAGCAGGAGGCCGCCCGTCACGGTGAGGGCCACGGGATTGCTGATATCCCAGAAGGTGTCACTGGTGAGCTCGATGTTGGGAGCCACGAAATCGTGCTGGAAGACGAGCGCGACGTCGAAGAAATAGGAGAGCATCGTGGCGGCGGAATAGACGAAGGTCTTGCGGCGCGACACGAAGTAGGCCGAAACGCTCGTGGATGCGGCGATCGCGATGATCAACATGATCGTGAGCGTGTAATAGAACAGCACATCGTACATGCGCGGCATCTCCCTTGCGACGCGACCCGACAGCGCGCAAACCCGCGAGCGGCACACAGGCGCGCCCAAACGGAGCGCACGGCGCGTCGAACGGGTGCGCCGCGCGCCGCGAGCATGAGCGAACTGTCGAAATAAACACGCCTGCGACCTGCGGTTTAACGCGGGTGTAGGCATTTCCTCTAACCGAATACACACGAATTATAGCCAAGTGGCGGGGCGGTTTACACCTTCCCTTCGCCTGGGGCCCTACGCGACACTGCGGGACGTGGAGCGCGGCCGCATCGAGAAGCGACCGCTCGAAGGGCGCCGTTCAGGGAGAAGCGGCGCGAACCCGCGGCGGCCAACCGCGGGCAGAACGGAAAAGGAGGAAGCCCCATGGCAGAGGCAACAGCAGCGGCGATAGAAACGCCGCCGAAAGTCGACGAGGGCAAGAAGAAAAAGAAGAAGAAGTTCTCGTTCCCGTCGGCTTTCACCATTCTTTTCGCGGTCACGCTGATCGCTGCGGTGTGCACCTGGTTCGTGCCCGCCGGCCAGTATTCGAGCCTGATGTACAACGCCGAATCGGGAACGCTGGAAATGACGTCTCCCGAAGGCGACGTGCAGGAGCTCGACGCCACGCAGGAAACGCTTGACAACCTGGGCGTGTCGATCGACATCAACCAGTTCACGAGCGGCGCCATCACCAAGGCCGTTTCGATCCCCGGCACCTATGAGAGCCTCGACCAGAAGCCCTACAGCCTGGCCGATGTGCCTTACGCGATGGTCTACGGCGTGGTCGATTCAATCGACGTCATGGTCTTCATCCTGTGCCTGGGCGGTTTGATCGGCGTCGTGAAAGCGACCGGCGCGTTCGAATCGGGCCTGGCGCAGCTGACTAAAAAGACCAAGGGTCGCGAGTTCCTGCTCGTCTTCGGCGTGTCGGTCTTCATGATCTTCGGCGGCACGATGTGCGGCCTCGAAGAGGAAGCGGTGGCCTTCTACCCGATTCTCGCGCCTGTCTTCCTGGCGCTCGGCTACGACTCGATCGTGGTCGTGGGCGCCGTATTCATGGCGAGTTCGGTAGGCACCACGTTCTCGACGGTCAACCCCTTCTCGGCGGTTATCGCCTCGAACGCGGCCGGCACCGTCTTCACCGAGGGCCTCGACGTGCGCCTCTTCTGCTTGATCGTCGCGTCGATCGTCTACCTGTTCTACCTGCATTGGTACTCCAAGAAGGTCAAGCAGGACCCGACTTTCAGCTACAGCTACGATGACCGTGAAGAGTTCGAAGCCCAGTGGAAGATCGAAGGCGACACCAACGTGGCCGACTTCGACGCCCGCCGCAAGGTCGTGCTCATCATCTTCGTGTGCGCCTTCCTTATCATGATCTACGGCGTCATGAGCCTCGGCTGGTGGTTCCCGCAGATGGCGGCCGAATTCCTCACCCTGTCGATCATCGTCATGTTCATCGGCGGCGTGGGCAAGAAGGGCATCGGCGAGACCAAGATGGTCGACGCCTACTCCGACGGCGCGTCGAGCCTCGTGCCCGTGTCCTTGATCATCGGCCTGGCCCGCGGCGTGAACTACATCCTCAACACCGGCCTCATCTCCGGCACCATGCTCAACGCCGCGTCGAACTTCGTCACCGGCATGAGCGGCCCGGTCTTCATCATCGGCCTGATGTTCGTGTTCTTCCTGCTCGGCTTCGTCATCCCGTCTTCGAGCGGCCTGGCCGTGCTCTCGATGCCCATTTTCGCCCCGCTGGCCGACACCGTGGGTATCCCCCGCTGGATCATCGTTGCGGCTTACCAGTTCGGCCAGTACGCGATGCTCTACATCGCCCCGACCGGCCTGATCATGGCTACCTTGCAGATGTTGCACATGAAGATGTCCGACTGGTTCAAGTTCGTGTGGCCCATGATGGTGTTCACCTTCGTGTTCGGTGCCATCGTCCTGTCGGTCTGCACCGTGGTCTTCCACGTGTAACGCGCATCTCTCGATACCGTTCACGCGCTTTCCTTCTTGTGTGCGTGCGGCTTGCAAAACGGCGTCGCCTCCCAGGCGGCGCCGTTTTCGTGTGACAACGCCCCCGGGTGCTTTTGTCACACGGGCGGCTTCCGTCCCGCCGCGCCGGGCGTCCCACCGCGCCGGCCGCCCCACCGCGCCGGCCGCGCCTTCGCTAACACGCCCTTCGTGCCGAAACCGCTGGGATGGGCGAAAATGTGCGCGAAAGGCGTGTTATCGGGACGGCGAGGGCGCGGCGCCGTCCTGCCGCCCCCCCTCGTCCCTTACGGCTGCATCATGTTCTCGGTCAGGTTGAGCTCGCCGATCGCCGATCGCGCCGACTCGATGAAGGCGCGCGTGGCGAACGACGATTTCGGGTAGGACTTCACCGCGATCGCGATCGTGCGCCGGGTGGGGATCTCGGGCTTGAGCCGCACGAGCTTGAAGGGGTTGTCGCGCAGCATGAGCTCGGGGAAGACTCCGTAGCCCAGCCCTCGGCTCACCATGCCCATGACCGCGTAGTCGTTGTCCATCTCGAAGCGCACGTTGGGCACCACGCCGTGGCGCTCGAACAGGGCGTCCATTTCGGTGTGCGAATCGTTGCGCACCTTGATGTAGGGTTCCTGGGCGAGCGCCTCGGCGGGGAAGTACTCGTTGTGAGCGAGCGGATGGTCTTCGGGCACCACGATGAAGAGGGGGTCAAGGGCCAGCGGAATCGTGTAGAAGTCGCGCATCGACGGCTCGATGAGGAAGCAGCAGTCGAACTCGCCGTTCTGCACCGCGTCTTCCATTTCGTCCTGCTCCTCGAAGCAGGTGACGTCGAGCTTGATGCGCGGGTGGTCGTTAATAAAGCGCACGAAGACGTCGGGCAGCCAGTGGATGGCCACGCTCGCGAACGAGGCGATGCGCACGTCGCCGATTTCCAAGTCGCGCATTTCGCGCAGCTTCACCTCGAGCGCGCTCTCGTCGTTGACGATGTCGAGCACCCAAGGCAGGAGCGTGCGCCCTTCTTCGGTGAGCTGCGCGCCGGTGTGACCGCGATGGAACAGGGTGATGCCCATTTCCTTTTCCAAGGACGAAATCATGTAGCTCACGCCTGCCTGCGTATAGCCCAATTCTTCAGCAGCATCCTTGAAACTGCCCAATTTTGCAGCCTTTGTGAACGCGATAAACTTCGAATCCATTCTGACCTCGATATATAAGAAACCCTTTAGCTAATTCAAAACACTCAAGATTTTATTTAACTCCGCAGGTCCGTAGTATAGCCATCGCACAAAACAAGTCGTAAACAGATCGCAATCGAAACGCAGCAGTCGAGAAAGCGGAGAGTGGAGGTAAAGGTGCTCAACAAAACGTGGCCGTTCGTTCTTTTCATCGTGCTTGAAACCGTCATTTACGGTGCGGGCAACGTCGTGATGAAACTTGCCTATGCAGGGATTTCCCCGCTTTGGTGCACCGCGCTGCGTTTCGGTATCGCCTTTGCCGTCCTCATGGCCATCTTCGGCAAGCGCACCGTGCGCATGGTGAAGAGCTCGCCGGTGAAGAACTGGCTGCCCGCCGGCGTCGCCATGACCTTCTGCTACATCTTCTGCAGCCTGTCGGTCAACATGACGAGCGCCACCAACGCCGGCTTCTTCATCGCCCTGCCCATGCTCTTCGCGCCCTTCATCGCTCTGGGCCTGCTCGGCAAGCGCTACACCAAGCTCACCGCGGCCCTGCAGGTCGCCGTGATCTGCGGCCTCTACCTGCTCACCTGCGGCGGCAGCAGCGCATCCTTCGGCCTGGGCGAGCTCATCGGCCTGGGCAGCTCGGCCTGCTCGGCGCTCGCCCTCGTGCTTTCCGAGCGCAGCCTGAAGGACACCGACGCCATGGGCTTCACCACGATGCAGATCGGCGTCACCTTCGCCGGTTCGGTCGCCGCCGCCCTCATCGGCGAGCCCCTGCCCGACTTCCAGAACGTGCCCGTGCTCAGCTGGGGCTGCATCGCCTTTCTCGCGATGGCCGGCACCTGCCTGGCTCTGGGTTTGCAGAACGTCGCGCTCGGCAAGGTCTCTTCGGTCACCGCTTCGGTCATACTCTGCGCCGAACCGGTTATCACGGCCGTCATCTCGGCCTTCGTCCTGAGCGAAGCGCTCGGCACGGTGGGCATCGTGGGCGCCGCGATGATCGTCATCTGCACGGTGGCCGCTTCGATGGAGGACAAGATCACCGCCGCGCTCGCCGGCCGCAAGCGCCCGGCCGTTCCGGTGCCGGTGCCGCCGATCGCCTTCCCGTCGACCGCGGTGTCCCTCACCGAGGGAACGATTCCCGCCGCAGTCGTCTACGGCCGCGCCGCTTAGCGCGCACGCTTCACGGGGCCGGGGCCGGGTTCGGGCAATCGCTTGAACCCGGCCCCGGTTTTCTTTTGCGCGCCTACTGGTTGCGCTCGGCGCGGCGGCGGGCGGCGCGTTCGTGCTGCTGGGTGCGGAATTCCTCGATCGCCTTGGCGGCGTTGGCGCGGGCCGACTGCGCCGCTTCGCCCATCGCCACGGCGGCCTGTTTGGCCACGGGCGCGACCGCGTCGACCATGGCGCCCTGCACGGTGCCCGCCAAAATCCCCGTAAGGAAGTCGGTCATCGACTTGCGGTCCTCGTCGTCGAGCGAATTCACCGACCCGAGCATCTTGGCGATGCCCTGGGCCCCGTTGGCGAACATGTCGTCGACCTTGTCGATGCCGGCGGCCGTGAGCTCGCGGTAGAGGTTGTCGAGCAGCTTCTTGCGGCCGGCCAGGTCGTGAGTGAGGATGAGCCGGTTGAAGGCTTCGTTGACCTGCTGGCTGCCCATGGGAAGCTGCGTTCCGCGCACGAAGCTGCCGCGCATAACCTGCCAGCCCATCGCGGAATGCTGCATGACGCCCGTGTCCGACGACGTGATGACCGTGGGCGGCACCACATGGCCGAACAGCGCCCCCACCACGCTGTATTCGGGCGTGAAAAGGCGCACGCGGTCGGCGATCGTGTGCAGGAGCTCGAGCGGCACCACGCGCTCCTCGAATCCGGGCGAATCGTTGCACCAGACTTCGACGATGCGGTCGCGCACCGCGTCGTCGCAGGTCGCGGCCGCAAACGCCGCCAGGTTGCCGCCTTTGGAATGGCCGCCCACGCGCAGCGGCCGCTTCGTGCAGGCGGCCGCGAGCTCGAGGAAGGCGAGCGCGTCCTCTTGCGCGGGCACCACCCTGTAGCTGATCTCGCAATCTTCGAGCCAGCCCACGAGCGTGCCGTCGGTGCCCTCGTAGCTCACGTAGGACGTGCCGTCGGGCAACTCGGCCAGGAAAGCGCCGAACTGCTCGTGCCGTTCGGCGTCGTAAATGCGCGAGCAGCATGAGAGCTTCACGGTGGAAAAGCGCTTGCCCGAACGCGCGGCGCGGTAGAGCAGCTCGGCGGTTTGGGGCGAGATGAGGGCGCCCAGATCGACGGGGTTGGTCGCGTCATGGGCTTTGGAAAAGAGGTGGGCCGCGTCAGCGAGCGCGATGCGTTCGGGCGCATGCTCGGGGCCGCCGGCGGCCGCGTCCCAGGCGGGCGGGGCGGGCACGACGCCCGTGAGGTCGAGGTAGGCGAGCTGCGCGAGCACGAGGTTGTCGACCTCGTTGAAGGGAATCACGTCGAATCCCAAATCGCCGTACCAGTCAAGATAATCGAGCATGTTCGCCATACGCGCCCCTCTCGCTGCACTGCTTCGCTGGCCCCATTGTAGGGGCTGGGCGGCTGCCGGGGGAGGAGTCGTTGTCAAAGCGATACGCGGGTGCCGGCGCTTGGGCGGCAGGCGCGCGAGCGGCGGCGAGGCGCTCTCGGCGGTGAGCCGCTGCGCTTGCCGCCAGCGTGCGCAGGTCGCGCTGGGGCAGCGCTTTGGCCCTTTACTCAAACGAGCTCGTGAGGTAGGCGTAGAGGTCGTCGCGCACCGGGGTGTCGAGCTCGTAGCCGATTTCGACCGCCTGCTTGTTCGTGTTCGGCATCGTGAACGCGCGATAGCTCTGCGTGGGGTGCATAGTCCCCAGGAAGTAGAACTCCTTGCTGTCCTTGTCGTCTTTGTTCTTGCGCACGAACAGGAAGGTGCGCATTCCATTGCCCGGCCAGGCTTTCAGGCGCACGATTTCGGGCGAATCAAGGCGGCGCGGCTGCTTCGAAATCGCGGTGAGGAACCGCGGCGAGGTGAACCGGTCCTCGTATTTGATCGTGTCGCTGATGGCGGGGTCTTTGTCGTAGTTGATGAAGACCGCGAAGGTGTTGGTCGCTTTGTCGTAGCGGTAGCCGCCGATGTTCTGGGCGTTGACGTTGGTCTCCCATCCCAGCAGGCGGCAGACCTCTTCGTAGGTGTACTTGGCGTCGAGCGCGAAATCGGTGTCGGCATAGGTCGCGGAAAAGTCGCGCGACCAGCGCATGAGCCCGAAATCGAGGGCCTCTTCCAGCTGGGTGCGGAAGGCTTCGTTGGCGAGCGCGCGCTCGAAGGCTGCGGTGGGCGCGAGCTCCCCGTCGGGCCGTCGCTCGAACAGGGCGGGCGCCTTCTTGTCGAAGCGCCCCGCAAGCACGCCGGCGGCCGAGGCTGGACAGGCAGCGACGCGGGCGGCCGCCTTCGCGCAGGCGGCATCGACTGCGGCGCGCTCGGCGGGCGCGGCGGCGTTGCGGTCGGCCTCGCCCTGGGCGGCGCGGGCCGCGACAAGGGCCTTCCGCAGCATGACGAGCTCGTCGGCCCGCTTGCCGTTCGCGAGCTTGCGCGAGACGAACGTGAGGATATCGGCGGCGCTTTTGTCCATCGATCCGCGATAATCGGGCTCGTATTTTGCGAGAAACGCGTGGTAGGAACCGAACTTCTGGAAGATGAGGACGGGGTCGATCGCGTGCGCTTGGTCGAAATCGGCCAGGCGCGGGATGCCGCCCAGCTCGCGCCTGAGCCGCGCGTATTCGCCGCGCAGCAGCTTGACGTCGGAAAACCGCCCGCCGTCGATCGCCCGGAAGATGCGCTCTTCGGAGACGCGGTCGAAGCTCACCGTCGAAGCGCCGGGAATCACCGCGGCGCTGCTTTTCACTAACTTGCGCAAGGTGTCCTTGTTGTAGGTGCGGTCGCCGGTGAGCGCCACGGGCACCAGGTAGTTCGACTGGTAGTTGCCGATGAAGTCAAGCACGAGGGTATAGGTTTTGCCGGGCGCCTTGCGTAGGCCGCGCCCCAGCTGCTGCACGAAGATGATCGCCGAATCGGTGCGGCGCAGCATGACGATCTGGTTGAGGCAGGGGATGTCGACGCCTTCGTTGAGCAGGTCGACCGTGAACAGGTACTCCAGTCGGCCCGCTTCCAAATCGTCGATCGCCCGGTTGCGCGCCGCGTCGCTGTCGGCGCCCGAAAGCGCTTGCGTTCGATAGCCGAGCGCGTTGAACTTTTCGGACAGCGTCTGGGCTTCCGAAATGCGGTTGCAGAACACGAGTCCGTGGCGGTCGCGGCCGATCGAGTAGGTTTCGATCTGGCGCACGATGTGGCGCACGCGCTCGTCGGAGGTGAGCCGGGCGAAGAGCGAGGGGTCGTCGACCGCTTCGTCGTCGATTTCCAAATCGGCGATGCCGAAGTAGTGGAAAGGCGCGAGCATGTCGTTTTCCAGGGCGTCCTGCAGCGTGATGCGGTAGGCGATCTGGTTGTCGAACAGGTCGTAGACGTTGACGCCGTCGGTGCGCTCGGGCGTGGCGGTCATGCCCAGACAGAATCCGGGCTCGAAGTAGTCGAACACCTTCAGGTAGCCGGCGGCGCCCGTGCGGTGGGCCTCGTCGATGATGAGGTAGTCGAAGGCGTCGGGCGCGAAGTCGTCGAGGTGGCGGCTCAAGGTCCCTATCATCGCGAAGACGCAGGTGGCCTGCGTGTCGCGCGCCCCGCCGCGGTAGATGCCGTAGGTGTAGCGGTCGCCGAGCACGCGCTCGAAGCTCTTCATCGACGCGGTGAGGATGCGGGCCGTGTGGGCGATGAAGAGGACGCGGGCGGGTGCGCGGGCGGCCACTTCGAAGGCCGCCAGATAGGTCTTGCCCGTGCCCGTGGCCGAAACGAGCAGGGCCCGCCGGGCGCGGCAGGCATGCAGGGCGGAAAGCGCTTCGAGCGCGTGCGCCTGCATGTCGTTGGGCACGATGCCGCCCACGCTCGCCGGGGCGGCATCGGCGGCTGCGCGGTAGGTGCGGGGCCGCGCGGACGCCGGTGCGGGATGCTTCTCCCTATAGGAGCGGTAGCCCGCGAGCCATTCCGGCGTCACGTGCGCGGTGCGGGGCGCTTCCCACAGGCGGTCGAACTCCTCGCGCGAGCGCTGGAACATGTCGCCGCCCTCGAATGAGTGGAAGAGCACGTTCCACTCCTTGTTGCAGGTGAGCGCCGTCTGGGTGAAGTTCGAGCTGCCCACGATCACGGTGCCCAGGCCGCCGCGCTGGAAAAAGTAGCCCTTCGCGTGCATGCTGCCCTGGTAGACGCGCACGTCGATGTTGTCGAAGGAAGCGAGCTTTTCCAGGGCGTCGGGGTCGTTGAAGTTCTGGTAGGTCGAGGTGAGGAAGCGGCCGGGGACGCCGTGCTCCTCAAGGGCGACGAAGGCCTGCATGAGCGATTCGAGCCCGTCTTTGGTGACGAAGGCGACCGAAAAGTCGAAGCGGTCGCAGGTGCCCAGGTAGGAGATGAGCGTGTCGCGCAGATTGGTGCCGCGCGAGCGGTCGTTCACCAGGAAGCGCGCGTCGAAGCGCTCGTCGTGGGGCACACAGGCGTCGATGAAGCCCGCCCGCAGGCTGTCGGCGAAGCGGATGTGGGCGTAGTCGGTGCCGCTTGCCGCAGGCACGGGCGCGGCAAGCGCTGCAGGGTCGCCGACGGTTTCGTACGCCGTATCCGCAACCGCGGGCTCGTGCTGGGGCGTGGCGCTCATGGGGCTACCGCACGACGCCGCGCGATTTCAGCTGGTCGATGATCGTGATGTCGGCGGGCAGCCAGTCGACTGAGTCGATGTCGGCTGCGCCGAGCCATTTGGCGGCCGAATGCTCGAGCAGGGTGAGGTGTCCGCCGGCCACGTGGGCCAGATAGCAGCCCATGTGCAGGTGGAAGGTGGGGTAGTCGTAATCGATCGTGCAGAAGCGTTCGCCCACGTCGATCGTGCAATCGAGCTCTTCGCGGATTTCGCGCACGAGCGCTTCTTCGGGCGTTTCGCCGGGCTCGACCTTGCCGCCGGGGAATTCCCAGCCGCCCTTCAGGTCGCCGTATCCGCGCTGGGTCGCGAAGATGCGGCCGTCGTGTTCGATAATCGCTGCAACTACGTCGATGGATTTCATAGCGCCTCCTGAGTTCCCGGCAATTGTAGCCGATCGGCCGGCGCCGCGCAGCAGGAGGGGCGGGCTGCCGCTAGCAGGTTGCGAGGTCGGCCGTGCGCTCGATCATGCGCACGTTCGATAGGGCGAGCCCGCCTTGGGGCGTGCGGCCCACGTCGAACACGGTAAGCGAGGCGTTCTTGGGGCGCCAGTCGTGGAAGCCGCGCCCGGCCTTCTCCTCTTCGGAAAGCAGGGCGTCGCAGGTCGACATCACGACGCCGCCGTGGGCGGCCACGACGACGAGCTCGCTGCCTGCAGCTTCCGCATCGGCCACGATGCGCGCGAGCGCCGCCGCCACGCGTTTCTCTTGGTCGCCGCGCGATTCGCCGCCCGGGGCGCGCAGAGCCCAGCCCGACGCGTACCAGGCGTCGAAGGCGGCATCGCCGGCGAGCTCGTCGCGGTTGTGGCCCTGCCAGCGGCCGAAATGCATCTCCTGCAGGTCGCGCACGGGCCGCTGCACCGCGTGGGGGAAGCAGATCGCGGCCGTTTCGCGGGCCCGGCGCAAGGGGCTCGTGTAGACCAGGTTCACCCAGGGAGCCGCGCCTGCGGCACGCGCTTCGTGGCGCCCCGTTTCGTTGAGCGGCACGTCGGTCGTGCCCGTGTAGCGGTGCTCCACGTTGAAATCGGTCTGTCCATGCCGCAGAATCGCAAGCTTCATGGGACGGCGTCTCCCTTGCGTGTTGGTCGGTGTCCGCCGAGCAGGTGCCCGGCGCGTGTCATATGCGATTCTAGTGGGGAAGGCCTGCCGGTCAAGGGCGCGCGCGGCCGGCGATGTGACAACGTCAGCTGCCCCCGTTGTCACCCGGCGGTGTGACGACGCCACCAGCCCCCGTTGTCACCCGTTGATGTGACAACGTCAGCTGCCCCTGTTGTCACGTTGCGCGGCACAAAACTCTGCGCGCGTGTCATCGCCGAGCGCTGTCAAGTATGCTCCTCCCCAAAAACATAGACACATTCGCAAATCCGACCGTATTTCCAGAGGGATACCCCTGTCGCTCCTTTGGGAGTGCGGAGAACTCGTTTGGATTTTCCCTACGCCAATCGTCGCACGCGCTCACTATTTATAGTGGCGCTAGAGAAGTGAGGACCAAGGGACGTATCGGGCGCGCGCCCGATACGAAGAGGAGGAGCAAATGTCCATGTTGGCGTTCAACAGCGGCGTCTACGCGGGCGGTCAGCTCGACGATCTCGCCGAGCGCATGCAACGCCGCGCCCAGACCACGCCGCCCGGCATGTGCCCGGTGACGCTGGCGCTCGCCGCGCTCGAGCAGTCGGCGGAACAGACGTGCGGAAAGTGCGTGCCCTGTCGCGAGGGCCTTCCGCTGCTCGCGCAGAAAGTGCGCGCCATCGCCGAATGCCGCGCGACCGAGCGCGATTTCCAGGAAACCCTGCAGCTGGCCCATGTGATCGCCGATGCGAGCGACTGCGCGATCGGCTGGCAAGCAGCCCGCGACTTCCTTTACAGCACGGAAGCCTATGCGGCCGAATACGCGAGCCACATCGACCGCCATGCCTGCCTGCCGGGCACGGGCCAGTCGGTGCCGTGCGAAACCGAATGCCCGGCGCACGTGAACGTGCCGGGCTACATCGCGCTCGCCGCCCAGGGCGACCTGGCGGGCACGATCGCGATGATCCGCAAAGACAACCCCTTTCCCACGGCCTGCGGCTACGTGTGCGAGCATCCCTGTGAAGCCCATTGCCGCCGCCGCCTGATCGACGCCCCCATCAATATCCGCGGCATCAAAAAGTACGCGGTCGACGGCGTGGCGGCCGACACGGTGCCCACGCCGGAGGCGCTGCCCGCTTCGGGCCGCAGCGTGGCTGTTGTGGGCGCCGGCCCCTCGGGCCTTACGGCCGCCTACTTTCTGGCCCTCATGGGCCATCACGTCGACGTCTTCGAAGCGCGCAAGCAGCTCGGCGGCATGATGCGCTACGGCATCCCCGCCTACCGCTTCCCGCGCGAAAAGCTCGACCAGGACATCCGCGCGATCCTGGGCGCGGGCGACATCGACGTGCACTGCGAGGCGCCCGTCGACGCCGCGAGGATGGCCGAGCTCTCCGCCGGCCACGACGCGGTCTACGTGGCCGTCGGCGCCCAGGGAGGCAAGATGCTCGACCTGCCCGGCGCCGACGCCGAGGGCGTCATGAGCGCCGTCGACCTGCTCACCCGCATCGGCGACGGCGACTATCCCGACTTCACCGGCAAGCGCGTCGTCGTGATCGGCGGCGGCAACGTGGCCATGGACTGCGCCCGCACGAGCGTGCGCGCCGGAGCCGCGAGCGTGCAGGTGGCCTACCGCCGCCGCATCGACGACATGACGGCCCTGCGCACCGAGATCGACTCCGCCATGCAGGAGGGCGTCGAGATCCTCATGCTCCAGTCGCCCGAGCGCATCGAGGTCGACGAGGCGGGCCATTGCACGGCGCTCGTCACCCAGCCCCAGTTCATCGGCGCGGTCAAACGCGGCCGCCCGGCGCCGCAGAAGGCGAGCAAGCCGCCGCTGCGCATCCCGGCCGACGTCGTCCTCATCGCCGTGGGCCAAGCCATCGAATCGGCCCCGTTCGAAGAGGCCGGCATGGAAGCCGATCGCGCGCGTTTCATCGCGACGCCCCAGCTCAAGGCGGCAGGAAGCCTCCCCAACGTCTTCGTGGGCGGCGACTGCCAGCTCGGGCCCAAAACCGTGATCCTCGCGGTGGGCGCCGGCAAGGTGGCCGCGCGCAACATCGACGAGTTCATGGGCTACCACCACACGCTCAACATCGACGTCGAAGCGCCCAGCCCGCGCCCCAACGACCGCCAGGCCTACGGGCGCGTGGAAGTGCACGAGCGCCTTCCGCACGAACGTCGTTGCGATTTCGAAGGCGTCGAGCTGGGCATGAGCGAGGAGGAGGCTCTTCAGGAGTGCGGGCGCTGCCTGCGCTGCGACCATTACGGGAGCGGGGCCATGCTCGGGGGAAGGAAACAGTATGTCTAACGAGAACCTGGTGCACGTCACCATCGACGGCTGCGAGGTTTGCGCGCCGGCGGGGGAGACCATTCTGCACGCGGCCCTGCGCGCCAACATTCAGATTCCGCGTCTCTGCGCGCTGGGCAACGACGCCGGCGTGGGCATGTGCCGCGTCTGCGTGGTGGAAGTGAAGGGCCAGGACGCCCTGGTCACGGCCTGCAACACGCCTGTGGCCGAAGGCATGGAGATCTCCACGCACGGCGAGCGCGTCGAAGCGTCGCGCCGCATGTCGCTGTCGCTCATTCTGGCCGAACACGGCCTCAATTCCACCAACTACTGCTTCAGCTGCCGCAAGAACGGCGACTGCCAGCTGCAGGCGGTCTGCAACGCCCTGGGCGTGACCGAGCCCGCCTACCCGATTCCCGCGCAGGACAAGCCCCATCGCGATTCGAATCCTTTCCTGGAATTCGATCCCAACCTGTGCATCCGCTGCCAGCGTTGCGTGGTCGCCTGCAACGAGCGGGCCTGCAACCACACGCTGCACACCGCCAAGCGCGGCGCTCGCCTCACGATCGAAGCGCCCTTCGGCCCCGATTGGGACACGACCGGCTGCGAGAGCTGCGGCTGCTGCGCGGCGGCCTGCCCCACGGGCGCCCTCATCGAGAAGCGCCGCGCCACCTACCGCAGCTGGGAGGTCGAACCGACGCTGACCACCTGCCCCCACTGCGGTGTGGGCTGCCAGCTCGAGCTGCTCGTGAAGGACAACCGCGTGGTCGATACGCGGGCCTACCACGGCGCTTCGAACAAGGGGCTGCTCTGCGTGAAGGGCCGTTCGGCCAGCTTCGACTTCGTCCGTTCGGGCGATAGGCTCACCACGCCCCTGATCAAAAACCACGACACGGGCGAATTCGAGCCCGCCAGCTGGGACGACGCCCTCGATTTGGTCGCGCGTCGCTTCACCGAGCTGCGCGAGGAATACGGCGGCGAGGCGCTGGCCGCCTTCGCCTGCTCGCGTTCGACCGACGAAGACATCTATATGCTCGAGAAGATGGCGCGCACGGCCTTCCACACCAACAACGTGGACAACTGTGCCCGTGTTTGACACGCCCCCACGGTTGCCGGTCTGGCAACGACTCTTGGTTCGGGCGCAATGACGAACACCATCGAAGATATCACCACCGCCGCTGATGTAATCATGCTCATCGGGTCGAACCCCGAAGAGGCGCACCCCGTTATGGGCATGCAGATGCGCCAGGCGGTCGAGCACGGCACGAAGCTGATCGTGGTCGACCCGCGCGACATCGGCCTGTCGGCGCAGGCAGACATCCACCTCAAGCTGAAGCCGGGCACCAACGTGGCCTTCGCCAACGGCATGATGCACGTGATCATCGAGCGCGGCCTCATGGACCGCGACTTCATCGCGACGCGCACGGAAGGTTACGACGACCTGGCCAAGCTGGTCGCCGACTACACGCCGGAACGCGTGGCGAAGATCTGCAACATCGACGAGCGCGACCTGGTCGCGGCGGCGGAGCTCTACGCCCGCGCCGGCGCGGCGGCGATCGTCTACTGCCTGGGCGTGGCCGAGCATTCCACCGGCACCGACGGCGTGAAGAGCCTGTCGAACCTGGCCATGCTCACCGGCAACTACGGCAAGCCCGGCTGCGGCGTGAACCCGCTGCGCGGCCAGAACAACGTGCAGGGCGCCTGCGACATGGGCGCGCAGCCCAACACGCTGCCCGGCTACCAGAAGCTTTCCGACCCGGCGGTGCGCGCCAAGTTCAGCGAAGCCTGGATGGCGCCCATTTCGGAACATGAGGGCTTGAAATCGACCGAAGTCATGAACGCCGCCGCGAAGGGCGAGGTCAAGGGCCTGTTCATCTTCGGCGAAGACCCCATGCGCACCGATCCCGACATCGGGCATGTGGCCCATGCGCTTTCGACCCTCGACTTCCTCGTGGTCGACGAGCTCTTCCTTACCGAAACGGCCAAGATGGCCGACGTGGTCCTGCCCGGCCGCGCCTATGCCGAAAAGGAAGGCGTCTTCACCAACACCGAGCGCCGCGTGCAGCGCGTGCGCAAGGCGGTCGAGGCGAATCCGGGCACCCGCGACGACATCTGGATCTTCACCGAAATCATGCGCCGCATGGGCTACGATCAGCCGCATCTCACGTCAGCCCAGGTCATGGACGAAATGGCGAGCCTCACCCCGTCGTATGCGGGCATGAGCCACGCGCGCCTGGACACCGAAGAGCTGCGCGGTCGGGGCCTGCAGTGGCCGTGCCCGGCGCCCGATCATCCGGGTACGCCGATCCTGCACGTGGGGAAGTTTTCGCGGGGGACGGGCCTGTTCGCGCCGGCTGCCTACCGTCCGTCGGCGGAATTGCCCGACGGCGAGTTCCCGCTCGTCATGATGACGGGCCGCGTGCTCGCCCAGTACAACGCTTGCGCGATGACCGGCCGCACCGAAGGCTGCAACGAGATCGTCGGCGAATCGTTCATCGAAATGAACGTGGCCGACGCCGCTGCGCGCGGCATCGCAGACGGCGACGCGGTGCTCGTCACGAGCCGCCGCGGGCAGATCCGCTCGCGCGCCCACGTGTCGCAGAAAACCAACGCGGGCGAGACCTGGATGCCCTTCCACTTCCAGGACGGCAACGCCAACGTGCTCACGAGCGATGCGCTCGACCCCACCTGCAAGGTGCCGGAGTACAAGGTGTGCGCCATCGAGGTGGCGAAGGCCTAGGGCCGCCGGCTGGCGAGGGGCGAGAGAATGCAAGGGCGGGTGCCGTGCGGTGCCCGCCCTTTTTTGCGTGGTCGCCTGCTGTGCGAGCGGGGCGGGCGGCTCTCTCGCGCCAGATGTCGCGCTCGGCCGTCCCACTCGCTTGCGCGCCTCGTGCCGAGCGCAAAATTTCCAGTGGATTTCAGAATTGTTAAAACTTTCGAAGAAATGTTTCGACGGGCGTCAGTAGCTATAATTTTCGCAGGCTTTCATCCCGAAAGAGAGGATATACATGAGCTACGTCGATCGTGTTATCGAACAGGTCAAGGCCAAGGATCCCGACCAGCCTGAGTTCATCCAGGCCGTCACCGAGGTGCTGAAGTCCCTCGAGCCCGTCATCGATGCACACCCCGAATTCGAAAAGGCGAGCCTGCTCGAGCGCATCGTCGAACCCGAACGCGTCATCATGTTCCGCGTGCCCTGGGTCGACGACGAAGGCAAGGTGCAGGTCAACCGCGGTTTCCGCATCCAGTTCAACAGCGCGCTCGGCCCCTACAAGGGCGGCCTGCGCCTGCATCCCAGCGTGAACCTGTCGATTCTGAAGTTCCTGGGTTTCGAGCAGGTCTTCAAGAACTCCCTCACCACCCTGCCCATGGGCGGCGGCAAGGGCGGTTCCGACTTCGACCCCAAGGGCAAGTCGGACGCCGAGGTCATGCGCTTCTGCCAGTCCTTTATGACCGAACTCGTGAAGCACATCGGCCCTGACACCGACGTGCCGGCCGGCGACATCGGCACCGGTGCGCGCGAAATCGGCTTCATGTTCGGCCAGTACAAGCGTCTGCGCAATGAATGGTCCGGCGTGCTCACCGGCAAGGGCCTCTCCTACGGCGGCTCGCTCGCCCGCACCGAGGCCACCGGCTACGGCCTGGTCTACCTCACGCAGGAATACCTCAACTGCCACGACGACAGCTACGAAGGCAAGACCGTCGTGATTTCCGGCTCCGGCAACGTGGCCATCTACGCGGCCCAGAAGGCGCAGCAGTTCGGCGCCAAGGTCGTCACCATGTCCGACTCCAACGGCTGGGTCTACGATCCCGAAGGCATCCAGATCGACGTTGTCAAGCAGATCAAGGAAGTCGAGCGCGGCCGCATCAAGGAATATGCCGAGCGCGTGCCGAGCGCCGAATACCACGAAGGCCGCGGCGTGTGGCAGATCCCCTGCGACATCGCACATCCTTGCGCCACGCAGAACGAGGTCTTCGTCGAGGACGCCAAGCAGCTCGCGGCCAACGGCTGCAAGGTCTTCGCGGAAGGCGCCAACATGCCGACCACGATCGAAGCGACCGAATACCTGCAGAACAACGGCGTCGTGTTCTTCCCGGGCAAGGCGGCCAACGCCGGCGGCGTGGCCACGTCGGGTCTGGAAATGTCGCAGAACTCCGAGCGCCTGTCCTGGACGTTCGACGAGGTCGACGCCAAGCTTCAGGGCATCATGAAGGGCATCTACCATGCTGCCGACGACGCCGCCAAGAAGTACGGCCACGAAGGCAACTACGTCATGGGCGCCAACATCGCCGGCTTCCTGAAAGTCGCCGACGCCATGATGGCCCAGGGTATCGTGTAAGCGAACCGATATATCCGCGGCCGTCTCTGTGAGCGGACCGGCTGCCGTGCGAGAGGGGCGAGTGCCAACCAGGCGCTCGCCCCTCTCGTATGACAACGGGGGCGCGTAATGTTGTCACGCTTGGGCGTGACAACATCACGCGCCCCCGTTGTCACGCCGCATTTCCCCCCGAATCGACCGTTCGCCCTTGCGAGCTTTCTAGGGGAAACCCCGCAACTTTTTCGGGACGTTTCC
>JALCHN010000024.1 GCA_022644775.1 Eggerthellaceae bacterium
CGCGGTAGGGTGTATCGGAAATTGTCCGCACGTCCCGCGTGATGTTGTCACGCCAGGGCGTGACACCATCACGCGCCCCCGTTGTCACATGCGCCGTGGATTCGGCCGAATGAACTGCCCTTCCGCGCCGCGCGACCGTTATCATACTAACGGCCCCTCGACGGGAAGCGAGAGGCACCGAAGACCTACGAGCGTGAGGAGGATCGCCGTGAGCCCTTCCGCATCCACGGGAACCGCGCCCCAGCCGGCCGCGCCGACGCTCGATTCCACCTATTTCATCTCGTTCGCGATGAGCCACAGCACGCTCAAGCGGGCGCTGAAGAAGGCGAGCACGCTCAACATCACCCAGTACCGCGTGCTCATGAAGCTCTTCTTCGCCCAGCCCCAAGCGGTGTCGCAGACCGCCATTGGCGAAGTCCTGCACCTGAAGCCCAACGTCATGGCCCAGGCCGTCACCGTGCTCGACGGCGCGGGCTATCTGGTGCGCCGCGTCGACGCCGCCGACGCGCGCGTGCGAGCCTGCACCATCACCGATGCCGGCGTGACCCACGTCGAAGCGGTGGACGCCGCGCTCGTCGACGAGCTCTACCGCACCTGGCCCACCGACAACCCGGCCTTTCGCCGCATCTTGGAAACCGTAATCATGGCGGGAGCGCATCTCGATCCCGACCTCACCGCCCGACGGGACGACCGGCTCCCCGCCTCGCATGTGGTCACAACCATCGAGCTCATTTCCCAGCGCATCGAAGAGACAATGGAAGGGGAGTGCCACGCGTCCTTCGCCGAATGCCGCATCATGCAGCGCCTCGGCGAGGTGGGCACCCCCTTGCGCCTGGGCGACGTCGCCGGCCAGCTCATCATGACCAAGGCAAGCGTCACGCGCTACGCCAACCGGCTCGCCGATAGGGGCTGGGTTCAGAAGCTTTCCGACCCCACCGATTACAAAGCCGTCTACATCGCGCCCACCGCGCAGGGTGCGGCGGCCATCGAGCAGGTGAACGCCGTGGCGGCGCGAGCGGGCGCCACCTATTTCTGGAGCATCATGGACGAGGAGCAAACCCGCGCGTTCGAACAGATGGGGTCGATCGTAATCGCCGACCTGCAACGACGAAAAGAGGCCAAGCGCCTGGCGGCGCTCGACCTCCTCGTTCCCTTGCCGTAGCGGAAGCTCCCTATGCGCGTTTGATCCCCACGTACATCATCGCGAGATTGGCGACGATGCCGGCCGCAAGCCAGCCTGCCGCCGCGCCGGCGTTGATTTCTACCGTGTTGATCGCAGCGAACGTGCCCACCATGAGCACGAGCACCACGACTCCGCAGGCGAGCGCCGCACACGCCACGCGCACAGCGATACGGCCAGGCGCCCGATCGGGCTTCGTGCAGGCGAAGAGCACGCACGAAGCCGCAGCGAGCAGGGTGGCCAGCTCGACGAACATGAGCACGAGCACCGCTCCCGTGGCGCCGCCGCCCTTGGAAGACATCTGCGCGAGTTGAATCGGCGAAAACGTGCCGAGCACGACCGCGAACAGGCAGATGAAGGCCACGAGCGCGGTGGCCAGCCCCCACACGAGGGCCGGCGCCGCCAAGCTCGACCCCGCAGCGTTCGCCTCACGGCTCACTTTCACGAACACGAGCACGGCGGCCACGGTCATACCGAAGGCCAGCCCTGCCGCGAACATGAATCCGATAAGCGTGCCGCCGGTAAGCGCCCAGCAGATCTGGTCGAGCAGCGGCCCGGACGCGTTGTAGGGAGCCGTGGCCGACCAATAGTTGTAGGAAAGGACGCCCATGCCATCCATGCAGGCCAGCCCGATGCGCGCGAGCACGAGCACCGCGAGCGCCGCAAGGTAGACGGTCGCCAAAGGCGCGGCGTACGTTTTCAGTTGGTTTTTCATCATCGCACCTCCGCCTTAGTCCAGTTCGGCGTCGTTGGCGAACGTACCGCACAGGTAGCCGCCGCAGAACGCCAGGCTCACGTCGCCCAACAGCGACCCCAGAATCGCGTCGCCCACGTACGAGTTCTCGCCGCAGGCGCCGCCGGCCGTATGCCAGCCGGCATAGAGGCCGGGAATCACCCGGCCGCGCGTGTCGATGACCTGCATGCGGTCGTTGATCATCAGACCCGCCTTCGTGCCGTAGAGGTTTCCGCCGATGCGGCACCCGTAGAAGGGCGGCGTCGCCACGGGGTGGAGCCACTCTTTGGGCATGGGATACATGAAGTCGTCCTCGCCGGCCTCGCAGCAGGCGTTCCATTTCTCCACCGCCCCGGTGAGCACGCCCTCGGCGAACCCCAGATCGGCCTCGAGCTCTTCGAGACTGTCGCGTTTCTTCAGCACGTCGGCGTCGATCGCGTCCTGCACGCCGTGATGCCAGTCGCGGTAGTGTTCGGGGACCTTTTCGATCTGCTCCAGGTCGGGCGTGATGAGCTTGCGGCAGTGCTCCTGCGCGAACCCGGCCAGGTAGTCTTCGAAATTTGCATCGAAGATGATGTAGCCGCGATGGCCCGGCGGGGTCATCTGGATCGTGGCCAAATCGCCCAGAGCGTAGATGGCCGCGGCCCCGTCTTCGCCCACGCGCGAATCGATGTAGCGCAGGCGGTTGCCGGCGCGGTCGATCGTGAGCCAAGGCTGGCGCGAAAGCTGAGTCATGCCGTCGTAGAGGAAGCGGGCCCACTGGCCGCCCTCGCTCGCCCAGTCCACGCCGCCGTCGAAGCTGGCCGAACTGTTGAAGCCCGACACGTCGGCGTCGACGCCCAAGCCCATGCGGAAGCACTCGCCCTTCTCGCCAAGCACCAAGTAGCTTGACGCGCAGCCCATGGCCGCCGTGGGGATGTACTTGTCGAGCAGGGCCTTGTTGTTGCAGAAGCCGCCCGCCGTGAGAATGACGCCCTTCTGCGCATGGATGTAGACCTCGCGCTCGTAGTCTTCGTTGGCCACCACGCCCACCACGCGACCGGCATCGTCTTGCACCAGGGCCACGGCCGGGCAGCTGAACTTGTAGTCGACGCCCAAGCGCTGGCCGTAGGCAAACATCGCGTCGGTGGCGTCCTTCATCTTCAGCACGTGGTGGTCGAGCGTGGAATTCTTCGGCGCCACGTAGACGGGCACCTCGCCCAGGCGCCACTGCACGCCGCAGTCGGCCATCCAGTCGATGCACTTGCCGCCGCCTTCGGCGATGCGGTGGATGAGCAGGGGGTCGGCGGCGAAATGGTATTCGTCCATGGCCCAGTCGGTCATCTTCTGCGCGTCGAAGGGGTAGGTGGGCAAGGCGAAGCGCTTCTCTTCCTGCAGGCGCGACCCGCCCAGGATGGCGCACATGCCGGCCGATTGCGCGTTGCCGCCCTGAATAGCGGCCGCCTCGATGCAGATCGTGTCGCTGCCCAACTCGGCGCTGCGAGCAGCGGCGTTCAGCCCGCCGCCACCGGCGCCCACGACCACGATGTCGCATTCGTAATCCCATGCATCAGGCACGGCGCGGGGCGGAATGGGAGAGGCGTCGTTGGCGGGGAAGGCCGCCGCCGTATGGTCGCGGTAGGTTCCGTCGGACGACGAGGCGTTGCCGTCGGCGCTGTTGGGCACGGCGACGGTCTTCAACCCGTCGGCCGCCCAGTCGCCGATCGTGCCTTCCGCTACGGCGTGAGCCCGGGGCGGCACGGCGGCAGCGCCCACGGCGGCGCCGGCAGCCAGCCCGGCCCATCCCAAGAAGTCGCGGCGCGACAAGCCCTTGCGTTCGTTCCTTTCCATTTACTTCACCCCCGCTTCGTTCGCAGGCGTTGTGGCGGACGCCTGTTCGAGCGCTTCGTCCACTGCCTCGCTGACCGCCTTCGTGGTGAGGGTCGCGCCCGCCACCACGTCGATATCGCTGCCTTGCGCCGCCTCGATCAACTCGGCGTACTTCCCGTCGCGGATGGCCTCGTAGCCGCCCACGCTCTGCGTTTCGCCCTCTTGCGTGGTTTCCAAACAGGTGATGCGATTACCCTGCACGAGCAGGGTCACGCGCACCGGCCCGCCCACGCCCAGGGCCTCGCCGGTGTAGACGCCGTCGTTATAGGTCCCTTCGGCCTGAGAGCGCTTCTGCTCGACCGGCGCATTCCATTGGTCGTCCTGATGTTGGGCGAGTTGTTCGGCACTGGCCGCGTCTTTCGTTCCCGACCCCTCGTAGGTTGCCGCGCAGCCGTTCATGCCGAAGGCGAGCGCGGCGGCACCGCACAGGGCCACAGCCTTCTTGCTCATGATGCCTCCTTACTTGCCCGCATCGGCCGGGTTAGACCACCCGGCGGGCACGTCGAATTCATGGCAGGTGTTGCAGTAGAAGTTAGATTGGCCATGCGAGGAATGACACCAGCTGCAATCCATCGCGAACGCGTTTTCCGACGCGCCGGGCACGTCGGTGACGGCCGCGCCGCCGTAGAACTGGTGGCTGTAATGGGGGTTGACGCCCTCTTGGCCGCCCCAGTTTTCCGTCGCGGCGGCGACGGTGTCGTAATCATGGCAGCCCGACTTCAAGCAGTCCTTGGCGCTGAACGAAAGGCCGTTGTGGGCGAGCTGGCCGTCGGCCGTCATCTCGAAATCGCCCCGCACCCACTTCGTCGCCTCGCTTACCTGCTCGTCTATCTTGGCCGGATGGCAGTCGAGGCAGGTGACGTTGGCCGTCATGTGCGTGTGGGCGAGAAGCGATGCGTCCTCGTAGTAGCCCTCGACGTAGGAATCCATCGGCTCATGACAGACCGCGTTGCAGAAGCTCGGCTGTTCGTGCCAGGTCCAGAAGCTGAAACCGGCGACCACGAGGACCGCGATCGCCACGCCGGCGACGATGGGTCCCTTCTTGCGCTTCCGCGACGGCGGCGCGGCGGGCGCGGAGCCCGGGTCGGATGCGGACGTGTCCCTAGATTTCCCCTCCATGGGAACCTCCCTTGCCCCCTGGCTGACGCGGCGTATCTCCTTATGCGCCAGCGACCATTTACTTCATTTCTGCAACTATTTATTTGCAGAAATGAACTTTATGGGTGCAATTGTATCATCTTTGTGAAGACATGGGTAGGCGCATACACGGTCTGTAGTACGCAAAAGGGCTGCATCTTGACGATGCGGCCCCATCCGTCAACCGCACTCACGCATGCAGGGCGGCAGATACGAAGAAAGCCGCAACCGGTTCGGCTGCGGCTTTCGTAAAGGCGGCTATTTGCCCTTGTTGGCCTTCTTGCGGGCCACCGTGTCGAGGATGCGCTTGCGCAAGCGGATGTTCTTCGGCGTGACCTCGACCAGTTCGTCATCCTGGATGTATTCCAGAGCCTCTTCCAGTGTGAACTTCACCGGCGGAGTGAGCTGGATGGCCTTGTCGGCCGTCGACGAACGCTGGTTGCCCAGGTTCTTGGTCTTCGACACGTTGACGACCATGTCGCCTTCCTTGGCGGATTCGCCCACGATCATGCCCTCGTAACATTCGTCGCCCGGCGCCACGAAGAGGCGGCCGCGCTCCTGCAGGGTGTCGAGCGCGTAGGCCACGGCCTTGTCGGTCGACATCGAGATCATCGAGCCATTGCGGCGGCCAGCGTATTCACCGCGGTAGGGACCGTACTCGCTGAAGCGGTGGAACATGTTGGCCTCGCCGCGCGTGGCGTTGAGCAGGCGGGTGCGCAGGCCCATCGTGCCGCGGGTGGGAATCTTGAAAACGAGCTGCGTCTGGTCGCCTTTGGAAACCATGTCGAGCATCTCGCCGCCGGCGGTGCCGAAGACTTCGATGCACTTGCCCGCGTACTCGCTCGGCGTTTCCACCGTAGCTTCCTCGATCGGCTCCATGAGGTTGCCGTGCTCGTCCTTCTTCATGATGACGCGGGGACGGCCCACCTGAAGCTCGAAGCCCTCGCGGCGCATCGTTTCGATGAGAACCGAAATCTGCAGGATGCCGCGGCCGGACACCTCGATACCCGACTTGTCTTCGAGCTGGGCGATCTTCATCGTCACGTTCGACTCGGCTTCGGCGAACAGGCGCTCGTTGAGCTGGCGGGCGCCGACGATTTCACCGTCGTTGCCCACCAAGGGGCTGTCGTTGGGCTGGAACACGACGGCCATCGTGGGCTCATCGATCTTGATCGGGTCGAGTTCGACCGGGTGGTCGATGCTCGTCACCATGTCGCCGATATCGGCGTCTTCCACGCCCACAACAGCGATGATATCGCCGGCCGTAGCCTGGTCCTCTTCCTTCTTGCCCAGCTTGTCGAAGGTGAAGACCTGCTTGATGGTGGTGTTGTAGCGGGTGCCGTCGCGCTTGATCACGAGCACCTGCTCGTTTTTGTGCAGGGTGCCGGAATAGAGGCGGCCGACGCCGATGCGGCCCACGAAGCTCGAGTGGTCGACCGTGCAAATCTGCAGGGCTACCGGGCCTTCGGGCTGGACGTCGGGAGCGGGGATTTCCTTCAGGATCGTGTCGAGCAGGGGGATCATATCCATGTTGCCGTCGTCGGCTTCATAGCGGGCGTAGCCGTTCACGGCGCTCGCATAGACGACGGGGAAGTCGAGCTGCTCGTCGGAGGCGTTGAGTTCCACCATAAGGTCGAAGACTTCGTCGAGCACCTCTTCGGGGCGGGCGCCGGGGCGGTCGATCTTGTTGATTACGACGACGATGCGCAGGCCCAAATCGAGCGCGTGACGCAGAACGAAACGGGTCTGGGGCATGGGGCCTTCGAAGGCGTCGACGATCAGCAGGGCGCCGTCGGCCATGTTGAGCACACGCTCGACCTCGCCGCCGAAGTCGGCGTGACCCGGGGTGTCGATGACGTTGATCTTGACGTCTTTGTACGTGATGGAAATGTTCTTCGACAGGATGGTGATGCCGCGCTCGCGCTCCTGATCGTTGCTGTCGAGCACGCGGTCTTCCACCTGCTGGTTCGCACGGAACACGTTGGTGGTCTTCATCAGCTGGTCGACCAGGGTGGTTTTGCCATGGTCGACGTGGGCGATAATGGCCACATTGCGAAGGTTTTCCTGTTTCATTACCCCAATTCCTCTATCTCTTGAAGGATTTTCTTCTTTTCTTTGGTGAGTTCATCCAGCCTATCACTCAGGGAGTTGATGTTCTGCGTGGTCGACACTACTTCGATTAACCCCCATACCGCCGCCGTTCCGGCGATGCCCGCCAGCCACACGATGCGACGCATGAAGAGGGCGACGAGCCCGCCCACGACGAGCATGCCGAGCCCGTTGCGGCGCGAATCGAACAGGGCGTCGCGCTGGGCCACCAGCTGGGTGCGAGCCGCCTGGATGCCGGCCAGGCGCGCTTCCAGTTCGTCCTCGCGAGACGCCCCGGCACGGCGGGACGAACGGGAAGACCTCGCGCCGCCTTTGCCGCCGTGCTCTTTCAGATACGCATAGGCTTCCTGCAGGTTCTTGAACTGTTCGGTCGCGCGTTTCTGCAGCTTGGGTTTGCCGGCGAATCGGTCGGGATGCATAATCTGGGCCGATTCCTTGTAGGCGATGGCGATATCTTCTTCCGTCGCATCCTCATCGAGACCAAGCGTGCGCAGAGCTTCTTGTCGGTTCACGGCGATTCCTCGCTTCTTCGAACGTATTCATCTCTTCACATTTAGAAAATCGCATTGGATTCTAACGACGATGAGCGCCAGGCGCCACCTTCTGCGAGGGAAAAGCGAATGCCGATGCCGAACGGTCACGAGCACGCGCATAAAAAAATCCGCCTTGCGGCGGATCGGTCTCGAAGAAAATGGTGGAGCATAGGGGGATCGAACCCCTGACCTCAGGCTTGCAAAGCCCGCGCTCTCCCAGCTGAGCTAATGCCCCACGTCGTCGCACGATTTCTGCCTCTATATATAAATAAACGCTCCACCGGCAAACTCGGCTCACGGTGGAGCGTTTATCAGCAAAAATGGTGGGCCCGAATGGATTTGAACCAGCGACCTCACGCTTATCAGGCGTGCGCTCTAACCAACTGAGCTACGGGCCCGCGAAAACGCGCTTAATTAAAATACCAACCAGTCAGTGGAGTGTCAAATTAAATCTTGAGTTGTGAAGTTTCTTCACAACTCTCCCTTTTGTTCGCGGAGCCGATAGGTAACGGTTCGTATCGGCGCGCTCTTAAGGGTTCGCCGGGCGCCTGCGTGCTTTATCCTACATGCGGAGGTGCCGTCATGCTTATCCCCGTTGCCATTCAAACCCTCGTAGCCACTACGCCGCCCAACCCGTCGGTGCTCGTGCTCTGTCCCGCCCAGGACCTGAAAGTCTCGCGCAGCCGTCGCATCGTCCCCATCTGGGTAGGCGCCCACGAAGCCGCGCAGATCAGCGCCGCCGTACAGCATCTTTCCTTCAAGAGGCCGATGACCCACACCCTTATGCTCGACGCCCTTACCGCGCTCGACGCCACCATCGACCAGGTACAGATCGTCGACGTGAAGGACGTTACGTTCTACGCCCACGTCATCCTCAAGCGCGGCGGCGACACCTTCGTGCTCGACGCCCGCCCCAGTGACGCCGTCGTTCTCGCACTCCGATCGAACGCGCCGATCTACATGGCCGATTCGGTCTTCGAGCGCGCTTCCTATCCCTTCATCTTCAAAGAGGGCCTCTCCGACGAAGAAGAGCTCAAGGAATTCGAAGCCTGGGTCCAGGACATCTCGCCCGACGACTTCGCCTAATAGCATCACGCCTCTTCTCCCGACATGCAGAAGGCCGGCATGCACGTCGCATGCCGGCCTTCTTTGTGCGCTGTTTCACGTGAAACATAATACGGAACACGTTGCGCGCTGCGCGGGTGTTTCACGTGAAACGCCCGCCGTTCCGTGCTAGTCTTCGTCCACGTCCACGTCTAGGTCGTCGACCGAGCTGCCCACGCGCTTGTGGCGCTTGCCCTTGCTGTCGTCGGCAATGCCCACGGCCACAACCTTGTCCTTGGCTTCCACGTTCATGATGCGGACGCCCTGAGTCGAGCGGCCCAGTTCCGACACGCCCTTCACCGGAGTGCGCACCACGACGCCCTCTTCGGTGATGATGATGAGCTCGTCGTCTTCGGCAACGATCTTGGCGGCCGCCAGATCGCCCTTCTTCTTGGTCATCGTGATCGTGTAGACGCCCTGCCCGCCACGGTGATGCAGAGGGTACTCGTAGACCGACGTGCGCTTGCCGTAGCCCTTTTCGGTGATGACAAAGAGGTCGGTGTCGGGCTTGCCGATCGACATGTCGAGCACACGCTCGTCTTCCGGCAGCTTCATGCCGCGCACGCCCTTGGTGTCGCGACCCATCGCGCGCGCTTCGGATTCGTCCCACACGATGGCCTTGCCGGCGTTGGACACCATGAAGACCTTCTCGCCTTCCGACACGCGCTTGACGCTGATGAGCTCGTCGCCCTCGTTGAGGTTGATGGCGATCAGGCCGTCCTTGCGGGTGCGGTCGTAGAGGCTCATCGAAGTCTTCTTCACCATGCCCTGGGCCGTCGCGAACATGAGGAATTCGTCATCGGGGAAGTCCTTGGTCGCGATAACCGCGCGCACCGATTCGCCATCGGACTTGCGCAGGTTGAGCAGGTTGATGATCGCCGTGCCGCGCGCGTGGCGCCCGGCCTCGGGAATCTCGTACACCTTCAGGCGATAGACCTTGCCCTTGCTCGTAAAGAAGAGCATGTAGGCATGGGTGGAAGCGATGAAGAGATGCTCGACGAAGTCGTTCTCCTTCAGGCTCACGCCCTGCATGCCCTTGCCGCCGCGCTTCTGCTGACGGTAGGTGGCCAGCGGCAGACGCTTGATGTAGCCGCTCTTGGTCACCGTGACGACCATGTCCTCGTCGGCGATGAGGTCCTCGACCTCGATATCGGTCGTCGAGCTGGCCGTGATCGTCGTGCGACGCGGGGTGTCGAACTTCTTCTTGATCTCGAGCAGTTCCTCTTTGATGATCTGCTTAACCAGGTTCTCGTCGGCGAGCACGCGCTTGTAGTAGTCGATCTTCTCTTCGAGTTCCTTCAACTCGGCGACGAGCTTGTCGTATTCCAAGCCGGTCAAACGGCGCAGGCGCATTTCCAAAATGGCGTTGGCCTGGACTTCGTCGAGGTTGAAGTTGGCGATCAAGCGCTCGCGGGCCTCTTTGTCGGTCTTGGACGAACGGATCGTGTGGATGACCTCGTCGATGTTGTCCAAGGCGATGAGCAACCCGCGCACGATATGGGCGCGCTCTTCGGCCTTCTGCAGGTCGTAGCGCGTACGGCGGACGATGACGTCTTCCTGGTGCTTGATGTAGTAGAAGAGGATCTCTTTAAGCGAGAGCGTGCGGGGCACGCCGTCGACCAGGGCGAGCATGTTGCAGCCGAAGGTGGTCTGCAGCTGCGTGTGCTTGTAAAGCTTGTTGAGCACGACCTGGGGCAGGGCGTTCTGCTTGAGCTCGATGATGATGTCGATGCCGTGGCGGTCGGCGCCGTCGTGCACGTTCGAGATTTCGGGCAGCTGCTTCTCGCGAATGAGCTCGCCGATCTTCTCGAGCAGGCGAGTGCGGTTCACCATGTAGGGGATTTCCTTCACGGTGATGATCGAGCGGCCGCGCTTGGTTTCGGAAATCTCGCAGCGGGCGCGCAGGGTAAGCGAGCCGCGGCCCGTTTCGTACGCGTCGACGATGCCCTTCTTGCCGCAAATGATGGCGCCCGTGGGGAAGTCGGGGCCCGGCATGACCTTCATCAGGTCCTGCGTGGTGCAGTCGGGGTTTTCCATCATGAGGATCGTAGCGTCGATGGTCTCGCCCAGGTTGTGGGTAGGAATGTTGGTCGCCATGCCCACGGCGATGCCCTGGCTGCCGTTCACCAGCAGGTTGGGGAAACGCGCCGGCAGAACCACCGGCTCGCGCAGGCTCTCGTCATAGTTGGGCTGCCAATCGACCGTTTCCTTGTCGAGGTCGCGCAGCATTTCCATGGCCGGCCGGGCAAGGCGGGCTTCGGTGTAACGCATGGCGGCGGCGCTGTCGCCGTCGATGGAACCGAAGTTGCCGTGGCCGTCGACCAGAGGAACGCGCATCGAGAAGGGCTGCGCCAAGCGCACCATCGTCTCGTATACGGCCGAGTCGCCGTGGGGGTGGTACTTACCGATAACGTCGCCGACGGTACGGGCCGACTTCGAATGCGGACGGTTGGGCAGGATGCCGCTTTCGTACATGGCGTAGAGGATGCGGCGGTGCACCGGCTTCAGGCCGTCGCGCACATCGGGCAGGGCGCGCGCCACGATAACGCTCATCGAGTATTCGATGAACGACTGGCGCATCTGGTAGCCCAGTTCGGCCGGCTCCACATGGGCGGAGTTCGCAATCTCCTCCGGCGTGGCTTCCGCGCCCTCCTCGGGCTCAGAACCCGTATCTTTAGGATCGTCTGCCAACTTGTAACTCCTTTATCTTCGTTTAAGCTGCGATTAGATGTCGAGGAAGCGCGCGTCTTTGGCGTGTTCCTGAATGTACTTCTTGCGCGGCTCCACTTCAGAACCCATGAGCTCGCTCACGGCGCGCTCGGCGGCCGCGGCGTCGTCGATCGTCACTTGCATGACGATGCGCTGCTCGGGGTCCATCGTGGTCGCCCACAGCTGGTCGGGATCCATTTCGCCCAGACCCTTGTAACGCTGCACCGACGGCTTCTTGTCTTCGGGGTAGGCCTTCATGGCCTCGGCGAGGGCATCGTCGTTGTAGCAATATTTGATCTTCTTCTTGCCTTCTTTGATGCCGTACAGGGGAGGCTTGGCAATGTAGATGTAGCCGCGATTGATGAGCTCGGGCATGTAGCGGTAGAAGAAGGTGAGCAGGAGGATTTGGATGTGGGCGCCGTCGACATCGGCATCGGTCATGATGATGATGCGGTGGTAACGGGCCTTTTCGGCGTCGAAATCCTCGCCGATATTGGTGCCCACGGCCGTGATGAGCGAGCTGATCGTGTCGCTCGATAGGGCGCGGTGCAGGCCGGCGCGCTCGACGTTCAAAATCTTGCCGCGCAGGGGCAGAATGGCCTGGTACTTGCGGTCGCGGGCCTGTTTGGCCGACCCGCCTGCCGAGTCGCCCTCGACGATGAACATTTCGCATTCGGCGGCGTTCTTGCTGCTGCAGTCGGCCAGCTTGCCCGGCAGGCTGAAGGAGTCGAGCACGCTCTTGCGGCGCGTCATCTCGCGGGCCTTGCGGGCGGCTTCGCGGGCTTTCAGGGCCTGGCTCGCCTTGTCGACGATGCGCTTGGCCGGAGTGGGATTCTCTTCCAAATATTCGCCCAGACCCTGGGACACGGCGCTCGATACCAGGCCGCGCATCTCGCTGTTGCCCAGTTTGGTCTTGGTCTGGCCTTCGAACTGGGGCTCGTGCAGCTTGACCGAGATCACGGCGCACAGGCCCTCGCGAGTGTCGTCGCCGGTGAGGTTGCTGTCCTTTTCCTTGAGCAGGCCGCGGTTGCGCGCATAATCGTTCATCGTGCGCGTGAGGGCCGTCTTGAAGCCGTCGAGGTGGGTGCCGCCTTCGATCGTGTTGATGTTGTTGGCGAAGGAGAACACGGTGTTGGTCGAATAGGAGTTGGTCCATTGCATGGCCACTTCGACCTCGCCGGCTTCGGCTTCCGCTTCGAAGTAGATCGGCTTGGGGTTGAGCACTTCCTTGCCCGACGACAGGTATTTCACGAAGTCGATGAGGCCGTTCTTGTACTGGAAGGTCTCGCCCTTGAAGGAGCCGTCTTCGTTCTTCACGCGCTCGTCGGTGAGGTTGATTTTAAGGCCTTTGTTGAGGAAGGCCATCTCGCGGAAGCGCTCGGCGAGCGTGTCGTAGTTGAAGGTGGTCGTCTCGGTGAAGATTTCAGGGTCGGGCCAGAACTGCACCGTGGTGCCCGTGTGCTTGGCCGAGCCGATCTTCTTGAGCTTTTCAACCGTTTTACCGCGCTCGAAGGCGATTTCGTAGAGGTTGCCGTCGCGGGCCACTTGCACCGTCATGTGGGTGGAAAGCGCGTTGACGACCGATACGCCCACGCCGTGCAGACCGCCGGAGACCTTGTAGCCTTCGCCGCCGAACTTGCCGCCGGCGTGCAGGATGGTGAGCACGACCTCGACGGTGGGGATATGTTCCTTGGGATGGATGTCGACGGGGATGCCGCGGCCGTTGTCGACGCACTTCACGCTGCCGTCTTCCATGATATGCACGTCGATATCGGTGCAGTATCCGGCCAGAGCCTCGTCGACCGAGTTGTCGACGACCTCGTATACCAGGTGATGCAGGCCGCGCGCGCTCGTCGAGCCGATGTACATGCCCGGGCGCTTGCGGACCGGCTCCAGGCCTTCGAGGACCTGGATGTCACCGCCGTTGTAATGGGATGGTTTCGTTTCTGCCACGCTCTGCTCCTTTTGCAGTGATGTTGGGTTTGGAGAGAACATACGCAGGGATCCGCCCTGCGTAAGCGTGGTGAATTCTACCATAGATTCGTGACGCTAATATGACGCCAAAACAGCCAAATAGGCCTGTGAGCTTTTCTCGCGCTTTCTGAGGCGTATTTGTTAGCTTTCCGCTGTGGGATTAGGCCTATTGCCCTTTTTCCACTCCAAATCGCGAATCATGGCTTCTTTAAAATACTCTCTTAGCCGCTTATCCGGAATTTGCGATACGGAATCCTCTACAGACTGCAATTCGGCCTGTGAGAGCGGCACAGCGGGCCGTGCGTCGATTTCAGCCTTTTTCGTCTGAGCATAGGGATGCTCGTGTTTGCGTTCGCCGCGCGAGATGCTCACCGAAAACTCGTCGATGCGCTCGCCGAACTGCTCGGCGAGCATGAGCTTCAGAAGCTCTCCGCGATTCTTGAGCTCGGCCGCGTAGATGCTCTCGTCCACGTAGACGTGCATCTTCCGTTTGCCGTCTTTGTCCTTGAACACGTAGACGCCGTTGGTGTGGGCAAGAATCGCAGGCTCCACGAGCTCGGCCCACATGTCGCGCACCTGCTTGACGCGAGCGGCCTTGCGAATGGCGCCGGCATCCATGCCGGGAATCTTGTCGAGGGCCGCGTTGACGGCCTCGCCGAACTTTTTCATGCGGTCCCCTCCCCCAGGCGCACCACGCGGGCGCGGCGCTTCATCGCGTCGGTGAAATAGGCGCTGTTGGTCGTCGTGATGAAGGTCTGAATGTCGTCGGCCACGAATTCCATGAAGTAGGCGCGGCGATGCTCGTCGAGCTCGCTCATCACGTCGTCGAGCAGCAGCACCGGCTTGCGGCCGGTCGCGTCTTCGATTGCGGCCGCTTCGGCGAGCTTGTAGGCGAGCACGATGCAGCGCTGCTGGCCCTGACTCGCGAAATGCACCGCGTTGCGGCCGTTGAGCAGGAAGAGCACGTCGTCGGCGTGGGGGCCCGCCACCGCGCGGCGGCGGGCGCGCTCGACCGGCCGCATGGCGCGCCCGTAGGCTTCCAGACGTGCAAGGGCCTCGTCGCGATCGAACGCGTAACGGGTGAGCTCATCGTCGTCGCCCCGCAGCCAGCAGGGCACGTAATTGAGCTCGACCCGTTCGCTGCCGCCCGAAATCTCGCGGTAGAAGTGCTGGAAATAGGGCTGCACGCGCGAAACGATCGTCATGCGATGCGAAAGCACCTGCACGCCCACGCGCACGAGCACGTCGTCGATCGAGGCCAGGTAGGCATCGGCCTCTTCGGCCTTCAGGGCCCGGTTCTTCTGCTTGACGAGCTTGACGTAATCGCCGCGCACGGCGGCGAAGTTCTTCGAAATCTGGGAGCCGAGCGCGTCGAGCGCGTCGCGCCGGGCGGCGGCCGCCCCCTTGACCAGGTGCAAATCGTCGGGCGTGAAGGTCACGGCCGGCAGCAGGCCCGTCAGGTCGGACACGCGCTTGGCCTTGCCGTTGAGCTTGTAGCTGCGCGAGCCGCCCGCGATGTCGAGCCCGATTTCCAAATCGCGCGATTCCCCCACCAGGCGCGCGCCCACATGGGCCCGGGTTTCGCCCCACTTGACTAGCCGCGACGCCTTCGACGTGCGGAAGGACGAAAGGGCCGTGACCAGCTGAATCGCTTCGACGATGCTCGTCTTCCCCACGGCGTTGGGCCCCACGAGAATCGTGAGGTAGCCCACGTCGTCGAGATGGAACGCGTCGTAGTTGCGGAAATGCAGCAGATCGAGCGAGGCGATATGCAGCTCGTCGCCGGCTTCGAGGGCCATAGTGGGCGGTCCTACGCGCGCATCGGCATGACAAGGTACAGGAAGCGCTCCTGCTCTTCCGATTTGAAGATGCCCTGGCGCATGGGTCCCTGCAGCTCCAGATAGACCGATTCGGTTTCCACCGACGACAGGCCGTCGAGCACGTAGGAGAAGTTGAAGGAGATGTCGGTGTCCTCGCCTTCGATCTCGCTCGCGATCGTTTCGCGGGCCTCGCCGATATCCTGGCTTACGGTGGAGATCTGCGTGGTATTCGAGGCGCTGTTGAGGTCGAATTTCACCGGAGCCGTGCGGTTGCTCAAAAGCGACGTGCGTTTCACCGCTTCGGTAAGCTGCTTGGTGTCGTATTTCGCCCGCGTCTTGTATTCCTTGGGAATGAGCTGCTGGTAGCGGGGGTAATTGCCTTCGATCTTGCGGTTGACGAACGTCGTGCCGCTGTAGGTGGCCACGATCTGGTTTTCGGCGAGCGACAGGGTGATGTTCTCTTCGTTGGGCGCGAGCGCCGCCAAATCGCTCATGAAGCTGCCCGCGATCACGGCGCGGAATCCTTCCGATTCGGTCGAGAAATCGGTGTCGGTCACGGCAAGGCGGTAGGAGTCGGTCGCCACCATGCGCAGGACGCCGTCTTCGGCTTCCACGAGTACGCCGGTGAGGATCACGCGCGATTCGTCGCGCGACACCACGCGAGCCACGCGCTTGACCATGCGGGAGAAGGTCGCAAAGGGAATCGAGATCGACGATTCGGGGTCAACGTCGGGGAACCCGGGGAAGTCTTCCGCATTCAAGGTCTTGAGCGAAAAGGCCGAGGTTTCGCAGAGGATCTTGGCCGATTCCTCGTTGGCTTCCACATGCACGGCCGCGTCGGGCAGGCTCTTCACCACATCGGTGATGAGCTTGGAGGGGATAACGGTTTCCCCCTCTTCTTCTATGAAGGCAGGCAGAGCGCAGCGAATGGAAAGGTTGAGGTCGGTTGCTTCAAGCGTCAGCGTGTCGTTGTAGGCTTTCAAAAGAATGCCCGAGAGGATGGGGAGCGTCGAACGGGTAGCTGCGCCTTTGGCTACCACGCCTAAGGCGGTTTGCAACTCCGTGCGGTTAATGCTGAATTTCATGAACAACCCCTTTAATTAATTATTAAAAATAATAGTAATAATAAGCTCTGTGGAATGGTGGAAAACTTTCATCGTGCCTGGTCAAACCCCGTGTTTGCCGGCTAGCTTCCTGTTGATGGACCGCACCGGTTTTCCCCATTAATTATTGCTTTTATTATCTCTCCTCCATCGATTGCGGTTTTCCACCGCTCTTCCCTAGGTTGTGGGAAGGGTTTTCCACTTCCCCCTCCTACTGGTCGAGAATCATCTGGCGCAGGATCTCGAGTTCTTCGTTCACCTCGCGGCTTTCCTTCACTTTTTCCTCCACCGACCGGTAGGAATACATGATCGTCGAGTGGTCGCGGTTGAATTCGCTGCCGATGCTGTTGAACGGAATGTCGATCATCGTACGGCAGAGGTAGATCGCGATCTGCCGAGCGTAGGTGATGTTGGCCGACCGTTTGCGCCCCACGAGTTCCGCGTGGCTCACATTGTAGTAGCGCTCGACGGCCGATTGGATGTCGGCGATCGACAGCTTCTTCATCGCGCCGCCGCTGAAGTGGTCGGCGAGCAGCTTCGACGCCTCGTTGACGCTGATGTCGTTCTTGTCGCCGTTGCGCAGGGTGAAGATCACCTTGGTCACGGCGCTTTTCAGCTCGCGGATGTTCGAGCTCGAGTTCTGCGCGATGTATTCCTGCACCTCGGGCGAGATCGTGAAGTCGTCGCTGCCCGTGCGCTTGCATTCCTCGATGTAGCTGCGGATGATGCCGATTTTCGTTTCGAGCTCCGGCGGCTGGATGTCGCAGGTCCCGCCCATGTTGAAGCGGCTCTTGTAGCGTTCGTCGATGTCGATGTTCTTGGGTGCGCGGTCGGCCGAAAGCACGACCTGTTTGCCCTGGTCGATCATGCGGTTGAGGATTTGGAAGACCATGTTGAGGGTCTCTTTTTTGTTCTGCAGGCCCTGCACGTCGTCGATGAGCAGCACGTCGGCGGTTTCGTAGCGCTGCTTGAACTGGGCGAACGACTTGTTGCTCTTGCTCATGGCGGCGTCGGTGTAGTCGTTGACCAGCTCCATCGTGTCCACGTAGACGGTGGAGAGGTTGGGGTAGCTGTGGTGCACGTAGTTCTGGATGGACCTGAGCAGGTGGGTTTTGCCCAGGCCGCTCTTGCCGTAGATGAACAGGGGGTTCAGGTGGGGCTGGCCGGGCGTTTCGGCCACGGCGACGGCCATGCTGTAGGCCATCCGGTTCGACGTGCCGATGACGAAGTTCTCGAAGGTGTAGCCGCTCGCCACCGTGTCCATGAACTCGCCGTCGCTGTTGGACGCGGGTTGCGCTGCCGGTGCCGGGGCGGGCGTTGCCGCAGGTCGGGGCGCAGGTTGGGCCGCCGGCTTGGGCGCGGGCGCCGGAGTGGGCGCCGGTGCGGGAGCGGTGGCGATCTGGGTTTGGGACGAGGGGTCGACTTCGATCGCGATGTTGAAGGGCACGTGGTAGAGGTCTTCCAGGGCGCGCTTGATCACTGCCATGTAGTGGGATTCGATCCACTTCTTGATGAATTCGGTGTCGGCCGTGAGCATGAGGAAGCCTTCGCTGAACGCCTGCACCTGCAGGCGCGAGAAAAACGCGTCGATCTGCGATCCGTCGATGTTGTCGAACGTCTTGATCTGCGCGACGACGTTCTGCCAAAGCGTGTCGTACTTGTCGCCCATGTCGGCATCCCTTTGCTACTACGTGTGAGCTTCATGCAAGAGTTCAAGTGTAGCAATATTCGCGGCGGCGGTGCAAAAAATGTGGAAAACCTGGGTCGAGAAAAGGGGAAAACGCAAAACCGCAGGTCAGAGCTTTACTCCATGCTCTTAAGCTGCTGATAGATGGCGTCGCCGTAGTCGGTGAGAAGGCGTTTCTTGCTCTTTGTCCTCTCGATGAGGCCGCTTTCCTCCATCTTGTCCATGAGGGCGTAGGTGCTCGACATGGCCAAGCCCATGATGTTGGACAGGTCGGTCACGCCCAGGGCGCCTTCGTGGGCGAATACGGTGAGGGCGGTCTTCTCGCGCTCGGACAGCAGGGGCATGGGCATGGCCTGAGCGGGCACCTGCTGGGGCGGCATGGCGGCATAGCCGGGCATCACGGGATAGGCGGCCGGCTGCCCGTACCCCCACCCCTGCGTGACAACGGGCGCGGGCGATGTCGTCACACGCTGCTGCGGATAGGGCGATTGAACAGGCGGAACGGCCTGGGGGACGGACATGGGAACGGCTGCTTGGGGTGCGGGCACGGGCGCGCCTGTCTGGGGCGCGCCCATAGGCGCGCTCGCTTGAGGGATGGGTGCGGAAGCGCCTGCCTGGGGCAGAGCTGCGAAAGCGTCCGCCTGGGGCGAGCCCTGCGCGGCGGCTTCTTCGCCCGGCTGCGCAGGCGGTTCGGACGGATGGTCCTTCAGGCTGATGGTGACCACGGCGCCCGAATTGAGGTTGTCTTCGATTGTGATGTTGCCGTGCGAAAGGTCGAGGTATTCCTTCACGAGCGGCAGGCCGGACCCGACGCCGCGGATGTAGTGCTTCATGGGCTCGGTGGCCGATGTGAAGCCGGGCAGCGTGGCCTTTTCCTTGTTGTGGATGCCGGGGCCCTGGTCGCAGAAGCGGATCGTGTTGCCGCCGTCGAGAATAGACACGACCACTTCGGTGAAGCGGGCATGAATGAAGTTTTCCGACACTTCGCGAATGGCGGAATAGGGGATGGTCCCGCCCAGGCGGCGCTTCTGCTCGTCGATGACGTCGGCGAGCTTTTCGATGTATTCCGCCGTGGGCGCAGGCTGGATTTCGATGACGCGCGGGGCCATTTTCATGTCGTCGTAGACCGCGATGCGCGCGACGGTGGGGACGTAGGTGTAGTTGTACGCCTCGATCGATTCGTGATCTTCGATCGGCTCGCGTTCCTCGTTTTCGTTATGTTGCTGTTCCGCCTGGTCAGACACGGTATTCCTTGGTTTTCAGCGCCTCCGGCGGTGGAATTCAGAGTGATTCACCGCTATTCAGCGTCGTTTTGTGCTAGCTGGGCTATTGTACGCGCAATTCACGGGAGAATTCAGTCGGAATTCAGTTTTCGACGAATCGGAATGTGTTTTCCACCTGGGGTATTCAGAGTTATCCACAATTTGTTCAACGAAAGTGGAAAACGTTGAAGAAAACTGAATTCCGCTCTTCCACCGCGTTGAAAACTCGGGTGTAATTCTCGATTCCCGGGGCGGAATTCGGATGTTTCGACACGGCAATCCGCTTCCGATCGCCGGTTGCTCAAACCTGTGCGCGCGGTGCGCCGCAGGTGGTTGAAAGTATGCGTGCTCGCGGTAGAAATCCCAGGTCAATGCCCATTTCTCTCTTCGTTTGCCTTTGTGCTGCGGCCTCTGGGCACTGCGTTTCTGTCTGTCTGACAGCCCGTTTTCCCCGTTCTCAACATGGTTTTCCACATCGATTTCCTGGGCATACGGGAGTTTTCAACGTTTTCCACAATATTCAGCGTGGAATTCACCGATCGGGTGGTGGAATGAATCGCATTGAATGCCGTTGAATGCTTCTGAAACCCTCCATGAATGCCGTTTTCCTCCGTGGGGGCCCGTTTTCCCCACCCGCGTTGATGAGTCGGAGAGATGTGATCCCTCTGACGCATCCGGAACCCGCGGGCGGAGGGACGAATGGGAATGAGCCAAAATGAGTCAGAGAGATGTGACCCCGTTGACTCATGGTGCCCCCTGGCTCACTGCGCTGAATCTTTGCTTTTCTCGCGGTGCCCCTAGATGTTCGCGCGCCCGCGCGTATAGTTCATGTGAATCGTTCTGCCCACCAGGCAGTTGCTTCTTGACGTTTCACGGCGAGATTCGTATATTTTGGAAGTTACTCTGTAGGTAAGAAAGGGAACAGATATGAAACGCACCTACCAGCCGAACAAACATAAGCGTGCGACCACCCATGGTTTCCGCGCTCGCATGGCCACCAAGGGCGGCCGTAAGGTTCTTTCCGCTCGTCGCGCTAAGGGCCGCAAGCGCCTTACCGTGTAGGAATCACGTAGTGGAAATCATTAAGTCGAGCACCGAGATTTCCAACGTATTCGCACAGGGGAAGCGATTCGGCGCTTCCGCCATCACACTTCTGGTTCTCCAGAACAATGCGCAGCACGGTTCGCAAGGCCGTGCTGCTTTTGTTGCGGGCAAGAAGTTGGGCAACGCCGTATGGCGCAACCGGGCGAAGCGCAGGATGCGCGCCGTGTGCCGCGACCTGGGCGGTCCCTGGCCTGGATACGATGTTGTTTTTCTCGCCAAACGGGCAACGACCGAGCAGGAATATAGTAAAGTCGTGCGCGCTTGCAGAAAGCTCGTGACGCGCTTCCTCGAGGAAAGCCGGTAATCGTGCGCAAAGCCCTGAACATAGTGAAGCAGATGCCCTGCAAAGCGGCCATCATGCTCATTCTGTTCTACCGCGCGTGCCTTTCGCCCCTTTTCCCCGGCTGCTGCCGTTTCGAACCAACCTGTTCGCAGTACGGGCTTATCGCCTTTAAGAAGTACGGCTTCTGCAAAGGCTTTGTGCTCACCGCCAAACGTGTCCTGAAATGCCATCCCGGTGGTCCCCATGGATACGATCCCGTACCGTAACTATTGGAACCTGATTACTCCCCTGAAAGGATAATCACCCATGTGGGACGCATTTAAAGACCTTATCTTCTGGTGCATCAATTCGGTGTACAGCTTTGCGGGGGACTGGGGCATGGCGATTCTCATCGTCACCCTCATCTTCCGCGTGATTCTGATGCCGCTTATGCGCAAGCAGATCAAATCCTCCTATCAGATGCAGAAAGTGCAGCCTCTGATGCAGGAGATTCAGCAGAAGTACGCTGACGACCAGCCCCGTATGCAGGAGGAAATGCAGAAGCTTTACGCCGAAGCCAAGTTCAACCCGCTGGCCGGCTGCCTGCCCATCTTCCTGCAGATGCCCATCTTCATCGCTCTGTTCCAGGTGCTTCAGGAAATGGGCACGCGCACCCAGGGTTCGAGCTACCAGTTCTACCACTTGGTTCCCGACCTCACCCTCACTCCGGCCTCGAGCCTTTCGCAGGGCTTCCTCACCTTCCTGCCCTATCTGATCCTGCTGCTCGTGTTCGCCGGCGCTACGTTCGCCCCCATGCTCCTGCAGCAGCGCAACGTAGCCGACGCCAACCAGCGCCGCCAGACGCTGATCATGAGCGCCTTCATGACGGTGTTCATGCTCTGGATCGGTTGGGGCTCCCCCGCAGGCGTGCTCCTGTTCTGGGGCGTGTCCTCCCTCTTCGGCGTCTTCCAGCAGCAGATCACGATGCGCGCTCTGAAGGCCGAAGACGAAAAGAAAGAAGCCGAAATCGTCGACGTAAAACCTGTTAAGGTGGAAGTCGAACGCAAGGTCAAGAAAAAGCGCCCGCACAAGAGCCGCTAACCGTTTTTTGTGAATGCTGCAAACCCGCCCTGCTTTCCAGGGCGGGTTTGTTGGTATAAGAGCCTGGTCAACAGCGATAAAGGAGCACCTATGGCAGAAGACGTGAACGAACAGCCCGAGCAGGACGCCGTGGAAGAGGCGCCCGAAGCGGCCGTGGAAGAGGCCGCGGAAGACGTCGCCGAAGAGGAAACCAACGAATACGGCGTGACCGACGAAGAGCTCGACCATATTGCCGATACGGTTATCGCCGCCTTGGAAGACATCCTGAAGTACTTTGATGTGGGCGAAGTGACCTACGACGAGTACGACGGCGACGAAGGCGAGCTCATCATCGACGTCACCGGCGACGACCTGGCCGTGCTCATCGGCCGTCACGGCAAGACGCTCGACGCCCTGCAGTTCCTCATCTCCACGATCGTGGCCCGCAGCTTGGGGAAGCGCTATCCCGTCGTGGTCGACGTGGAAGGCTACAAGGGACGCCAGCGCGAAAAGCTCGAGAACCTCGCCGAATCGGCGGCGTCGCGCGCCGTGTCGCAGAACCGCCCGGTGAAGCTGCGCCCCATGACGCCTTACGAGCGCCGCATCGTCCATATCGCCCTGCGCGATTACGACGGCGTCGACACGCAGTCGGAAGGCGAAGGCGCCGCCCGTCACGTGGTGGTGCGCCCGCTCTAAGCACGGGCTCGTCATACGAAACGCTGTTTCACGTGAAACAAGGAACGGGAGGCTTCGGTCTCCCGTTTTTTATTGCCCGGGCGGGGTATGATGCGGACGAAGCGGAAACGGACAGGAAAGGCATCGGCATGGAGCTGACCGACGAGCAGCAGGCGCTGCTTCTGAAGCATCTGCACCTTGTGATCGAAGAGAACAGGGTGACCAATCTCACGCGCATCGATTCGGTGGAAAGCGGAAAGCTCTTGCATATCGAGGATTCGCTGGCCGCCGTGCCCGAATGTCTAGAAGCGCCGGAAGGCCCTGCGGCAGACTTGGGCGCGGGCGGCGGATTCCCCGGCATCCCCCTTGCCGTGGCTACCGGGCGTTCCGTCGACCTGGTCGATTCGGTGGGCAAGAAGACCAAAGCGCTCGACCGGATCATCGCCGCGCTCGGTCTGTCGAGCACGGTGCATACCTACAACGGCCGCATCGAGGAGCTTGCGCTCGAGAGGCCGGCGCACTACGCCCTCGTGTCGGCTCGTGCCCTCACGGCCCTTCCTTCCCTTATCGAGCTCGCGAGCCCCCTGCTCATGCCGGGCGGGCGTCTTGTTGCGCTCAAATCGGCCGATATCGCCGACGAGCGCGCTTGGGCCCAGGCCATCGAAGAAAAGGTGGGTATGAAAGAGGTGTCTCTGCGCACCTTCACGCTGAGCGACGGCGCAACCGAGCGGTCGATCATCGTGTACGAAAAAACGGGCGAGCCTTCCGTGAAGCTCCCGCGCCGACCTGGCATGGCCCAGAAGAGACCGTATAAGAAATAGGTATAATCGTCCCTGCTGACCATGAAAGGGGGTCCACGTGGGTTTATTTGACACCTTCAAACGCGATAGAAAAACTCACACCACGTTGAACCAGAAAGAAGAGTCCGCGCCGTCGGACGCCGATGCGCCCAACGTGCTCGTCGCCGACGATACGGCTGAGGTAGCGGCGGCAGCCGCCGAAGCATCTGCAACGGAAGCGCCCGCATCCGCTCCTGAAGCGGACTCCGAGCGTTCGACCGCGCCAGCGGAGGCGGAAGAGGCCCCGCGCGAGGCTTCCGATTCCGAAGAGCCCGAAGAAGAGCCCGCGGAACCGGGATACCGCCCTATCAAAACCATGGATCAGAAAAAGCCCGTCACGCACGTGATCGGCCAGACGAAGATCATCGCCATCATCAACCAGAAGGGCGGCGTGGGGAAATCGACGACCGCCGTTAACCTTTCGGCGGCCCTGGGCTGCAACGACAAGCAGGTCCTGCTCGTCGACCTCGACCCGCAGGGTAACGCGACGAGCGGTTTGGGCATCGACAAGAGCCAGATTCACCGCGACGTCTACGACGTGCTCCTTTCCGACACCCCCGTGCACGAAGCGATCATCCCCGACGTCTGCAAGGGGCTCGACCTCCTTCCTGCGACGATCAACCTGGCTGGCGCGGAAGTCGAGCTCGTCAACGAAATCGCTCGCGAGAACCGCCTGAAGTCGGAAATCAGCCAGCTGCGCGGCAAGTACGACTATATCTTCATCGATTGCCCGCCGTCGCTCGGTCTGCTCACGATCAACGCCCTCGTCGCGGCCGACAAGCTGCTCATCCCCATCCAGTGCGAGTTCTACGCCTTGGAAGGCGTGACAAAACTTCTCGATTCGATGAAGCGTGTCAAAAGTCTCCTCAATCCGACGCTCGATATCTTCGGCGTTCTGCTCACCATGTACGATTCCCGCACGACGCTTTCCAAGCAGGTGGCAGAAGAGGTGCGCCGCTTCTTCGGGAAGAGCGTGTTCGACACGATGATTCCCCGCACGGTGAAGCTGTCCGAGGCTCCGAGCTACGGCCAGCCGATCACCGAATACGATCCTTCCGGCAAAGGCGGCCAAGCCTACTTTTCTCTTGCGAAAGAAGTGATTTCCCGTGGCTAAGCAGCGGAAGAGCGGCCTGGGCCGCGGATTGAACTCCCTTTGGGGCGAAAGCGTTGGCGAAATCAGCCAGAGCCACTCCAACGAGAACTCCGAGCGCGCCGAAGAGAAGGCAGCTGCGGAGAAAGCGGCCAAGGTAGCCGAAGAGGAAGCCGCCGACAAGAAGGAAGAGCGTGCCGAAGAGGCCGCCGCGGAAGAAGCGGCCCTGTCGAGCGCGCCTTCGCGCGCGCCCATTAGCACGACCTTTTCCGAAGAGGAGGCCGAAAAGGCCACTATTAAAGAGCGCACGGCATCCGACCGTCCGGTGTCGCCCGCGGCGGCTCGCGCCATCGAAAGCGAGCAGGCCCTGCAGCGCGCTACCCTGCGTGAGGCCGACGCCAAGAAGCCGGTGCCCTACATCGAGGAAGACGACCATGTGACCATCAAGGGCGTCGTCGCCCGTGAAGCACGCCCGAATGTTTCACGTGAAACAAAGCAGACCGATTTGGTCGACATCGACCTTGTGGCGCCCAATCCCGATCAGCCGCGCACGAGCTTCGACAAAGAAGAGCTCGCCGAGCTTTCCAAATCGATCGAGAAGGAAGGCCTGCTGCAGCCCATCCTTGTGCGCAAGATGGACGGCGGCACCTATCAGATCATTGCCGGCGAGCGCCGTTGGCAGGCCTGCAAACTCGCGGGCCTGAAGCAGGTGCCCGTGCGCGTGAAGGACGTTGAGGACGACAAGGCCCTCGAGCTCGCCCTTATCGAGAACATCCAGCGTTCCGATTTGAACCCGATCGAGGAAGCCTACGGCTACAAACGCCTCATGGAGCGCCAGCACCTCACCCAGGCCGAAGTTGCGCGCGCCGTGTCGAAGGGCCGCTCGACGATCGCCAACGCCCTGCGCCTGCTCGAGCTCCCCGAAGACGCCCAGCAGATGCTCTTCGAGGGCAAGATCACGGCCGGTCATGCCCGCGCCATCCTTTCGGTGCCTACGCCGGAAGGGCGCGAAAAGCTCACCAACAAGCTGCGCGAAGAAAAGCTTTCGGTGCGCCAGACCGAAAACCTCGCTCGCCTGCTCGCCGGCCAGGCTGCGGCGAAATCGGAAGACCATAAGCGGCCGGCAACCCCGCCCGTCTTCAAGAAGGCGGCCCGCGAGCTGCGCCAGCATTTCAACACCGGTGTGCGCATCAAGTCGGTGCGCGGCAAGAACAAGATCGAAATCGAGTTCAAGGACGAAGCCGACCTCGAACGCCTTTTCCAGCAGCTCATGGACCGTCCGGCTCCGGCAGCCGAAAGCGCCGAAGAAGAGGCCTAGCGCCTCCCTGGCCGCGCATCGCGTGTGCCGCAAAACATGAAAGCGCCCCTTTCTCGCAGCGGAGAAAGGGGCGCTTTTCGTAGCGGGGTGATAGAGGGGCGGGGCAGGCGGGGATGAACGGGAAGGAGGCCAGGTGCGGTCTGCATCGCGAGCTTTCGCCGGCTTCCGAAAAATTCTGGGCCGTGCTCCTCGTTAGCCCAGCCGGTTCTTCAACTGCCCGCAGGCGCCGTCGATGTCGCTGCCGCGCGAGTCGCGCACGTTGGCCTCGATGCCGTTGCGCGTGAGGGTGCGGACCCAATGGTCGACGACGGTGGATCGTGACGGATGGAAGGGGCTGCCTTCGATTTCGTTCATGGGCAGTAGGTTCACGTGGACGAAAAGCCCGTCGCAGAAATCGAGCAGGGCCGCGAGGTCCTTTTCGCCGTCGTTGATGCCCTTCATCATGAGGTACTCGATGCTGGGTCGGCGGGTGCTCACGCGGTAGTAAGAATCGAGCGCGTCCTTCAGATCGGCGAGCGACGTGCCCACGCATTTGGGCATGATGCGGTCGCGGGTAGACTGGATGGCTGAATGCAGCGAAAGGGCGAGCGTGAACTGTTCGGGCTCATGGGCGAACGCGTCGATGCCCTTCAGGACGCCGCATGTCGACACGGTGATGTGGCGGGCGCCGATCCCCAGAGCCTGGTCGCTGTTCATGATGCGCAGGGCTGCGAGCACATTGTCGTAGTTGAGGAAGGGCTCGCCCTGGCCCATTGCGACGACGTTGCTCACGCGCGCGCCGAAATCGCGTTGCACGGTGAGGACCTGCTGGGCCATTTCGCCCGGCAGCAGGTTGCGCGTGAACCCCTCTTCGCCCGTCGCGCAGAAAGCGCAGCCCATAGGGCAGCCCACCTGGGTGGAAAAGCAGACGGTAAGGCGCCGCGGCGTTCCCTTGCTGCCCGCGTCGCGCGAGGGGATGCCCACCGTTTCCACGCGGGCACCGTCCGCCAGGGCGAGCACGTACTTGCGCGCGCCGTCGACGGACACCTGTTTGTCGACGATTTCCGGAACGTGCAGGGGCGCCTGTTCGGCAAGCGCCTCGCGCAGCACGCGCGACACGTTGGTCATGTCGTCGAACGACGTGACGCCCTTGTTGTAGACCCAGCCGATGATTTGTTTCGCACGGAAGGCAGGCTGGGAAAGCTCGCCGATGAGCGAGCGGATTTCACCGATTCCGTACGTTTCGAATGCTGTGCTCATGCTGAGCATTATACGGAAGCGCCCTGCCCGCTTTGGTATACTCAGCGCGGAATTCAGAGAGACGGAACAGCCGAGTACTCGATAGAAGAAGGAACCATGAGCATCAATCCTGCCGAAACCAACGTTGCCCTGCTGTACGGCGGCACGAGCGGCGAACGCGATATCTCGATCCAGTCCGGCGAAGGCGCGGCCGGTGCGCTGCGCGAAGCGGGCTATCAGGTGACGATGCTCGACCCGGCCAACAAGGATGACTTGGTGAAGCTCGTCGAAGGCAACTTCGACGTCGCCTTCCTCTGCCTGCACGGCAAGGGCGGCGAAGACGGCACGATGCAGGGTATGCTCGAAATCCTGGGCATTCCCTATACCGGCCCGGGCGTCTGGTCGAGTGCGACGGCCATGGACAAGGCCAAGTCGAAGGTGCACTACCTGGAAAAGGGCATTTCGACTCCGCAATCGGTGACGCTGCATTCCCCTCACGAGGCAACCGCCGAAGAACTCGAAGCGAAGCTCGGCCGCAAGATCGTCGTGAAGCCGGCAAGCTCGGGTTCCGCTCTGGGCGTGTCGATCGTCGAGGGTACGGCCGACGTGCAGAAGGCCATCGACGAAGCCTTCGCGCTCGATACCGAAGTGGTCGTGGAAACCTTCGTCGCCGGTACCGAGCTTACCTGCGCCGTGCTGGGCAACGAAGACGCCTACGCCCTGCCCGTTATCGAAATCGTTCCGCAGATGGGCGACTTCTACGATTACGAATCGAAGTACGCCGCCGGCGGTTCCAAGCACATCTGCCCCGCTCGCCTGAGCGAAGAAGACACCAAGCACGTGCAGGCGCTCGCTGTGGCCGCCCATAAGGCGCTCGAGTGCCAGGGCGTGTCGCGCACCGACATCATCCTCGACGAGAACGGCACCGGCTGGGTGCTCGAGACCAACACGATTCCGGGCATGACCGCTACCTCGCTTCTGCCCGATGCCGGTCGCGCTGCGGGCATGAGCTTCCCCGAGCTCTGCACCAAGCTCATCGAGTACGCGCTGGAAAAGTAACCCGCGCAGCCGTTTGCGCGTGCATGAAGCAAAGAGGGCCGACACGCTGCGAGCGTGCCGGCCCTCTCCCCTTAGGTAAAGAATGCGGTTAGGCCCCCGTGCACGACCGCACGACAGCGACGACGAGCACGACCATGAGGATGAGGAAGGCCCAGCCGCCGATAAAGCAGCCGACGTTCTTCTTCCGGCTGCCTTCGACGAGCTTTTCCGAAAGCGTGATCGAATCCTTCAGCATGACCGTGCCCGGCTCGAGCTGAGGCTTGGGCTGGCGGGTATTGGGCAGCCAAGTGCCGTGCGATGCGATGACATGGTCGATGCCCTGCGCCCCCAAATCGACGCTCACGCGCGCGCCATTCGCGATCTTTTTGCCCACCTGTTCGCGGAAGGTGTCGAAATCGCTCGCGTGGGAATCGTCGTAGGCCATGATCGCCACTTCGCCCCAGTAATTGCCCGGCTTGGGCTGGTCGGAGTAGTACACGGCCACGAGCAGGGCGTAGATGTGAAAGTCGCGCGCCTTGCACAGCATCAGCTGCTCGACCGTCGACGGGTCGCCGATTGAACCCACCTTTCGCCCGAAGCGGTTCGCCACCCAGGGCACCGTGCGACCGTCTGCGTCGGTGTCGAAGGTGATGTCGAACCGGTCGCCCACGATGCAGTCGGCCCCCAGCAGGATGCCGCCTTCCGACTTGTTTTCGGCGGTGAAGCGGCTGTAGGTTCCGAAATACGGCAGAGCGGGCATGTTTTCTCCTTACAAGAGAATCTCGTGAAAGCGGAGTGCGGTGCGATTCATGATAGGCTGAATCGGATATGAAGGCAGGCTGATGACTACGCACACGATAGAAAACTACATCATGGAAACCACGCCCCAGCGCGTGGTCGACCGCTACGCGCAGTTGAAGGAATACGCGCGCACGCACGATTTCGGCGACCTTGACGAAGACGTGGTGGTGATCGATACCGAAACGACCGGCGTGTCGTTCAAGCACGACGAGCTCACGCAGATCGCGGCGGCCCGCATGGTACACGGCGAGATCAAAGAATGGTTCGTGACCTTCGTGAATCCGGGTAAGCCCATTCCCGAAGACATCGTGCATCTCACCAACATCCACGACAGCGACGTGGCCGATGCCCCCGATCCGGAAGACGCGGTCGCGCAGCTCGTCGAATTCGTGGGCGCGAGCTACCTGGTGGCCCATAACGCGGCCTTCGACAAACATTTCTGCACCAAACCGGCATCGGGCGAGGCGCTCAAGCACAACGTATGGGTCGATTCGCTCGACTTGGCCCGCATCGCGGTGCCGCGCCTGAAGTCCCACCGCCTTACCGACTTGGTGCGCACGTTCGACACGCCGGTGTCGACGCACCGGGCCGACGCCGACGTCGAAGCGACCTGCGCGGTCTATCGCATTTTGCTCGCCGCCGTGGCGACGATGCCCAACGATCTGGTGTCGACCATCGCCCAGTTCGACGACGGCGAGAACTGGCCCACGGTGAAGGTGTTCAAACATTTCGCCGAAAGCGACGGGTCGTCCTTCAACCTGCGTTCGCTGCGCTACCAGACGGTGGGCCGTACCGACCGCCGTCCCCGCGTCGACGCGAACGATTTGGCCAGCGACCCGGCGCGCGGCCTGCGATTCGCAACCGAAGAAGAGATTCGCGACGCCTTTTCGCCCGCGGGCATCGTGGGCCGCATGTACGACCACTTCGAGGCCCGCGACGAACAGGTCGAAATGTCCGAAGCTGTGAACGAAGCCTTCGCCGATTCGGTGAACCTGGCGGTCGAAGCCGGCACGGGCGTCGGCAAGTCGATGGCCTACCTCATCCCCGCCGTGCTCGCGGCCCAGAAGAACGACATCACGGTCGGCGTGGCGACCAAGACCAATGCCCTGCTCGACCAGCTGGTGAATCACGAGCTGCCTCTGCTTTCCGAATCGTTGGGCGGCGTGTCCTTCTGCAGCCTGAAGGGCTTTTCTCATTATCCGTGCCTGCGGTCGATCGAACGGGTGCTCAAGGCGGGTCCCGGCATGCGTCAGGTGCAGGACCGTTTCGTCTCTCAGGCGCCGGCTCTGGCGGGCCTGCTCTCTTTCGTCGAGCAGTCGGAATACGACGACATCGATGCGCTGAAAATCGACTATCGGACTCTTCCCCGCTATGAGATCACGACGACGAGCAACGACTGCCTGCGCCGCCGCTGCCCCTATTTCGGTCAGAAATGCTTCGTGCACGGGGCGCGCCTGCAGGCGGAATGCTCCGATGTCGTGGTGACCAACCAGTCGCTGCTTTTCTGCGACGTCGCGGCCGAAGGCGGCCTGTTGCCGCCCGTCCGCTACTGGGTGGTCGACGAGGCCCACGGTGCCGAAAACGAAGCGCGTCGGGCCTTCAGCATGAAAATAGAAGCCGACGAGCTCAAACGCCTCATCGCCAAGGTCGATTCGTCCAACGCCAACCGCAACATCTTCCTGCGGGCCGAGCGCCGGCTGACGGGCGAAATCGAGGTGTCCGACGAACGCGTGCGCGATTCCCTCACCGACGAAGAGCGCGCGCTCGCTGAAGGGACGGGCTTGAGCGGCGGCGATACCCTGCTCTTCGCGCTGAGCGGCCGTGCCAAGCGGGCCGGCGACGTATTTGCGGCGGCCGCGACGGAATTCTGCGACCACCTTTCCGAACTGCTCTACTTCGACGTGCCCACCAAGGGGCGTGGCTACGACCAGGTCGACATCTGGATAAACGACGAGGTGCGGGCGAGCGACGCCTTCGCGCATCTTGTCGACTTGGGCCACGTCATGTACGACGCCGCCCAAAAGCTCATCAAAGCCTGTTCGGAGCTTGTGGGCGTGATGGAGGACGTCAAGGGCGCGGGTCCGATACAGGGCGAAATCGCTTCGGTGGCCCTCACGGTCAAAGACCTGCTGCTCGCCTGCGAGGTCATTTTGTTCGACGGACCCGACACCTACGCCTATTCGGCCCACCTGTTCAAGCGGAAGAACGTGCCGCATCGCGGGTCGGAGTACCTGGAAGCCCTCATGATGAACGTGGGCGACAAGTTGAATGAGACCCTCTATGCGCGCACCCACAGCGTGGTGTTCACGTCGGCGACCATGACGGTGGCCGATTCCTTCGGGAACTTCACCACGTCGATGGGCTTGGGCACCTCGGAAGAATCGGAGGTGCGCACCGTACAACTCGATTCGAGCTACGACTTCGACACCCATATGACGGTGTACGTGGTGAAGGATATGCCCGAACCCAACAACCCGCACTATCTTGGCGAGCTCGAGAAGCTGCTTATCGGCGTGCATCGTGCCCAGCAGGGCTCGACGTTGTCGCTGTTCACCAACCGCCGCGAGATGGAAAAAACGTTCGAGACGGTGCGCGATGCCCTGCACGAAGACGACCTGCGCGTGGTCTGCCAGAAGTGGGGCGTGTCGGTGAAGGGCCTGCGCGACGACTTCATCGCCGACGAGCATCTGTCGCTGTTCGCGCTGAAGAGCTTCTGGGAAGGGTTCGACGCGCCGGGTGCCACGCTTAAAACGGTCGTGATTCCCAAGCTTCCCTTCAGCAAGCCGAGCGACCCGCTTTCCTGCGCCCGCCAGCAGATCGACTCGTCGGCGTGGTCCCACTACGTGTTGCCGCAGGCGGTGCTCGAAGTACGCCAGGCGGCAGGGCGCCTCATCCGGTCGTCGACCGACACGGGCAATCTGGTGCTGGCCGACAAGCGCTTGGTGAGCAAGGGTTATGGCAAGGTCTTTTTGAAGTCGCTGCCGAGTTCCAACATCAAGGTGCTATCCGCGAAGGAGATCATCGAGGATATCCGCGCATCGCGCGAGGGGTAAGCACCCTGCGTGTGACAACGGGCGCGCGTGATGTTGTCACGGCCA
>JALCHN010000025.1 GCA_022644775.1 Eggerthellaceae bacterium
GATTGATGAGACGGCCATACCCCACAGGACCTTTCAACATCTATTCCTCCTCGAAAATGTCGATGGTCTTTCGTTCTCGCGCCCGTATCGCGCAACGTCTCCCAGCGCTGCCATCTGAAGCGAAACGGGCAATGAACGTTCGATGCGGGCAGGATATTGATTTTCTGCCCGCATCGATTTCCTGCGTTATTCGATTTCCCCCTGCATACCGCCGGTAACGGCACCAGCGCATCCGCCGTCAACGGGCAGATTTGCTGCCGTAATCTGTCGTGCCTCGTCGGAGGCCAGGAAGAGGTAGGCGTACGCGATGTCAATTGGATCGATCGCTTGCTGTGTCGTTTGCGCACCGATCAAGCCATTGGCCATCTCCTTGGGAATGTTGGCCATAGCCTCGGTCCACACCAGACCCGGCGTAATCGAGTTGCAACGAATGCCGAACGGTCCGCCTTCGGCCGCAAGCTGACGAGCAAGAGACAAGCAGGCTCCCTTTGCAGCGGCATGCACGCTCTGAGGGGAGTTGGAACCCTGAAGGGCAACGGTGGACGAAGTGATGATGATCGAAGCGCCGCGTCCCGCTTTCCCCGATTCCTGAAGGTACGGCCAGGCGCGATGGCAGACGTTGTATACCAGGTTGAGCTCGTTTTCGATGCCGTATTCCCAGATGTCCGGCGTCATTTCGCCAAAAGGCGCTATGCCCGGATGGGACGCGTTGTTGATGACGACATCGATGCCGCCCATGAGCTCGGCGCATTCATCGACCCATTTGGCCACGGCGTCGTAATCGGAAAGATCGACATCCGATCCGGCAGCCTTATATCCCTTTGCCTTCAGCTCTTCGGCATGGGCTGCCGCCACTCCGGGCGTGCGTCCGGAACCGCACACGAAAGCACCGTGAGCGCACAAGACCTCCTGGGCGACCTTTCCCACGCCCTTCGTGGTTCCCGTGAGCAGGATGCGCTTGCCTTCAAGGCGCTTCCCAATAGATGCTTCGGGCGCGATGTACTTCCCGAAATCCGGGGCTCCGGCAATTTTCGGCGTATGTGCCATGATGTTTTCCTCTCTCTCGATACGCTGGCCAACATCACTGCCAGCGCTTTTCAAATACACAAGGGACTAAGCCATCTGCGCAATGGCATGACGTGCGGCAATGCGACCCGACGTATGCGCAAAACCGTTCGCCGCACCGGGGATTTCCATGTTGTAGGTGTCGCCGTACAAGCCGGTCGCATCCAAGCCGACCGCATAGAGGCCGTCGATCGGCACGTAATCGGCATCGAGAACCTGCATGTGCTCGTTGACGCGGATGCCGCCCGCCGACCCCATCGTGCCCGTGGCAAGCGGAATGGCGAAAAAGGGCGCCTGGGCGATCGGGCGCAGATACTGGGGCTTCTTCCCATACGCGCGATCGCATTGATCCCGGCAGGCGTCGTTGTATTCGTCGATAGTGGAGACGAACGATTCGACCGGCACGCCCATCTGGACACCAAGGTCTTCTACGGTGTCGGCCTTCTTCACCAGGCCAGAGTCGATCGCCGCTTCGAGTTCGGTGGTCAGCCTCGTCATGGGCTTGTGATAGACGACGAACTCGCCGATGGCGATTTCCGAACCCTCATGCGTCAAGCGGTCGATGTAGGCCTGATCGAGGATCGACCACACGATGCCGCCTGGCTGCTTTCCGAAGTAGATCCCGATGTCCCCGATGTTCTCTGCAACGGATTCCGCGGCGAATCGCTTCCCGTTGCGGTTGACCCACACTCCGGGGTTCACGCCCGCGCCGCCGCATTGCGAGTCCATCGTCATATCGCGCCCGCCCGCGGCAAGCAGGGGACAGGTAGTGATGGTGTTGGGATCGGCGCCTACGGACAAAGCAAGGTCGAGTCCGTCGCCCACGTTTTGCAGGGGGGTGAGCACATTCATATTATGGGCAGACTGGGCGAACCAGCTGTACTGGGCGATACGGTCCGGGCTCGATCCCATGCCCCCCGTGGCCAAGATCACCGCCTTGCCGCCAATGCGCAACGGAGCTCCGTCCGAATCGGCGACCACGCCTACCACCTTGCCGTTTTCGGAGATAAGCTCTTTGACCGGAGTGCTCGTAAAGATGTCGACATCGAGTTTCTCGATCGCGTCGAGCAGGACCTCTTGGCAATGCGCGCCCAGCCCCTCCGGCAAATGGAACGTCCACAGCTCATTGGGATCGTCCTCGGCGGCGATGTCTACGGCTTTGTATTCCACTCCGAGATCGCGATAAATCGAAATCGTCTCAGCTGAGTTCTCCACGAAGGCCTTGACCACTTCGTAGCTCGCCCGCTGATGGCTGTAGCTCATAAATTTCTCAATGCCCTCGGCCTTGGTCGGAAAGTGGTACTTGCTCAATCGGGGAGTTTTTCGCTCCTGCTGCTCTACCGATTCGAACGCAGCGGTTCCTTCGGCGTACACGGAAAGCCCGCCCGTTTCGGGCATCTTCTCCAAAAGCACCACGCTCTTACCGGCCCGAGCGGCAATCAGCGCAGCGGACTTGCCCGACGCGCCTCCGCCAACTACGATCAAATCGTATTCCACATCGAAATCGGCCATTTTCTCCTCCTTTGTTTCTCTTTCGCGTTCCCTTTTGCCGCCCCGTTACACGACGGACGGCAGATCGCAGCGTTATGCGTTTTCGATAGCCTCAACGAGGCTCGGCAGAACCTTCGTCACGTCCCCCACGATTCCGTACGCGCACTCGCGGAAAATCGGCGCGTCGGGGTCGTTGTTAATCGCCACGATGACCTTCGCCCCTCGCACGCCGGCAAGGTGCTGAGGCGCCCCCGACACCCCGCAGGCAACATAGAGGCGAGGGGAGATCTTCTGGGTCGATGTGCCGACGACGCTCGAATGCTCGAACCAGTGGTAGTTGTCGCAAAGAGGCAAGGTGCAGGTCACTGCAGCGTCTAATGCGCTTGCAAGTTCGTCTACCATTGCAAGGTTTTCCTTTGCTCCGATTCCCAGGCCCACGCCAACGACCCGTTCGGCCGTCGCCAGCCCTGTGGCACCTGCGCCAGCGGCTTCGTTCGAAACGACGCCGAACGAGGCGAAGGAATCGAGCGTCCCCTCCTGCACCGTCATAGGGGCCGCCTCTTCCGCATCGGGGCACCCATCGGCGACAACGCACACCACCGGCCCCGTCGCCTCGAGCACCTGCACGCCGGCGTCCTCGGCGACCATCTGCTCCACCGTCGTCTTTTCACCATCGAAGGCAATGGACACCACCGAAGTGGCGACAGGGGCGTGCAGTTCCGCCGCAACGAAACCGGCGAGCACGCGCGCCGTGGCGTCGTCGGACAGAACCACGGCCGCCGGTCGCTCCTCCAAGGCGCGATGCGCAAAGTCTTTCGCAAAGCCCTCCGCCGGCGCCGCTTCGACATCGAAGCGCGTGACCGAAGACACCCCGTATCGCGCGACCTGTTCCGCCCGCGCGGCCGGCCCGAACACGAATGCATCCACTTCCCTGCCAGACGCACGTGCGACGCCCGCAACGCTCGACGCACTCAAATCGTCGGCTATGATCATCCATACGTTGCCCATTTAGAGCACCCCTTCCGACTTGAGCGCAGACACAAGCTGAGCGGCGGCCGCGGAAGCATCCGCGCCGTCGAACACCTTCGAAGGCCGCGCATCCGGCTCGTGAATGCCGGACACCGACAATTGCGGAGAGCCCTCAGTTGCCGCATGGGTTTTGCCAACCGGCTTCTTACGCGCCTGGAGCACCGTCCTCATACCCGGTTTTTCCGCCTCTTCGCGTCTTGCCGCCACGCCCAACACGATGGGGCCCGACACGCGAACGGACTGCGTTCCGGTCCCATAACGGCGCGTCACGACAAGGGCGTCGTCTTCGGGAACTACCGAATCGACTGCGAGGAGGCAGGGCCAACCAAGATAGGCCGCAAGAAGGCTCGGGGTCATTGGGGACCACGCGGAGTCGCCTATCGTTACAAGGCTCGCCCCGTCGACTTCGCGCACGGCGTTCGCAAGCGCAGCTGCGACTTGGGTCGGCTGGGCGAACGCATCGAGCCCTTCGACCGTTACCGTTCGTTCCGCTCCACGGGCCGCTGCGAACGCCGTGTCTCCGCTTGCCATCGTCAAACCGACCACCTCTCCATTGGGGTCGGCGTCCTTGGCAACCTGGACCGCCAGATAATCGTCGTCGCCTATTTCGGGACGATTGGCAAGCCACTTGATTGCGCCGTTTGCGCCTATTCGTTCGTCATGCGGGTTCATAGCCCATTTGAAAATCGCTACAGAAGTCATAGCCGTTCCCTCGTCTCCCATGTGCTAGCGCGGGTCGTAGCCCATATCGCGCGCAACCTCGATTGCGCACCCGTTAGCATCCGGGAACTCGTTGATGCCAATTTCGACCCCATGCGTCTTTTCGGACGCATAGAACAGCATCTCGCGCATCTTGCCGTGGCTGAATTCGAGATCGGGCACAAGACCGAACTTAGCCAGGTGGGCCTTCATCTCATCCAGATCGTCAACGCGCAGCGCGATACCCGTGATGCCCTCGCCCTTTTCTGCGAGCTTTTGCGTCGCCTTCACGCCATCGTCGGGGCGGTTGGGGCTCATCATCTCAAAGCCGCCGCGACGAGGAAGCGCCACATTGACGCCAACGGTATCGTCCTCATACGGCCCGTAGAACGAGATTCCGAACATCTGCTCGAAGTCTTTCTTCGCAGATTCCACGTCGTCGACGATCATCGCAACACGGTTCAGCTCAGCTTTGATCATGGCTTTCCTCTCTCTTTGCTCCTCTGCCGCAGGCGATTTGACCTTGCGGCTCCCTATACGGAAAGAGTACGAGCGCCAAGGAAGGGCGTGTTGATATTATGAATTCATAGTGGTTATTTACTGAGTACCAAGAAGTTCGGCAAAGTTATCTACGTTTCTGCCGCTTTTTATCCATTTGATACCGCTCAAGCGCGGCCGGCACACGGCTGGCCCTGGCACATGACTGCACAGCATGCTCCGCGTAGCAGAAGCGTATCGCCGCGATCGGCCGCTTCACCATCAAAGGGCCCGCATGCGAGCGCCATCTATTGAAATCTGTTTCAGCTCACGCTCAGAGAAGAACGTGCAACGAGAGCAGCCGGGCGCGTTCCCCGTTAGTTGCACTTTGCATACAAAACGGCAGCCTGGGTCCTGTTCTCAACATGCAGCTTGCGCAAAATCGACCCGATGGTCTTCTTCACCGTAGGTTCGCTCAAGTACAGGCGCGAGCTGATTTCGGAATTAGTGCACCCTTCTTCAAGCAAGGCGAGGATGGAGCGTTCACGCTCGTCTAACGAGGCGATATACCGCTCGTTCTTCAGGTAGTCCTCCGACAAGTTGCCATCCCCAAGCAGCGCGCCCTGCAATTGGGTGCCAAGAGAGCCGGAGAATGCGATGTCACCGCACGCCAGCGCCCAAACGAGCGAGCGCAAGCGATTGCCGGAAATCTCCTCTCGGGACCCGAACCCCCGCGCACCGGCGCGCAACCCGTCAAGCACAAGGCCGCTCTCCCCCATGCTCGCAAGAATCATCACGCGCGTTTGGGGGTACGCGCTGCAGATGCGCGCAACGGTATCTGCGCAGGAAACCCCCTGGATAGAGGCCCCCATGAGAACGACGGGAGGCTGCACGCGGCGTACGAGGGCGCACGCGTCTTCGTACGTGAAGGCGACCCCGACTAACTCGAATTCCTCCCAGGTGGCGAGAAGAGACGAGAGCCCGTCTACCAGCAGCTTGTCTTCGTCGGCGATGACGACCTTCAGAGGGTCGGCGCGCAGCGAACGATGGATTCCGCGAAGTTTGGGGGAATTCGGGTCGAGAAGCCCTTTATCGGATTCGCCGTCATTGAAAAAATCCATCGGCAAGGGAATCACCTTCGATAATAGACCGCTGAATGCAATCCCCATTTTATCGAAAACGACCGAATGTCTACAAGCAATGCGCACCGGCGAAGGACGCATCCCGCCTGCGCACGCAAACGCCCCGCACGGCAGATGCCGCACGGGGCGCAAGCGGGGCGCGGAAGGAGGGGTGGTTCCGCGCCTATGTGAAGCTCGCCGACCTACTGCAGAGAATCGGCGATCCTTTCACCGACGTTGCGGCCGAAGGTGGTGATGTCGCACACCGCGTTTCCGCCGATGCGGTTGTTGCCGTGGATGCCGCCGGTGACCTCGCCCGCGGCATAGAGGCCGGGGATTACGTTGCCGGCGGCATCGAGCGCTTCGTTGTTCACGTTGATGCGTACGCCGCCCATCTCGTGGTGGATGCCCGGGTTGACGCGAATCGCGTAGAAGTTGCCGTCCTTGAAGGCGATCATGCCCTTGGTGCGGCCGAAGGGGTCGGCGGCGCCGGAAGTGGTGACGGCGTTGTAGGTGTCGACGGTGGCGCGCAGGGTGGCGGCGTCGACGCCGATCTTGCCGGCCAAATCGTCGAGGCTCGTGGCGTCCTTCACGAGGCCCTTGGGCTCGTAGGTGGTGCGGATGGCCTTGTTGGCGTCGTAGACCTGCTGGTCGAAGACCTCCCACACGATCACGTCGGGCTGGGCGAGTTCTGCCGCCGACACCTTGTCGCGGGTGCTCATCTCGTCGTAGAAGCGTTCGCCGTTCTTGTTGACCAGGATGGCGCCCGTGCCGCGCACGGTCTCGCCGATCAGCGGGGCCGGCATGCCGTCGGTGACGTTTTCCACGTATCCTACGGTCGGATGAATCTGGATCTGGTCCATCTGCAGCAGCTCGGCGCCCACGGCTTCCGCCATGAGGTAGCCGTCGCCCGTGGCGCCCGGCTGGTTGGTGCTCGTGAACGAGGCCAGGTCGGGGCGGTACTTGGTGATGAGCTCCTTGTTCGAGCCCAGGCCGCCGGAAGCGAGCACGACCGCCTTGGCATGATAGTTGTAGGAATCGCCCAGGTAGTCTTCGGCGCGCACGCCGGTCACCGTGCCGTTGCCGTCGGTGAGGATCTCCTTGACGTCCATGCGCATCTTGATGGGGATGTTGCGCTCCTTGACCTGCTTGTAGAGGCCGGGCACGAGCGTGGCGCCCACGGCCGACCCGTCGGTCGGGCGATGGCAGCGCTTGACCGACATGCCGCCGGTGGTCGTGAGGTTGTTGAGCGTGATGCCCAGGCTGTCGAGCCAGTCGATCGTTCCGGCCGAATGGTCGCACATGTAGTGGACGAGTTCGGGGTTGCCGGTGTTGTGACCGCCCACGAGCGTTTCCTTGGCGAAGAGATCATTGCTGTCCTGGATGCCCTGCTCTTCCTGGAACTTGGTCTGCGAGGCGTTCATGCCCGACGAGCTGAAGTTGGTGTTGCCGCCGACGACCTTCATCTTTTCAAGGATGACGATGTTGGTGAGGCCCTTGTCGTAGGCTGCGATGGCCGCCGACATGCCCGCACCGCCGCAGCCCACGATTACGGCGTCGTAGGTGAGGTCGGTCGACTTCTTCGGGCGTTCGGGAAGCGTGCTGCAGCCGGAAAGGCCGAAGGCGCCGAGCAGCGCCATGGCGCCGGCTCCCGCAATGAAGGAACGACGTGATACGGAATGAGCCTGGTTCATGTGAATCCCCCTCGTGCATGCCGCGCTTTCGCGGCGGTTTTTCAAGCCTTCGGGAGCGGCGCCCTTATCTGCAGCAAGCGCTTCTCATGTGTCCCCAAGGCCTTTCGACGGGTGCAGTATAGGCAGGCGGCACATCTTTTCTCTACACCCGCGATGGGGGTATTTTGCAAGCGTTTCCCCAGGTCGCAGCATGGGTGTATACTGAACATCCCGTGAGGGGCGGCCCGAAGGGGGCCAAGAGGGGAAACGCACGGGACGATTATCTGCACCAGGTGATGTATGTGAAGCACACGGTACGCTACGCCACCAGCGCCGCAGTTGCGCTCGCCTGCGTCTTCGCGGGCATCTGGATCACCGACGCCGCCCTGGTGAGCGCCTTCGATCTGCCCCGCGCCTACTTCACCCTGCGCCTGTTCATCGTGGCCGACTACGCGCTGTTCTTCGCCTTGTCCAGGGCAGTGGCACGTCGCGTGCTCGCCCAGGGCCAATCGAAAACCGATCCTGCGGTGCAGCACCACAGACGCCGCTTCCTCGCCGCAAGCTCGATCGTCGCCCTCGTGATTTCGGGCGCCGCGATTGCCTGGTGGTCGTGGGCCGGCCCCGAAGCCGCTCGCTCGCTGGGCCCCACGGCAACGGGCGCCCTCATACTGTGCATGAAGATCCACAGCATCCCGGTGACCGTGGTCATCGCCTGTCTGTTCGCCCGCATCGACGGCGACCTGACGACGGGGCTTTCGGCCTTCGGCATGTTCGGGGCCTTTCTGGTGGAAGCGGCCTTCGGCGGAACGCATGCGGCGTTCGGCGCCGTGCCGTCGGCGTGGACCGGCTTCCTGTTGGTGGCCGTCGCCCTCGCGTGCGCCGCGCTCGCCACGCACCAGATCGACCGGGTCGGCGCCTGGTACGACGTGGGCGGTTCGGAATCGGTGCGGGCTTCGTTCAGCCCCGCCTTCGTGGGGTCGATCATGGTCGCCGGCATCATGCTGGGCTACCTGCACGGCACAGGCGACGTGATCAATTCGAGCGCGGGCACTCCTCTTGCCCTCGCGCTGCTCCTCGTGCTTTCGGCGGTCATCTGGCGCCAGCGTTCATGGAACGAGCGCGAGCTCTTCCTGACGGCCGTCTTGCTCACTTCGACCGGAGTCCTGCTCGAGCCCCTCTTGGACTCCTTGCCCGGCGCCCCCTGCATGGCGCTCGCCACCGCTGGCTCGGCCTTCTTCGAGCTGGGCATGTGGGTGCTCCTTCTGCGCTGCACGCGCATGTGCGTATCGAGCATGACGGGCGCCGCCGGCTCGCGCCTGCTCATCGTGGTGGGCCACACCGTTGGCGCCGCCGTGGCCGCCACGGCGATCGCCTTGCAGGCGGCGGGCGTAGAAGTGCAGGCGGTTTCGCAAGCCATCGTGGTGGTCTACCTGTTGGGAATCATCGTGTTCGCGCGCGACCCCAACAACCCGCTTTCGCTCGCCTACGGCGGCGTGGTCGAAGCCGAGGACCGGCAGGCTGCCCGGCCCGCCAAGCCCGCAGCGCCTGCGCCTGCCGGCCAAGCGCCCCGCACGGAAAGCGCCGTCGAGCCGCTGCCCGCGCCCCAGCCTGCGCCGGCACCTACACCCGCCGCGCACCCGGCCCCTGCGCCTGCTTCGGCGAATGCGGCTCCGCCGGCCCCCAACGCCTACGACGACGAGCTGCTCTGGGAAGCGCCCTGCCGGGCCGTGGCCCGCGAATACGGCCTCACTCCGCGCGAGACCGACGTGCTGGCCCAAATCGCGCGCGGTCGCATGCTCGGCGAGATCGCCGACGCCTTCGTCCTGTCGAAGAACACGGTGAAGATGCACACCAAGCACATCTACCAAAAGCTCGACGTGCACAGCAAGCAAGAGGCGATCGACATCGTCAACGACGAGCGCCTGCGCATGCAGCGTGAACCATGACAGGGGGACGGAGGTTGTTGTCACGGTCGAAAGCAGCAGGCGCGCTACTTTTCCTCAGCGGCCGTGTCGTCTTCGGCCGTGCCGTCTTCGGCCTTCTTCTTGCCGAAACCGAAGCGAGCGGCGCGGGCTTCCTTCTTGGCTTCCTTTTCCTTGGCCGCCTGGATGCCGGCCTCGCGCGCCTCGGCCTCTTCCTTCTTGGCCTGGGCGATCGCGGCCTTGCGCTGACGCGTGGCCGCCTTCGAGCGGCTGTTGCCCATCATCTGGGCGTACTGGCGGCGGATCTTGCGCACCTTGGCCGTGTCGATGTAGATGGCGAAGATCAGGAAGGCGTAGCCGATGCCCAGCATGACGTAGGTGATCGTGGCGTCCATGCCCGGCAGCATCTGCGCGGCGAAGGAGAACGTGGTGAAGATGAGGGCGATCGCGATCGAGATCCACCACCAGCGGCGCCACTTCTTGTATTCGGGCGTGCCGGGATCGTAGTACTTGCGGCGCAGGTCGCGCTCGCGCTCTTTCTCGCGCTGCTTCTGGGTCTTGCTCCCGGTAGACGAGCCGCCGAACATCCCCTTCTTCTTGGGCGCCTTGGAGTCGACGATGTGCACGCTGGCCGCGGCCTTGGTGGCCGGCTTGGCCGAAGCTGCGCTCTTGCGCGTCTTGCCGGGGCGGTTTTCGCCGTTATAGCGATCGTTCATGGGGTTGCGCTGCGTCATGCCCAGGTGCTCCTTCTTGTTGCTGCGTGAAAAAGGCCGGCCTGCGCACGAAGCGCAGCGCCGGCCAAACGTTCGTGGGACATACGAACGACCAGTATACCTACTTCTCGAACTTTTTGCCCGTGATGAGTTCGTAGGCCTGAATGTACTTCTCGCTCGTCTTCTCGATGATGTCGGCGGGCAGGTGCGGCGGCTCGCCGGTGCGGTCCCAGTTGGCGTTGAGCCAGTTGCGCACGAACTGCTTGTCGAAGCTGGGCTGCACCTCGCCTTCCTTGTAGGTGTCGGCCGGCCAGAAGCGGCTGCTGTCGGGCGTGAGGACCTCGTCGGCCAGGACCACCTTGCCGTCGATCGTGCCGAACTCGAACTTGGTGTCGGCGATGATGATTCCGTTGGCGCGCGCGTGGTCGGCGGCGGTGGTGTAGATCTTGATCGTGAGGTCGCGCAGAGTCGCTGCGGCCTCGTCGCCGATCAGCTCGGCGCAGCGCTCGAAGCTGATGTTTTCGTCATGGCCGCCGATTTCGGCCTTGGTCGACGGGGTGAAGAGCACTTCGGGAAGCTTGGAGGCTTCGGTGAGGCCGGCGGGCAGCTTGATGCCGCAGACGGTGCCGTCCTTCTGGTAGGACTTCAGGCCGCTGCCGGTGAGGTAGCCGCGCACGATGCATTCCACGGGGAACATCTGGGCCTTCTTCACGAGCATGAAGCGGCCGTCGAGGTAGTCGGCGTAGGGCTTGAACTCGCTGGGAAGGTCGGCCACGTCGGTCGAGACGATGTGGTTGTCGACCGCGTCGGAGAGCAGATCGAACCAGAAGATCGAGAGCTGCGTGAGCACCTTGCCCTTGTAGGGGATTTCGTCGGGCAGAATGTAGTCGAACGCGGAAATGCGGTCGGTCGCCACCATGAGCAGCTTGTCGCCCAGGTCGTAGATGTCGCGCACCTTGCCCTGCGAATCGGGACGCAGATCCATCTGTGCCATGTTACTCACCTTCCTGCCGGTCATCCGGCACGTCTGCCTCGCGCTTCTTGCCGCGCGAGCGCTTTCGCCACAAGGACGCACGGTCCTTCTCGCTCTCTTTGCCGCGGGAGGGGGCCGCCCCGTCTCCGCTATTGGCATCTTGACCCTTCAGCGCGCGTTTCTCGCGAGCTTTCCGCTCTTTCACGCGCTCTTCATTGAAGAGGGGGATGTAGATCGTGAAGGTGGCGCCCTTGCCCTTCTCGCCTTCCACGCGGACCCAGCCGTCGTGCTGGTCGACGATTTCCTTCACCATGGAAAGGCCGATGCCCAGCCCGCCCTTTTCGCGGGTGCGGGCGCTGTCGGCGCGCCAGAAGCGGCCGAAGACGTTCTTGGCCTCTTCGGGCGACAGGCCGATGCCCGTGTCGGCCACGGAAATCTGCGCCATTTCGCTGCCGGCCTTCACGGTCACGGTAACCGAGCCCTCGGCGGTGTAGCGCACCGCGTTCGAGATGAGGTTGGCCACGGCCTGCGAGATCATGTCGGGGTCGCCCCAGACGTAGACGTCGGGCTCGGCGTCGTAGACGAGCGTGAGGCCCGCGTCGCGCACGAAGGCCTCGTGGGTGGCGATGATGCTCGAGATGAGGTCGCCCACGTTGACCAGCTGGGGTTTCAGGCGGGTGCTGCCGTTTTCCAGGCGCGAGAGCTTGAGGATCGCGTCGACCAGGCGCGAGAGGCGCTGCACTTCCGAATCGACCGTTTCGAGCCGTTCGGGCGTGACGTCGTAGACGCCGTCGACCATGGCTTCGACCGTAGACTGGATGGCCATGAGCGGTGTGCGCAGCTCGTGGGCGACGTCGGTGGTGAGCCGGCGCTCGAGGTTGCGGTCCTTTTCGACCGAAGCGGCCATAGCGTCGAAGGTTTCGCCTAGCTGCGAGATTTCGTCGTCGCCCGAAAGCTGGGTGCGGGCCGAAAGGTCGCCCTGCCCGATCTTGCGCGCGGCGCGCGAGATGCGGCTGATCGGATCGACCAGGGTGCGGGCGAACCAGAAGCCCAACAGGAAGGCGAGCACCACGGCAAGACACGACGCGAAGATCATGGCCTTGTAGCTCTGGCTGCGAAACTCTTGGTCGGCTTGGGTGAGCAGGGTGTTCGACCCGTAGACCCACACGCGCACGGTACCCACGTTCTCGCCGTCGGAATAGATGGTCGCCTGCGCCATCGAATCGCGGTCGGTGGGCGCCAGCGAGATCTGCGAGTTGCTGTCGGTGGTGCGTGAGTCGTCGTATACCACGTTGCCGTGGGCGTCGACGACCTGCACGCCCACGCCGCCGGAAAGCTCGCCCGCTGATTCGGCCGGCGTAAGGGCCCCGCTGTACCAGCTGTGCGAGGTCGCGTACTTCTGTCCGATCGAGGTGGCCGTGGTTTCGGCCAGGCGCTGGATGTTTTCGCGCGTGTAGGTTTGGAAGTGCTGCTCCCACACGAACGACAGGACGCCGAAGGCGACAAGCGCCGTCATGGCCGACACGAGGGCGAACGAAAGCGCCACGCGCGTCGTGTAGCTCATGTGCTTCCACGGCGACCGACGGCGCTTGGTCCTCTTTGCCTTCTTGCTGGAATCGTGCACGCTGCACTCCCCCTGTACGTAAAAACGGGCGCAGCACCCATGGCCGCGCCCGCATCGAACACGTGTGTCCCCTTGCGGCACCGGGCCGCGTACGCGCTAGTTCTGCTTCGTGGGATCTTCGAAACGGTAGCCCACGCCGTGCACGGTGTGCAGCCACTTGGGGTTGCGCGGGTTGTCGCCGATCTTGGCGCGCAGGTTCTTCACATGGCTGTCGATCGTGCGCTCGTAGCCTTCGAAATCGTAGCCGAGCACCTTTTCAACCAGCTCCATGCGCGAGTACACGCGGCCCGGGTAGCGCGACAGCGTGGTGAGCAGCTTGAACTCGCTGGCCGTGAGGTCGACTTCCTTGCCGCTCACGAGCACCTTGTGGCCCGACACGTCGATCGTGAGGTCGCCGAACTCGAGCACTTCGCGCTGGGGCTCGATGTCGGAATGCACGCGGCGCAGAAGGGCGCGCACGCGGGCGACGAGCTCGCGCGGGCTGAAGGGCTTGACCAGATAGTCGTCGGCGCCCAGTTCCAAGCCGATGATGCGGTCTTCGACTTCGCCCTTGGCCGTGAGCATGATGATAGGCACGTCGGAATTGTCGCGGATGGCGCGGCAGACGCGCTCGCCCGGCACACGGGGAAGCATAAGGTCGAGGATGACCAGGTCGAAATGGTGCTTGCTGAATTCTTCGAGGGCTTCCTGGCCGTCGCCGACGGCGGTGACCCAATAGTTTTCACGTTCGAGATAGGCTGCCACCGCATCGCGAATCGCCTTTTCGTCTTCGACGAGCAGGATTCGACGTGTTTCGTTGCTCATGTGATGCTCTCTCCTTCGTATGTGCCGCACGCGACGATAGGCCGCGTGCAAACAGGTGCTTAGATTCTAGCGCGAATCGCTCCCACGCGCTTGTGTCGCTCTTTGCCGTTATTGTATCAATTAGCCTGAAAGGCGCCTGAAATCGGCCCTGAATGAAACAATATTGTTTCTATGTCGTTCGGCCCGCCACCGGCCCGCCGAACCGAAACCTGCAAGCTGCGCCGTGCGCGCAGCACGAGGAGACCCGCTATGCCCAGCCGCAACAACCAACGCCCGCATGCCCAGCAGCCCGCGCGCAAGAGCGCGCGCAACGCGCGCCCCCAGCAAGCGCGCAGCAGCCGCATCGGCCGCCCCTCTGCCGGCGCGCGCCCTTCTGCGGCGCGGCCCAAGGCGGCATCCCGTCCCAAAGCGGCGGCCGCTCGGCCCAAGGCCGGCGGGCGTCCGGCGGCTGCGAGCCGCGGGGCCGCGAGCGCGCGGGGAGCCCGCGCCAAAGCCCCCTCCCGATCGACGCGCGGCGCCCGTGCGGCAGCAGCCGCTTCGAATCGCTCGGCGCAGAAGAAGCGCCCCGCCGCCGCCGCCCGCAACGCGCGGGGCGCACAGGGCGCGGCGGCGCGCCCGAGCGTGGGCCCTGTCCGCCCCAAGCGCGACCAGCGCGTCAAGCAGACCAAGCCGCCCCAGGCCCAGGCGCGCCCGTCGGCCTATGACGCCCCCACGCCCGAAGCCGCGATGGTCACCCGCCGCCGCTTCTTGGTGGGCGGGGCCGCCGCTGCCGCCGTGGCCGTGGTGGGCGGGGCCGCCGTGGCCGCCTCGCAGCAGTCAGACGCCCCCACGATCGAAACGCTTTCCGTTTCCACCGACGACGTGTTCACGATCGATTCCTGCACCCAGGTCGACGCATCGAGCGCCTTCAAGCAGGAAGGCGCCTACTCTCTGCCCTACGGCACCCTGATCTGGAGCAACGACGACGCCTTCGCCGCCTGCCTTCTGCCCACCGACACGGCGAGCCCCCTCGCCCAGGGCGCCCTGCTCAACCTGGCCACCGGCAAGTACGAAACGGTGCTGAAGAACGCCAACGGCGCCTCTGACGGCTTCGAGGTCTACGACTTCCGCGCCACCTCCCAGGGCGCCGTTTGGATCGAGGCCAACATTTTCGAGAACCAATGGCGCGTGCTCGCCGGCTCGCTTTCCAACGGGAGCAGCCTGCAGAACGCCCGCATCGTCGACGAGGGCGATTCATCGATCGAGACCCCGGCGATCGCCGCGGTGGGCTCGCACGCCTACTGGATCTGCCAGCCCCCTTCGTCGGCAAGCGACGCGAAAAGCACCGAAGCCCAGCTCAAGCGCGCTTCGTTTTCGTCGGGCGACGCCGAGGTGGTCTACGGGACGGCCGGGCGCATGGCCTGCGCGCCCTACGCCGCCAGCGACGGCGTCGTCATCGCGCCGCGCCACCCCGATTCGACCCGCTACTACCAGCTCGTGCGCGTGGCGGACGATTCGGGCCAGGCGACCGACGCGATCACGCTTCCCTCGAGCATGAAGCCCACCGAAGTGGGCTGGGGGCCCAACGGGTTCTCCTTCTGCTTCGAGAGCATCTACAGCTACGGCGACGGCATCGCCAACATGGGCACCTACGCCCCCGCCCAGGCCCACAGCCAGGGCGCGAGCTACGACGGCGGGTCCTGGTTCCGCTTCGGGCGCACCCCTTCGGCCGAGCCCGCCTGGTGCGGCAATTCCTGGCTCATGCTGAAATCGACCCAGGCCGTGGTGGGCGTCAACGTCGACAACCGCACCTACTGCACCTTCGACGTGCCGAGCGGCCCGGCGAGCTGGGGCGACTACCTGTGCACGACGGGCGTCCATTCGCGCATCGTGACGGCGGCCCAGGTGGGCAAGGCTACCTCGGAAGCCACCGGCCAGAGCGACAGCACGAGCGACATGAAGTGCAGCGTGCGCGTCTGGAAGACGGTCTAGCGCCGGCAGCACAACCATCGACCGCACACGAACAGCGGGCCGCGCTCCAACAGGGGCGCGGCCCGCTTTCGCAGCAACCGCCTGAGCACGAACGCGGGCCGGACCCCACGAGGGATCCGGCCCGCGTCGCATCGAAATGCATCGTCGCCCTCACCGCAAGACGCGCGGGAAAAGCAGGCGAAAACGCCCCCTACTGCACCGCGCGCACGCGCTCGGCCAGCCATTCGGCCCAGGCCTCCACGCCTTCGCCGGTCGTGGCGGAGATCGGGAAGATGGGGGCGTTGGGGTTGAGCTGCTTGACGTGGTCGCAGAAGGCATCCTTATCGAAGTTGAAGACCGGCATCGTGTCGATCTTGTTGAGCACGACGGCCTGCGAAACCTGGAAGACGCCTGGGTACTTGAGCGGCTTGTCGTCGCCTTCGGGTACCGAAAGGATCATGACCTTGGCGTTTTCGCCCAGATCGAAATCGGTGGGGCACACCAGGTTGCCCACGTTTTCCAGCAGGATCAGATCGAGCTCGTCGAGATCGAGCACGTCGACCGCGCGCTTGATCATGTCGCTTTCCAAGTGGCAGGCACCGCCCGTGTTGATCTGCACGGCCGCGATGCCCTGAGCCTTGATCTTTTCGGAATCGACCGAGCTCGCGATGTCGCCCTCGATCACGGCGATGTTGAACTCGTCGCGCAGGGCTTCAATCGTCGCCAGGATCGTCGAGGTCTTGCCCGAACCGGGGCTCGCCAGGATGTTGAGCACGAACACGTGCTTTTCGGCGAAGAGCTTACGGTTCTCTTCCGCGAGCCGATCGTTTTTGTCGAGGATAGGCTGCTTCATATCGATATGCGTAGCCATACGGGTCACCGTCTTCCTTCAGGTGGTTTGGCGTTCGTATTCAGTATGCGCGCAGGCCCTGCGCCATGGTAGGGACGGTTAGGCGCATTCGGCCGCAGGTGCGCCCTTCGCTGGCGCCGGGTCGGCGTCGTCGGGAATGTCGACCTCGATCGAGTCGATGCGCAAATCGCGGCCGGCGATCAGCTGGGTCGCCGGAGAACCGCACTGCGGGCAGGTCACGTGGAAACGGTCATGATCGAACTCGAGACCGCAGTCGAGGCAGCGGCTGCGCGGCTTGACCATATGGATCTCGAGTTCCGATCCGGAAAAGAGGGTGTTCTCTTCCGTGAGCGCTTCGTAGGCGAAGGTGAGGCAGTCCTCGATCGCCTCGGTCATTTCCCCCACGGAAAGAGTCACCTTCAGAACCTTCGTTGCACCGGCTTCGACAGCCGACTGCGTGACGGCGTCGAGCACGCCGGTCATCAGCCCCAATTCATGCATACGCAGCTCCTTGATGAAGTGTTAGTCGTCTTCGGAATCCTCCAGTTTGCGCTGGCGCTGGCGCTCGGCCCATTCGGCTTCCCATTCGGCGTCTTCCTTGGCCTGGCGTTCCGCTTCTTCCTTCTGCTTCTTGATCTTGTTGCCCATGACCAGGCGCGCGGCGAGCAGACTGATCTCGTAGAGGGCGATCATGGCGCCGAAGAGCAGGAACATGGTGACCGGCGACGCGTCGGGCGTGATGAAGGCGGAAAGGACCATAAGGCCCACGTACACCTCGCGCCATAGGCTGCGCAGCTTGGCGTAGGGAACGACCTCGAAGATGACCAGATAGAAGACGACCAGCGGCAGCTCGAAGGCGAAGCCGAAGCCGATCTCGAACTTGATGATGATGTCGATCCACTTAGAGGCTTCGGGCGTCACCTGGGCGAAGCCGCCCGCCTGGTCGGTGAGCCACTGGAAGGCCGGGTCGAGGATGACGTTGTAGCAGAAGACCGTGCCGGTGATGAACAGGCCGCAGGCGATGAAGAACGTGGGCAGGAACCACTTGCGCTCGTTGGGCTTCAGGGCCGGCAGGAAGAAGGCGAGCAGCTGCCAGATGATGACGGGCATGCAGGCCACCACGGCCGACCACATCGAAATGCCGAAGCGGACGGAGAAGGCGTCGAAGGCGCCGAAGACGTTGAGCACGACGTTGCCGTTGGCGTCATGGGGCATGTATTCCTGCACGGGCTGCAGGAGGAACTGGGCCAGCGTGGGCGTGGCCATGTAGAAGACGCAGGCTGCGATGAGCAGGCAGACGACGATGCGCACCAGGCGCATGCGGAGTTCCCCCAGGTGATCGAACAGGGGCATTCGTGCGGGACCGATGGGCATCGCTATTCCTCCTTTTCAGCGTCGTCTTCGAACAGGTCGTCGGCGCTCTGGGCCTTCTTGGGCGCAGGGGCCGGTTTGGGCGCGGCGGCCGCGACCGTGGCGGCCGGCTTGGGAGCGGCCTTCTTGGCGTGCGGGACGGCGCCGTAGAGCTCGTCGATGTCGGGAGCGGCGGCGGCCGGCTTGGATTCCGCCTTGGGGGCGGCAGCGGCTGCGGGCTTGGCGACAGCGGTTGCCGCAGTTGCGGCGGCGCCGGTTTCGGCGGCGCGCTTTTCGGCCTCGCGCTCGGCCTTGCGGGCCTCGGCGGCCTTGCGGGCCGCACGCTGCTTGTCGTAGCGGGCCTTGCGCTCGGTGAAGCTTTCGCCCTTGTCCTCGCGCTTGGCGTCGTTTTCGATTTTGTTGAGCGAATCGAGCGGGTTCTTGAACGGCTCGTCGGCGTCGGGGTCGTAGACCTCGTGCTTGATGACGTCGTTCATCTCGTTCTGCGCGCTGCGGAACTTGGCGATGGCCCTGCCGATGGTTTTCGCAATCGCGGGCAGCTTATCGGGCCCGAAAATGAGGAAGCCGAACAGCAGGATGAGCGCTAGTTCGTTTGCTCCAATGCCAAACAAATCGTGTTCCCTTCATATGGTGGGGCTCGGGGCACGGGTGCCCCGCCGCCGAATGGGCGGTCAGCTCTTTACGGACTAAGATTATTACGCTCCCGTGCTCAAAAAGCTCAGCGCGACCGTGGGCACGCCCAAAGCGAGCACCAAAATAACGCAAACGATTACGATGCCGATGCGCTTCATGCGCTCGGCGCGCTCCTTTTTGCGCTTGGCCGCCTCTTCGCGCTTGCGAGCCTCTTCCAAACGGGCTTCGCGCTGCTTGGCGGTCATCTTCTTGTTTGCCATACGAAAAACTCCTTCGAAGGCGGGCTACTTGCGCAGCTTCCGCCTGGTCATCATCACATGGGCGATGCTCTTGGCGAGCTCCACATCGGTGTGCCACTTGTTCTGGTCGTAGAGGACGTTGCCGTCGACCATGGTCATGAGCACGTCGGAAGCGCTGCCGGTGTTGACGAGGGCCGACATGGGCGTGTCCGTGGGCGTCTGATGCGAGCCCGACATGTCGACGGCCGTGATGTCGGCGCGCTTACCCACTTCGAGCGAGCCCACCTTGTCGTCGATGCGCAGGGCGCGGGCGCCGCCGATCGTGGCCATTTCGAGCATGGAATGGGCGGCCAAGAAATGACGGCCGCCTCCCACGGCGCGCTGGACCATGAGCCCGATGCGCATTTCGGGGAACATGTCGCCCGAATCGGTGGCGGCGGGGCTGTCGGTGCCCAGGCCGATGCGCAGCCCCGCCTTGCGGAACTCGTCGAGAGGGGCCACGCCCATGCCCAGGTGCGCGTTGCAGCGGGGGCAGAAGCCCACGGCCACGTCGTATTCGCGCATCTTCTGGATGTCGGCGTCGGAGACGTGCACGCAATGGATGGCCATGACCTGCTTGGCGTCGAAGGCGCCCCAGTTGAGCACGTAGTTGGCCGGCGTCACGCCGGTGGGCAGCCAGGGCGGGATCTCCATGTACTCGCGGCGGTGCATGATTTCCACCGAAAGCGAGCTCGAGCCCGACTCGATGAAGTCGTATTCCTCTTGGCTGCCCGCCAGGTGCATGGCGACCGGGATGGCATCGCCCGCGTATTCGCTCACGAGCTTGAAGATCATGGGATGGCAGCGGTAGAGGGGCGCGGGTGCGATGCCGATCGTGATGAGGTCGGAGTTGACGGCGCTCGTCCACCTCTCGATATCGGATTCGGCGGCTTCCATCGCGTATTCCACGCGGCGGCGGTCCATGGCGCTGACCTCGCGGTAGATGACGCCGCGCATGCCCAGCGCGTTGAGGGCGCGCACGGTAGATTCGCTGCCGGTGATGTCGCCGAGCGTGGTGATGCCCGACGCCAGGGCCTCGAGCCCGCCGATGAGCGCCGAATCGTAGAGGTCGGCCGCGGTGAGGGCGCCCGACTTTTCGGTGACCAGGGGGAGCCATTGGGCGTAGGGCACGTCGTGCACCACGCCGCGCATGACGGTGTATTCCACGTGAGAGTGCACGTTCACGAAGCCGGGCATGAGGGCCGCCTGGCCGAAGTCGCGCACCTCTTCGTCGGCGTAGCGGGCGCGCAGCTGGTCGGCCGGACCCACATCCTTGATCTTGCCGTTGCGCACGAGCACGGCGCCCGATTCGATCGGGTCCGACGTGATGGGCAGTACATAGTCAGCGCACAGCAGCATGGCAATCCTCCTTGAGGCATAACGTAGCGATCATCATACCATCGGACGCAACAAGGGCAGCGAGCGTGCACAGGAAAAGCGGCGCGCGCCGGCGAGGGCGCGCGAGGCGGAAGGCGCAGCAGGAGCCGAGCGCATGGTTGCGGCGCGCCTGCGGGCAGCGCCGGTTGCGGGCGGCGCCATGTGCGCCCTCCCGCCCCGGGCGGGAGGAACGCGCACTCCCCTTGGCGGGACGGCGCACTCCCCTATTTGGAAGCCGTGTAGATGGCAACCGCGCCGAAGCTCTTCCGCTCGAAGGCGGGGTCTGAAAAGCCCGCGCGGCGCAGCATGTCGCAGAACTGATCGGGGCCCGGGAAGGCCTTGATCGACTGGGCCAGGTAGACGAAGTCGTCGCGCTTGCCGGTGAAGTGCTCGCCCCAGGCCGGGATGCCCCAGCGCAGGTAGGCATTGTAGAAGGCGCGCTCGGCCGGGCGCGGCGGCGTGCTGAATTCCAAAATGATCGCGGTGCCGCCCGGTTCGAGCACGCGGTAGATTTCGCGCAGACAGGCCATGCGGTCGGGCATGTTGCGGATGCCGTAGGCCATCGTCACCACGTCGAAGGAGGCGTCGGCGAAGGGCATGTTCTGGCCGTCGACCACCTTGGTTTCCACGTCGACCCCGCGAGCGTCGCCGCGGGCGATGCGCTGCTTGGCCACTTCGAGCATGCCCGGCGTGTAGTCGGACAGGATGATGTGCTCGGGATGGTATGCCCGGCAGAGCGCGAAGGTGACCTCGCCCGTGCCGCCTGCCACGTCGAGCACGCGGCTGCGCTCAGTCACCGGGGCGAGCTCGACGACGCGGTCGAGCCAGTGGCGGTCCTGGCCGAAACTCGAAGCGTGGTTGAACTGCTCGTACTGGTCGGCGATTTCGGTGAAGATCCCCAAGACGCGCTGTTCGGAAAGCTCGGCGGGGGCCTCTTGGCCGGTGGCGGTGTCGATGACGCGGTCTTCGGCCGCAGCTTCGCCGGCCGCGGGCGCGGCGTCGGCAGTGGTATGAGTGTGGGACATGTGCGCTTCCTAGTACGGTTCTTCCAGATTGGTATGGGCACTCGCGTCGCAGTCAAGCCCGGCGAACTTCCCCTCGTGATAGCGGTCGAGCGCCACGAGGGCGATCATGGCCGCATTGTCGGTGCAGGCGCTCGCCGGCGGCATCGTGACGCGCACGCCGCGCTTTCCGCAGACGTCGAGGTAGGCGGCCCGCAGGGCGGGATTGGCCGCCACGCCGCCGCCCAGGCAGAATTCGCGCGCGCCCGTTTCGTCGAGCGCCGTTTGGGCCTTGGCCACCTGCACGTCGATCACGGCGGCCTGGAAGCTCGCCGCGATGTCGGGCAGGTTGAGCTCGGCGCCCGAACGCTGTTGCTCGTGGATGTAGGTGATCACGGCGGTCTTCAGGCCCGAAAGACTGAAGCGCAGGTCGCCCGAATGCATCATCGCGCGCGGGAAGCGGATGGCCTTGGGGTTGCCCTGGGCGGCGAGCTTGGAAATGATCGGCCCGCCCGGGTAGCCCAGGCCGAGCGCCTTGGCGACCTTGTCGAAGGCCTCGCCCACCGCGTCGTCGATCGTGGTGCCCAACACGCGATAGTCGCCCCAGTCGCGCACGTGCACGAGCATCGTGTGGCCGCCCGACACGAGCGAGACGACCATCGGCGGCTCGATGTCGGGGACGGCGATCTTGTTGGCGTAGAGGTGGCCTTCCAGGTGGTTGACGCGAATGAAGGGCACACCGGCAGCCCAGGCGGCGGATTTGGCGAAGGCCACGCCCACCACGAGCGCGCCCACCAGGCCGGGGGCGTAGGTGCAGGCGACCGCGTCGACGTCGCGCCAGTCGAGCTGGTCGATGCCCAGGCGGGCGGCCGCGGTCTCGAAGCAGACCTGGGTCACGCCGCAGATGGCCTCGATGTGCTTGCGGCTCGCGATTTCGGGCACGACCCCGCCGAAGCGGGAGTGGAAGTCGATCTGGCTGGCCACCGTGTCGGCGAGGATCGTGCCGTTGCCGTCGATAAGGGCGGCGGCCGTTTCGTCGCAGGACGATTCGATCGCGATGATGAGCGGGCGGGCGAGGCCGGCGAGCGCGAGCGGCGACGACTCTTCCTCCTGGGCGGCCTGGTCGACGATCAGCTCCATGCCCGCCACGTCATGGCTGGCAAGCGGCAGCGGACCGGTCATGATGCGGGCGTCTTCGCCGTCGCTGTAGTAGTGCGGGCGAGCGCCCAGATCGCGCAGGTGAAGAGCCTCGTAGAGGGCCCGAGCGCCGGCGTTCGAGGCGCGCACCTCGAGCGTGCATTCGGTCGCGCCCAGGTCGCGGGCGTCGCTTGCCAGCTGGGCGAGCAGGGTGCGGGCGATGCCGCGGCGGCGGTAGGCGGGGTCGCAGGCGACTTTAAGGATCTGCAGCTGGCCGTCGACGATCCAGCCGCCGGCGTAGCCCACCAGCTTGCCGCCGTCGAAAGCGGCCCACCAGGTGCGGTCCTTGCGCGGCAGGTCGTCGAGAACGGCAGAGGTGCTCCAGGCGTCGCTGCCCATGACCGCCTGTTCCATGGCGGCCACGTCTTCGGCATGCGCCGCGTCGAGCGGACGGTACTCGATGCCGCCCGCGTGGTCGATCGTCGCCTTGCCGGCGTGCTGCACGCCCGTGCGTAGGTCGCGGGCGTCGTGGGAGGCCAGACGGGTGCGTTCGTTTTCCTCGGCGTCGGACAGGCGGGTGTAGACGGGCAGCACGAGGGCCGGATCATGGCGACGGGCGTCGAAGGGGTCGGCCTCGCCCGCGCGCCAGGCCGCCTGCACGCAGGCCAGCAGGCCCGCGCCTTCGGGGGCCCAGGCCCCTTCGGGGGCGAGCGTGCCCGCATGGGCGAAGAGGTCGGCGTACTTCGCCAGGGCGTCGCCGGCGATGAGCAAGCCGTCGCCGTCGGGCAGTGCAGCCGCCGCTTCGGTCGCCTTTACCACGGTATCGGGCTCGAGCCGCACGGCGCCTTCGTCGGCGAGCCGGTAGCGCACCGGGTAGACTTCCTTGCGCATGGCGTCGGCCACTACGAGCGCCTCGCCGCGCGCGCCGGCCGCCTGCAGCTGCCAGGCGACGGCGTCGAGCGTCGACACGCCGATGAGCGGTGCGCCGAGCGCGCTTGCGATGCCCTTGGCCGTGGCGATGCAGATGCGCACGCCCGTGAACGACCCCGGCCCGCGCCCGCAGGCGACGGCGGCAAGGCGCGACCGATCGAGGTCGTGGCGGGCGAGCAGGTCGTCGATCGCGGGCAGAAGCATCGTGTTCGACGCTCGATGCGCGGGGATGCGCAGCGACTCCACGCAGGTCACGGTGCGCGTGGCGGGGTCGAGCGCGCCCAGGCCGAGAGCGATGACCTCGTTGGCGGTGTCGAATGCAAGGATGCTGTAGGTGTTCGCCATTCGTCTTCCTTCGTATGGGTGTGAAGCGGTCGCCACCGTCCGCGCCAAAGCGGACGGCCGAGCGGGCGCCGATTATGCGAGCCAGTCGGAGAGCAGCCGGGCGGAACGCGGGCCGCCGACCGCACGCGCCGTGAGCGTGCGCACGCCGGCTGGGTCGACCGCGATGTGCACGTCCAGGTAGTCGTCGGGCGCTTCGCTGGGAAACTTTTCGCCCCATTCGACGAACGACGCGCCGTCGCCTTCGAGCGCTTCCCAGTAGCCCACGTCTTCGAGCTCTTGCGCGGCGTCGAGCCGGTAGAGGTCGAAGTGGTTCAGGGGCAGGCGCCCATCGTCGTAGGTGAGCAGGATGTTGAAGGTGGGACTCGAAACCTCGCCGGCAACGCCCAAAGCACGCGCGACGCCCTGCACGAAGCGGGTCTTGCCCGCGCCCAGATCGCCCGAAAGCAGGACGACGTCCCCTGGCTCGAGCAGGGGCGCGAGCTTGGCGGCGAGGGCGTCGGTGTCGGCTTCGGTGGCGAGAGTCGCCTGGTATGTGCGGTCGTGTGTCATAGCGCCCATTGTACGCCCCGCGCAAGGGACGCACCACGCAGGGACCGGGCCGCTCCACGTGCCGCCCACGAACGAGTCAAGAGGGAGGCCCCCATGCGCGCGCCAGGAAGCGGGCCCATTCGGTTCCAGGCGTCGGAATCAACGAGTCAAAGGGGCCACATCTCTTTGACTCATTTCGGCTCCAGGCGTCGGAATAACACGCCCTTTATGCCAAATTCAGCCCGTTTTCCGCGAAACGGCCGAGAAAGGCGCGTTAATCCCGGGCGCCCTCCCCACTGCACGAAAAAGCGGCCCGCACGAGGCGGGCCGTTGTGACAACATCACGCGCGCCCGTTGTCACATGGCGTTTCGGCGTTTAGAACAAGCCGGTGATCTTACCCGTCTCGTCGACGTCGATGCGGAAGGCCGCCGGGCCCTTCCCCAGGCCGGGCATCGTCATGATGTTGCCGGTGAGCGCGACGATGAAGCCGGCGCCCGCCGACACCTTCACCTGGCGCACGGTGATGCGGAAGCCGCGCGGAGCGCCGAGCAGGCTTGCGTCGTCGGAGAAGCTGTACTGGGTTTTGGCCACGCACACGGGCAGGTTGCCGAAGCCGTTGGCCTCGAGCAGCTTGATGTCCTTTTCGGCCTGCGCCGTGTAGTTCACGCCGTCGGCGTGGTAGATCTTCGTGGCGATCGCGTTGAGGGCGTCCTTGATCGACGCGCCGGTCTCGTAGGAATAGGTGAAGTCGTTGGGCTCTTCGCACAGACGCACGACCTCGCGCGCCAGGTCCTCGCCGCCGGCGCCGCCCTTGGCCCACACCTGGGACAGGCGGACGTTGACGCCCAGCTCGTTGCACTTGCGCTCGATGAGGTCGAGTTCCGCCTGCGTGTCGGTGGGGAACTGGTTGATGGCCACCACGGCCGGCAGTTTGTAGACCTTGGTGATGTTCTCCACGTGCTGTAGGAGGTTGGGCAGGCCCGCCTCGAGCGCTTCGAGGTTCTCCTCGCCGAGCTTGTCCTTGGGCACGCCGCCGTTCTTCTTGAGCGCGCGGGCGGTCGCGACGATGACCACCGCGTCGGGCTTGATGCCGGTGAGGCGGCACTTGATGTCGAGGAACTTCTCGGCGCCCAGGTCGGCACCGAAGCCGGCCTCCGTAACGGCGTAGTCGCCGAGCGCGCGGGCCATCTGCGTGGCCATGACCGAATTGCAGCCGTGGGCGATGTTGGCGAAGGGGCCGCCGTGCACGAAGGCGGGCGTGCCTTCGAGGGTCTGCACCAGGTTGGGCTTCAGGGCGTCCTTGAGCAGGGCCGCCATGGCGCCTTCGGCGTGCAGGTCATGGGCGGTGACGGGCTTGTCGTCGTAGGTGTAGCCCACGACGATGCGGCCCAGGCGCTCCTTCAGGTCGGTGATCGACGTGGCCAGGCAGAAGATCGCCATGACCTCGCTGGCCACCGTGATGTCGAAGCCGTCCTCGCGCGGCACGCCGTTGGCCTTGCCGCCCAGGCCGTCGACGATGTGGCGCAGCTGGCGGTCGTTCATGTCGACGACGCGCTTCCACACGATGCGGCGCGGGTCGATGTTGAGGTCGTTGCCGTTGTGGATGCGGGCGTCGAGCATGGCCGCGAGCAGGTTGTTGGCCGCGCCGATGGCGTGGAAGTCGCCGGTGAAGTGCAGGTTGATGTCTTCCATGGGAACGACCTGCGCATAGCCGCCGCCGGCCGCGCCGCCCTTGATGCCGAAGACGGGGCCCAGGCTCGGCTCGCGCAGGGCGACGACCGTCTTCTTGCCGATGCGGTTCATCGCGTCGGCCAGACCCACCGTCGTCGTGGTCTTGCCTTCGCCGGCCGGCGTGGGGTTGATGGCCGTGACCAGGACGAGCTTGCCGGGCGTGTGCTCGCTTTCGCGCAGGTAGTTGTAGTCGACCTTGGCTTTGTAGCTGCCGTAGGGCTCGAGGTACTTCTCGGGCACGCCGGCCTTGTCGGCGATTTCGGTGATGGGACGGATTTCGGCAGCTTGAGCGATTTCAATATCTGACAGCACTCAGAACCCTCGCTTTCTCCTTCGGGCGCCGCGCGCGCGGCTTTCCTGGAAGCGCCGGCAACCCGACGCATGACTCCTCGATTGTATCCCGCCTGTGGGCGGGATAGAACGGACTGAACGAGGATTCAGAGGTACGGCAAAAAGTTTCGTGAATGCGGAAGTGCCCAGCGAACGATTCTATCGCGAAGATATCTGGTCAGACTCGGGGATCTGTGTGACAGCGTGACAGGGGGACGGAGGTTGTTGTCGCGCTATTGGTTGTCGGCCGGGTCGATCGAGGGGATGGCCACCATAAAGCAGGCGCCGCCTTCGGGCAGGTTGTAGGCCTCGACCGTGCCGTCGTGGGCTTCGACGATCGACTTCACGATCGCCAAGCCCAAGCCGCTGCCGCCCGTGTTGCGGGCGCGCGAGAAATCGGTGCGGTAGAAGCGCTCGAAGAGCATCTTGGGGTCGACGTCGCCGAAGCCGGTGCCGTCGTCTTTCACGGCGATGACCGAATTGTCCTTCACGCCGTAGAGCTCGATCTTGATGTGGCCGCCCGGCTCGATGAACCGGCTCGCGTTGTCCACCAGGTTCGACACGACCTCCTTCAGGCGGTCGCGGTTGCCCAGCACGTCAGGGGCCTCGCCGGTAATTTCCACGTTGGCCCCGCGCGCGTCGAGCACGGGCGCCAGGGCGTCGACGGCCTCCTGCGCCACGGGACGCAGGTTCACGCGCTTGAAGTTCATCACGTAGCTGTCGCCTTCGATGTGCTGCAGTGAGAGCAGGTCGTTCACCAGATGGGTGAGGCGCTCGCTTTCGGTGAGGATCGTGTGCGTGAACTTCTCGCGCATGGCCGGCGGCAGGTCGGGGTCGGCCAGAAGCTCGGCGTTGCCGTGGATGGCCGTGAGCGGGGTGCGCAACTCGTGCGCCACGTCGCCCACGAACTGCATCTGCTGCTTCTCGCGGCGCGACAGGTCGGCCGCCTGCGCGTAGGACGAATCGAGCAGGTCCTTGAAATCGCCCGCCAGATCGTCGGCTTCCTGCAGCGACTCGCCCGGCTCGAAGGACACCGACGTGTCGCCGGCCCGGTAGGCCTTGATCTTGGCGCGCAGGTCGGACAGGGGTTTGCCGATGAAAGAGCCGATCGCAAGCGAGATGAGGAAGACCACGCAGGCGATCGGGATAAGGGGCACAAACGACACCATGCCCCGCAGCCGGGCCACGATGAGCACGGCGGCGGCGGCCAAAACGGCCATCAGCGTGGCCAGGAAGGCGAAGTATGTGGCGATCTTCTTGATGCGCGGGCCCTTCTTCGGCGGGGGTTACTTGCGGAAACGGTAGCCGTAGCCGCGCACCGTTTCCACGATGGCCGGATCGTAGCCGGCGGCCTTGATCTTGTCGCGCAGGCGCTTGATGTGCGTGTCGACGGTCTTGGTTTCGGTGAGGTACTCCCAGCCCCAGGCGTCGCGCAGAAGATCTTCGCGGGACACCACGTTGCCGGCGTGCTTCATGAGGGCGGCCATGAGTTCGAACTCGCGCGGGGTGAGATCGATCGGACCCTTGTCGCCGGCGGCGGTGTGGGCGTCTTCATCGAGCGTGATGCCGCTCGCGGTGAGGGTGTGGGTGGTTTCCATCTGACCGCTGCCGCGACGCAGGAGGGCGCGCACGCGGGCGATGAGCTCGCGCAGGCCGAAGGGCTTGCTCAGGTAGTCGTCGCCGCCGATTTCCAGGCCGACCACCTTGTCGAGTTCGGTGTCGCGGGCGGAAAGGAAGAGCACGGGCGCGCTCGTCTTGCTGCGCAGGCGACGGCAGAGCTCGTAGCCGTCCATTCCGGGCAGCATGATGTCCAGGATGAACAGGTCGTAGTCCTTCTTGTCGGCCATTTCGAGGGCGTCTTCGCCGTTCGCGGCCACGTCGGCTTCGAAGCCTTCCTTCTGCAGGGCGTAGCTCACGAAGTCGGTGATCGTGGATTCGTCGTCAACGCAGAGAATGCGTGCGGGGGTATCGCTCATATCGGACCTTCTTGCATCGTGGTTTCCGAGCGCGAGCCCTGCACGGGCGACGGCGCTCTCGTCCAATTGCTAGTATCATATCACCGCATATTGCTAGGAAATCGCGCTGGAAGGCGGCGTGCATATGTTACTCACTATCGACGTCGGCAACACGCAGACGGTGCTCGGCGTCTACGACGGCGCCAACCTCGTGCAGATGTGGCGCATGGGAACCGACCCGCAAGCCACCGCCGACGAGGTCGCCGCGCGCCTGGCGGGCCTTGTGGGCATCGCGGGCATCGACCCCGCCGCGATCGACGGAGTCGCGGCCGACACCGTGGTGCCGGCGACCAAGCGCCTGTGGAAGCAGGTGGCGCGCGGGCTGTTCGGGACAGACGCCCTCTTCGCCGACAAGGACACGGCGCCCGACTTGCTCGACGTGAGCGCCTATGCGCAAACGCTCGGCAGCGACCGCATCGTCGACGCGATCGCCGCCCGCGCCCTCTACGGGGCGCCCGCGATCGTGCTCGATCTGGGAACGGCCACCAACATCGAAGTCATCGGCCCCGACGGGCGCTACCGCGGCGGAGCGATCGCGCCCGGCCTGCAGACGTCGATGAACGCCCTGGTGAACGGCACGGCCCAGCTACCCGCGATCGAGCTCGTCGACCCGGGGAGCGCCATCGGCACCGACACGGTGCAGGCCATTCAGATCGGCGTGGTCTACGGGGAGGCGGCGCGCATGGACGGGCTCGTGGCGCGCATCGAGCGGGAGCTCGGCTGCACGGCCACGGTGGTAGCCACGGGCGGCTTCTGCCACTTGATCGGGCCCCTTGCCGAACGCGTCGACGAGGTGAACCCCGAGCTCACCTTGCAGGGCCTGCGCATCGTCTACGAGCACGTGCGCGGCGGGCGGAAGGCGTAACGGGGGCGTTCGCGCAGGAGCACATCCCGCCGCAGGCGCCCCTCCCCTACAGGGCGCGGGCCACGGCGCGCGCCACCGGCACGGCGGCGGCGATCTTCACGGCGTCGACCAGGACGAAGGGAGCCACGCCCACAGCGAAGGCCGCTTCGGGGGCAAGTCCGTTCACCAGCATGAGCTGCAGCCATCCGAAGAGATAGACGACGATCAGGAAGACGAAGGCGAGCACGTAGTCCACGACGAGCCGCTGCTTCTTGTTGACCAGACCGCGCAGCCCCACGAAGACGATGCCGGCCACGAGGAAGCCCCACAGGAAACCGCCCGTGGGCCCCATGATCACGCCGATGCCGCCCCGCATACCCGAAAAGAACGGCAGGCCGATCGCGCCCGCCAGCAGGTAGATCGCGCTCGCCGAGATGGCCTCGCGGGGCTTGAGCGCCGCGAGCACGAGCACTTCGGCGAAGGTCTGCAGGGTGAAGGGTACCGGCCCGATGGGCACCGTGATCCAAGCGGACACGGCGAGCAGGGCAACGGCGATGCCGCAGAAGGCGACGGATCGGGCGCGCGACGAGGCGGCGGTAGAGGCTTTGGGCATGAGGTGCGCTCCTTGGAATCGGCGGGTGCGTTCGGGTAACGCGTCGCACTATAGCCGAGCAGAGCATGCTTGTAAACCAAATTGTTTCGAATGGTTTACAAGCATGACAACGGGGGCGCGTGATGTTCTCACACTAAAGTGTGACAA
>JALCHN010000026.1 GCA_022644775.1 Eggerthellaceae bacterium
TCCCGCGTGATGTTGTCACGCCAGGGCGTGACAACATCACGCGCCCCCGTTGTCAGTCTAGGCGCCCTCGCGGGGCAGGACGCCCGTGCTGTCGAAGGCGGGGACGAAGCTCTCCTTGGCCGCTCCGCCCTCCTGCCAGAAGTAGTCGGGCATGCCCATCGCGTCGAGGGCGTCGAGCAGGCGCTCGTAGTCGCTGGCGGGAACGGGCGCGTCGAGCTCGGGCGCTTCGGGAAAGACGCGCAGGGGCGTGTACTGGTTCATCACGCTGTAGAGGACCGCGTCGCCGTAGCGGTGCCAAAGGAAGGACATAACCTTCTTCGATTCGTCCAGCCGGCCGGGCAGAAGCAAGTGGCGCACCACCACCCCGCCGATAAGGCGGTCCTCCCCCTCAAAACGATCGAAGCGCGGAGGTCCTGCCAGCTCGACCATCGCGTCGAGGGCCCGCGTGGCCACGTCGAAGTAGTCGCGCGCATGCGAATAGCGGGCGCCCGCATCGCTTGCCGGGGACATCCAGTACTTGAAGTCGGCCAAGTAGACGTCGGCGCAGTCCCGGTAGGCGCGCAGCACCTCGGCCCGCTCGTAGCTCGAGGTGTTGAAGACGAAGGGCAAATCGAACCCGCGCGCGCGGGCCGCCGCCACGGCGACGGCGATCTGCGGCAGATAGTGGCCGGGCGTCACGAGGTTGATGTTGGCGGCCCCCTGGGCGGCAAGCTCGAAGAAGATATCGGTCAGGCGCTCTTCGGAAACGTCGGTGCCGTGGTCGCCGCAGGCGATCTGGGCGTTCTGGCAGTAGATGCAGCGCAGGGGGCAGTTGCTGAAGAAGACGGCTCCGCTGCCCGCGCCCACGCTGATCGGCGGCTCTTCCCATTCGTGCAGGGCGGCGCGGGCGATGCGCAGTTCCGATCCCGCCCCGCAGACGCCGCGCTCGCCCGCCGCGCGGTCGGCGCCGCAGCGGCGGGGGCAGAGCTCGCAGCTAGTTGGCAGAGTAGCCACCGAAGGCTCCCCCGAACGGCGACGGGTCGCGGTCGTCGTCATCGTCGTCGAAATCGTATTCGTCATCGTCGTCGTGGTCGTGGTCGTGGTCGCCCAGGGCCTCGTAGGCTTCCTGCGCCCGATTCCAGTCGAGTCCGTGCTTCTTGGCGGTGTCCTCGTCGCGATAGGCAAGCGACACGGCCGCCGCCGACATGTCGACGCCGCCCAGGGTCGCGAGCAGGTTGAGCAGGTAGGAGACGGCCTCGATCTGCGGGACGATGAGGTCGGCGTCCTCCGCTGCCGAAAGCGCGCAGGACACCTCGTTCATGATGATTTCCACCGTATAGGTCGACGCGAAGGCCCCGCCTTCGATGGCGTGGTAGAGGCTGTGGGCCCAAGCGGGCACCGTGCCCAGGGCCAGCGCGCGCTCCAGGGCGGCATGGGCGTCGACCTCTCCCGCGACGGCGCGCACGAGGGCGTCGGACTCGATGACGCCCACCAGGCCGATCGCCTGCTGGATCGTGAGGGCGCATTTGGCCAGCTGCGCCGAGCCCGCCTCGCCCGTACGCTCGACCCTGCCTGCGATCGCGTCGAGCGCCGGCTCGGCCGCCTGCACGTCATCGAACTCACCGGCGGCGAACAGGGCCAAGTTGTCAGGGTCCTTGAAGGCGTCGGGAACGGTGGGGTCGCGCACGTAAAGGGGCGCTTCTACGGGGCGCAGATCGCTCACCTGCGCCATGCCGGCCATTTCCTTGGCAGCGGCGGGCGTGGTGGGAGAAAGGTCGATGAGCAGGGCTCCTTTGCGGGCCGAGGCGATGATGCCCGCCCCGTCGAAGTAGACGTTTTCCAGGTCTTCCTGGCTCTTGCAGTAGGTCACGACGATATCGGCCGCCGAAAGCTCGCCGGCAGCGACGAAGCCGGCCTTGATCAGGTTGTCGGCCACGCACTGGCCGATGGCGGTGGCTCCGACGAATACGAACGATTGAGGCATGGGCCTCCCCCTTCCCCAGCGCCGCACGGGGCGCCGATGGGTGCGTGTTTACGAATGCTTGATGCGGTTGGCGATGCGGTCGGACACCGACAGCTCGCCGTGGCGGTCTTCGCCGAAGAAGCAGCAGGACATCATGCCCGGGCCCACATGACAGCCGATGACCGGGCCGATGTTCGAATAGACGAAAGACGTGCCCTCGTCTGCATCGGCGATGGTCTCGGCGAGCTTTTCGACGTCCTTCATGCAGTCGGCGTTGCCCAGAAAGACCGGCATCGTGGGCGTCTCGCCGCGATGCTTGAAGTAGAAATCACACATCTTCTTGATGGCCTTCTTGCGGCCGCGCGCGACGCCGATGATCTGCAGACTGCCGTCGAGGGCGATCGTGAGCAGGGGCTTCACATCGAGCTTGGCGCCGGCCACGGCAACGCTGGCGGGGATGCGGCCGCCGCGATGGAGGGCGTCGAGGTTGTCGACCATGAAGATGATGTGGCAGAAATAGCGCATCTGTTCGGCCCATTGCACCATCTCTTCGGCGGTGAGCCCCCGCTCGCGCTGGCGGATGGCCTCGGCCGAGAGCACCGTAAGGCCCGTGCTCGCCGTCTTCGTGTCGACGCAGTAGATGGGCACGCCGTCGCCGCGCTCGTCCATGATCTGCTTGGCCGCGAGCACGCCGGCCTCGTAGGTGCCCGAAATGGCGCTCGAGAAGGCCAGGTAGACCACCGGCAGGCCGTCTTCCAGGGCCTCGCTGAAGACGCGGTGGAACTCGCCCTGGGAGACCTGGGAGGTCTTGGGCGTGGCGCCGGCGCGCATCTTCTCGTAGAAGTCGTGGGGCGAGACGTCTTCGAAGAGGTTGTCGTAGAAATCCTCGCTGCCGTCGTAGGTGTAGGTCAGGCGCGCGATGCCGATGCCGGGCCGGTCGTAGAACTCGCGAGGGAGGTCGCAGCTCGAGTCGAGCACGAGGTTGAACTTTGCCGTCATGCGCTAGTTCCTTTCCTTGATGCGCTTGGCGATTTTATCGGACACGGTGAGCTCGGAGCGGCGGTCGTCGCTCCAGAACACCATGGCGAGCATGCCGGGGCCCACGTGGCTGCCGATCACCGGGCCGATGTTCGATTCCAGGATCATGGCTTCCGGCTCGGCGGCCTCGACCATTTCACGGAGCTTGTGGGCGTCCTTCTCGCAGTCGGCGTGGCCGATGATGACGCGCTTGTCGAGCTCGTCGGGCAGGCGGTGCTTGTTGTAGTAGTCGATCATCTGGCGCATGGCCTTCTTGCGGCCGCGCACGACGCCGGTGAGGGCGAGCTTGCCCGAAAGGTCGAAGCCGAGCAGGGGCTTGACGTCGAGTTTGGCACCGGCCATGGCCACCGTCGAGGGGATGCGCCCGCCGCGCCGCAGGGCCTCGAGGTCGTCGACCATGAAGATCGCGCCCACGAAGTTGGGAGCCTCCTTGGCCCAGGCGACCATCTCTTCGGCCGAAAGCCCCCGCTCGCGCTGTTCGATCGCGCCGAGCACGAGCAGGCCCTCGGCGATCGAGGCGAGCTTGGTGTCGACCAGGTAGAGCTTGCCTTGGGGATAGTCGGCCGAAAGCGTGTCGGCTACCAGGCAGGCCGTGTCGAAGGAGCCCGAAAGGCCGCTCGTGAAGGACAGGTAGACGGTAGGCACGCCGGACGCGAGCGCGCGGGCGAAGGTGTCGCGCAGGACGGTCGCCTGGATCTGGGCCGTCGTGGGCGGCTCGCGCTTCTTGTCGCGCATGGCGTCGTAGAACTGCTTGGGCGACACCGTCTGGTAGAAGTCGTCCTGATGGGTTTCGCCGTCGAGCATGAAGGGAAACCGAATAAGGTCGATGCCCGGCTGGTTGACCGTCTCATAAGGAAGGTCGCAGCAGGAATCGACGATGAGATTGCATTGGGGAGCCATGAAGGTCCGTTTCTACGAGGTGTACAGATAGTCTTGGATGTTGCCGGTGATCTTACCGGGCAGGGGCTCGCCGCACTGGTAGGCGATGCCTAGGGCGGGGCCCACGTGGCAGCCGATGACCGGACTCACCGGCAGGACGGGCACCGACACGCCGAAGCGGGGCTCGACGACCGATTTCGCCCATTCGACCGCCGGCGCCTTGTCGCCGATGTAGTGGACGATGAGCTGCTTGAGGCCCCCGTGGTCGCGCACGTCGTCGGAAGCGACCTGGAGGATGCGATCGAGGGCCTTCTTATGGGAGCGAACCTTGGCCATGACGTTGACGGCGCCGTCGCCCACCGTGAGGACCGGGCAGATCTTCATGAGGCCGCCGAGCAAGGCCGATGCCCGCCCGATGCGGCCGCCGGCCTTGAGAAACTCGAGCGTGTTGGGCGAGAAGAGGAAGCGGGAGGACTGCACGCCGAACAGGGCGCGCTGGGCGGCGTGGGCCAAGCTGTGGCCCGCCGCGACCGACTGCACCGCCTCGCGCACGGCCGGCCACGAATCGCCGCTGTTGGTCGTCGAATCGACCAGGGCGTAGTGGAAGCCGGCATGGCGGGCCGCCACCGCGCGGGCCGCGCGCAGGGCCCCGTCGAAGGTGCCCGACATCTTCGAGGAGATGAAGACCCCGAGCACGTCGTCGCCCGCCTGGGCGGCCTCTTCGAAGGCCGCTTCGACTTCGGCGGCCGAAGGCTGGCTCGACGTGGGCGGGTTTTCCACCATGTCGGCGATCTTGGCGTAGAAGGCGTCGACGTCCATCGTGGATTCCACGAACTCCTGCCCGTCGTAGCGCACGAACAGGGACAGGACCCGCACGGCGGCCGATTCGGGCGCCGAGGGCGGAAGCGTGATGGTTGAATCTGCGAATACGCGAATCATGGTCTACTCGATTCCCCTGAGCTTGCGGGCGAGCGCGAACCGGCGCTCGAAGAGGCCCGATTCCAGGCCCACCGGATACGAATGGGGGTTGAGCATGCGCTTCTGCGATTCGTCGAGCAGCACAAGCCCGGCCTGGGTGCGGTCGCGGGCGGACATGGCGTCGCGGAACTCGGGCTCGAGCACCACTTCGCCGGCGCGGGCGAGCGGCTTGAGCAGGGTCTCGCTGGAAAGGCCGCCGAGCTTCTTCTGGCGGAGCTCGTCGAAGGGGTCGATGATACGGCCCTCGTCGTTGACCGGATGGTTGACGTCGAAGACCATGTCGCCGGCGATCGTGCCGTTGGCGTTGTAGTAGCGGCGGATGTCGAGCACGCCCGGGAAGGTGAGCTTGGAGACGCTTTCGGTCACCTTGACGTGGTCGGTCCAGGGCTCGCCCGCCGATTTGCGCGTGGCCGACAGCTTGTAGACGCCGCCGAGCGTGGGCTGGTCGAAGGCGCTCGCCAGCTTGGTGCCCACGCCCCAGCTGGCCACCTGGGCGCCCTGCTCGCGAATCGAGGCGATCGCATACTCGTCGAGATCGTTGGAGAGGACCACGCCCGTGTCGGCGAGACCCGCTTCGTCCAAGCGACGGCGGCAGTGCTTCGCGAGCCATGCCAAGTCGCCCGAGTCGATGCGCACGCCGAGCAGCTTCTCGCCGCGCTCCTTCATCTCGAGGCCCACGGTGATCGCGTGTTCGAGCCCCTGCTCGACGTCGTAGGTGTCGATGAGCAGGACGCAGTTGTTCGGGAAGAGGCGGGCGTAGGCGCGGAAGGCCTCGAGCTCGCTGTCGAAGGCCATGACCCAGGAATGGGCGTGGGTGCCCGACACGGGAATGCGGTAGCGCTTGCCGGCGAGCACGTTGCTCGTGCTCGCGCAGCCGCCCACGACCGCCGCGCGGCTGGCCCATAGGCCGCCCAGACCCTGGGCGCGGCGCAGGCCGAATTCGGCCACCGGGGTCTTGGCCGCCACGCAGACGCGGGCCGCCTTGGTCGCGATGAGCGATTCGAAGTTCACGCAGTTGAGCAGCGCCGTTTCGACGAGCTGGCATTCCATGATGGGGCCGGTCACGCGCACGAGCGGGTCGTTGGGGAAGACGATCGTGCCCTCGTGCACCGCGTCGATGTCGATCGACAGGTGCAGATTGGAAAGCCAGGAGAGGAATTCCGGTCGGAAGAGCGGGCCGCCGGCCGGAGCCTCGAGCGAGCCCAGGTAGGCGCAGTCCTCTTCGGTGAAGGAGAAGGTCTCGATCATTTCGGCCAGCTGGTCCATGCCGCAGGCCACCGTGTAGCCGCCGTGGAAGGGGTTCTCGCGGAAGTGCATATGGAAGCACGCCTGCTCGTCGCCCTTGTCGGCCAGCCAGTAGCCCTGGGCCATCGTCAGCTGGTAGAGATCGGTGTACATCGCGAAATCAAATGCCATTAGTCCTTCGCCTCCGAATCATGGGAACCGCCCTGGGTAGAACGGCGGCGCCTTCTGCGCCTATGGTTGGGCGATGCGGAGCCCTCGGAAGAGGAATGCGCGTCGGCGCCGGCTCCTTCGATGCGCGCCGCGCGCAGGGCGCTCGACTTCTGGCCGGGACGCGGGCCGCCCTTGGCGGGCGCGGCGCCCTTGCCCTGGGCGTTGGGACGCGCAGCGGTGCCGCCCTTGCCCGGGGCGCCGGAGCGCGAGCGCCGCCTGCGGTTGCCCTGGCGGGCGCCCTCGCCCTTCTTGGCATCGTTGCGCGGGCCCTCGGCCTTCTTGCCCGCCGCGGGCGCGGCGGACGCGGCGCCGTCGGCGGCGGGCGCGGCGGAGCCGCCCTTCACCTGGCCGCGGCGATGGCGCGGCTTGCGGTGGGTGTGCCCCTCCCCCTCGTGCGCGCTGCGGCCCTGCGCCGGGCGCTTGCGCGACCGCGTGGGGTTGTGATGGGCTTCGGGCTTAGCCAGCTTGTCGTCGCCGGTGAAGCCCGCCGTGTCGAACAGGCCGGTGGCCTGGGTGCCGGCGAAGGGATCGGGGTCTGCGTACTCGTCGAAGGCCTCGCCGATCGAGGTGGGGCGCTTCGAAGCGGCGTCTTCGGCCGGGGCGTCCATCGCCGAAAGCGGGAAGGTGACCTGCTTGGGCTTGCCGTCTTCCTCGATGCGGACCGTGACCTCTTCTTTGGGGACGTTCAGGCTCGTGACCTTTGCCTCGCCGCGCGGGGTTTCGATTTTGGCGTTGACCTTGGGGGCGCGGCCCTTGAAGTCCTTGTAGGCGTCGTACTCGTAGCGCAGGCAGCACATGAGTCGGCCGCACACGCCTGAAATCTTCTGGGGGTTGAGGGACAGGTCCTGTTCCTTGGCCATGCGGATCGACACGGGGCAGAACTCCCCGCCGAGCCGGCGGCAGCAGAGCTCTTGGCCGCAGTGGCCGATCCCGCCCACCATGCGGGCCTCGTCGCGCACGCCGATCTGGCGCATGTCGACGCGGACGTGGAGCTCGCTTGCGAGCTTGCGCACCAGATCGCGGAAGTCGACGCGTTCTTCGGCTTCGAAGAAGAAGACGGCGCGGTCGCCGTCGAAGGCGTACTCGACCATGACGGGCCGCATGTTCTTGTTGGCTTCGGCCGCGAGCCGTTTGAAGACCGGCAGGGCGTCCTTGCCTTTCTGGCGCAGGTCGTCGACGCGGGCGACGTCTTCTTCGGTCGCCTTGCGCACGACGGGCTTGAGCTTGCTCTTCAGGCGCGCGAGCTCGCTTTCGTCGACGTCGACGATGCCGCGCGCATGGCCGAACTCGAGGCCTTTCTCCATGCGGACCACGACCGCGTCGCCGTCGGCAAGGTCGAGCTCGCCGGGGTCGAACCAGAGGGTCCGGGGATTATATTGCAGCGCTACGGGCGCTATGCGAACCATAGAGTTCCTCTCTTATTGTGATAAGCAGCACATCGATACATGTTTCCGGAGACACATTATAAGCAATGGCCCTATCGGTCTCATCGCAGGCGACGATGGCGCGCGCGACGGAGGGCTCGGCGGCCCAGGTCGCGGCCTCTTCGATCGTGTCGCGCACGTCGGTGTTGATCACGAGTTCGGGGGCGCCCGCGCAGGTCACGAGCACATCGCGCAGCCAGGAGCGCACGATGGCCGTGAGCTGGCCCAACATCTGCACGCTCTTTGCGGAAAGTGTGCGTTTGTTGCGCAGCTCGATCTGCTTGAGCGCGGCGTTGGCCATGAACTCGGCCGAAGCGGCGAGCTCCTCCTTCTGGGCGCTGCGCACCAGATCGAGCGGGGCCTGGGCTGCCTCGAGCAGGCGGGCGGCGTACTGGAGCACGTCGAGGTCGTCGGACAAGCGCAGGTGGGCCAGCATGTCGATCACGTTGGCGCGGAAGGCGAAGCGCTCGGTGCCCCGGCAGAACTCGATGGCCGCCGAAATCGAGCCCCCGCAGGCTTCGAGGGCCACGCGGGCCTGCACCGCGTCCACGGACGCGTTCTGGCGCACGATGCCTACAGCCTCCTTGGCGGGGATATGGCGGAAGGGCACGACCTGGCAGCGGGAGACGATCGTGGGCAGGACGGCGTCGACCGTGCGGCCGAGCAGGATGAGCACGACGTCCGCGGGGGGCTCTTCGAGGGTCTTCAGGAAGGCGTTAGCCGCCGCGGCGTTCATGCGGTCGACCCGGTCGAGGATGTAGACCTTCTTGGTCGCCTGGATCGGCGCCAGGTGCACGTCCTGCACGATTTCGCGGATCTGCTCGACCAGGTAGCCGGTGGCGCCTTCGGGGGCCACGTAGCGCACGTCGGGATGACGGCGGCGCATCACGCGCTTGCAGGCAGCGCAGGTGCCGCAGCCGCCTTCGGGACAGAGGACCGCCTGGGCCAGGGCGTAGGCCGCCGTGGTCTTGTTGGACCCTGCCGGCCCGGTGAAGAGGTAGGACTGCCCCACGCGCCCCGAAGAGACGGCCGCACGCAGGAAACTGCGCACCTGGGGCTGGCCCAAGATGCGCTCGAAGGGGTCGCTCACGACGCCTCGCCTCCCTTCCGCTTGCGCGCGCGGGAGCGCTCCCGGTTGCCGCCCGCGCCCTTGTTCTGCGCGCCGCCCTTGGACGCCTTCGGCGCGGGGCTCTGGCCGCCGGGCCCCTTGGCGCCCCGGTGCCTGCCCCCGCGGCTACCGCGCGCGCGACGGCTCTTGCCCGCCCCATGGATCTTGTTGGCCGCCTCGAAATAGGCGTCGTCGAAGGGCAGGCGGTCGGCGTCCCAGCCCACGACGTCGGCCACCGCCTGGAAGACAAGCTTTGCGGTGCGGGCCTTGGTCTTCGAGGAGACCACCGTGCGCACGCGGTCGGGAGCCGTGCTCTCGAGCTCGTCGAAGGCGGCGTTGACGCGCTCGTGGAAGTCGAGGCCGGCCGCCTCCATGCGGTCGGCGCCCGAAGAGTGGGTCGCCCGGGCCAGGCTGCGGGCGGCCGAGGCGCCCGACTTCATGAGGACCGTGCGGTCGGGCACGAGCCCGCGGGCGGCGAAGAGGTTGGCCCGCTCGACGAAGGCGCGGTCGAGCCCGCGCCCGCAGGCCTGGTAGGCCACCGTGGAATCGTAGAAGCGGTCGCAGAGGACCACCGCCCCGCGCGCGAGCGCCGGCTCGATGACTTCGGCGACCACCTGGGCGCGGGCTGCCTCGTAGATGAAGAGCTCGGCCTCGTCGCAGAGGTTCTTGGTCTGGGGGTCGAGCACGATCCTGCGCAGGGCCTCGCCGGCATGCGTGCCGCCCGGCTCGCGCACGCAGACCACTTCAGTGCCCTGGGAACGCAAGGCGTCGGCGAGAAAGCGGATATGGGTCGACTTGCCCGCCCCGTCGCCGCCTTCGAATGTGATGAATGCGCCGCGCTTGCGCGGCGCGCGGTCAACCTGTTCCACGCCTTCGCTGCTCTTTTCACTCGTTCATGCTCTACGGCCAGTATAATAGTCCGCGGGCCGGCGCCGGCCGACCCGCGGAGAATCGTTGCACGCTCGAAACCCGCCGTGCGCCTATTCGGCGGCGTCGGACTTCTTCCGCGTCGTCTTCTTGGCCGCGGGCTTCTTGGCCGCGGTCTTCTTGGCGGCCGCTTTCTTCGCCGGCGCCTTCCTACCGGCCGCCTTCTTCTCTTCCCGCTCCTTCTTCTGCTCTTCCTTGCCCGGGCAGTCGTAGTTGGGACAGAGCTTCCAGGGGCCGCGGGCGGTCGTGACGATCACCATCGGGGCGCCGCAGTGCTCGCAGACCTCTTCGGTCGCGGTGATCGCACCGCGCGGGGGCAGCGGGTAGCGGGTCTGGCATTCGTCGAAGTTCTCGCAGACGATCGACCGCTTCAGGGTGCGGGGGTTCTTATGGGCGAAGAGCTTGCCCGTCTTGCCGGCCGCCTTGCAAGTGGGGCACTCCCCCACGTAGACGTCGGGCTCTTTGTTGGTGGAGCATTCCGGGTCGATGCAGTGCAGGTAGGGCTTCTGGCGGAAGGGCGACACCTTCACCTGAGGCATGCCGCACACCGGGCAGGGGGTGTCGGTGGCCTCCACGCGGCCCTTGGGCAAAGGATAGGTCACGTCGCAGTCGGGCCAGCCGGCGCAGCCGATGAACATCGACCGGGTCTTCTGGGCCACGCGCAGCTGCAGGTCCTTGCCGCACTTGGGGCACTTCCCCACGTAGGCGTCGGCCGCCACGGCGTCGGCCAGGGCGTCTTTGACCTGCTCGGCCGCCGGCAGAAGGGCCGCGAGCTGCTCGGAGAGCAGATCGCGGGAATGCTGCACGACCTCTTCGCGGGTGTCGGTGCCCGTGGTGATCGCCGTCATCTCGTCTTCGAGCTCGGCGGTCATGCCCGGCGTCGTGATGTGGGGCGCGAACTGGCCCAGGGCATCGATCACGGCGATGCCGAGCTGCGAGGGCTCGCAGGGGTCGTCGTTCTGCAGGTACTTGACCTGGCTCAGGCGGTCGATGATCGCGTGCCGGGTCGACTTGGTGCCCAAGCCCAGGCGCTCCATCTCCTGCACGAGACGGCCCTGGGAATAGCGGGCGGGCGGCTCGGTCTGCTTCTTTTCCATCTGGGCGCCGTCGAAGCCAATCGTCTGGCCGGCCTCCATAGGCGGCAGCTGCTCGTCCTTCTTCTGCCCGTAGGGGTAGATGGCGCGGAAGCCCGCCTCGACGAGGACGTCGCCTTTGGCCTGGAAGGGCTCGCCGGCCACGTCGAGCGCGACCTTGGTGCCTTCCACCACCGCCGCATTCGACAGGGTGGCCAGGAAGCGGCGGGCGATGAGGTTGTAGAGCTTGAACTCGGCGGCGGGCAGGGTGTCGGGGGTCGCCACGTTGGTGGGGTAGATCGGCGGGTGGTCGGTCTCCTCCTTCTTGCCGCGCGTGGCGTGCAGGGGGCCGCCGGAAAGCAGGCCCTCGCAGTAGGGCCGGTAGGCGGGGTTGCCCTTGAGCATGCCCACCACTTCGCCCAGGTCGAGCGAAGAGGGATAGACCGTGTTGTCGACGCGGGGATAGCTGATGAAGCCGTCCATGTAGAGGCTTTCGGCCATGCGCATGCAGCGGCCCGGGCGGATGCCCTCGGCTGCTGCGGCGGCCATGAGCGAAGTCGTGTTGAAGGGCGCGGGCGGGGCCTGGCGGCGCCGGCGCTTGTCGACGGAGGCGACGGTGGCGGTGGTGGCGCCCTTCACGTGGTCCATGACGGCCTGGGCGTCGGCTTCCTTCTTGAAGCGGGCCGTGGCGGTGGGCGCCGTGAAGGCGATGCCGTCGTCGTTGAAGCGGCCCTTGATGACCCAATAGTCTTCGGGCACGAAGGCCATGCGCTCGCGTTCCTTGGCCACGATGAGCGCGAGCGTGGGGGTCTGCACGCGGCCGGCGCTGCGCACGTTGCCGTAGCCGGCGAACTTCACCGTGGTGAGGTAGCGCGTGAGCACCGCGCCCCAGATGATGTCGATGTCGCGACGGGAGGCGCCCGCTTCGGCCAGGTTCCGGTCGAGGTCGACCAAGTTGTCGAAGGCGTGCACGATCTCCTGCTTGGTGTAGGCCGAATAGCGGGCACGCGAGATGGGAGCGGTGGGGTTGGCCTCGCGCACCTGGGCGAGGGCGTCGGAGCCGATGAGCTCGCCCTCGCGGTCGAAGTCGGTCGCGATAACGATGTCGTCGGCCTTTTTGGCCAGATTCTTGAGCGAGCGGATGATGTCCTTTTCCTTGGGATAGGTCTTCACCGGCGCGTAGGCGAGGTACGGCAGCGCCTCGAGCTTCCACGACTTCAGGTCGACGCCGTCTTCGGAAAAGGGCTTCTTCTTTTTAAAGGGCGGCTTGGCAAGGCTTTCGGGCAGATGGGCCGCAACGACCTCGCCGTCCTCGTCGACGCCCATCCAACCGCCGCGCTTCTTGTAGACGAGCTGGCGGGGGAAGTCGACTTCCAGGATATGCCCGCGCAAACCGATGGTCACGCAGTCTTCGCCGCGGTAGGAGAAGCGGTAGACCGGCGTGGAGTACACCTTGTCCTGCTTGGGCTTGCCCGCGCCCAGAAGGCGGGCGATCTGCACCGCAGCGTCGTTTTTCTCTGTGACGATTAATCTCACACGTTGCCCCTTCTCTTGATTTTACGTGCGTGGGGATGCGCCCGCCGAAGCGAACAGTGGGTAGCATACCCGAAAAGAAGAAGATTCAATAGAGATGGTATTGAAAGGAATTGGAGCAACCGCGCACATTTCGCGCAAGAACGTCGCAGGCGAATGCCGATGGATATGCCGTAAAAAACGTTTCGTACGAGGGAAAGGCCGTGAAATGAACAAGGCCCTCGCAGCCGGCGGCGCCGTCGCCGTGGCAGCCTGCATCGCCCTGGGGCTCGGCGCCCAGGGAACCGCGCAAGCCAATTCCGACCCCTCTTCCCCGGTTACCGGTCTGATCCAAAGCGTGAAGACGGGCACGGCCGATCTGCAGGCCGAAGCTCTGAACCAGCTCATCGACGCTTCGGGCGTAAAGGGCAAGGTGCAATCGGCCCTGAACGCCAACGTCGCGCGCATCGCCCAGCGCACGGGCCTGCCCGAATCGACCGTGCGCGAAGGGGTTGCCGCCTTCGACATCCAAGACTGGCAAGCGGTCGCCCTGCCCGCCAGCGCCCAGACCGAGTGCACCTACCCGGTTTCCTACGACGGGGTCGACGCCACCGTGACCCTCTACAGCGACCCCTCCTACCTGTCCGTGTCGACGATGGGCCAGCAGGTCACCCTAAAGGTCCCCGAAAGCGCCCAGCCCTACGTGGGCTATCTGGGCTACCTGGCCTAGCGCTCCGCCGACGCCGCGCGGACGGCTTCGCGCTCTTCGCGCGCGAGCACGAGCTTCATCGCCGCGATCGCGCATTCGATTTGGCCGGCGTCAGGCTCGCGCGTCGTAAGGTACTGCATCTGCATACCCGGCCACAGCACCACCTTCACCAGCGGGTTTTCGGGGTGGCTGCCCGCCCACTTCACCGTGATTTCGTAGCTGATGCCGGCGATCAGCGGCATGAGCAGGATGCGCACGAAGATGACGAGCGCGAGTTTGGGGGCGCCGTCGGGCACGCCCCAGGCGAGGATGAGCCGGTCGAGCGGGACCAGGGTGTAGACGACGATCGCGATGATCATGACCATGATGAGGAAGGCCGTCCCGCAACGCACGTGCAGACGCGGGAAGGAGGCCGCGTTTTCGGGCGTGAGCGGCAGACCGTGCTCGTAGCAGTGAATCGTCTTGTGCTCGGCCCCGTGGTAGGCGAACATGCGGTCGATATCGCGCATCCGGCCGATGAGCCAGATGTAGCCCACGAAGACGGCCACGCGCACGAGGCCGTCGACCAGGTTCCAGGCAAGCGTGGCCCCGTCGTATTCGCCCACGATCAGGTTGGCCGCGAAAGCCGGCAGGACCACGAAGAGAACGACGCCCAGCACGAGGCCCGCGACCATGCTCGCCGTCATCGCCCCGCCCGAAAGCCCGCCGTCCGCCTCGTCGGCCGCGTCGTCGCCCGTAGCGTCGGCGGCGACCGGGCCGCCCGCCGTGAAGGCGCGCGCCTCTTCGGCGCTTTGGGCGGCTTCGGCGCGGTCCTGCACGGTGCCCTCGTCGTCGAAGGCGTGGTCGACCGCCACTTCCAAGGCCTTGTAGCCAATAGCGAGCGATTCGACGAAGGCCCGGCATCCGCGCACAACAGGCCACGAGAGCCAGGAGGCGCGCCGCACCGCTGCCGGCAGGTCGTGCTCTTCGGTGTAGATGCCGCCGCCTGGCTCTCGCACGGCCACCGACCAGTTGTACTTCCCGCGCATCATGATGCCCTCGAGGAGGGCCTGGCCGCCCACATGGGTCTTGAGCGCTCCGTCTTCGGCGAAGGCGCGCGAAAGGTCGCTCTTCTGTTGTGCGGGCATCGGGGTCATCCCTTCGGGTATGCGACGGCGGGGGCGGCGCCGGAACCGACGCGCCCCCGCCGTTCATTGGCTATCACGGAGTTAGTCGACCATATCGGCGGGCTTGGGGCGCCGGGCGATCGGGTAGGGCTTGCCGCAGGCCATCTTGCCTTCGGGGCAGCGGCCGCGCACGCAGCCCGGACCCGCCTCGGCGAAGACGTAGGGGGCCGTGGGGCGCACGAGCTCGAGCATCTTCCAAGCCATCTCGCGGATCTCCCACTGGGCGCGGTTGCAGCAACGGATGTCGAAGAAGTGGCGCAGCTCGCGGGCGTTCATCGTCATCACGAGCTTGGTTTCCGTCGCGTTGGGCAACACGTAGCGGGCGTCTTCGGCCGGAATCCCCATTTCCAGGAATGCGGCGTAGGCGTCCTGTACGGCGGCCATGAGCTCGGAAAAGCGGGCGCTCGCTTCCGGGTTGTCGGCGATCGAGGGCGGCTCGATCGCTTCGATGCCGTTCTTGTACTTCACGTAGCGCTGGCTCTGCTGCTCGTAGCTGGCCAGGCGATGGCGCACGAGCTGGTGGGTGAGGGTGCGCGAAACCCCCTCGATCGCAAACGTGTAGCTCGCGTGCTCGAGGGTCGAGAAATGGCCGCCGGCGAGCACCGTGTCGAGAACGCTGTACATGCGCTTGGCATCCATCGTTTCCATAAGTTCGACGGCGCCCACGGGCGCATAGCACAGGCGGGCCGCCGTGGCGATCGCGCGCTCGGGGTCGGGTGTATGGTAGAGGAGTTCGATATGCATGGACGCACCTTCCCTTCGTCAATTGGTATTAGCATAGGGGCATTGCCCTGCAGGCCCCGTGAGAAAGGCCCCCTTCATGGAAACTACCGCGCGCGCAGACGCTCCCCTGCCCGAAGAGCCCGTCTCGCTTCTGGCCGCCACCGACTGGAACGAGGAGTGGAAGCGCCTGCAGCGCATCCGCCGCAGGGCCGACGACGCCCAGTTCTGGAACAAGCGGTCGAAGAGCTTCGATTCCAAGGACGCGCCGAGCCCCTACGTGCGGGCCTTCATCGACCTCGTCGACGTGGCGCCGGGAAGCCGCGTGCTCGACATGGGCTGCGGCACGGGCAGCCTTGCCGTCCCGCTCGCGCTCGCCGGCAACCGGGTGATCGCGGCCGACTTTTCAGACGGCATGCTAGCCGAAACGAAACGGCGGGTCGAAGCCACGGGCGCGGCTGGCGTCGAGCCCGTCCTCCTCGCCTGGGACGACGACTGGGAGGCCGCCGGCATCGGCGAGAACAGCGTCGACGTGGCCTTCGCCTCGCGCTCGATCGCGACCGCCGATCTGGCAGGGGCGCTCGCCAAACTCACCCGCGCCGCACGCGTGAAATGCGCGGCCACGCTCACCCTGGGGGCGAGCCCGCGAATGGATCCGCGCGTGCTCGCGGCAGTCGGGGTGCGCAACCTGCACGGCAGCGACTTCCAGTACGCCTGGAACATCCTCTTCAACGCCGGATACGCCCCCACCGCCGCCTACATCGACAGCCTGCGCAAAGACACCTACGACAGCCGCGAAGAGGCCCGCGCCGATTTCGACCGGATGCTCACCGACGTCATCGACCCGCGCCGTACCGCCGAGCTCGCGCAGGCGCGCGAAAAGCTCGAGGACTGGCTCGATGCCGAGCTCGTGCCCAACGAAACCGCCGGCCGTATCAACGAGAAGGGGCGCGCGGAAGGGCGACTGAAGATCGCCCATCCGCGCACGATCCGCTGGGGATTCCTTTCCTGGAAGCCAGAGCCCGCCCGTTAGGCGATGCGCGTGAACTGGTCGGGGCCGGCGCCGCACACGGGGCAGGTGAAGTCGGCGGGCAGCTCATCGCCTTCGACTTCGACCACGTAGCCGCAGATCTGGCACTCCCACTTCGAGGTGCCCGCAGCCGGCGCCGCAGGTGCGGGCGCGGGCGCGGCCTGCGCTTCGGTCGCGTCGTAGCTGCTCGCCTTGGGCGGGGTCTTGCCGCCCTTGACCTGACGGTAGAAGGCATAGGTCATCGGCGGCTCCTTGGAGAGCACGCCCGCCTCTTCGGCTTCGCCCAGAAAGACCCAGTGGGTGCCCATGTCGATCGTGTGGTCGACGCGCACCGAAGCCCAGGCGCAGGCGTGTTCGGTCACGTAGGGCTGGCCGGCGGCATCGGTGGCGAAGGCCGTATCGGCGAACTTGTCGATTTCGGTGCTCGTCTTGAAGCCGAAACGGCCGATGAGCTCCATCGTGGCCGTTTCGTCAAGCACGGCGGCGGTGAAGCGTCCCGCCTTCTTGATGACGTCGGCCGTGGCGTTGTCCTTGTTGACCGCCACGCTCACCTGCGCGGGCGACGAGGTGACCTGCTGGAAGGTGTTGACCACGCAGCCGGCGCGCAGCTCGTCGGTTTGAGCGGCGACGATGTAGACGCCGTAGGACAGGGTGTGGAAGGCTTTTCTGTCTACCATGGGACCTCCTGAATCGCGAACGCTAGGTAGGACCTATAGTAGGGCATAAAAAGGCTCCCGCATGCACAAGCATACGGGAGCGCTACAGAACAAATACGGCGTGGCCTATTCGGCAGCTTCTTCGGCAGGAGCTTCGGCGGCAGCGGCTTCGGGCTCGGCTTCGGCCGGCGCAGCGGCAGCAGCGGCTTCGGCTTCGGCAGCGGCCTTGGCTTCGGCTTCGGCGGCCTTCTTGGCGTATTCGGCGGCACGCTTGGCCTTGGCAGCGGCCTTGGCTTCGCGCTCGGCCTTCTTGGCGGCTTCGGCAGCGGCGACTTCTTCAGCGTGCTTGGCCTTCTTGGCGGCCTCGCGCGCGGCGACCTGCTCGCGAGCGGCGCCGAACTTGTTGGTGAAGCGCTGGACGCGGCCACCCGTGTCGATGAGCTTCTGCTGGCCGGTGTAGAAGGGATGGCACTCGTTGCAGAGGTCGATCTTCAGTTCCGGCTTGGTGGAACGCGTGTGGAAGGTGTTGCCGCAGGTGCAGGTAACGACGCAGTCGACGTATTCCGGATGAATTCCCTGTTTCATGGTGGACTCCTAAACTGCCCTGGTTTCCATACAGGACAAAGACGAACTTCTGCACTATACCACGCGAGCGGCCGATTCACATAAATTGCGCAGGAAGACGAGGGACGGGCAGAGAGCACATACCGGGGCGCAGCCGCGCGCCCCGCCGCATCGACGTGCGCAGCCGCCCACCCCCGCGGACGCTTACCAACAAGCGGGGCCCCGCAGGGCCCCGATCGCGCGTTTATTTCTTCTTGAACTGGCTCGGATGGGCCGCGAAGAAGTCGAACCGCGGCGGAAGCTCGCGCACCAGGTGGCGGCGCTCCTCGAGCTCGGCCGTCCCGCAAAGCTCCTCCATGCTTTCGAAATCGTAGTTCCAGCTGAAGAACTCGGAGAAATCGAAGTTCATGTAGTCGCAGATCGTCTCGCAGCCGCGCGGCACCACCGGATGCATGAGCAGGGTGCACACGCGCAGCAGGTAGAAGCTGTCGACGAGGACCTGGCGACGGCGGTCTTCGTCGCCGGTGTGCTCGACGTCGCGGATGTTGTCGCTCCAGTACTTGTTACTGTAGCGGATGAACTCGTCCATGAGCGACATGATCGAATGGAGCTCGACCCGGTGCATGATCTCGTCGTAGCGGGCGATCGCGTCGAGAGCGTGCTCCTTCACTGCGGGCGTGACCTCGCCTAAGGGCAGGTAGCAGCCGAAGTTCTTCTTAGCTTCGTAGAAGCAGCTGCGGGCCAGGCGGTTGAAGACCTTGGTGAGCAGGGCGCCTTCCTTCAGGACCGGGTCGGCCACGCGCGGGTCGGTGCGCTTGGCCTCATCGGGGTCGAAGGGCTTGGGCTTGAAGCCGCAGGGCTTCTGGTCGAGGCCCAGGGCCAGCCAATGGGCGCGCAGCTGCTCGGGGGTGTAGTAGTCGAGCAGCTCGTCGGCGCTCGGCGGCTTGACGGCGCCCGACGAGGAGGCCTTCTTGTTGCCGAAGAGCATGTGGTAGTTGGCGATAAGCTTGCTCTGGCGCAGGTCGTTGCCCGTGGGATGGACCGCGGGTTCGCCCGTGCCCTGCAGGGCCGCCCACATGGCCGGCTGCGCGATGCCGTAGAAGTAGATGTTGTCCTGGCCGATGAACTGGTAGACCTGGGCGTCGTCGCTGCACCAGAAACGCTCCCAGTCCTCGCGCGGCAGGCCGCGGGCGTCGTTGGCCGCGATCGTGAACGAAATTGGGGCCCACAGGCTCTCGGGCCAGCACCAGACGGTGAGGTCGTTGGGGCCCTCGAGGTCGGGTGCCTTCACGCCCCAGGCGATGTTGCCGGTGATGCGGAAAGGCACCAGGGCCTTGCCGGTGCGGAAGCGGATGCCCGCGTCGGACAGGACGCCGCGCGCCCGGTCGCGGTCTTCGATCGAGGCGAACTCGAGCTCGAAGCTGTGCTTGCCCTTTTCGGCCGGACGGTAGGTGTGCTCGGGCAGGTCGTGCTGGACGTCGAGGTAGGCCTCGAGCGCCTCGTTCTTCACGAAGATGATCGGCGGGACGAGGAATTCTTTGACCGTGTCGGTCACGACGCTGCGCACGTAGGGGTCGAGCTCTTCGTCTTCCACGAGCTTGCGCAGGTAGTCGGCGAAGTTGGGCAGGTCAAAGTACCAGTTTTCGACCGGGCGCATTTCGGGCACCGTGCCGGTGATCGAGGACTTGGGCGCGATCAAGTCGGAGGGATTGTACTGGTGGCCCAGGTCGCATTCGTCGGCGTAGGCCTTCTCGCTCTTGCAGCCCTGCACGGGGCAGCGGCCCTGGACCTGGCGGCCGTTCAGGAAGGTGTGGGCCTGGGTGTCGTAGAACTGCAGGGTAGCTTCTTTGTGCAGGTGGCCGTTGCGGTAGAGCTTGGTGATGAGGTCGTTGGAGACCTCCTGATGCACTTCGGCGGCATGACCTATCCCGCTGCCCTCGAAGATGTCGAGGCTGATGTCGTAGGCTTCGAGCGTGCGCTTCTGCTTGTCGTGGTTGGCCTGCACGTAGTCTTCGATCGTGCCGTCGAATTCCCCGGCCTCGACGAGCTTGCGGTAGCCTTCGTTGATCGGCGAGCCGAAGCAATCGGTGCCCGAAACGAAACGCACGTTGTCGGCGCCGATGCGGTCGCGCAGGAAGCGCGCGAAGCAGTCGGCCGGCACGAACACCCCGCCCACATGGCCGAAGTGCAGCGCCTTGTTACCGTAGGGCATGCCCGCGGTCACCACCGCGCGCTTGGGCCACGAGGTGCTAGTCTGCGGTTCCGTCATTGCGTGTCAGCTCCTTTATCGCAGCGGCGAGGTCGGAAGCGGACCCGTCGCTTGAATGTGCAGAAGAGGTAATGCCCAGCATGTCCGCCAGCGAATCGTCGGGCAGGGAGAGGGTCGTCGTCACGTAATTGTCCCCCACCCCGGCCAAGTCGGCGGCCTTCTTCACGGCATCTTCGCGCGAGCCCACCTCGTCGGCGAGCCCGTTGGCCACCGCGTCGTCGCCGGTGAAGGTGAGCCCGGTGGCGAGCGCGTTCACTTCGTCGACGGTCATCCCGCGGCCGTTGGCCACGTTCTGCACGAAGACCCGGTTGACCTGGTCGATCTGGTCCTGGTAGTAAGCGCGCTCCTCGTCGGTGAGCGGGCGCGACCCGTAGGTGGAGTCCTTGCTTTCGGCGCTCGCGATGTTGTCGATCCTGATGCCCAGAAGGTCGAGCAGGCCCGAGTAGTCGATCGTCTGCATGACTGTGCCGATCGAGCCGATGTCGGTCGTGTGGGCCACGTAGATGTAGTCGGCTTGCGAAGAAATCTCGTAGGCGGCGCTCGCGTTGAGGGCGGCGCTCGACACGGTGATCGGCTTGCTGAACTCATCGACGTAGGCGGCCATCTCCTCGCCGGCGGTGGCCGTGCCGCCGCCCGAGTTCACGCGCAGGACGACGCCCTTGATGTTGTCGTCGGCCTCGGCTTCGTCGAGCAGCCGCTTCAAGCCCTCGGGGCTGCAGGCCGACCCGTCGTAGGCGATCGAACCCGAAAGGTCGATCACCGCGATCGAGTTGGGCTCGTGCGCGGTGCCCTCGTCGACCGAAAGGGCGCGGGCGCACGAATTCGCCTGGAAGGCGAAGACGGCAAGCAGGGCCGCCACGACGATTGCGCAGATCCAGCCCACCGGCACGCGGCGCTTGGGGTCGCGCGCCGGGGCCGGCGGAATGGTCGGCGGGACCGGCGTAGGCGTTTGAGGACGGTTCTCGTAGGGCATGAAGGGGCTCCTAGAGCTCGAAGTTCTCGTCCATGCGGCGGCTCTGCGCCTTCTTGGCCGTACGCAGGAGGAACTCGCGGTTGGTCTCGGTCTGCTTCAGGGACTTGATGAGCATGTCCATGGCGCGCTCGGAGTTGTTCATGTTGGCCAGGATACGGCGCACCGCCCAGATGAGCGGAGCCTCCTGGGGATCGAGCAGGAGGTCTTCCTTGCGGGTGCTGCTCGCCACCGGGTCGATGGCCGGGTAGATGCGGCGGTCGGCCAGGTTGCGGTCGAGCCGAAGCTCCATGTTGCCCGTGCCCTTGAACTCTTCGAAAATGACCTCGTCCATCTTCGAGCCGGTGTCGATGAGCGCCGACGCGAGAATCGTCAGGCTGCCGCCGTGCTCGATGTTGCGGGCCGCGCCGAAGAACTTCTTGGGCGGATAGAGGGCCGTGGAATCGACGCCGCCGGACAGGATACGGCCGCTCGCGGGCTGGGCAAGGTTGTAGGCGCGGGCCAGACGGGTAATCGAGTCGAGCAGGATCACGACGTCCTGCCCCATCTCGACGAGGCGCTTGGCGCGCTCGATGACCATTTCGGCCGCGGCGATATGGTTCTCGCTCGGCATGTCGAAGGTCGACGAAATGACCTCGCCCTTGATCGACCGCTGCATGTCGGTGACCTCTTCGGGGCGCTCGTCGACGAGCAGGCACATGAGGTGGCATTCGGGGTTGTTGGCCGAAATCGAGGCCGCGATCTGCTTGAGGACCGTGGTCTTGCCGGCCTTGGGGGGCGAGACGATGAGGCCGCGCTGGCCCTTGCCGATCGGGGCCGCCAGGTCGATCACGCGGGAGGTGATCGTCGAGCGGCCGTGCTCCATGACGAGGCGCTCGTCGGGATAGACGGGCGTGAGCTCGCGGAAGTGCGGGCGCAGCTTGGCCGCTTCGGGGTCGAGCCCGTTGATCGTGTAGACCTTATGCAGGGCGGCGTACTTTTCGTTGCTGCGGGCCGGGCGCACCTGGCCGGCGACGAAATCGCCCTTGCGCATGCCGTTGCGGCGGATCGTGGAAAGGCCCACGTAGACGTCGTTCTCGCTGGGCAGATAGCCTTCGGTGCGCAGGAACCCGTAACCGTCGGAGAGGATGTCGAGGACGCCGGAGACGTCGATAAAGCCCTCTTTCTTCATCGTGCCCTCGTAGACGGCCTGCACGAGCTCGGCCTTCTTCAGGCCCTTGACGTCGAGTTCGAGCTCGGCGGCCTTCTCGCGCAGTTCGGCCACCTTGAGCTTGGAGAGCTCCTCGACGGACACGTCGGGGGTCACCTCGCGGTTGGCATGCTGCTTGTTGCGGCCATGGCGGCGGTTGCCGTTGTTCTGGGACGCGCTCTGCTTCTGGCCGTTCTTGCCGTTGCGCGAGCGGTTCTGCTGGTCGCGGTCCTTCTGAGCGCCATGGTCCTTCTGAGACCCATGGTCCTTCTGGGCGGGGCGGTCCTTCTGGGAGGCGCGGTCTTTGGCGCCTTCGCCGTTCTGGGAACGGACGCTGCGGCGCTTGGCGCGCACGGCCGACGAATGGCGGCCGGGGCGGGCGTCGTCGTCGGCGGGCGCGTCTGCGGCCGCCTCGCCGGCGGTCTTCGATTTCACGCTGCGACGGGGCTTTTTGGGCGCCTCGCCTTCCGCGGGCGCTTCGGCGGCGGGCTCGGGCGCGCGCTCTGCGCTCTCGCGCGGGGCGCTGTCGGCGGGCTCGTCGGCCGGCTTGGCCGCTTTGGCCGCGCGCTTGCGCGGGGCGCGGGGCGCCTCTTCGGCCGGAGCCGCGTCGGCGGGAGCCTCTTCGGCGGCCTTCTTGACGCGGGTGCGCGACGTCCTGCGGGCGGGCTTCTTCGGCGCGGCGTCGGCCGGCGTTTCAGTAGCGGGCGCTGCCGCCGGCGCGGCGGGCGCCGGAGTTACGGGTGCATCGGGGGTATCGGTTTCGGACATTTATGCGTTCTGCACTTTCTCCCAGTCTTTCAGGAATGCATCGAGGCCGCGGTCGGTGAGCGGGTGCTGCACCATCTGTTTGAGCACCTTGAACGGCACGGTGGCGATGTCGGCGCCCATGAGCGCGCACTGGGTCACGTGGTTGGCGCTGCGGATGGAGGCGGCGATGATCTCGACCTGCTCGCCGTTGACCGTGTTGTCGGTGAAGTCGTAGTTGTTGATGGCGGCGACGATGTTGCCCACCTGCTCGAGGCCGTCTTCCGAAATGTCGTCGAAGCGCCCGATGAACGGGGAGATATAGCGGGCGCCGGCGCGGGCCGCAAGGATGGCCTGCGGCACGCTGAAGCACAGGGTCATGTTCACGCGGACGCCCTGGCCGGCCAACTCATGGGTTGCGGCCAGGCCCTCGACCATCGTGGGGATCTTCACCACGATGTTGGGGGCGATTTCGGCGAGCTCGAGGCCGTCGCGGACGATCTCGTCGCGGGTCATGGCCACGCTTTCGGCGGAGACGGGGCAATCGGGACCGACGATCTCGCAGATGCGCTTCATGTGGTCGTGGAAATCGGACAGCTTGCCGCCGATCTTGGCGTAGAGCGAGGGGTTGGTGGTAACGCCGGCAAGCGCACCCCAGCTCGCAGCTTCTTCGATTTCGTTGAGGTCGGCAGTGTCCAGGAAGAACTTCACGTGGAACCCTCTCCTATCGGGAACATGACGCACATGACGAGCAAAGGCCAGCGAAGGGCGGTATGTGCGCGGGAAATGGAAGACGACTCGCAGCCTAGTGAGCGAATCTTCCGTAATAGTACCAAATGCGCCCGCGCGCGCAAGGCGGAACTTGTCCGAATGCGCATGAAAACGCCCCGCTCGCTGGCCCTGCGGCCGGCAAGCGGGGCGTGCGAGGCCCGTATGGCGGGAAGCGGCCCTTAGCGGTATTCCCACATATGGTCGAGCGGACCGCACCCACGGCCCATGCCCGGGTCGCATTCCAAGGCGCCCGTGACGTACTGCTTGGCCTTCGACACGCTCGCCTGCACGTCGAAGCCCGACGCCAGGCCGCAGGCGATCGCGCTCGAGAGCGTGCAGCCCGTCCCGTGGGTGTTGGGGGTGTCAATGAACTTGTGATGCAGCCACACGCAGCGGCCGTGCTCGGTGAGCAGGAGGTCGTCGGCCGTGTCGGCGGCGTGGCCGCCCTTGATGAGAACCCATTTGCCCGCCTGCATCTTGTCCTGGATGGCGCGGGCGGCCGCTTCGCGGTCTTCGCGCGTGGCGATCGAGATGCCGGCGAGCACTTCGGCTTCGGGGATGTTGGGGGTCACGATTTCGGCGAGCGGGAGCAGGTGGGCGACGATTGCCTCCACGGCAGGCGAATCGGCCAGCGTGGCGCCGCTCGTGGCGACCATGACCGGGTCGAGCACCACATGGGCGGCCTGCGCCTTTTCAAGGCCGACCGCGATGGCCTCCGCCGCTTCGGGGGTGGGCACCATGCCGATCTTCACGGCGTCGGGGCGGATATCGGCGAAGACGCTGTCCATCTGGGCGCCGATGAAGGCGGCCTCGACGGGCAGCACGCCCTGGACGCCTAAGGTGTTCTGGGCGGTAAGGGCCGTGATCACCGTTTCGGCGTAGAGCTTGTGGCTGGCGATGGTCTTTATGTCGGCCTGGATACCGGCGCCGCCGCTCGAATCGGAACCGGCGATGGAAAGAACTGCGGGGATCATGAGAAGATGCTCCTTTCGCACGCATGCACGCGTCTTATAGGGAAAGTGTAGCCTATCTTGCCCGTTCCCGCAGTTCATCGCCTTCGTTCGCGGGGCGCTCCTGAGCCGGGAAGGTGCGCTCGCACACGGCGCGCAAATCGCGGGCGGCGCGCTCGCAGTCGTCGGAGGCGAAGATGGCCGACACGACCGCGGCCCCCGCCGCTCCCGAGCCCACGAGCGTGGGGATGGTTTCAGCGTTGCAGCCCCCGATCGCCACGACGGGAATCGACACCGCCTGGCAGATCGCGCGGAACTCTTCCGGCGTCAAAGCCCAGCTTTCGGGCTTGGTCGGCGTCGCGACGACGGCTCCCACGCCCAGGTAGTCGGCGCCGGCCCGTTCGGCCTCGATGGCCTCTTCGACCGTCTGGCAGGACACGCCGACGATCTTGTCGGGGCCGAGCGCGGCGCGGGCCGCGGCGCAGGACGCGTCTTCCTGGCCCACGTGCACGCCGTCGACGTCGGCTTCCTTGGCCGCTTCCACGTCGTCGTCGATCACGAAGGGCACGCCCGCCTTGGCGCAGAGGGGCTTGAGCTTCTTGGCCATGGCCACGATCTCGTCGTGGCTCGCCTCCTTGGCGCGCAGCTGCACGAAGGTCGCGCCGCCTGCAATCGCCTGCTCGATGCAATCGGACAGCGTCCGCGCGCCGAGCCAACGGTCGTCGGAGACGGCGTAGAGCAGAAGGTCGCGGGGCGCGAAGGCGTCGCGGGGGCTCATCTTGTTGCCGCCGAACTTTTCGGGCAGGTTGTCGAGGACGCGGTTGACCGTGCGCACCGAGCACATCTCGCCGCACATCGTGCAGGTGCCTTCCACCGAAGGCGGCGCGCTTTCGAAGACGGCGCGGGGCTTGACCGGGTCGATGGCCACGGCGAACATATCGTCCCAGTTCATGCGCCGACGGGCGTCGGCCATCTTGTTGTCGGCGTCGCGGGCGCCCGGCAGATGGTTGGCCAGGTCGGCGGCATGGGCGGCGATCTTGGCGGCCACGATGCCCTCGCGAACGTCGTCGGCGTCGGGCAGGCGCAGATGCTCGGCGGGCGTCACGTAACAGAGGAAGTCGGCCCCGTTGGCTGCGGCGATCGCGCCGCCGATCGCGCTCGTGATGTGGTCGTAGCCCGGCGCCACATCGGTGACCAGAGGCCCCAGCACGTAGAAGGGGGCGTTGTGGCACAGGCGCTTTTCAAGCTTCATGTTGGCCGCGATCTCGTCCATGGCCATGTGCCCCGGGCCTTCCACCATGACCTGCACGCCCGCGTCCCAGGCGCGCGCGGTGAGCTTGCCGATCTCGATGAGCTCGTCGATCTGGCCGGCGTCGGTGGAATCGGCGATGCAGCCGGGGCGCATGGCGTCGCCGATGCTGATCGTCACGTCGTATTCGTGCAGGATCTCGAGCAGCTCGTCGTAGTGCTCGAAGAAGGGGTTCTCGTTGCCGGTCATCTGCATCCAGGCAAAGATGAGCGACCCGCCGCGGGAGACGATGTTCATCTTGCGGCCGGTTTCCAGAAACGAATCGACCGTGCGGCGGTTGATGCCCGCATGAATCGTCACGAAGTCGACGCCGTCTTCGGCATGGGCCCGCACGACCCGCAGAAAGTCGTCGGCCGTGATCGTCTCGAGGGGCTTTTCCAGGTAGCCCAGGGCATCGTACATGGGCACGGTGCCGATCATCGCGGGCGATTTGGCCACGAGCTTGCTGCGGAAGGGATGGGTCTTGCCGCAGTTGGACAGGTCCATGATCGCCTCGGCGCCGTAGGAAATCGCAAGGTCGACCTTCTTCCATTCCTCGGGCTCGTCGGCGCGGTCGCCCGACACGCCCAGGTTGACGTTGATCTTGGTGCGCAGGCCCTCGCCCACCCCTTCGGGGGAAAGCGCGGTGTGGCGCACGTTGGCGGGAATCGCAATCGACCCGCGGGCCACGCGCTCGCGCACGACCTCGGGATCGAGGTGCTCCTTTTCGGCGACGATCTTCATCTGCTCGGTCACGCGCCCGGCGCGCGCAGCGTCTATCTGCGTCATAATGCTCCCTTCGTTGGCATTGTCCACATCAGGTTCATGGGGTCGAAGCGCACTCGCCGCTCCCTCTCAGCCCGACCTTCGAGCTCCCCCGTCCGCTATTGCGCGAACCGCACCATTATAGGGCCAACGAGCAAAGGCGCGCCCGGCTATCCCCGCTGCGGCGGAAAGACCGGGCCGGGCGCAGACGAGCCCGCACCGAGCGCAGCAGAAGACGGCTTCAAAAGGAGGGCGCGCTATCCGCGGCGAGCGCGACGGAAGGCGGCGTCGGCGGCGGTCACGACGACGTTGCCCGCATGGACCTCGATCGCCGCCGGGGCGCCGGTGAATTCGTTGGAAAGGCCGCGGGAGACGTCGTCGAGCAAGGCTGCGCGGTCGAGCTCCCAGCGCAGGCCCGCTTCGGAAACCGTGGCGGGGCCCCCGTAGGCGAAGACCGAAAGGAAGCGACCGTAGGGGCCCGCATCGAGGGCGGCCGCGTCGAGAGCCGGGAAAGACAGGCGGGCCGTGGCGCAAGCGGCCGCGTCGAGGACGCAGAGGGCGAACCCCGCCCCCACGCCGAGCGCGACCGCGCCCCGGCGGGCGAGGCCGGCGAGCAGCTGGATGTTGGCAAGCGTGTGGTCGAGCCGGCGCGACAGGCAGCCGTAGAGGACGAGCTCGTCCGCCCCGTCGTCGAGTGCGAGCGAGCAGGCGAGTTCCATGTCGCTTTCGTCTTTGGCCGCCGGGAAGGTTTCGACGCGCGCAGCCCGGGGCACGAAGCCGAGCGAGTCGAAGTCGCCGAGCGCGACGTCGGGGACGATGCCCCAGCTCGCGAGCTTGGCGTAGCCGCGGTCGACCGCCACGACGCCGTCGAAGGACCGTTGGCTGAAATCCTCGTAGTTGAAATCGACCGCTCCGACCAAGGCGTAGCGCTTCATGGGCCCTCCCCCGCTTTTCGTTGTGCATGCGCATGCAGCCGAAGCGATGCCGTGCGGCAAGCTGTGGAGCGCATGGAGCGTGCGGCTCCGACGCTGCACGCGCCTTCGGCTTTTGCTAGAATACCCATCCGGAGCGGGCCGGACAACCGCGTGAAACGTTGAGGAAAGTCCGGGCTTCAAAGGACAGGATGCCAGCTAACGGCTGGGCGGGGCGACCCGACGGAACAGTGCCACAGAAAAGAAGACTCCCCTGCACGTCAGGAGAAAAGCTGAAACGGTGCGGTAAGAGCGCACCAGCGCGCCAGCAATGGCGCGGCTTGGAAAACCCCATCCGAAGCAAACGCAAATAGGAACGCGATACGGCCGTCCTTCCGTGCGTTCGGGTTGCGCGCTAGAGGCGCACGGCGACGTGCGCAGTAGATAAATGGTTGTCTTAAACGACAGAACCCGGCTTACACGCCCGCTCCGCTTCTTCGAGTGACAACGGGGGCGCGTGATGTCGTCACAGCCAGACTGTGACAA
>JALCHN010000027.1 GCA_022644775.1 Eggerthellaceae bacterium
TTGCGGGGGAAGGTTCATTGCGCGGTCAATTGACGGCATCGTGTCCTCCCAATTTCCATCTACTTGGGAATCTGACCCAAGATGATTTATCTCGACTTCTGCTGGAGGCTGATATATTTTGTCTTCATAGTAGGTCAGAGGGCTTCTGTACTTCCTTATTGGAGGCAAGCGCTTGCGCCCTTCCCTCTATTGTGCCAGATTTCGGTGGCGCAAGAGAGCTTATCCCATCCTGCGACTATGGATGGGTGCTTCCAGATTGCGAAACAGCTACGTTCGTCGATGGCCTCAACAGCGCTCTTGCTCTTTCGAGAGATGCTTTACTTGAGATGGGGAAAAAAGATCAGCTTCTCGTACGTCAGACATACAATTGGAATCATTCGTTATCACTACTTCGGTCGGCGTATGAACATTCGAAATAATGGTTGAATGGATGAGTTGTGAAGGATTCGTTTCGTAAGACATCCCCTCTGTCGTTAAAAGCAAATATGCTTTGGAATTCTGTCGGCTCAACTGTCTATCTTGGCTTTCAGTGGCTAATTACCATCGCTGTCGTCCGTCTATCTGATGGATACGATGCTGCTGGTGCGCTAGCTTTGGGCATGGCGGTGAGTAATATCTTCTCCCCGATAGGACAGTATAAAGTTCGTGCATATCAAGTTTCCGATGTAGAAGGGGAATTTTCGCTTGGCCAATATATCGGTTTGCGAGTGATTACTTGCGTTATTGCGCTAATTGTTATGGTGGTGTATGGACTCGCTACATGTCCGGTTGACTCACTTAGTGTTGTATATCTTTACGGCATCTACTCGTTTGGGCCGATAGTTGTTGATGTTCTTCATGGTGAGGATCAACGTCAAGGAAGAATGGACGTGATTGGAAAATCACTGATTCAGCGGGGCATTATTTCATTCTTTTCTTTCTGCATGGTTTTTGCCTTAAGTTCTTCGCTTGATTTTGCGCTAATTGCTATGTGCGTCACTACATTCTCAGTCATCGCTTTTTATGATTGCCCGCGCACAAGAAGAATTGCCGGTTCGTTAAAGCCCGATATGAATCTACATACTATTAGATGTATGTTGCAAAAATTCCTCCCTGCGGTTGTAGCGCTTCTTTTCTGCTCGGCGGTTCCTACAATCCCCCGCCAGATTCTTGGTATGGTATCGGGGTCTGAAGTTCTTGGTGTTTATTCCAGCGTTGCTGCTCCCGTACTTATAATTCAGATGGGAGCTCAATATGTGTACGCACCAATGCTCACCCAATTTGCGAAGCTGTACGCAGGCGGAAATGTTTCAGGATTTTGGCGTTTATTCGCGAAGCTTTCAGTTGCCGTTCTTGGGATTGCTATTGCCGGAATCTTATTCTTCCTGATTTTTGGCGAGCAACTTCTTTTGCTTTTATATTCTGCCAGCATTGTTCCCTATACGTATACACTTCCTCCCCTGGTCGTTTGTACGGTAATTACTGCCTACATCTGGTTCATTGGGGATTTGTTCATTGCCGTAAGGGATTTGCGTGGCAACCTTAAGATGTTTTCTGTCTCGATTGCCATTTGCTGTTTCAGTATGGTTCCTCTTGTTGAAAAATTCGGCATGAACGGTGTCAGTTATTGCATCATTATTTCTTTTGGTCTTGCTGTTGCAATTATGCTTCCGAGATTGCGAAATAGTGCTAGTTCGAAATACGTTTCTAAGATGAGGGAGTCTGAATGAAATTCAGCATCATCGTTCCCGTGTACAATTCCGAGCGTTATCTGCCACAGTGCATTGAAAGTGTACTCAGCCAGACCCATTCATCGTTGAGCTATTGCTAATAGATGATGAGTCGACTGACGCTTCCTCTGATATCTGCAGACATTTTGAGCAAATAGATTCCCGAGTCTCGTATATTTGGCAATCTAACAGTCTAGAAGACGGGTGGTGTTTTCGGCACATCTGGCCCTCGCGCCCGCGGGCTTGATATGATGTTGCCGCCAACAAAGAACGTGCCCAGGTGCCCACCTGGTTCTTTGTTTGGCGACATCCTGTCGGGTGGGCATCTGGGCGGACAGGATACCGCCATGACCCGCGCGAACCCCTACGAGGGCTTCGTGTCGCCGCTCGACGCCGGCGAGTTCCGAAGCCTCTCCTCCGCCGTATCCGAGCGAGAGTGCCGGGAAAGGTACGGCTTCGGCACCTTCGCCGAGGCCGCCGCCATCTACCGTCCGAACCCTCCGTGCCCCAGGTGCGGGCTCCCGGACCCCGGCAGGGACGGATTCACCGACTCCGGGCTGCAGCGGTTCGAGTGCCGCTCCTGCGGGTGCAGGTTCAACTCGCTGACCGGCACCGTCCTCGAGCATTCCAAGAAGGACATGCCGACCTGGGTGGGCTTCGTCAACGTGATGAGGTTCAACGTGCCGCTCGACGCCGCCGCCGAGCTGTGCGGCATCACCCACCAGACCGCCTTCGAGTGGCGCCACCGCACCTTCGCAACCGTCGACGGCTACCAGGACAAAATCGTGCTCAGGGACACGTTCTGGCTGGACGAGACCTACGTCAACGACACCGACCTCTCGCACGGCTACGGCGAGGCGCGCAAGCGCGGCCTCTCCAAGCAGAAGGTCTGCATCGCCGTCGCCATCGACGTGCACAAGAACCCGGTCGCGGTCGTCATCGGCCACGGGAAGCCGTCGTCGAGGCGCATGGAGGAGGGGATGCTCCCGCATATCGCGCCGGGGTCCCACATGGTCCACGACCGGGAGAAGTCGCACGGCGTCCTCATCCGGAAGGCGGGGCTGACCGACGAGGCGCACAAGGCCGACGTGCGCGACCCGGAGTACCTCGAGGGCATGCAGATGGTGAACAGCCTCTGCTCGTTGATCAAGCGCTACCTGTGGCGCTTCACCGGCATGAGCATGGACAACCTGCAGTCCTATCTGAACTGGTACGTCTACCTGTTCAGGGTGAAGCAGGCGAGCGAGAGGTGGCCCGAAACGGAAAGGGTGGTCCGCCATCTGCTGACGACGGCCGCGCGTTACCGCAGCTCAACGTGAGTCAGGAAGCACCTGTCTTCTAGACTGTTAGATTATTTTCTTATGCGTGGCGCTCTATCCGCTCTATCAGTGGGTAGAGCGCAAAACATACTGAAAAGCGCGTGATAGCTCTTGGGATGTAATTGGTTTCTTCCAAGGGCTTTTCTTACCTCCTGGATGACCCTAAGAAGCTAGGATTTTCAATTAGATAACCAAATTAAATTTTCCTCTGATATCTCCCAAGTAAAGCATTTTATATACATATATGCAAAATTTAATTACGGCATAAGGAACGGATATGAGATTTTGGTTCGAGACCGCGAAAGCTCGTGCGGGCATCCTTTCATTGATCCTCTCGTTGCTCGTTGCGCTAACTTGCTTCTCCTTCTCAGCGTATGCCGATGAGATCGGCGATGAAGAGTCTGCCGGGACGATACAGAACGAATCGCTTGATACGGATTCATCAAACCGGGAAGCCGACAAAGCGCCTGTGCGCGGAGCTGTCGACCCTGCGTTGGCGTTTCCGGAAGACGTTAATGCTAATGCTGTCAGCGATGACGGGGACCGTGTCACGGCATCTTCTGGCGATGGCTGCCAAATAATGACGGAAGGCGTTTCGGGCAACGATAGCTTGGCTGCAGAACCGAACGCCGACGCCCAATCATTGAACGCTCCTGATTCGAGCGGGAGTTCCTCCAACGAAGATTTGGCTGAAGGGGTGACAGCGCCTTCCGGCACCACCCAGCCTGCCCTCCCGCGCACCGCGCCCGCCCGCGCCGCCAAGGCGCCCGCCACGGGCTGGTCCCTCGAGGGCGTGGAGGTCTCCGACGCCTCGCCCGACCTGGGGCAGAGCGTGACGATCGCCCCCAAGGTGAAGGGCGACGCGTCGAAGCTGTCGTTCAAGTACGTGTGGGAGCAGGGGAACTGGGCGAAGTGGGGCGTGCTCGCCCCCATGCAGGGGGGCGCGGCGTCCTACACCTACCGGGTGCCGGTGGCGGGCCCGCTGACCTTCTACGTGGACGCGACCGACGGCTCGAGGTCCGAGACCAAGACCGCGGCCGTGAACGTGGCGGACTGGTCGGCGAGCCTCTCGGCCCCGTCCCTGTCCGTGGCGCCCGACTCGGTGCGCCTCGAGGCCCGCGCGTCGCACGGGTCGGAGGCGGGCCTGGAGTACAAGTTCGTCTGGGAGAAGCAGGACTGGGCCGAGTGGGGCGTTGCTCGGAAGTTCCAGGCCTCCTCCTCTGCCAGCTGGGCGCCCTCGGAGCCCGGCGACTACACCGTGTGGCTCGACGCGCGCGACCGGTACGGCACCGTGCGCCACGACACGGCCAGGGTGACCGTTAAGCCCGCGGGATGGTGGGGCGTCTCCGGCGTGGAGCTCTCCGCGTCCCCGAAGCTCGGCAGGGAGCTCACCGTGAAGCCCGTCCTTGTCGGCAAGGCGCCCGCGGGCCTCTCCTACAAGTACGTCTGGACCCGCCCGGGCTGGGCCGAGTGGGGCGTGCTCGCCCCAATGGAGAAGGGCGCGGCGTCCTACACCTACGCCCTGGACAAGTCCGGCGACCTCGAGTGGTACGTGGACGTGTCCGACGGCAGGTCCACGCGCACTGCCTCGGCCTCCGCCCGCGTGGCCCCCGAGGAGTGGTCCCTGTCCGGCCTGTCCGCCTCGTTCGGCGCGGACGGCACGGCCACGCTCTCCCCGAAGGCCTCCGGCCAGACGGCCTTCCTGACCTACAAGTGGGTCTGGGAGCAGGGAGGCTGGGCCAAGTGGGGGGTTGCAAAGCCGTTCTCCAAGGCGTCAACCTACTTCTTTAAGAAGGATTCAGCTCAATACGGGATTTATTGCGACGTTATGGATTCATCGGGCGCTGTGCGCACGGTTCATATGAAGATTACGGATGCAATGTGGAACTCGTCAGTTGCTGTCGATAAAGAAAGAGTCAATGTAGGCGAGTACGCTACGTTTTCGGCAAGCTCTACCTCAAAGAATTTTCAGCAGGTGAAATTTGTTTGGGAAACCAACAATTGGAACCCTTGGGCGGTGTTTCAACCAACATCGAAGGCGAAGACAGCTAAGTGGGCACCACGAAACGCCGGTGACTATACGATTTACTGCGATTTCTTCTTCGCCGACGGGTCTACATGTACGAAGACGGTCACTGTCACTGCAATAGGAAAGGTGTATGCGCAGCTTAACGGGGTCGATATTGCTCACTACCAAAGTGATTTGGATGTAAAGAATTTCGACGCGGATTTCGTTATCGTTAAGGCAACTAATTATACAAGCGAGGCGTATTCAAATAAGTACTCGAGCTTCTTCAATGCCACGACGTCTGCTGCTCTGTCTTCGGACAAGCTGCTCGGTTTGTATCATTTCCCCGATTCGAAATCTTCACCTGAAGTGCAGGCTGATTTCTTTGTTTCGAAAGTTAAGCCGTATATCGGCAAAGCGATTCTCGCCTTGGATTGGGAGAACGACAGTAATAACGATAACCTGTCGTTAGGGCCGAATTGGGCGAAGCGATGGCTTGATCGTGTGTACCAAAAGACCGGCGTAATGCCTCTGATATATATGAGCAAATCTGTCGAAAACGAATACAATTGGTCTAGCGTGGCCTCGACGTACAAGCTTTGGCTTGCTCGATACATGAATAAGAACATGAACACTGGTTATTTGGAGCGGCCGAGCGGTTTGACGACTTCTGGCGGGAAGTCGGTCCTATCGTATTGGGCGGAACCAACTTTGTACCAGTATTCAAGCACGGGCAATGTGGGCGGTTACAAGAACGCGCTCGACCTCGATGCTTTCTACGGCACCAGGACTGATTGGATGCAATTGGCAAGGGTCGTCGGCTAGCATATCTATTAGTAATTTGGGGAAGGGGTTGTTATGCGAAGACAAAAAAGGAAGCACTCGGCTAGCATCGCGCTCTGTTTGATTGCGGTTTTCGCGATTGTTTTCTTTTCCAGTGGCGTGGCATGGGCGGCTCAGGAATCGAGCGATGCCGATGTGACGGGCGAAGCCGTTGAAGAAAAAGTGACAGTAGCGGAGGACGCTCCTGTCACAGGTGATATAACGGCTTCAAGAGCTACGGAAAAGGCCTCGGCTTTGGAAGTTTCGAATCGTTGCGATGGCGCAGAGAAGGCCGTGGATAAGAGCGTCGACTCTTCGAAGATTGCGAATATTGAGTCTGCTGCTGCGTCGACTAGTAGGGCTGAAGTTGCCTCAGATACGCCGAATATGACCGACTTGCAAACCGTAAATGGGGACGTCGCGAACGGTTCTGAAGCTGCAGCATCGGTCGAGCAAGACTCCGCCCAGCCTGCCCTCCCGCGCACCGCGCCCGCCCGCGCCGCCAAGGCGCCCGCCACGGGCTGGTCCCTCGAGGGCGTGGAGGTCTCCGACGCCTCGCCCGACCTGGGGCAGAGCGTGACGATCGCCCCCAAGGTGAAGGGCGACGCGTCGAAGCTGTCGTTCAAGTACGTGTGGGAGCAGGGGAACTGGGCGAAGTGGGGCGTGCTCGCCCCCATGCAGGGGGGCGCGGCGTCCTACACCTACCGGGTGCCGGTGGCGGGCCCGCTGACCTTCTACGTGGACGCGACCGACGGCTCGAGGTCCGAGACCAAGACCGCGGCCGTGAACGTGGCGGACTGGTCGGCGAGCCTCTCGGCCCCGTCCCTGTCCGTGGCGCCCGACTCGGTGCGCCTCGAGGCCCGCGCGTCGCACGGGTCGGAGGCGGGCCTGGAGTACAAGTTCGTCTGGGAGAAGCAGGACTGGGCCGAGTGGGGCGTTGCTCGGAAGTTCCAGGCCTCCTCCTCTGCCAGCTGGGCGCCCTCGGAGCCCGGCGACTACACCGTGTGGCTCGACGCGCGCGACCGGTACGGCACCGTGCGCCACGACACGGCCAGGGTGACCGTTAAGCCCGCGGGATGGTGGGGCGTCTCCGGCGTGGAGCTCTCCGCGTCCCCGAAGCTCGGCAGGGAGCTCACCGTGAAGCCCGTCCTTGTCGGCAAGGCGCCCGCGGGCCTCTCCTACAAGTACGTCTGGACCCGCCCGGGCTGGGCCGAGTGGGGCGTGCTCGCCCCAATGGAGAAGGGCGCGGCGTCCTACACCTACGCCCTGGACAAGTCCGGCGACCTCGAGTGGTACGTGGACGTGTCCGACGGCAGGTCCACGCGCACTGCCTCGGCCTCCGCCCGCGTGGCCCCCGAGGAGTGGTCCCTGTCCGGCCTGTCCGCCTCGTTCGGCGCGGACGGCACGGCCACGCTCTCCCCGAAGGCCTCCGGCCAGACGGCCTTCCTGACCTACAAGTGGGTCTGGGAGCAGGGAGGCTGGGCCAAGTGGGGGGTTGCAAAGCCGTTCTCCAAGGCGTCAACCTACTCCTTTAATAAGGAGGGGCGCACCGACGTCTACTGCGACATTCGGGACTCTGCTGGTAACGTTTGCACGGTTTCCCTGCCTGTTTTCATTTCCGGGAGCGACGGTTTCGTCGTTACTCCTGTGAAGGTTGCTGATAGCCAGATAAGGCTCGGCTCCACAGCAAGTTTTTCTGCTACGGGGATAGACCCCGCTCAGAGCAACGTGAAGTACAAGTTCGTATGGGAGAAGGACAACTGGTCCTCTTGGGGAGTGATTAAGTCTTCCTCGTTTGAAAACGTGGCGTCTTGGAAGCCGGGGTCGACCGGTAATTACGTCATTTACTGCGATCAAATCGGCGCGCACGGGGCTTCGTATACTTCTACTGCGCCCTTAGCTGTGTGGGAATTTGAAGGCGTTCATGATTATTGGAATGGATCTCAGCATGTCTATTACGCAAACATGGGCGCTGGTCTGAAGAATTTCTCATTCAAATTTGTTTGGGAGAAAAACAACTGGTCTGATTGGGAAGTTGCTAAGAAGAGCAGTGAGAACAATGCGACTATTTCGCTGACTGCGCCTGGGTCATACACAGTGTACGTTGATGTCTATGACGACAAGGGAAACTTTGCAGGAACCAAGGCTTCTTCGGTATATCGTGTCACCGACTGGACGCGTGCAAATATGGACAGTCGCGCCAACGGTTTTTCCAGTAGAACTGGTTGGCTGATTATGGTCGACAGGGCTGCGGCGAAAGTTGGCATATATACGGGCTGGAAGGGCCATTGGACAACGGAACGCTATGTATCGTGTACGCCGGGCAAGCCTTCTACCCCCACCATTACAGGTACCTACGCGACCAACTACCGTAAGCCGTATTTGGAAAATGCCCCATCGGCAAAGTACTGTACCAACATCTCGGGCGGGTATTACTTCCACTCGATTCTGAAATCGACTTCGGAGCTGGGTAACCATCTTTCACATGGGTGTATCCGAATGAACTGGCCCGATGCGTACTTTATCTACACCCAGGTCCCCTTGGGCACGACGGTAAACATCTACAATTAAGTCGGCGTTTGACGGGCGGCTACGGTCGCCCGTCTTCATGAATTTGATAGGAGAGCTAATGTCTCAATACGATTACCTCATTGTTGGTGCCGGTATTTCAAGTGCGGTGTTCGCGCATGAAGCTGCCAAGGTGGGGAAGAAATGCCTGGTCATCGACCGTCGTCCGCACATTGCGGGCAACATCTACACGGAAGAGGTCGAGGGCATCAACGTCCACAAGTACGGTGCCCACATCTTCCACACATCCATCCGCCGCGTGTGGGACTACGTGAACCAGTTCGCCGAGTTCAACAACTACGTGAACTCGCCGGTGGCCATCTACAAGGACGAGCTCTACAACCTGCCCTTCAACATGAACACATTCAGCAAAATGTGGGGCGTGAAGACCCCGGCCGAAGCCCTGGCAAAGATCGACGAGCAGCGCGCCGCTGAAGGCATCACCGATCCGCAGAACCTCGAAGAGCAGGCGCTCTCGCTGGCCGGCCGCGACATCTTCGAAAAGCTCATTAAGGGCTACACCGAAAAGCAGTGGGGCCGCGACTGCAAGGACCTTCCTGCCAGCATCATCAAGCGCCTTCCCTTCCGTATGCGCTTCGACAACAACTACTTCAACGACCGTTGGCAGGGCGTCCCTATGGGCGGCTACACCAAGATGGTCGAGCGCATGTTCGGCGATACGGAAATTCGCCTCAACACGGAATATCGCGACCTCATCGCCGCCGAGCCTGATATCGCCGACCGCATCATCTACTGCGGCCCCATCGACGAGTTCTACGATTTCAAACTGGGTACGCTTGAATATCGCTCCCTGCGATTCGAAAGCGAGATTCTCGACGAGGTCAACCACCAGGGCAATGCTGTGGTGAATTACACCGAACGCGAGATTCCCTGGACCCGTATCATCGAGCACAAGCATTTCGAATACGGCGAGCAGCCCAAGACGATCGTAACCAAGGAATACCCGGCCGACTGGAAGCCGGGCGATGAGCCTTATTACCCGATAAACGACGAGCGCAACACCAAGCTCTACGAGCAGTACGCCGAGCGCGCCAAGCAGGAAGGCCGCGTGGTCTTTGCCGGCCGTTTGGGCGGGTACAAGTATTACGACATGGACAAGGCCATCGACGCGGCGTTCGACCTGGTCGAGCGCGAGCTGGGCACGCATATCGAGTAGCGGCCCTTTCGCAATCGTTTTCAGGTGCTGCACCATCGGTTTGGTGGTGCAGCACCTTTTGTGTTTTTGCGCGGTATTGATCCGCTTGACGTAGTCGCAGAATTGCTTCCGCTGCCTTCGTGGACGGCGGGTGGGGAGCGCGGCCGCGGCGGCTGCGATGCGCTACCATGGGGAAAAACTCTCTACGAACGGATGGTGGCCAATGGCTAAGCACGCATATGTTCCCGGCGCTACGATCGGCCGTCATGGGCGCATTCCCTTGGCCAACGCGTTCGATGAAGACGATCGGGGCGCGTTCGAATCCGACGCCCAAAGGGGAGTGCATGAGGGATCGGCTTCCGTTGCGGCAGAGCCTTCGTTCGAATCGCAGAGTGCTTCCGCTGGTTCCGACGCTGAGTCCCGCCATCCCGCTTCCCTGGATCCTTCCGCTACGGCCGACCTTACCCAGCCGCTCGAGAGCATGCCGGTCGAGCCTACGCCCGCTCCTGCGCCGCGCTACGGCCAGTACGGCCAGGCACCCGAAGAAGCCCCGCGCTACGCCGTGCCGCCCACGCCCGTCTACGACACGCGCGAAGAGCCGGTGTCCTTCCGCTCCTGGTTCTTGGCCATCCTGCTTGCGAGCATTCCCTTCGTGAACATCGTGGCTCTCATCGTGTACGGTTTCGGCCGCACGCAGTCCACATCGCAGCGCAACTGGGCCAAGGCCATGCTCGTATGGGCGGTCATCGTGTCGCTCGCAAGCGTCTTCCTTACCTACATCGGCATCCTGCATCCTGCCAATTGGGCGGCGATTTTGTAGCGTTTCTCATGCAGATGCACGATATGTAGTTGTCTGCAAGCGAAAACGTTATCAAAATAAGTTGGAACGCCTTTTTCTAGAGAACGGGCCCATATGCCAACTACCGCTGATACGAACGATTACTCTCGCGACGTCGCCTGTGACCGCTATCATAGCCAGCGCACGAGCAAGCGCCGCAAGCACGTTATCGTCACCCTGCTGGTGATCGCCGCGGTTCTGCTTGCCAGTGCGGGCGCTGCCTACGCGTACTATCAGCACGTGACCGATACGATCAACAACAACTTCAAGAAGGGCCTCGATTCGGATCTGGCGGGCACCCTTGCCGCCACCGATAGCCCCACCGATCCCTTCTACGTCCTGCTCATGGGCACCGACCATTCGATCACCCGTGACGAAGACGGTTCGACCGACAACCTCTATCGCACCGACTCGATCATCCTTGCGCGCGTCGATCCGGGCAACCAGAAGGTCACGCTCGTGTCTATTCCGCGCGACACTAAGGTCGATATCGAAGGCCACGGTTCTACCAAGATCAATGCCGCCTATGCCTACGGCGGCGCGTCGCTTGCGGTGTCGACCGTTTCGAAGGTGGCCGGCGTCGACATCTCGCACTTCGTCCTCATCGATATGGACGGCCTTTCTTCCGCGGTCGATGCCCTGGGCGGCGTCGAGGTGAACGTTCCCTACGAAATCAACGACCCCGACTACACCGGTTACCTGGCTGCCGGCGACCAGACGCTCAACGGTGAGCAGGCTCTTATCTTCGCCCGCGCGCGCCACTGCTACGACAAGGTGGGCGATGGCGACCTCATCCGCACGGCCAACCAGCGCGCCCTTATCGGCGCCATCGCCGAAAAGCTCCTGCAGCAGGACAAGGTCACCCAAGCCAACGTGCTCACCCAGCTTTCGTCGTACGTGCAGACCGACCTTTCGGTCGACGACATCAATGCGTACGCCAACCAGTTCAGCGGCATGGACATGGACACCAACCTCTACACGGCGGTTATGCCCACCGAAGCCGAATACACCAACGGCGTGTGGTTCAACGTCATCCAGCAGGACGCCTGGAAGAAGATGATGGACCGCGTGACCCAGGGCCTGCCTCCCACGGAAGAGGAGGAAGTCGATGCGGGTACGGGCATCGTGACGTCGACCACCGGCGACGGCGGCAACGAAAACGTGACGGCCGATTCCACGGCGAGTTCGCTTTCGTCCGACAGCAGCTCGTCGAGCACGTCGAGCTCGTCTTCGGCCGACACGTCGGTGAAGACCGGTAAGGTAGTCGTGAAGAACGGATCGGGCGTGGGCGGCGCCGCCAAGGCGGCGGCCAAGACCCTGCGCGCCAGTGGCTACACGGTCGTTTCCACGGGCAACGCCGATTCCAAGGATTACAAGACGTCGCTGGTGGTGTATTCCGACGACAAGTACGCCGGCGAGGCCCAGGCGATCGCCGACAAGATCGGGTCGGGCTGCCAGGTGAAGAAAAACGACGGCACCTACACGCTTTCGGGCGGCGACCTGCTCGTGGTGCTGGGTTCTTCGGACGTGAATACGGATTAGTCGAGGCGAACAATGACGGACAGACGAACCAGATCGCAGGCTCAAGCGGCTTCCATTCCGCGCGGGTACCCGGCCGGGCAGCGCGGCTACGCGCCGGGCTACGGGCGCGCCCCGCAGCAGCCGCAGGGCTATTATCCGCAGGCCGCCTATCCCAGCTACCCGCCCGTGCAGGACGAGAGCCTGGGGGTGGGGAACTGGATTCTCACGATCATCGTGTCGCTCATTCCGGTGGTGAACATCGTCGTGCTGCTCATCTGGTCCTTCGCCCGGGTGCGCCAGCCGCGCAAGAACTTCGCCCGCGCCATGCTCATCCTCATCTTGGTGTGCATCGCCGCGCTCTTGGCCTTCTCGAGCGTGATCATCAACCTGCTGCAATCGTATTAGCCCCTACGGCCCCTGGCTTGTTCGGGGGTCGTTCTGTATGCGGGGCTGCGGCCCGTTGGCTTTCCAAGGTGTGCGCCCTTTGTTAACTCGTTCGAAACGGAAAATTAATACAGTGTAGAGAATGCGACCGTTCGCCGGTCGCACGGGCGCGCGCACCGTCGCCCGCCCGCAGGCTTCGCAACAGAAAGGATGCGTCGATGTCTCCCGATCAGGAATACGTGATGCGCACCATCAAGTCGCGCGACGTTCACTTTGTGCGCTTCTGGTTTACCGACGTGATGGGCCGTATGAAGTCGTTTGCCGTGAGCCCCAACGAGCTCGAAAACGCCTTTGCCGAAGGCATGGGCTTCGACGCGAGCTGCATCGACGGCTTCACGGGCACGGCCGAAAGCGACATGCTCGCTTTCCCCGATGCGTCCACCTTCCAGATTCTGCCCTGGCGTCCCGACAGCGATGCGGTCGCGCGCATGTTCTGCAGCATCAAGACGCCCGATCTGCAGTCCTTCGAGGGGGACAGCCGCGCCATTTTGGCGCGCGAGATCGCCCGCGTGCGCGCCGCCGGCTATGAGGCCAACATGGGGCCCGAAGTCGAGTACTTCTACTTCCGCAACAGCCGCAGCCGCGAACCGCTCGACCGCGGCGGCTATTTCGACCTCACCGCGCTCGATTCGGCCAGCGATTTGCGCCGCGACACGGTGCTCACGCTCGAGCGCATGGGCATTCCGGTGGAGTACAGCCACCACGAAAACGGGTCAAGCCAGCACGAGATCGACTTGCGCTACAGCGACGCCATGAGCATGGCCGACGCCGTGATGACCTACAAGATGGTCGTGAAGGAAGTGGCCAACGTCCACGGCGTGTACGCGAGCTTCATGCCCAAGCCCCTGCAGGACGAGCCGGGCAGCGGCATGCACGTCCACGTGAGCCTCTTCGACGCGCAGGATCGCAACGCCTTCTACGACCCCAACGACCCGCAGGGCTACAATCTTTCGGCTACGGCCAAGCACTTCGTGGCGGGCCTTTTGAAGTACGCGCCCGAGTTCTGCCTGGTCACCAACCAGTACGTGAACAGCTACAAGCGCCTCATGGCGTCGGGCAACGAAGCTCCCGCCTGCATTTCCTGGGGACACGGCAACCGCAGCACGCTGGTGCGCGTGCCGGCCTACAAGCCGCGCAAGGAAAGTTCGTGCCGCGTGGAGATTCGCAACCCTGACCCGGCCTGCAACCCCTACCTGGCGTTCGCCTGCATCTTGGCGGCGGGCATGAAGGGCATCGAGGACGACCTGCCCTTGGCTGCGCCGGCCGACGGCCACAACCTGTCCCTGCACACGCCCAAGCAGCTGCGCGACGCCGGCATCGAGATGCTGCCCGAAAGCTTGGGCGACGCCATCGAGCGGTTCCGTTCGAGCGAGCTGATGAAGGAAGTGCTGGGGGAGCATATCCACGAATACCTGGTCGAAGCGAAGACTCGCGAATGGAAGGAATTCCTGTTGCAGGTGACGAAGTGGGAAATCGACCGTCAATTCGAAGTGCTGTAAACCCTGGCGAGCCGGATTGTGGGGGTCCGGCGGGGAGAGAACTATGGAACGTAAACAAGTAATTTTCGTGGCGGATTGCCTGGACAACGCCTATAAGTTTCAACATGTCCTGGCCGACATGGACGTCGACGTGACGGCCCTTTCAGCGGCGCAGTTCGAGAAGTCGGCCGCGCACAAGCACGACTACGACCTGGTGATCTACGAATCGCACGCCGAACATGACGACGCGTCTGCCAAGCTCGAGCAGCTGCTGGCGGGGGAGAGCGGCGTGAGCGCCCTGTTCGTGGTGTCGCAGGACGCGCTGGCCGATTTTCGCCTGCCCGTGCAGATGAAGAGCGACTTCGTGGTCGACGAGGCGACCGAGGCCGAATGCGCCGCGCGCGTGCGCCAGCTTCTGTGGCCGGGCAGCGAGCGGACCGCCTCCGAGCTCATTACCGTGGGCAACATGACGATCAACCTGGCCACCTACCAGGTGGCGATCGACGACCAGCCGCTCGACCTCACCTATTTGGAATACGCTCTGCTGTCGTTTCTGGCGGCGCATCCCGGGCGCACCTTCAGCCGCGATGCCCTGCTGCAGCGCGTGTGGGGCTTCGACTACTACGGCGGCAGCCGCACGGTCGACGTGCACGTGCGCCGCATCCGCAGCAAGCTGGGGCCCGACCTGGCCCAGCATCTGGAAACGGTGCGCGGCGTGGGCTACCTTTGGAAGGCGTAGGCGCGCAAATAGTCTTTCATACGCAAAACGGGCGCGGGGCGAAGGTGCCTCGCGCCCGTTTTTCGTGTGGGGCGCGGGTATGTCGCACGGTCGGCGCGGGTATGTCGCACGGTCGGCGCGCATCAGCTTCTCTTCCGTCTCGCCTGCTCCTTCCCGCGCCCTCCACTTCCACACGCTATACTGGGGCGCGACTCATTTCGTAAGAGAAAGCGATTGGCATGTCTGAAGCTGCGCCCAAGAAAATCGCCGTCATCGACGGCAACTCGCTTATGCACCGCGCCTACCACGCGGTCCCGCCCACGATGAACGCGCCCGATGGCACGCCCACCAACGCGGTCTTCGGCTTCCTTTCGATGTTGCTGAAGTTCATCGACCTCGCGCATCCCGACGCGATCGTATGCGCCTTCGACGTGGGCAAACCCGAATTCCGCATCAAGGCGCTCGAGCAGTACAAGGCCCAGCGCCCCAAGATGGACGACGAGCTGCGCGTGCAGTTCCCGCTCATAGACGACGTGATGCAGTCGATGAACATCCCCGTGGTGAAGGTCCCCGGCTGGGAGGGCGACGACATCCTGGGCACGATTTCGGCGCGCTGCGACGCGGCGGGCTACGACTGCCTGCTCGTGTCCGGCGATAAGGACGTCTGCCAGCTGGCAAGCGACCATACCAAGATCGTCAACACCAAGAAGGGCATCACCGACGTCGTGATCTACGACCCGGCGGGCGTCGTGGAAAAGTACGGCGTCGAGCCCGCGCAGATCCCCGACTACCTGGGCCTTATGGGCGACACGGCCGACAACATCCCCGGCGTGCCGGGCATCGGCCCCAAAACGGCGACCAAACTGCTGCAGAAGTATGGCACGATGGAGGGGCTCTACGAGCATCTCGACGAGCTGAAGGGTAAGCAGCTCGAGCACGTGCGCGACAACCGCGACGCCGCCTTCCTTTCGCGCGACGTGGCCGTGATCAAGCGCGACCTCGATTTCCCGCTCGACCTCGAGGGGATTTCCTTCCCCAGCTTCACCGAAAAGTCGGTGGTGGAAGAGTTCGGCAAACTCGGGCTGAAGGCCCACATGAACAAGGTGCTCGCGCTCATGGGAGGCTCTGAGCAGGCGGCCGCTGCGCCTGCGGCTAAACTCGCGTGGGACGACTACGCCACCGGCGACGAGGCGCTCGCCTTCGTCGACGAGCAGCTTTCCGCGGCCGAAGGCGGGCAGCCCGCTCTGATCGGCCTTTCGTGGAAGCGCCAGGAGCAGGCCAACCTCTTCGGCGCCAACCTGATGGTAGGCTTCGCCGCCGAAGATGGCGTTGCGGTGCTCGAGGGCGATTCGGCCGCATCGACCCTGGTGCGCGCGGTGCGCCTTTCGGCTGCGCCCGGCGCCTGCGTGGCCGTGCACGACGCCAAGCTCACCATTCAGGTGGCCTATCCGGCCGACACGTGCGAAGACGCCCAGCTCACCGATGACGACGTGTTCGCTTCACAGCTGTTCGACGCGACGCTTGCCGCCTACGCGCTCGATTCTTCGGTTGCCGAATACCTTCCCAACTACCTCGCGGAAACCTATCTGGGCGGCGAGCTGCCCCAGGGCCAGACCGATGCCGACGCGGTAGCGATCGAGGCGGCGGCCCTGCGCGCGCTCGTCGAGCCGCTGCGCGCGGCGCTCGATGCCGACGGTAGCCGCGACGTATACGAAAAGATCGACGCCCCGCTCGTGCCGGTGCTCGCGCGCATGGAGCGTACGGGCGCGGCGCTCGACGTGGCCACGCTCGACGCGCTCGGCGAGCGCACCCAAGGCCAGATCGACGAGCTCGTGGGTCGCATTTACAGCCTGGCTGGCGAAGAGTTCAACATCGATTCGCCCAAGCAGGTGGCCCATATCCTCTTCGAGGTGCTGGGCCTTAAGCCGCTGAAGAAGACCTCGCGCGGGTATTCCACCAACGCCAAGGTCCTCACCGAGCTGGCCAAAGACCACGAGCTGCCCGGCCTCATCCTTCAGTACCGCGAGCTGGCCAAGATCAAGGGCACCTACATCGACGCGCTGCCCGCGATGCGCAAGGGCGACGGGCGCCTGCACGGGGCCTTCAACGAGACGGTGACCACCACGGGCCGTCTGTCGAGCAGCAACCCCAACCTGCAGAACATCCCCGTGCGCACCGATTTCGGGCGTCACATCCGTGCCTGCTTCGTGCCCCTGCGCGAGGGCGACGAGTTCGTGGGCGCCGACTACAGCCAGATCGAGCTGCGCCTGCTCGCGCACCTTTCGGGAGACGAGCACTTGATCCACGCCTTCTGCACGGGCGCCGACTTCCACAGCGCCACCGCGGCGCGCGTCTTCGGGATTCCCGTTGACCAGGTCACGCCCGAGCTGCGCAGCCGCGCCAAGGCGGTGAATTTCGGCATCGTGTACGGGCAGCAGGCGTTCGGGTTGTCGCAGAGCCTGCACATTCCCTTCGGCGAGGCGCAGGAGATGATCGACGCGTACTTCCAGGCCTATCCGGGCGTGCGCACCTACCTCGACGGCGTGGTGGACCAGGCCACGCAGAACGGCTATGCCGAGACCATGTTCGGGCGCAAGCGTCACATCCCCGAGCTCAAGGTGCGCAACCGCCAGCAGCGCGCGTTCGGCGAGCGTACGGCGATGAACCATCCCATGCAGGGGTCGGCGGCCGACATCATCAAGATCGCGATGCGCCAGGTCGAGGAGCGTCTGCGGGCCGAATACCCCGAGGCGCACCTGATGGTGCAGGTGCACGACGAACTCGACCTTTCGGTGCCCAAAGACCAGGTCGAGGGCGTGTCGGTCCTTCTCAAGGACGTGATGGAACACGTCGTCGAGCTCAAGGTGCCCCTGGTGGTCGACGTCGAGCACGGCTCCAACTGGGCCGAGGCACACTAGCGCGCGAGCCTGCGGGCGCGCGCAGGCGCGACCGCCCAGGCAAGGCGGGCCGCGTGCGTTAGGGCGCCCGTGCGCGTGGCCGTCCGGGCGAGACGGGCTGCTCGGGCGCTGGGATGCGCCCGCAGGCGCGACTCTGGGTCGGTTTCGCGCTGCGAGCGCCAGGGCGCGCGTGAGGGCGCCCGCTTGCGCGTCACCGCCCGGGCGCGGTGGCGCGCAAGCGGGCGCGACCCCAGGTTGCTGCAGCGCCTGGACTTGCCGAGCGGACCGCCAATCGGACTGCAGCGCCACGCTCCGCATCCACTTTTGACGTAATAATCTCTATTTCGCGGTTATTGCTTCCCAAGGCACATCTTGTCAGCGTTTCTCATCAAAGAAAATGAACAATTGACGAAGCAATGTACAGAAACATGACAGCTGTTGCTGTTCCCGTCGTGCCGATTCCGCGAAATAGCCGATATTACGTCATTTCTCCCTCTGTTCGGTGATCGAGCAGTCAGGCTTACGTGTTGAACGCAATCGCATGGCCGGGCTAGAGCCATTTGGAATGAAGCAGCGACCCGAGCAATTTGCGCTGCCGTTCACGGAGCTCAAGGCTTTGGTAGCGCTTTGGCGTTCCAAGCAGCTTGCTTACGTGCAGGGCGATTTGTCTGAGCTCTTCGATGTTGTTCATCTGTATCCGCGTCACGGTGATTGTTGATATCCCCAACCGTGCGAGCACTTCCCGGCGTTTAGCGTCTTTTGCGATTTGTCGTGATCCGGTGTGCAGGTCGCTGTCGTATTCAACGGCTACTGCGGCCTGGGGCCAATAAAGGTCGCATCGATACGAGCGCTTGCCCGCCCATTTCACAAGGGGAGCGGGGATTCGCACTGTATGGTTGAGTTCGGGTTTAGGGAGTCCGAATCCTCCGCTTCGCGCATGCACGGTGAAGATCAATTGAAGCGCTGCTTCCCTTGGGGATGCGGCTCCGGGGGAAACCCATTCCATCGCACGATTGAACGCAACGCTGTGCGTCGCGCTTCTTGTTGACTGGGCTTGGATTGCACGTACGTAGTGGGCGATTTTTTCGGGGACTGGTGAGTTGGGTTCGCTCGACAATCCCGCTTGGCGCTTCGGAACATGTCCTATAGGTGCTCATGAGCCTCGAGGCGCATTGTGCGATGTCAATAGCACGCGCTCCTCGTGCGAGTTGAAACAAGCAAATTTCCGGGGCGACGGTGTAGAGATGGGGCGCTAGGGGCAAGGTTGATAACGGAGGAAGCTTCTGGGTGCTCGCATGCAGGCATGCGGTATCGGTCTCTATTCGTGCGTCAAATGGCACAAGCACGTCGAGGGGCTGGGGTAGGGCCGCGACGAGCGGGTGCGTGCGGGCGCTTGCGCAATCCCAGCCGAATGATTCGAGCGGCATCGTGCGTCGGTGGGCGAGGGTGGCATCGTCGAGCGCATCGTAGAGCGCGAATGCGGAGTTATGCGAGATGAGTACGTCCATGCATGCGAGGGTAGCAACCTCATGTCGCGGTACGCATCGAGAAACGTCGCGCGGCTCTCGCGGAAAGCACATGGAAACGGCGAGGATGGTATGTGCCGCGTGCACGGGTGCGTTGCGAACGGCAGTCGCGCCTCGCGATTGGGCCCGCGTCCGCGCCTTACGTCCCCGATTGCGCCCGCGTCTCGTGCTCCCGTCTTGCGCTCCCGCTTCCGAGCGCGCCTACGTTCCCACGCTCGTGCTTCGCGCTCGAACGCGCGTCTGCGCTTGAGCGCTCTCTCGCCCCGCGTCCGCGCTCCCGCTCGCGTCTCGGGCTTCCGCCGGGTCCCGCCGCCCGTCAGCCCCTTGCGCAAATTGTGAAGCCGCCGGTGAGGCAGTTGCGCCGATTTCCGTGAACGATAAAATAGAAAAGCTTTTGCATGCAAGCGCTACGAAGCGGTTGTGTTTCCCACCGCCATGTGCGTACGGATCGCTGCAAGAGCCGCAAAGATGAACGGCGCACACGCGCCAAGATTGCTATTTCAAGGAGAAACGCTTATGTACGCAATCGTTAAAACGGGTGGCAAGCAGTACAAGGTTGCTGCCGGCGACGTCCTCGCTGTCGAGAAGATCGAAGGCGACGCGGGCGACAAGGTCGAGCTCACCGCCATCGCCGTCATCGACGGCGACAAGGTCGTGGCCGATCCCGCCGAGGCTGGCAAGACCAAGGTCACCGCTTCCATCGTCGAACAGTTCAAGGGCGACAAGCAGCTCGTGTTCAAGTTCCACAAGCGCAAGAACTACAAGAAGCTGCGCGGCCATCGTCAGCAGCTTACGCGCGTCAAGATCGAATCCATCGCTTAAGCGATACACGAAGGAGTGAAGTAGCATGGCACATAAGAAGGGCCTTGGTTCTACCCAAAATAACCGTGACTCCCGTGGTCAGCGTCTGGGCTGCAAGAAGTTCGCGGGCGAGCATGTCATCCCCGGCAACGTTATCGTGCGCCAGCACGGCACGCATTTCCATCCCGGCCAGAACGTCGGCCGCGGCAGCGACGACACGCTGTTCGCTCTCGCCGAGGGTACGGTGGAATACCGTCGCGGCAAGAAGCGCACGGTGCATGTAATCCCGAGCGCCGAATAAGCCGAACGCGCAATCGGTTTGATGTGAAGGCCCTTCGCCACTGGCGGAGGGCCTTCTTGTTGTAGCGCGGGTGACGGGGCAGCCCGGGCGACGCGGCCCCCCTTGCCCCTGCACTACCCATGCCGTTTCAATGCCAATCGGGGCTTTCGGCATGCTCTCGCGCGCGCCGTGCGAAGCGCTGTGTTACGTTACTGCATAGTATGCGCTGGCGGCCATCACCTGCCCCAGCGCCGATCGCTGCGAGCCCGCACGCTCGCTCGAGGGGTTAAGGAACGCAAGATGTTTATCGACAAAGTGCACATTCACGTGAAGGGCGGCGACGGCGGAGCCGGCTGCATGAGCTTCCGTCGCGAGGCCCACGTGCCCAAAGGCGGCCCCGACGGCGGCGACGGCGGCCGCGGCGGCAACGTGGTCGTCCAGGCCGACGGCAGCGTGAGCTCCCTGCTCGACTACCGTTTCAAGCACCACTTCAAGGCCGAGCGCGGCACGCACGGCCAGGGCAAGCGCATGCACGGCGCCAACGGCAAGGACCTCGTGCTGAAGGTACCCGTGGGCACGGTCGTGCGCGAATACAACGATGAAGACAAGCAGGCGGGGCAGACCATCGCCGACCTCACGCACGACGGCGACGCGGTCGTCGTGGCCCAGGGCGGCATGGGCGGCCGCGGCAACATCCACTTCGTCACCTCGACCCGTCGCGCGCCGGCCTTCGCCGAGCTGGGCGAACCGGCCCACGAAGGCTGGATCGAGCTCGAAATGAAGCTCATGGCCGACGCGGCCCTGGTGGGCATGCCCTCGGCCGGCAAGTCGAGCCTCATCTCCTGCATGAGCGCCGCCAAGCCCAAGATCGCCGACTATCCCTTCACCACGCTCCAGCCCAACCTGGGCGTCGTGCGCAGCGACGACTACGACTACGTGATCGCCGACGTCCCCGGCCTGATCGAAGGCGCGCACGAAGGCAAGGGCCTGGGCCACGACTTCCTGCGCCACATCGAGCGCACCGCGATGATCGTCCACGTGGTCGACATCACGGGCAGTTTCGAAGGCCGCGACCCGGTGGAGGACTACCGCATCATCAACCGCGAACTTGAGCTCTATATGGAAGAGCTCGCCGACCGCCCGCGCATCGTGGTGGCCAACAAGTGCGACATCCCCGGCTTCGAGGACAACCTGGCCCGCCTCGCCCAAGCGGTGAAGGAAGATTCGATCAAGGCCGCCGGCGGCAACGAATACGCCGACAGCCCCATCAATCCCAAGCTCTTCTGCACGAGCGCCGTCACGCGCAAGGGCGTCGAAGAGCTCAAGGCGGCCGTGGGCACCGAGGTCCACAAGCTGCGCGAGGCCGCCCGCGAGGCCCACGCTGCCGAGCCCCATTACGACCACGTATGGGAGCGCCGCCGTCAGGCGCGCGAACGCCGCTTTAACGTCGAAAAGCTCTCGAGCAACGTCTACCGGCTTTCGGGCACGCAGGTCGAGCGCTGGGTGGTGCAGACCGACTGGGACAACGAAGAGGCCATCACTTTCTTGCAGCATCGCTTCAAGCGCGCCGGCGTCGACGCGGCGCTCGAAGAGGCAGGCGCCCGCGACGGCGACGAGATCCGCATCCTGGGCCGCGCCTTCGTCTACGAATCCCCGCGCCAGCACGAAGACGTCTACAACGAACTCGATTTCTAACGGAAGAGCAGGGGAGGGACCGGCATGCGCGACACCGCCGAACGCAGGAGCGACGCTTCGATCGTCGTGGTGAAGATCGGCTCGTCGACCTTGGTCGATGAGCGCGGCCAGGTGCGCCGCGATTATTTCGCGGCTTTGGCGCAGCAGATCGGTGCCGTTCGCGCGGCGGGGTGGAGCCCCATCATCGTTTCGTCGGGCGCCATCGCCTGCGGCCTGCCCCTTATGGGCCTCACCCGGCGCCCAACCGACATGCCGAGTCTGCAGGCGGCGGCGTCGGTGGGCCAGAACGTGCTCGCAGCCGCCTATGCCGAAAGCTTCGGTCCCTTGGGCATCACGACCTCGCAGGTTCTTCTTACCCGCCACGACACGGCCCGCCGGTCGGCATACCTGCATGCGCGCGACGCCCTGCTTGCGCTCGTGTCCTACGGCGTGGTGCCGGTGGTGAACGAAAACGACACGACGAGCGTCGAGCAGATCCGCTTCGGTGACAACGACACGCTGAGCGCCCTGGTGTCCTGCCTGGTCAAAGCCGACCTGTCGGTCATCTTCAGCGACGTCGACGGCCTCTACACAGCCAACCCCGCCACCGACCCCGCCGCCCGCAAGATCGATCGCGTCGACCGCATCGACGAAGCCATGCTCGCCTCCGCCGGCGGGGCGGGCTCTTCGGTGGGCACCGGCGGCATGATCACCAAGCTCAAGGCGGCCCGCGTCCTCATGACGGCGGGCATCCCCCTTGTGATCTGCAGCGGCGCCGAACCGGACGCCCTGCCGCGCATCGTGGCGGGGGAGGCGGTGGGCACGCGCTTCGCCGCACGCGGCCCGCGCCACGAAATCACCAACTACAAGCTCTGGATCGCCTTGGGCGATGCTGCCAAGGGGTCTCTTTCGGTGGACGACGGGGCCCGTGCCGCCCTCATCGACGGCGGCAAGTCTCTGCTTTGCGTGGGCGTAACGGCAGCCCATGGGTCATTCGAAGCCGGCGACATCGTCGACATTAAAGACAGCTGCGGCCACGTGTTCGCGCGCGGGAAGGTGTCGGCTTCCTTCGACGAGGTCGAGCTCGCCCGCGGCCATTCGTCGGCGCAGATGGCCTCGAACCGCCTGCTCGCCCCGCTTGCTGAAAAACCGCTCGTGCACCGCGACGAACTCGTGGTGTTCGATTAGAGAAAGGCCCCGCTATGGCAGATTCCGTTCACGACCACGTGCTCGACCTCGCCCGCCGCGGCAAGCAGGCGAGCGTCGCCTGCTCCCAGGCCCCGCTCGAGGTGCGTAACGCCGCGCTTCGGGCCATGGCCGCCGCCCTGCGCGCGCACGCGGCCGACATCGTCGAAGCCAATGCGCTCGACATGGCCGCCGCCCGCGACAAGGGCACGCGCGACACCTACCTCGACCGCCTCCTGCTCACGCCCGACCGCATCGAGGGCATGGCCGCCGGGCTCGACTCGCTGCGCGCACTGCCTGACGTTCTGGGTGTGGTGCAGCGCGAGCGCACGCTCGCTTCAGGCGTTGAGCTCACGCGCGTGTCGGTGCCGCTGGGCCTGGTCGCCATGGTCTACGAAGCCCGGCCCAACGTTACGGCCGACGCGGCGGGCATTTGCGTGAAGACGGGCAATGCCTGCATCCTGCGCGGCGGCAGCCTCGCCTTCCATTCCAACACGCTCATCGCCGGGCTCCTGGCGCAGGCGGCCGAAGGCGCCGGCATGCCGCACGACGCGATCGTCTACGTCGATTCCACCGACCGGGCCGCCACCGACGTCCTGCTCCATGCGCGCGGCACGGTCGACCTGCTCATCCCGCGCGGCGGGGCGGGCCTCATCAACCATTGCGTCGAAGAGGCCACCGTCCCCGTCATCGAAACGGGCACGGGCAACTGCCACGTCTACGTGCACGCGCCGGCCCTCTTCGAAATGGCGCGCGACATCGTGGTCAACGCCAAGTGCCAGCGCCCGGGCGTCTGCAACGCCTGCGAATCCCTGCTCGTCGACGAATCGATCGCCGAAGACGCTCTTTCGATCATCCTGCCGGCCCTGCACGAGCGCGGGGTCGTCTTCCACGCCGACGAGCCCACGGCTGCGATCGCCCGGAAGCTTCGCATCCCCACGGTGCCCGCCACCGAAGAGGATTGGGGCCGCGAGTACCTGGCGCTCGAGATTTCGGTGAAGGTCGTCTCCGGCATGGACGAGGCCCTGGCCCACATCGCGCGCTATACGACCCACCATTCCGAATGCATCGTCACGAGCAGCGAGCACGACGCCGAAACCTTCCTCGCGGCGGTCGATGCGGCGGCGGTCTACTGGAACGCCTCGACCCGCTTCTCCGACGGCGGCGAGTTCGGTCTGGGCGCTGAAATCGGCATTTCCACCCAGAAGCTTCACGCCCGCGGTCCCTTCGCGCTCGAAGCCCTCACCACCTACAAGTACCTCCTGCGCGGCACCGGCCAGGTCCGCGAGTAAGGAATCGGCATGCCCGTTGTTTCCGCGCGCTTCGATGCGATGGGGCGCACCCCCGATGGCTCTGTCGACGCGAGCCGCACCTACCGCCTGGGCATCATGGGTGGCACCTTCGACCCCGTGCACGTGGGCCACTTGGCGGTGGCCGAACAGGCCCGCGACGAGTTCGGCCTCGACGGCGTCGTCTTCATCCCCGCCGGCGTGCCCGTCTTCAAGAAGGGCACTCACGTCACGCCCGCGCGCGACCGCTTGCGCATGTGCGAGCTCGCCTGCGCCGGCAACCCCCATTTCGACGTGAGCGCGATCGAGATCGAGCGCGAGGGCGACACCTACACGGTCGATACCCTGCGCCAGCTGCACGACTTTTACCCGCCCAACGTCGAGCTCTGCTTCATCACCGGCGCCGACGCCGTCCTGTCTATCATGAACTGGCACGAATCGGCCGACATTCCGCGTTTGGCGAAATTGATTGCCGTGTCGCGCCCGGGGTATACCATTACGGAAGAATGCAAACGGGTGCTCCGCGACCACGCCGACTTCGACGTGCGCTTCTTCGAGGCCACGGCCCTTTCGGTGTCGTCGAGCCTGCTGCGCTCGATGGTCGCCCGCGGTCGGTCGATCCGCTACCTCGTGCCCAACGAAGTGCTCGACTACATCCAGGCCAACGAACTCTACGTTCCGAAAGGGGCTTCACATGTCGAATAACCCATCCGACCTTTCCCAGGGCATCGACCCCATGACGCCGGCCGAAGGCCCCCGCCTCGCCTTCGGCGGCATGCGGGCGGGCGACATGGCCGGCGCCCACATGACCGAAGTCGCGCCCGGTCACGGCTTCGGTGCCGTCGATGCTTCCGATAACATCGGCGACGTGGAGGGCCCGCGCGGCCCCGTGCCCGAAGACGTCTTCGGCAAGGAAAACTACGAGCACATGAAGGCCCTGCTCAAAGAGCGCGTCTCGCCCAAGCGCTACAAGCATTCCAAGGGCGTGGCCAAAGCGTCGAAGCACCTGGCCATGGTCTACGGCTACGACCCCAAGGTCGCCCGCATGGCCGGCATCCTGCACGACTGGGACAAGGGCCTGCACGTCGACGAGATCCGGGCGCGCGCGGCCGAACTCGAGGTCGACGTGCCCGCCGAAGTGGTCGAGAACATGCCCTGGCTCCTGCACGGGCCAACGGCCGCGGCGGCTTTGAAGCTCGAGTATCCCGAACTGGGGGAGGAGGTCTTCCAGGCCATCGCCCGCCACGCCTCGGGCGCGGCCGACATGGCCCCGCTCGACTGCATCGTGTACGTGGCCGACATCATCGAGCCCAACCGCACCTACGGCGACATGAGCGGCATCCAGATGCTGCGCGACGAAGTGGGCACCGTCCCGCTCGACCGCCTCTACTTCGACGCCTTCAAGTACACGCTCAGCTTCCTGGTGAGCCACGACCGTCAGCTCTACCCCCGCACGATCGATATCTGGAACAGCCTCATGTGGCGGTTCGGGTTCGCGCGTTCGGCCAACTTCTAGCGTGCGCACATGGCTGAAGAACTCATAACGCTCGCGATCGTCGCCCTTGTGGCGGCCGTCTGCCCGCTCATCGCCCAGCGCATTCCGCGCAAATCCATCCCCGAAGCCGTGCTGCTCATCGCTTTCGGGGCCCTGCTCGGCCCCTACGGGCTCAACGTGATTCATACGAGCTCGTCGCTCACGCTGCTGTCCGATTTGGGCCTGGCCGTGCTCTTCTTGCTCGCGGGCTACGAGATCGACCCGCGCGAGCTTACCGATGCCGAAGGCCGTCGCGGCCTGGTGACCTGGGTGGTCACGCTGGGGCTCGCCTTCCTGGTCGTCATGATGCTGCCCGCTGACTTCATTACCACGGCCGAAGGCCATGCGGCCGCCACGATCGTGCTTACCACTACGGCTTTGGGCACCCTTATGCCCATCCTCACCGAACGGGGCCTCATGGGCACGCGCGTGGGGGACCTCGTGATCAAGTTCGGCACCTGGGGCGAACTGGGTCCCGTGCTCGCGATGGCCGTCCTGCTCTCGGTGCGGTCGAAGGCCCAGACGGCCCTGATCTTGCTCGTGCTCGCCCTCTTCTGCGTGTTCACCGCGCATTTTGCCAAGCGTGCCCGCCGCGACGGCTCGAAGTTCTACAACTTCATGACCCAGAACGCCGACAGCACGGCCCAGACCTTCGTGCGCTTCACGGTGCTCTTGCTCATCGTGTTCGTCGCGCTTTCGGCCGTGTTCGACCTCGACATCGTACTTGGCGCCTTCGCCGCCGGCTTCGTGCTGCGCTACGTGATTCCCGAAGGCAACAAGAATTTGGAAGGCAAGCTCAACGCGATCGGCTACGGCTTCCTCATCCCGCTGTTCTTCGTGGCGTCGGGCATGAAGATCGACCTGGCGGCCATCGGCCAGCGGCCGATCCTGCTCGTTGCCTTCATCTTCCTGCTTCTGCTCGTGCGCGCGGTGCCCGTCTACATTTCGCTCATCACGAGTCCTACGGTGCGGGCCGACGTGTCGCGCACCAACTGCCTGTCGGTGGCCTTCTACTGCACCACGGCGCTGCCGATCATCGTGGCGGTGACGTCGGTCGCCACGTCTTCGGGCGTTATGACCGACGAGGTGGCCTCGGTGCTCGTTGCCGCCGGCGCGATTTCGGTTTTCCTCATGCCCCTGCTCGCTTCGGCCGCCTATCGTGTGTCCGACGCCGAGCCCATTCACGCGATCCATGAGATCCGCGCCCATGAGGGCACGCCTTCGGAAGTGCTCCATACGCATTTGGAGCATGAGCGCCGTCTGGCCCGCGAACGCGCCGAGCGCGCCCGCCGGCGTGCCGAGGACGCCCGCCGCGCCAACGAGGAATACGTGCGCCAGCACCGGATGTGACAACGACCGCGCGTGATGTTGTCACACGAGCGTGTGACAACATCA
>JALCHN010000028.1 GCA_022644775.1 Eggerthellaceae bacterium
CACTGCTGGCAGTGACAACATCACGCGCCCCCGTTGTCATGCTGTCACGCCCGCCTACGCGGGGCTGCCGTCGCCGAAGAGGAGCTCGTGCTCGGGGCCGGTGAGGGCGGCGCGCGCCTGGTCGCGCAGCTCGTTCATGCCGCTTAAGAACTGGCGGTACATGACGAGTGTGAGGTAGCGGCCCATGGGAGTGAGCGTGAGCTCGGCGTCGTTGTCGGTCGCGAAGGCGTGGTTCAGGCGCAGGAAGGCGAGTTCGGTGGGCAGGGCCCGCTCCACGCTCTTTCCGAAGCGCTGCTCGAAGGCGCGCTTGTCGAAGCGCAGATGGTAGAGCTGGATGAGGAAGTCGTAGCATTCCAAATCGTGGGCCGAAAGGTGCGCCTCGCCCATGAGAGGCATGCGGCCCTCGTCGATGGCCTCGTTGTAGGCGCTGATGCTGAAGGTGTTCACGAACAGGGTGCCGTCGAGATGGGCGATCGACCCGCTGCCGATGGCCGGGTACTCTTCGTAGGCCACGGCGTACTCGTCGACCATGAGGTTCTTGTCCTGGGCTTGGCCGCTCGTGGGGTCGAGCCGGTTGAAGGTCCACAGGGTGCAGCGCTCGAAGGCGGGGTCGCTGCCGCCGGTGAGCGTCTCGTCGACCATCTGGTAGTAGCGGTACTCGCGGTCGTAGTCCATCTTGCCCAGCGTCTCTTCCATCTTGCGCGTGGTGGCGTGCGACACGTAGAGCGGGGAAAACGTGACCTGCTGGCAGTGACACTGCTCGATTTTGGCCAGGTCGGTCTTCAGGATCTCTTCGGTCTGCGAGGGGAAGTTGAAGATCATGTCGACGTTGAGCGAGTCGAAATGGGGCGCGGCCGCGTCGATGAGCTCGAGGATCTCGTCGCCGCTGCCGTACTTCCAGTAGCGGTCCATCTGCTTCAAGAGCGTGTCGTCGAAGGACTGCACGCCCACCGACAGGCGCTGCACGCGGCCTTCCAGCTGCTCGATGTATTCGGGCGCCAGATGGTTGGGGTTGGTCTCGCAGGAGACTTCCCTGATGTGGAAGGTGGCGCGGGCGTCGTCGATCGTGCGGATGAGCTCGTCCATCATGATCGTGGGCGTGCCGCCGCCGATGTAGATGCTCTCGAAATCGTAGCCCAGATCGGCGAGCATGTGCATTTCCTTGCGCATATGCTCGAAGTAGGGGCGGGCGATTTCCTCGTGGTAGGGGTAGCGGTTGAAGCTGCAGTAGGGGCACAACCGGGCGCAGAAGGGCACGTGCAGGTAGAGCATGTAGCGCATGCCGGGCTTGGGGCCGGGTACGTGGGTGCTGGTGGAAGGCGAAAGCTCGAGGGTGCGAGCGGCGCGGTTGTGGACGATGCGCGAGAGCGCGCGTTCTGAAAGCATAGCGGTGGTAGGTCTCTCTCCGGTTGGGTTTCTCCTGGTAGCTTATCCTAACCGTGTTCACTCCCAAAGGCGAGAGATTGTGGGGCTTGTGAAGGTAAAGTTTTTGCAGGTGTGACAGGCTGGCGCACGGCTGCCGCGCGGGGCCGCGCGGGCGGTAGGGGCGCCAGGCGGCGACTGCCCACAGGAGCGCTTCGCCCCGGGCATCTCCGCTAGCGCCCGGCCGTTTCGGTGTCGCGATGGGCCGCGGCCGCCGCCACGAGCCGCTCGAAGAGGCGGGCGTCTTCCGGATGGGTGGGCCAGAGGAACTCCGGATGCCACTGCACGCCCACCACGAAGGGGCGCTCGGGCATTTCCACGGCCTCGATCACGCCGTCGGGTGCCTGGGCGGCGACGGCGAGCCCCCGGCCGGGCTTGTCGACGGCCTGATGGTGGATGCTGTTCACCTCCACGTCGGTGGCGCCCATGATTTGCGCCAGGTGCGAGGCCTCGTCGATGTGCACGGGATGCACGGGGCGCGTGTAGGGCTTCTGCTGGGCGTGGCGAATCTGCGAATGGGGGAAGGCGTCGCCCACGTCCTGCCACAGGGTGCCGCCGCAGGCGACGTTGAGCGCCTGCATGCCGCGGCAGATGCCCAGAAGCGGCTTGCCGGCGGCGAGGATCTGCGGAATGAGCGTGAGCTCCATCGCGTCGCGCTGGGCGATTGTGCGGCCCAGGTGCATGCTGCGGCGCTGGCCGTAGGTTTCGGGTGCGATGTCGTGGCCGCCCGGCACGATGAAGCCGTCGCAGCTTTCCACGATCTTGCGCAGGATGCGTGGGTTGTCGGTGAGGGGCAGCACCACGGGAAAGCCCCCGGCGGCGAGCACGCCTTTCGTGTAGCCGCGTGACAGCGACAGGCCCGACAGCTCGAAATCGTAGCGGGGGAGGATGCCGATGCGGGGCGCGCCCATCTCGTCGGCTTTGGCGTGCACGGCCTCCTGCGCTTCGGGCCGGCGGGCGCCGGGGTCCTCGTAGGCGTCTGCCGGCGTGAAGCGGTTGGCAATCATTTCCGAAAGGGGCGCCAGGTAGGCGCGTTCGGCCCCGCGGGCGGTGTTGGAAGCGAGCAAGATGAGCTCGTCGGCCCAGAAGCCGGCGGTCGACCCGTAGAGGCGGGCGGCGAAGCCTTCGGCGCGCACGGCCTCGACGGCCTGGGCGCAATCGGCGTCGCTGGGGTCGTCGAGTAGGGCGCCGATTACGACGCGGTTCTTGTTACGGAAGAAGATCTGCTTGACCAGGGTCACGTAGGCGAGCGCGAAATCGATCGGCAGGGCGTCGGCGCAGCGCAGGTCGAGGGCGGGCGCGCCTTCGGCGTCCTCAGCGGGCGCGACGCTTGCATGCACGAGGGCGCGCGGTGCGCCGGCAGCGCGCGGCGTGTTGTCGCCGAGCAGGGCCAAGACGGGAGCCAAGGCGCTCGCCAGGGCGCGCAGGTCGCCTGAGGGGGCTTGGGGCACGCAGACGCGCAGGCTGAGCGCGGCGCTGGGGGCAGTGGTGCCGGGGTAGGCGCCCAGGGCCACGAGCGACAGATCGAGCTCGCTGAGCGCCGGGTCGATCAGGTCGCGGAAGGCCAGGTAGGCGGCTTCCGCGCACTCCACGTTGCCGAAGGCGCCCACGGCGAACGTGAGCCGGCCCTGGCCAGGGGCCGACACGCGCATGCCCGCGCGTTCCACGAAGGGCACGGCGGCTGCCAAGTCGCCGTCCTCGAATCCGCGCGCGACGCGCTCGAGCACGTCGCGGGCCTCGCGCCCCTGGGCGGGCGAGCCGTCGGCAGCGTGCACGAGCAGGTGGTCGAGCTCGACGGCGATCGTGGCGCGGGGCGCCTGGCCTTCGGTTACGCGCGCGGAAAACCGCGGCGACTCGTAGCTCGTTTGCGAACGTTGCATGTCGGGCATGTCACACCTTTCCCTGGTTTGTTCCGCCCATTTTATCGCGTCTGCTATTATCGGTTCAGTCTTCCGAGCGAGGGAATCGAGGCGCGACGGCATGCGAAAATTCTGTATGGTCATCTACTTTCTCGCGGTAGTGCTTCTCGTGGGCTCGTGGGCCGGCTACTGGTTCGGCATCGATCCCATCGCGAGCACGCTCGATGCGGTGGGCGGCGAGACCTGGTTCAACGTGGGCCTGCTCGTGCTCGTGGCCATCGTGGCGCTCGGCAGCGTGCTCTTGCTCCTACGGGCCCTGTTCGCGCGCAGCAAGAGCTCCTACGAAGAATCGTCTAACGACTTCGGCAGCGTGATGGTCTCGCGCGACACGATCGAGCAGACCGCCGAAGACGTGGTCATGCAGCACCCCGAAGTGCGCAGCCTGAAGACCAAGGCGCGCCTGGTCAACCGCAAGAACCCCTACGCCGACATCACCGCCCGCGTGGCCCCGCGCGGCGTTATTCCGTTCGCGAGCGTGGCGCCCGTGATCCAGAGCGAAGTGAAGACGTCGGTGGAGCACCTCACGGGCAATCGCGTGCGCAAGGTCGTGATCGACGTCCGCAAGAACCACAACCCCGACGACCTCATGTCGAGTGAGGAAGAAGAGGTTATGCAGAAGCGCATCGCGGCCTTCGCGGCGGGCGAGGCGCGGCCGATCGACGTGATTCCCTGCCCTGTGGAGCGAAAGCTCGGAGCCGCTGGGGAAGAGGCGGCCGAAGAGGTAGTGCCGGCTGAAGCGGAAGCCGCCAATGAAGCTGCAGCTTCCGAAGCGCCGGCCGACGCCGCTGCAGGCGAAGAGGGGGCCGCTGTGGAAGCTTCGGTCGATGCGACGGTGGAGCCTGCCGACGATGCGCCTGAAACCGCAGAAGGGCAGAAGCTGGAAGCCGAAGAGGCCCACCACGTTGCCGCCGACGCTTGCGGCGAGAAGACGGATGATGAACCGTCTGCCGCTTCCTCCGGCGAAGCGGGCGCGGATGTCGAAGGCTCGAAGGGCAAGCCCGAAGCAGGCTCGGTGGAAGCCGACGTGGAACCGGCTAAGTAGAGGCGGTGTTCGCCGACGGGGTGCATGCCTGGGGCGTGTCGCATGCCAGCGCGCCTGCGGCGGCCGTGCTGCGACAGCAAGCCCCCCGACATCCCCTGGCATACGGGCGCTTACGTCGATGTTTTGGCCTGTGTGCGTCACGCGCGATAGACCTGCACCTGTTCGGTTGTGAGGCCATAAAGAAAGGGCCCCGCAGGGCCCTTTCTTTATGGCGCATCGCATCGCTCGCTTATTAGTTGCTCTCGCTCGACTTCGACGACGACGTGCTCGACGAGCTCGAGGAATCGGTCGACTTCGACGAGTTCGAACTGCTGCTCGACGTCGACGAGCTCGTGTCGGGACCGTTGCTAATCACCACGCCGATCGTCGTGCCCGACTTGGCGCTCTTGCCGGCGCTCGGGCTCTGGCGGATAACGTAGCCCTTGGCGACCGTCGAGCTGTACTCGGTGCTCGTCACCGAGAAGTTGAAGCCCGCGGCATCTGCCTGGCTTTCGGCATCGCTCTGCGACAGGCCCGTGAGGTCGGGGACGCTCTTCGAATCGGACCCGCTCGAGATTACGATCGTCACCTTGCTGCCGGCCTGCGCCTTGGTGCCCGACTTGGGGCTCTGGCTGATCACGTCGCCCTTGGAGACGCTATCGGAAGACTGGGTGCTCGTGCTCACCGTGAAACCGGCGGACTGCAGGGCGGCGGTGGCTTCCGATTCGCTCATGCCGGTCACGTTGGGTACCGACGTGGTTTCGGGGCCGCTCGACAGGTAGAAGGTCACGGTCGAATTGGCGTCGACTGCCGTGCCAGATGCCGGATCCTGGTCGCAGACCTTGCCTTCGGCTACCGAACCGGAGTGTTTGGAATCGCCCTGCACGGCCGTGAGGCCCACCTTCTGCAGGGCGGCTTTGGCCTGGTCGGCGGTCATGCCCGAAAGGTCGGGCACCTGCACCTGGTCCTTGCCCTTCGATACGGTGAGATTCACCGTCGTGCCCGCATCGGCCGGGGTGCCGGCCGCGGGGTCGGTGCTCACGACGCTGCCTGAAGGCACGGTGTCGTCGAAGACCTCGGTGGTGGTGCCTACCGTGTAGCCCGCCTGCTCGAGGGTCGCTTCGGCTTGTTCGAGGGTCTGACCGGTCACGTTGGGGATGGTGCCCGTCTGGTTGCCGCCGAGCGCGAAGGCGAGAGCGGCGATCACGGCGATGGCCGCGATGATGGCGAGCGCGATGTAGAGCGGTTTGCGGTTCTTCTGCGGCTCTTTGGTGTCGGAAGAACGGTAGGCTGTGTGCGGCTGATTGTGCATGGCATCGCCGGACACGGGCGGCATGACCGACGTGCCTTCGCTCATAGGGGGCATATAGCCGCCCATGACGTGGGTCGCGTCGTCGTTGACGTTCACGGGGCGGCCGGCCAAAAAGTCGTTGAGGGCGTTCTTCATGTCGTTTGCGGTGGCGAAGCGCTGGTGCGGGTCCTTCTCCATCGCGCGCATGATGATCGCTTCGAGGCCCGGGTCGATGTCGGGCTTGATCTGGCTGGGCGGCACGGGCTGTTCCTGCACCTGCTTCATGGCCACCGACACGGCGTCTGGCCCGTCGAAGGGCAGCTTGCCCGTGGCGGCCTCGTACATGACCACGCCGAGCGAGTAGATGTCGGAAGCGGCGGTGAGCTCCTTGCCCTGCGCCTGCTCCGGGGAAATGTAGTGGGCGGTACCGAGCACCTGCGAGGTCTGCGACTTCACGGAGTTTTTAGCGCGCGCGATGCCGAAGTCCATCACCTTCACGTTGCCGTCGGGCTGGACCATGATGTTCTGCGGCTTGATGTCGCGGTGGATGATGTCCTGGTTGTGGGCCACCGTGAGGGCCTTGCACACCTGGGCGCCGATTTCGGCCACCTTGCGCTGGTTGATCGCGCCGCGCTGCTGGATGGCGGTTTTCAGATCGCTGCCGCGCACGTATTCCATCACGATGTAGTACGTGCCCTCGTCCTGGCCCCAGTCGTACACGTTGACGATGTAGGGGCTCTGCAGGTTGGCGGCCGAAGCGGCCTCCTGGCGGAACCGGTGCGTGAATTCGGGATCGGCTGCGTATTGGGGCAGCATGATCTTCACGGCGACGAGGCGGCCGAGCACGCGGTCTTGGGCACGGTACACTTCCGCCATTCCGCCGATGCCGATGCGCTCGGTGATCTGATAGCGGTTGTTGAACACGCGGCCTACCATGTTTCCGTTCACGTGGGAACTCCTTCAGAATGCACGCTGGTGCGGGATGTGCGACACCAGCTCATTGTATTACATGCAACCTTGAGCGGTGAGCGCGGCCTGCAAGACGCCGTTGGCGCGCGTGGCTGCGTTGGTGCCGGTATCGGATGCTTCTTCAAGCACGATTGCCACGACGACCTTGCAGTCGTCGGTGGGTCCCATGCCTACGAACCATGAATCGTCGTGGGCCTTGCCGGTCTGGGCGGTGCCCGTCTTACCGGCGATGCTCACGCGGGAAATCTTGGCGCCGGTGCCGGTGCCTTCGTTGACGACGCCTTCGAGCACGTCGCGCACGCGCTTGGCGGTGTCGGCCGACATCGTGTTGGAAAGCGTGGTGGGCGAGGTCGAGGAGATCTTGGCGCCGTCGGAGCCGTAGACGGAATCGATCAGGTAGGGTTGCTCGAGCGCGCCGTCGTTGGCGATGGCGGCACCCACCATGGCCATCTGCAGGACGGTGGCCTGCGGGCCGGCGGGGGAGCTGTGCTGGCCTACGGGCTGGCCGCAGGCGGCCCAGGCGGTTTCCCAGGTGGTCATTTCGCTCGGGTCGGGCATGAGGGATTTGGAAAGCGGCAGCTCAAAGAAGACGTCGCTGTTGAAGCCGTACTGTTCGGCCGACTTCACCAGCAGGTCGGAGCCGATCTGCACGCCCAGCTGGCCGAAGACGGTGTTGACCGACTTTTCGGTGGCCGTGCGCAGCGAGATCGTGCCGTAGCCGGTGCTGTGGTAGTTGGTCACGGGCGCGTTGCCGATGTCCATCGAACTCGGCGCCGAATACATGGTGTTCTCGCTGGCGATGTCGTTCTGCAGGGCCGTGGCGAGCGTGACCATTTTGAACGTGGAGCCGGGGGCGTAGAGGGCCTGGGTCGCGCGGTTGTACATGGCGTCGGAACTGCTGTTGCTCGACAGGATCGATTCGTAGTCGGACGCGTCGTAAGTGGGCGACGAAGCCATGGCGAGCACGGCGCCCGTTTCAGGGTCGAGCACCACGCAGGCTCCCTTGTAGCCGTCGAGGGCTTCCTGCGCCGCTTCCTGCACGGTCGAGTTGATCGTGAGGCGCACGTCGTTGCCCGCCTGCTTCACGCCGGCGAACTCGTTGATCACGTCGGTCCAGGACGAGTAGTTACCGCTCGTTCCGGTGAGCTCGTCGTTGGCGGCCTTCTCGATGCCGGCGGTGCCGTACTTGGAAGACGAGTAGCCCACCACGTGCGCGGCCAGGGGGCCTGCCGGGTAGACGCGCGTGTACGTGCCGTCATCGTTGGGGATGCTCTGGGCGAGCACCACGCCGTCGGCGGTGTAGATGGTGCCGCGCTCGCGCGTGGCCTGCTTTTCGATCGTGTGGTTGTTGGTCGACATGTCCTTGTAGGTGTCGGCGTTGATCACCATGAGCATCGTGAGGTTGGCGATGAGCACGGCGAAGAGGATCGAGATGAAGACCATCAGGTGGGTGAGGCGCTTGCCCAGAGCCACGCGACCCAGGACGCTCGCGCCGCTGATCTGCGTGGTCGCGCCCGTCATTTCGGTTTCGACGCCCGTGCCCGCGTCGCCGGCGCGCAGGAGAATGCCCACGACGATGAAGGAGGCGAGCAGCGACGAACCGCCCTGGCTCACGAAGGGCAGGGTGAGGCCGGTGAGCGGGATAAGGCGGGTGACGCCGCCCACGATGATGAAGGCTTGCAGGACGATTGAAGCGGTGAGACCGCAGGCGATGAACGAGCTCACGTCGCTCTTGGCGCGACCGGCGGTGACCATGCCGCGCACGGCGAAGCACACGTAGAGCAGCAGCAGACCGGCGGCGCCGAGCAGGCCGCCCTCTTCGGCGATGGCCGCGAAGATGTAGTCGGATTCGACGACGGGGATCTTGTCGCACATGCCGTTGCCGATGCCCACGCCGAAGATGCCGCCGTCGGCCATGGAATAGATGGCCTGGCAGAGCTGGTAGCCCGTGCCCGAAGCGTCGGCGAAGGGGTCGAGCCAGGTGCTCACGCGCACCTGCACGTGCGAGAACATGCTCCACATGGCCACGGCGCCGATGCCGGCGAGCAGGATGCCCGCCACGACGTAGGTCTTCTTGCCGGTGGCGACGTAGAGCATCGAAAGGAAGACGAAGAAGACGACGAGCGCGCTGCCCAGGTCCTTTTCGAAGACGACGACGATCAGCGACAGGCCCCACATGAGCAGCATGGGCAGAAGGGCGCGCGGGTCGGGCAGGTGGAAGGGGCCCACCTTCCAGGTGAACACCGAAAGCATCTCGCGGTTGGCGGCCAGGTAGGCGGCCAGGAACATGACGATGAGGATCTTGGCCAGTTCGCCGGGCTGGAAGCTGAACGAGCCGATGCCCAGCCAGATGCGGCTGCCCGAGATCTCCTTGCCGATGCCCGGCAGCATGGGCGAGAGCAACAGCAGGATGCCGAAGACCATGAGCGTGTACTTGTAGTTGGCCACGCGGTCGAGCTTGCGCAGGAAGATGAGCACGAGCACCATGCACATGACGCTGGCGAGCAGCCAGAAGAATTGGCGCACGGCCATGTCGGGGTTGAGCCGGGTGATGAAGGCGATGCCGATGCCCGAAAGGGCGAACGAAATGGGCAGGATGGCCGGGTCGGCCGCGGGCGCCCACTTGCGCACGGCCAGGTGGGCCGCGCCGAAGGTGGCGAACATGCCCAGTGGCACTCCCAACGTGTTCACGTCGAGCGATTCGCCGTTGTTCATCACGATCATCGCATAGAGCAGGATGACGACCGGCGCTGCGATGAGCAGCAGGAGCAGTTCGGTGTTGCGTCGCGTCACTGAAGCGTCCCTCCTTGCGCGCTCGAGGTGGAGCCGGCGGAAGCGTCGGCCGACGAGCTGCTCGCGGCAGCGTCGGTGCTCGCGTCGAGCTGCTCGGCTTCGGCGGTGGGCTTCTTGCCGGCGGCGAAGTCTTCCTGGTAGCCATCAACCAGGCTGTTGGCGGCGTCGAGGCTGTCGGCGCGGATGACGCCCTCCTTCAGGCGGGCGGACACGCCGGGCTGAAGGTCGTCGACGTTGACGTCGGTGACGTGGTCGAGATGGGACAGGCTGATGCCCAGCACGGTGTCGGGCACGCCCTGATAGACGGCGACCTTGCCGTTCTCGTCGGCCAGGTAGGCGGTCGATTGGGTGTAGGTATAGGCGCCGTAGCAGACGCCCAGGACGGTGGCGATGAGCGCGAGCACGATCACTACGGCCCAGGCGCGGCCCTTGCGCTTGGTCTTCTTCACTTGGCGCTCGCGGTCGCCTTCCACGTCGACGACGATCACGGTCACGTTGTCGTGGCCGCCGGCGGCGATGGCTTCGTTGACCAGGATGCTGGCGCAGCGCTGCGGGTCGCGGGTGCGGATGAGGATCTTCTCGATCTCGCTGTCTTCGAGCATCGTGGTGAGGCCGTCGGAGCATAGAAGCAGGCGGTCGCCGGCCGACACGTTGATTTCGTAGAGGTCGGGCTGCATGTCGGGGTCGCTGCCCAGGGCGCGGGTGATCACCGAACGCTGCGGATGGACGCGCGCCTCTTCGGGCGTGATTTCCCCGGCTTCGATCATATCGGCCATCAGGCTGTGGTCGCGCGTGATCTGCTGCAGGGTGCCCTGGTGGAGCAGGTAGGCGCGCGAGTCGCCCACCTGGGCGATCGCGAGCTTGTCGCGCTCGAGCAGGGCGGCGGTCATCGTGGTGCCCATGCCGTTGCGGCCCTTTTCCTGGGCGGCGTTGATCACGGCGTAGTTGGCGGTCATGACCGCGTTGCCCAGGCCTTCGGAATCGACGGTAGAAGGGGCGTTTTCGGCAAGGGAGCGCACGGCCACTTCGCTGGCGACCTCGCCGGCGGCGTGGCCGCCCATGCCGTCGGCCACGGCGTAGAGCGGCGGCGCGACGACCAGGCTGTCCTCGTTGTGCTCGCGCACGCACCCGATGTCGGTGCGGCTGCCGAACATGGTGCCGGAATGCACTCGGTTAGCGCTGGGACGTGGCATTTATGCGAACCTCACTCGAATAGCGACGTCGCCGATGGTGACGACGTCTTTGTTGCGCAGGGCCGTGGGCTCGAAGATGCGCTGGCCGTTGACGAACGTGCCGTTGGTGCTTCCCAGGTCCTCGATGAAGAGATTCTGCCCCATGAGCGTGAAGCGCGCGTGACGGCCCGACACGTAACCGGCGCCGATCACGATGTCGGCGCCGGGATTGCGGCCCACGATGACGGGGCCGTGCACGGCGATCTGCACGCCGCGCAGCTCCTTGGGTCCCTTTTCGACGGCGACGGTCCAGGATTTTTCCTTCTTGCGCTGGCCGCGCACCAGGCCGATTCCCGTTTTCATGATGGCGAACAGGAACAGGTAGAGCAGGGCGACGAACAGCAGTCGCGCTATGAGCAAGGTAACGTTGATCACGGAAACATCCTCTGGTTGGCTTACCCGCGCGTCGGCGCGGACTGGGGCGCGCCGCCCCTTTTAGTTGTACGTGAATCCCAAATCGGTCATGCCCACGGAAATGCGGTCGCCTTCGTTGAGCGAGCGCGTGGTGATGCGCTGGCCGTTGACGTAGGTGCCGTTGGTGGAGCCCAGGTCGGTAATCGACCAGGCGCCGCTCTGCTCGAGGCGCAGTTCGGCGTGGCTGCGGCTGGCGTTGATGTCGTCGACCACCACGTCGCTCGCGCTGCTGCGGCCCAAGATCATGCGGTTCTTGGTGAGCGCATAGGAACGGCCGGTCGCGGTGTCGACCAGGCGCGCCTGCATCTGCTGGGGCACGGGCTGGGCGGCATCGTCGTTGAAGAGCTGGGGGTTGGGCACGTTGCGGGGCGCGGGGGCGCCGGGCGCGCCGGCAGCGCCGCCGAAGCCGGCCTGCTGCTGGGCGAAGGGCTGCGAGTTGCGTTGGCCGTAGGCGGTGTGGCCGTCGGTGCCGGGCACGTAGCCTGCATCGTCGCCGCCGTTCTGGTTGAAGTCCTTGCTGTTGAAGGTGTATTCGCCGTAATCGATCGAGCGGTCGATTTCGTTTTCGGGCACGTAGGGCAGCGGCTCGTCGTAGGAGGGACGGGCCGGCTGCTGGGGAGCCTGCTGGGCATGGGCGCCCATGGGCTGGGCCGCGTCGTCGGCAGGGTAGGTGTCGAAGGCGGGCTCGGCCTGGTCGGCATAGCCCGGCTGGCTGTAGGGCTGCCGGTCAAAGCCCTGCTGAGGCGCATAGCCCTGCTGCGGGGCGCCGTAGGGCTGTTGGGGAGCGTAGCCCTGCTGGTCGCCGTAGGCCGGCTGACCGTAGGACTGCTGCTGGGGCGCGGCGGCGCGGCGCTGCTGCGGGCGACCGCTCGGGGCCAGGCCGTAGCGGGCCATTTCCTCCTGGCGCAGCTGGGCGATGATGGGGGCCGACACCATTTCGGCGATGATGTCGAACTTGCCGTGCTTCAGGTCGTCGTCGACGATGAAGCGCACGAGCGGCTGGCCGTCCATGGTCAGGCCGTTTTCCTGTGCCTTGGCGGCCAGATAGGTTTCGGTTTCGCCCGCGAGCGTAGGATAGTAGCCGAACAGGCGCTGATCATCGTCGGGGTTCACGAGCACGGTGTAGAGGGTGGGGGCGTACTGGCGTCCGGCGCCCACCATCTTTTCGCGCTTCATGGCCTTTTCGGCTTTCTTGGATATCTGAACGGGCGAGATGGGTGCGTCGAAGATCTTGTCGGCTGCGCCTTCTATTCCGTCTTCCATGCCTCGTTCAAACCGCGAGAAAATGCCCATCAATGCTCCTTATACGTCGTGGAGATACGCGAAGTTATTCCAATACAACCTGCAATCTTGCCACAAGTGGCCCTGTAGCAGGTGCTATTTACCCAATCGCCACGAAAATAGGCGCGACAACACCACCCGCCCCGTTGTCACGCCCCGTGTATGATGGATGCGAACCATCCCGGGGCGCTGCAGGGCGCCCGCATGAAGAAAGAAGGACCCATGTCGTTTCGCGAAGTGCCGGTAGAGAGTCTGTCGTTCAACCCGTTCGGGAAGATTTCCAAGGAGTGGATGCTCGTCACCGCGGGCACGCCCGAACGCGTCAACACGATGACGGCGAGCTGGGGCGCCGTGGGCGTCTGGTGGGGCAAGCCGGCCGCGACCTGCTACATCCGCGAGACGCGCTATACCAAGGAGTTCGTCGACGTCAACGACCGCTTCACGCTGAGCTTCTTTGGCGACGGGTGCCGCGACGCCCTGAAGCTGTGCGGCGCCGTGTCGGGCCGCGACCGCGACAAGATCGCCGAGGCCGGTCTCACGGTCGCCTTCGACGGCGACGCCCCCTATTTCGAGCAGGCGCGGACGGTTTTCGTCTGCCGCAAGGCGCTCGCGCTGCCCATGCCCAAAGACAGCTTCGTCGACGCAGACGCATATGACAACTGGTACACGAAGGGCGCCCTCGCGGACAACTTCCATACCATGTATATCGGCACGATTGAAAAGGTTCTGGTGCGCGACTAGTGACTATCGACGCGCACGCGCCCGCCAACGACGGCGGGCGCTACTACTTTTTCTTCGACATCGACGGAACCCTCGCCTGCGGGCCGCTCGGCCGGCGCCACGTGCCCGAAGGCACGCGCGACGCCTTGGTCCGCCTGCGGGCGCGCGGGCATTTCACGGCCATCGCCACAGGGCGCAGCCATGCGATGGCGATGCCCTTCTACACCGAGCAGGGTTTCCGCAACATGGTTTGCGACGGGGGCAACGGCGCGGTCATCGACGGTACGTTCTTGGGCGTCGAACCGCTCGACCGCGCGGCGTGCGTAGCCCTGCTCGAGGAGTGCGACGCCAAGGGCTTCGCCTGGGCCGTCTCTCCCGACGATTCGGTGGTGCGCCTGGCGTCCGACGAGCGCTTCGCCGCTTCCATCGACGCGGGCTATATGGAAACGCGCGTGGTGCCGGGGCTCGATTTCCACACGGTGCCCCAGTTCAACAAGGTCTACATCGCCTGCGTGGCCGAAGACGAGCCGCAGCTTTCGGGGCTTGCGGCGCTTCCTCATGCGCGGCAGACCGTCCACTGCCTGTTCGTGGAGCCGGTGGACAAGAAGCGGGGCATCCTGCGGATCATGGACCATCTGAAGGCGCCGCTCTCGCATGTGGTCGTGTTCGGTGACGGTATGAACGACCTCACGATGTTCGATCCGCGGTGGACCTCGATCGCGATGGGCAACGCGCGCGACGAGCTCAAGGCGAAGGCGACCTATGTGACGGCCGACGCCGACGACGACGGGATTCGCAAGGCCTGCGAGCGCTTCGGCTGGATTTAGCCCTACGGGCGCCTCGGCGGCCGGGCCGCCCTCTCGCGACCCTCCCTATAACAGAAGGGCGTTCCGACCGCGGCCGGAACGCCCTTCATCGTTCTTTGGAAGGCGCGCTAGGCGATGATGCGGACGCGGCGCACGCCTTCGATCGCGGCCAGGTCGGCCTGCACGCCCTCGTCGACGGGGGCGTCGGTGTCGATGAGCGTGTAGGCGGCTTCGCCGCGGGAGGCGTTGGCCATGTTGGCGATGTTGGCGCCGGCCTTGGCGAGGATCGCGGTGATCTGGCCGACCATGTTGGGCGTGTTGCCGTGCAGGACGGCGATGCGGCCGTTGCCTTCGGCGGGCACGCCGGCGTTGACGGCGGGGAAGTTCACCGAATTGGTGATGTTGCCGTTGTCGATGTAGTCCATGAGCTCGTTGGTGGCCATGACCGCGCAGTTGTCTTCGGCTTCGGCGGTCGAGGCGCCCAGGTGCGGAAGGATCAGGGCGTGCTCCATCTTCATGACGTCGGGCGTGGCGAAGTCGGTGATGTAGCGGGCCACGCGGCCTTCGGCCAGGGCGGCGGCCATCGCGTCGCCGTCGACCAGGGTGTCGCGCGAGAAGTTCAAAAAGACGGTGCCGGGCTGCATGGCGGCGATGGCCTCGGCGTTGATCATGCCCTTGGTGGAATCCATCGCGGGGACGTGGATCGTGAGGTAGTCGCAGGTTCCGCAGAGCTCCACGAGGTCGGTGATGTGGTGCACGGCGCTCGAGATGTTCCAGGCGGCCTTCACCGACACGTAGGGGTCGTAGCCGTAGACGTCCATGCCCAGGTCGACGGCGGCGTTGGCCACCTTCGCGCCGATGGCGCCCAGGCCGATCACGCCGAGCTTCTTGCCCAGGACCTCGCGGCCGGCGAACTGCTTCTTGGCTTTTTCGGCCTTCTTGGCGATGTCGGGATCGTCTGCGTTGTCGCGCGTCCAGTTGATGCCCTCGACGATGCCGCGGCTGCCCAAAAGCAGGGCCGCGATCGTGATTTCCTTCACCGCGTTGGCGTTGGCGCCCGGGGCGTTGAAGACCACGATGCCCTCCTGGGCGCAGCGGTCGAGCGGGATGTTGTTGACGCCGGCGCCGGCGCGGGCGATGGCGAGCAGGTTGTCGGAGAACTCCATGTCGTGCATTTTGGCGCTGCGCACCAGGATGCCGGTGGCCTGGTCCACGTCGTCGGTGAGCTGGTACTCGTCGGGCAGCAGGTTGGTGCCCTTGGTGGAAATGTTGTTCAGGCAATGGATGTAGTTCATGAAGTCTCCTTCGCTTGCGCGGCGTGAGCGCCGTGCTGCTCTCGCTGATTTGTTAATCCTTACTCTTTTAGTAGGAATTAGCAAGCGGTCACTTATAGAAATGCGCTGTACGGCAGTCGGGGCGTGCTGGGTGGAGTTGGGGCCGCTGGGCGCCGGGGTGGGCGTGCGCGCGGGCGCCGGGTCGCGCTTCCCGCGTCGAAGCGCGCTCGGGGGCGCGCCGATGGGTCGGGGCGGGCGTCACCTCATGCCCGTGCGCCAAGGGGCAGGCTCCCTCTGGCGCATCCTCGCTGCGCGGGGCGCCCCAGAGGAAACCGACCCCTCGGCACAGCACACGACCGACAGGTCTCACAAGGCGCGCCCTCTCACGCGCGCTTCTTTGGCGGGGCGCTCCAACGACGCCCGCGCGCACGCCCGCCCCGGCGCAGGGTGCGCTTCCCGCACGCACGGACTGCGCGTCGGAGCGGTGCGGGGGAGGACGAGGCGAGGCGTTGTCGCCCCTTCGGCTAAGTCGGGGCCGCCTGGGTGGGGGAACCGGGTTACAGCTCCGGTGCGCCCGGCGGGAGGGGCGAGGCGCTTCGCTGTCGCCCCTGCTGCGAGTTGGGGCCGTCTGGGTTGCGCCCCTCCTCGTGCGCTTGTGGGGCGATGCGTGCAGGGTGCCCCTCCCTTGCGATCGTCTCCGAAACGGAAAAGGGCTCGATATGGTTTGCGAATCAAGTTTTCGACGAAAAACGGGTCAAACGGTGCTTAAAAGAAGGTAAATAATGGACAATATGAATAACTATGTACAACAACGATGATTAATCTGCCGGTGAAGCGAGTGATTCGCCTCGAAAACTTGATTCTCGTGCCATTTACGAGCGTCGAGCGTTTCAAAGGGACGGCGCGCCTGTCTGTAGGCGGGCTCCTTCCTTACGGCTGGCCCTGTCACGGTCGCGTCCGATCGCGCAGTGCGGCCGGTCCGTGCCGTGCGGGGTTGCTCGAGCCGGGCGATCGGGCGCGTCGAGTTCGACCCGTGCGCCGCGCAACACGCATCCGACGTATCTTGCGACCCGTCCGATGCGGAAAGTGACAACGGGGGCGCGTGATGTTGTCCATTCAAAGATGAAAAAAGCCACCCGAAGGTGGCTTGCATGCAAAATGGTGCGGGCGAAAGGACTTGAACCTTCATGAGATTGCTCTCATACGGACCTGAACCGTACGCGTCTGCCAATTCCGCCACGCCCGCAAAGCGCTTCGCTCGAATGTGTTCGAACAGGCAAGGTGGTACATTACCCTAGCAACCAGTAAATTGCAAGAAGAATTTTGAAAAAGTGAAGAGCGCCCGAATGCGGTGGTCGCGCTGCCCGTGGTTTCATCCGTGTAACACCCGCCTGCGCCGCCCGCGCGACCCGGGCCGCTGTCTCGCCTGCAGCCCGGGCCGTCTTTCGCAAGCCGCTCTGCTCGGCCCGTCGCGCCCGCTTTTCGCTATCATGGGCGCTACCGATGAAAGGAGCGGCGGTGGCCCAAGCGCCCGAAGAGCTCATATTGGGGCGGTACCGCCCGATCGAAACGGCCGGCGAAGGCGGCTTCGGCACCGTCGTGGCCGCGTGGGACACGCGCATCCAGCGCCGCGTGGCCGTGAAGATCATGCCGGTCGACGGGCGCGCGCTCGATGCCAACGTGGAATCGCCCTCCTCGCTGCTCGCCGATGACGCGGCTCTCGATGCCGCCAGCGTGCCCGGGCTCACCGAAGCGCGCACCGCCGCGCTGCTTTCCGACCCCCACATCGCGGGCGTGCTCGACTTCGAGGTGCAGGGCGACTGCGCCTACCTCATCATGGAATACGTCGACGGCCTCACGCTTGCGCAGCTCATGCGCGACGCGTCTCCCGAAATCACGCCCGACGTTGTGGCCGCGGTCTTCCACGACGTTGCGCAGGCGCTCGAAGTGGCCCATGCCAACCAGGTTCTGCACCTCGACATCAAGCCCGACAACGTGCTCATCAACCACCAGGGCCAGGTGAAGGTGACCGACTTCGGCTTGGCCGAGCTTTCGAGCGCGGCGGGCTACGCGCAGGCGGAAGGCGGCACGATCGGCTACATGCCCATCGAGCAAATGCGCCGTGAGCCGCTCGACGAGCGCTGCGACGAATGGGCCTTCGCCTCGCTCACCTACGAGATGATCGCCGACGAGAATCCCTTCGTGGCGAAGGACCTCAAGCGGGCCGAAGGCGCGATTCGCAACGCCGAGCTCGTTCTGCCGAGCCTGTGCATGCCGGGCATCGACTCCCGCGCCGACGATGCGATTTTCCGCGCGCTCGACCCCGACCGCGACGAGCGCTTTGAGACGGTGGCCGACTTCGCCGACGCCCTGCAGCCCTGCTTGGGCAGCATCACCGCAGGTCGCAAGCAGCTGAAAACGCTCGTGCAGCGCATTTGCGCCGACGACGAGGAAGAACTCGAAACCGAAGGCGCCGACCGGTTCCGCTTCGCGCCCGTGCCGCCGGCCGAAGCCGTCGTGCGCCTGTGGTGCGCGGCGTCGGCCGGGGTGCTCGCCTCGGCCTGCACGCCGGCGATCGCCGTTCTGCCGGGCTCTCCCGAATGGCTCGCGCCCGTGCTCGCCGCCGCGGCGACGATCCTCGCCCTGTTCGTGCCCCATGCGGGTGCGCTCGCCTCGACGGCCCTGCTGGGCGTGGCCCTCTTCGCCAACGGATCGCCGTTTGCCGGATCGGTCATGCTGGGCGCCGCTGCGGTGTGGTGGTATTTCTCGGGGCGCTACGGAATCGTGCAGGCGGCGTCGGCTTTCGGCGTGGTGCTGCCCGGCCTTGCGGGCGCTTCGTGCTTCGCGGCTCTGGCTAGCGGATACGCCCTGCGCGCCAAGTACGCGGCGGCCAATGCGGCCTTCGCCTTCCTTGTCGCGCTCATGCTGGCGGGCCTTTCGGCTGCGCCTTTGGGCTTCTGGCGGATGGGCGCCCACGGCATCGACGTCAACGCCGCCCTGCTCGGCTTGCTCGGAAGGCCCGGCACGTGGATCGCCCTGGCCGCGTGGGTGCTCGCCGCTCTCGTGTTCGCGGGCTGCTGCGTGCGCCGCTCGCGCGTGGCGAGTGCCGCCGGCGCCCTGGCGGCGGGCGCTCTTCTGGTGTGCGCGGCCGTGCCCGACTGGGTCGTCGGCGGCTTTCAGGGCCTGCCCACCTTCGAAGTCGGCTTCGTGCCCGCGGTCGCGGCGGCTGTGGCGGCCGTCGTCGCGGCGGCCCTCTACGTGCCCGCGCGCCAGCCGCTCTACGAAGACGAGCTCGCCCAGGACCTGTACCAGCTCGGCGACGGCGCCGACGTGTAAGCGGCTAGCGGCCCCGGCGGTTCGTCGCAGCACGTCCGCCGCGCGCCGCCCCCGTATACGAAAAGCGGGCGCCCACGCGCCCGCTCTCATCTTCTTTCCCGAAAGCTCCGTGGGCGCCTTCGCCCTACTCCTCCAAATTGAGGTCGAGCAGGTCGGAGATCTTGCCCAGCAGGGGCTCGAAGCTCACGCCGCGGTTCTGGAAGTCGGGCTGGTGGGCGGTGACCTTCATCGCGTCGACTACGAAGTCGCTCGCGAAGCGGGTCGCCACCGCCAGGTCCTTGCCGGCCATGACGGCGGCGAGCAGGGCTGACGCGAACAGGTCGCCTGTGCCGTGCAGCTTGTAGGGCAGAAGCTCGTTGGTCGTTTCGGTGAACTCCACCGATTCGCCTTCGATGTAGTTGTGGATCGTGCCGTCGCCATGCTCGATGCCCTTGAGCACCACGTTCTTGGCGCCCTTTTCGCGCAGGCCGTCGATCATGCGGTGCACGGTGTCGGCGTCGATGTCGGCGCCCGGCCAGTCGATGCCCAGGATGATCGAGGCCTCGGTGAGGTTGGGGGTGAGGATGTCGGCCCCATTGGCCAGTTCGGCCATGGCCTGGCAGAGCTCGGGCGTGTAGGTGGGATAGACCTTGCCGTTGTCGGCCATCACCGGGTCGACCACGCGCAGCGCCTTCGGGTAGGTTTCGTAGACGCTCTTGATGATGTCCACCTGCTCGGGCGCGCCCAAGAAGCCGGAATACACCGCGTCGATGTCGACGCCGATGCCCTTCCAGGCCTCCAGGTAGTCGTGCAGGATGCCGGTGGTGTCGTGCATGTACCAGCCGGGGAAGGCGGTATGGCTGCTGAACAGGCCCGTAGGCACGGGGCAGACGTCGCAGCCGGCGGCGGAAAGGACGGGGATGGCCACACCGAGCGAGCATTTGCCGTACCCGCAGAGGTCGTGGATGGCAGCGATGCGGGGGATGTAGGCGCCCTCGCGCTTATACAGTGGTTCCATAGCGCTCCCTTGATGTGTGGATGTGTCCGTTGGCCCGAAGGGCGGGTCGTTGCGCACCACTGTAGCACCGCATCGGAGGACTGGCGGGAGCCGATGGTTAAAACCTAGTGAAATGCAAGGGATTTTTTCGGGAACGGGAAAGGCGTGACAGGGGGACGGAGGTTGTTGTCACACCTTCTTCAGTACTCCATAGCCAGTCTGAAGACGCCTCGCCCGTCGCGCGCGGCTTCCAGCTGGGCTCCGGCGGCGCCCTCGCGCCAGGTGACCGTCAACCGCTCGCCTGGCGCCGCCTCGCCTCCGAACGCGACGTCCAACGCGCGAAACCGCACGCCCTGCGCCGGCCCGGCGAGCAAGTCTTCGGCCGCATCGAGCGCCCGCGCGTTGTTCAGGTGGCCGTTCAGGTCGCAGGCGGAATAGGGCACGGCGAAGCACGCCCGCGCCCCGCCTTCCACGCCGGCCACGGCGCCCGGCAGCGCGATCGCCGGTCCGTGCGCCACCCCGTCGACATGCACGCCGGCCCGGGCCGGGAAGACCATCGCGCGCGTCTGGGCGCTCATGAGCAGCCAAAGGGCGATCGAACGGGCGATCTCGTGCCCCTCGGCATCGCGCACAAGGGCGAAACGGGGAAAGAGCACGTGCTGCATGTCGCCGGGCCAGGCTTCCATCTCGATTTCCTCGTCGTAGCAGGGCCAGCGGGCGACCTCGACGTGCTGGCGGGCGACCACCCACAGGATGCCGGCGTCGAGCGTCTTCTCCCGCCCCATCCCCATGTGCTCGGTGTGGGCGATGGCGGCATCCTGCATAAGCTCGAGCAGGCGCGAGGTGCGCAGCAGGCGGTTGAGGTCGACGTCGTCGGTGCGCAGGCGAAAGCGCCTGCGGTAGACGCTGCCCTCGTAGGTGGCCGGCCCCAGCGCGTCGCTCATCGCGCGTCGCCCTGGTCGCCGGCGTGGGCCGCGATCGCTCGCGCCACGTCGTCGAGCGTGCGCAGGCTGCCCCATTCCTCGTCGGGCACGGTGGCGCCGAACTCGCCTTCGAGCTTGGTGAGCACCAAGATGAACCCCATCGAGTCGACGTTGCCCTCGTCGGCGAGCACCGTGTCGTCCTCGATGCGGTCGGGGTAGGCGTCGGGCAGCTGTTCGGCGATGATGGCCCGCGCCCGTTCCTTCACTTCTTCTTCGGTTGGCATTTCTCCACTTCCTTTTGAATGCTCCAGCGCCGCACGTCGCCCGCAGCGGTGCGGGGAAGCGCGTGTCCCAGCAGAACCGTGTGCGCGACCTGCGACTCCCGCGGATAGCGGGCAAGCACAGGCGCCAGCTCGCGTTCGATGTCGCGTTCGGTGGCGCCCTGGTGGCGGGCGAGCGCTCCGCATACGAGCACGGGCGCGCCGTTGCAGGCGATGACGGCCAAATCCTCTTCGCCGAGTGCCCGCTTCAGCGCCCGTTCGTAGTCGGGGATGAAGAGCTTGGTCCCGTTGGAAAGGACGGCCACATCCTTCAGGCGCCCGCTCACGTGCAGAAGGCCCGCGTCGTCGATGCGCCCCGCGTCGCCCGTGGCCAGCCAGCCGTCGACGGGCGCCGTGTCCGCCTGGCCGTAGTAGCCGCGCATGAGGCTGCCGGGCGCCCGCACGATCACCTCGCCGTCGGCGCTGATGCGCACCTGGGTGCGGGGGCAGACGGTCATGGCGTGCGGATCGTCGCCCAACGAAAGGGCCACGCCCGAGCTCGTTTCGGTGAGCCCGTAGCCGCAACAGAGGCGGATGCCTTGTTTTCGCAGGTCGCGGACCACATCGGGCGGGCAGGGCGCCGCGCCTGCGAGCACGAGGCGCACGCTTTGGCCCAGGACGTTGCGGTCGAGCGCCCAGCGGGCGAGCGTGGGCACGAGACTTACCGCCGTGGGCTCGAACAGGGCGAAGTCGCTCTCGAAGCGGCGCATGCCGCGCCCGAGCGCCACGGGGCAGCCGCACTGCATGCCCCAGAGCACGCCGCAGACGAATCCGAAGACGTGCGAGAGGGGAAGGGCCGCAAGCAGGCGGTCGCTTGCCGAAAGCGGCAGCATCGACGCCCCGCGCCAGGCGCTCGCCATGAGGCTCGCGTCCGTGAGTGCGACGGCTTTGGCCCGCGCGGTGGTCCCGCTTGTGAAGAAGAGGACCTGGCGGGGCCGCACGCGCCCCGGCGCCGGCCCCGTGCGCAGGGCTCCCGCGAGCGCCGCCCGCCGCCGCGCGGGCGCCCAGAGGGCGTCGGCGTCGCAGGCGGCTATGAGCCGGCGGGCTTCCTCGTCGGCTTCGAAGGGATTGATGAGCGCGCACTGCAGCCCGGCCGCGACGCAGGCGAACGCCTCTACGAGGCAGTCGATGCCGCCGGTCGCGAGAACGGCCTCGCATGCGGCTCCCGCGCCCGCAAGCTCGCGCGCCCGCGCCGTGACGCGGGCGTCGAAGTCTTCCCAGGTCACGGTTGTCACGCGGTCCCCGTCGCCCACGAGCAGGCACGCCGCTTCGGGCGTGCGGTGCGCCCGCGTCGCGAGCAGGTCCGCGAATCCGCCGAACTCTTCCATAGCTCTCACCCAGTCGCGCCCGGGCGATGCGCACGCGCCCCGCCCGGGCCCTTTCCTACTTGAAGAAGCGCTCCACGAGCTCGCGGCTGTATTCGGTCGTTTCGTCCATGTCGCCGAAGCTCATGATCTCGCCGGCGTAGTAGGTGTCGTAGGCGCCCTGCATCGCTTCCACTTCGTCGTACCAGCCCGACGCGTAGTCGGCGCTGCTCAGGTGCGGGAAGTAGTACCACTTGCCCTCGTCGATCACCTCGTCGGCGGGGTTGCCCATGGTTTCCAGATCGGCGAGCACCTGCTTCTGGGTCGCGCGGTAGTCGAGCTCGGGGCCGCCTTCGTGCTTGCGCAGCGTGTAGGTCACGTAGGGCTGGTCGATCGTGTCGTGCCAACGGCGGTAGTAGACCATCAGATGGCCCAGGCGCTCGGGCGTCATGTTCTCCATGATGTAGTAGGAGATTTCCGGCGCGTCTTCGGGCTTGGTGAGGAAAGCCATCGTGTCGTAGCGCTCGTAGTCGATCTTGTCGAAATGGGCCTTCTCGTCGGGGCGGATGTCGGCGTAGTCGCCGAAGTACTGCAGCGGGGCGGTCACGATCAGCTTGTCGAACTCATGCACCTCGCCGTCGACGGTGATCTTCACCACACCGTCGGTGCGCTCGACCTTGGTGATGTCGGAATGCAGCAGGGCCGGATGCTCGATCGCGTCGTTCAGGTGCTCCCAGATCGACTGGGTGCCGTCCTTCCACGTCCACAGGTTTACCTTCACGAAGTTCATCGTGGTCTGGAAGTCGAGGTACTTCAGCACGTAGGCGGCCGGAATCTCGTCGAAGTAGCCGTAGCCGAAGGACGTGAACGGGCCGATCCAGATGTCCTGGCACAGCTCCACGCCGTTCTTTTCGCAGAAGTCCTTGAAGGGCAGGGCGAGGTCCTTCAGGTTCTCGTTCTCGCCTTCCACGTGCGGGCGGTCGGGGGTGACCGCGTAGCCGTCGTAGCGGCCCTGCGCGACGCCGCGGTGGCCGTTGACGTCGTAGCCCTTGTACTTCGTTTCCAAAAGCTCGCCGAGCTTCTTCACCTGCGCGCGCATCTTCAGCAGGCGCGGGGCGTGCAGGGGGTTGCGGGGGTTGAAGGGGTCGACCACCTTGCCCTCGAGGTTTTTGTAGTTGCGGTTGAGCTTGGGGCCGTCGTGGGCGACGCCGCAGAACTCTTCCACGTCGTGCACGGCGTAGTAGCTCGGCACGCCCATAATCGCGCCCATCTCGTAGCGGCGGCCCTTGTAGGCGGGGGAGTGGCATTTGCCGCCCACCCAGCCGTTGCGCTCGTAGATCGTGTAGTTGTGGAAGCCCGCCTGCTGCAGGTACATGCCGGCCGAAAGGCCCGCCGGGCCGCCTCCGATGATGGCGATGCGTGCATTCTTGTCCATGACAATCTCTCCTAACATTGCCTTGGGGTGCGGGCGGCCTCCCATCCGGCCGCCCGAATTCAGTTGTGCGTGGGGTGCGCGGTGCGCTGGTCGCGGGGCCACGAGTAGCCGCCAGGCTGCGAGCTATCGTGGCGCGGTTCGCTGGTCGCGGGGCTGCAGGCCCCCGCGGCGCGGCAGCCTCCTGCGGGGCTGCACGCTATTGCAGAGCCGCGAGCTCTTCCTCGAGCGCGTCGATCTTTGCCTGCTGGGCGGCCTGCTGCTGGGCGGCCTTGCGCTTGATGTCTGCGATGGCGCGCGGAATGCGGTCGCGGTAGTAGTCCTCGTCGACGTCCCAGGGGCCCGCGGCAGGCGGCCAAGCCGGGTCGGCCATGCGGGCAGGGCGCACTTCGTTGACGGCGGGGTTGGCGCGGCCTTCGCGAATCCGCGGGCAGTCGCAGGCGTTCTGCACCTCGTCGGGCGCATGATGGTAGGCGCCGAAGATCTTGCGGTAGGTCTTCACGTGCTTGTGCACGGGCATGGTGCCTTCGGCGCAGCGCTTGGTGTATTCCATCTGCCAGCGCTGCATGGCGGTGCCGCACATGTAGATGGCGCGCTTCAGGGCGAACCGGGTCACCGGGTCCTTGGTGCCGTAGTACTTCCAATGGCACAGAAACCGGGTCTTGCCGCCTTTCAGGGGCACGAAGTACCAGCCCCAGATGAAGTTCATGTCGTCGCACTTGCCGCCGGCGATCGCATAGGCACCGCGCGCCCGCGGCGGATGCTTGATGTCGGAAAAGCTCATGATGTACTTGTCGGACACGACGTCGGTGGCTTCGCAGCCCATGCCCGAACGGTCCCAATCCATGAAGTCGCCCGGCATGAACGAGTCGGGCATCTGCCATTCATCGCAGAGCTCGTAGCGGTTGTAGATGGACAGGTGGCCGAACCAGCGCTCGAGCCACTCGCTCGAAAGCGAGCCCGATTTGGTGCCGCCCCACTGGTAGATCCACGGGTAGACGTCTTCGACCGGCCGGTCGATGGTGATGGCCGACGTAACGGTTTCCACCAGCTTTGGGTCGAAGCGTTCCATGAGCTCGTCGCCGGGGTAGACGACGTTCTGCTCTTCGGCGGGGGCGTAGTACTTCTTGCCCCAGACATAGACGATGCGGCATCCTATGAGCACGGCGATCGCCAGGATAACGAGGATCGCCAAGATAATTCCAATGACTTTCAGCACTGCGAGCAACGCGGACACTGAAACCACCTCCCTGATCTCCCTTCGGGATGTTGTGGAACCATTGGTATGCGCATATCTGAAGTTCTCTCCGTGCCACAAGAATAACAACGCATGTGTGACAGGAGGGGGCACGAAGAGCTTGACGTGAGCCGAAGCGTCACACCTGTGCGAAACTGTGGTGCAATCACGTGCAAAATAAAGAAAAAAGTCCAAGTTGACCTGGGTTTACATCAGTAAGAATTTTATGTGTGGGCGCCTGACGCGTTCGGTTTCCCACGTAATACCTTACACTGTCATGGAAAGCTCCGCATGCAGTGTGCTAAATTTATTTCACGCCCGTAAAGGGGAAGCCAACCACCATATATCCATTTGATTGGGGATCGATGGATTTTGCCGTAAATCTCAAGCGAGTGATGGCCGACCGTAACATGACTCAGGCCGATCTCGCGTGTGCGACGGGTTTGAACACCGCTCAGGTGGCCAGTTTGGTCAATGCGAAAACGAAGGATCCGCGCCTTTCCACGGTGACGAAAATCGCCGCCGCGCTCAATTGCTCGTCGGCGGAGCTCGCCGGCGAGTCGACGCCGCGCTTCACCAATGCCTATGCTCCCGTCGAGCCAGCCGACGAGGTGGGCCGCGTGCGCAGTGCGGGCACGGTCCCGCGGTCCGATGCGCCGTTCTCGCCGATCGAGGCGGCGCTGTCGAACAGCATGAAAGAACTGGTGCGCGAACACGATTTCGACGAGGTGTCGGTCACGCAGATCTGCGAGGGGGCGAGCGTGAGCAGGCGCACCTTCTACCGGCATTTTCTCGACAAATACGACCTGATGAACCGCACTTTCTACCACGATCTGTGCGTGGCGGTGCCGCACCACGACGACTGGGTCTGCTGGGACTACATGCCCGAGTTGTGCCGCACGTTCGAGCGCGACCGCGCCTATTACCGCAACGCCTATCGCGTCAACGGGCTCAATTCCTTCCGCGAGTTCGCGACGGCGCGCATGTACCCGCTGCTCGAGCACGACCTGGCGGGATACCCGGTGAACCGGCAGGCGCGCGAGGCGTTCATCGTGCAGTTCTTCAACATGGTCTACGACAACGTGCAGGACTGGATCTGCAACAAGCCCAACGTCACGGCCGACGAATTCGCTCGTGATTTGCGCTATCACGCGAAGGTCTTCTGCACGGTGCTGGCCGAAACGGCCGCGCGCGAGCCGAAAGAGTAGCGGGACGCCGCGACGGGCTGTGTCAAAGAGAACCGGGACGTGCGGACTCAGAATGAGACAGTTTGGAGTCCGCATGGGAAAGAAGAAGTACGCGCCCGAAGAGGTCCTTCGCGCGGTGAGCCTTGTCGTCGACGGCGGGATGAGCCTTCGCGAGGCGGAG
>JALCHN010000029.1 GCA_022644775.1 Eggerthellaceae bacterium
TCACATTTTGCGACAACATCACGCGCCCCCGTTGTCACGCTCGGAATGCATGGTTGTTGCAGGCCGAACGGGAAAGGGGCCGTCGGAAACTCGTTTCGCAGGGTTGTTGCGGGAAAATTCTGGTGCAAGCGTGCGAAACGAGCAGAATCGTGCAGCAACCGTGCAAGACGAGCGGGATGTTCACGTTCGGCGTGACATAACCCTGCGAAACGAGCAGCGGCCCCCGAATACGGGGGCCGAACGCGAAATTCCGTGCACCAACCGTGCAAAACGAGCAGCCGATTGCGGCAAGCCTGCATTCCGAGCGGGGCGTGTGACAACATCACGCGCCCCTGTTGTCACTAGACGCTCAGGAGGGCCTTGATGTTCTCGGCGCACTGGGCGAGCGCGGTGCCTTCGTCGGTGTCGGCCACGCGCACGGGCGCATCGCTCACCACGGTCGGCGTGGGGTGCAGGTCGAGGTTGTCGCGCACGGCCGCTTCGGTCGACTCGAGCGGGTCGAGGGCGTTGAGCACCAGGCCGCGCCCGTCGCTCACGAGCGCGAAGCCGGCGATGCCCGTCTTGCTCTGGTAGGGCTTGGACATGCCGCCGTCGATGTCGATCACGACCCCGCCGCATTTGAGCGGGTTCTCGCCGCTCGACACCTTCACGGGCACGTGACCGCACACGATGCGGGCGCCCGCCGGGTCCATGCCGAAGTCGCGGAAGATCCCGTCGAGCACGCGCTTGTCCTCGTAGAGGGTGTAGAAGGCGTTGCGCGATTCCTTCTTGGCGTTCTTGTCGTTGACGAAGTAGATTTCAAAGGTGGCCATCTTGCTCTTGGCGAACAGGGGCGAGCCCTGGCCCAGCCACAGGTACCATAGCAGGTCGGCGCCGCGCTGGCGGGTGCGGGCGTCGCTGGCGGCAAAGGCGTCGCGCACGTAGCCGTCGATCGCATCGAAGAGGGCGCGGCCCTTGTAGGTTTTTCCGAACAGATTGACCGCCAAAAGCGACCCGTCGGGGTTCAGGGGCACGCAGGCGTGGAACATGAGCACGTTGTTCTCGATGCGGTACATGCTGCCCTTGTCGAGCAGGGTGCGCATGTGCTCCTGCAGGCGCTCGCAGCCGGTGAAGGCCTTCTGCAGGCTTTCGACCACCGACGCTTCGGCCGGCGTGAGCTCGAGCGGATGGGCCGGGTCGACCGTGGGCAGGACCGTGTCGGCCAAAGGATAGGTGACCCCGTCGATATCAATCGTGCCGCGGGCGAAGTCGATGGCGCCGAGGAGGTTGCGGTCTTCCATGTGGAAGGAGGGGTTGCGGGCGATGATCTTGGCCTCTACCTTGAACTCGATGATGGCCATGGCCTTCTGCACCTTGACGGTGAGGTCGTATTCGGCGTCGGTGAGCTCGGGGTAGGCCGAACGCCCTCCTTTGAGCCCGAAGGCCGCGCAGGGGTCGTCGCGGTAGGCGTCGAGCGCAAACAGCCACAGGGTGATCAGGTTGATGCCGTAGGAGTCGGTGAGCACCGACAGGTTGCCGTAGCGGGCGCAGTTGCGCACCACGTGCGCGATGCAGCCGGCGCTGCCCAGGGCGGCGCCCATCCATACGACGTCGTGGTTGCCCCACTGGACGTCGATATTGGGCAGGGACCCCACGGCATCGAGGATGCGCTCGGGCGCGGGCCCGCGGTCGTAGATGTCGCCCACCAGGTGGATGCGGGCCACGGCCAGGCGCTTGATCGCGTGCGCCAGGGCGAGCACGAGCGCGTCGGCGCAGCCGGTTGACGCGGCGCTCGCGACGATCGCGTCGGTGGCGGCGGAGCTGGGCATGCAGATGAGCTCTTCGACGACGGGCGCGAGCTCGCCTTCGATCGTGGAGCGCACGTGCTCATGGGTATAGGCGCTCGCGAAAGACGCGAGCACGCGGGCGAGCGGCTTGATCGCGCTCGCGCAGCGCTTCTGCGCGTTGGCCCCGCGCTTGGTCCACAGGGCGATTTTCTCGGTGGGGTAGTAGATGAGCGTGGCGAGCTCGGCGCGGTCGCCGTCCTTCATGTCGGGGAAGAGGGCGTCGATCGTGCGGCGGATCGAGCCTGCGCCGTTGCGGATCACGTGCGAGAAGGCCCCGTATTCGCCATGGACGTCGGACACGTAGATTTCCGGAGGCTTCGGCAGGGCGCGCTCGCCGGCGATGCGGGCGAGTTCGGCTTGGACGGCGCTTTTCGACGGGAGCCCTTTCGCAAGCAGGGAAAGGTAGCGCTCGTTCGATTCCGGCATAGGGAAACCTCCTGATGGTCTGGCGTATGGGGGCGCGGCGCGCTGGCGGGCGCCGTGTGGCGTTCCCACCCATTCTAGCGAAAATGAAAAAGAGCCGCCCCCGAAGGAGCGGCTCTTTGCATGAATATGAAGGTAGGGAAGCTATTCTTCGTCGAAGTTGAGCATCGACAGGTAGCGCTCGCCGGTGTCGGGCAGGATCACCACGATGTTCTTGCCGGCGAATTCGGGGCGCTCGGCCAGCTTGGCGCCTGCAGCGGCGGCAGCGCCGGCGGAAATGCCCACGAAGATGCCCTGCTCGGCGGCCAGCTTCTTCTGGTAGGCGAAGGCCTCTTCCGTGGAGACGTGGATGATGTCGTCGTAGTAGTTCTGGTCGAGGATGTCGGGGATGAATCCGGCCATGATGCCCTGGATCTTGTGCGGGTGGTTTTCGCCGCCCTCGAGGATGCGGGACTCTTCGGGCTCAACGGCGAAGGACTTGATGGCGGGGTTCTGCTCCTTGAGGTACTTGGAAGCGCCGGTGAGCGTGCCGCCCGTGCCCACGCCGGCGATGTAGGCGTCGACTTCGCCTTCGGTGTCGCGCCAAATCTCGGGGCCGGTGGTGGTGTAGTGGGCCTGGACGTTCACTTCGTTGGTGAACTGGCTGGGGGCGAAGCTGTTGGGGGTGGCGGCCAGCAGCTTGGCGGCCTCTTCGTTGGCCAGCGGCACGCCGCCGTCGACGAGGCGCAGTTCGGCGCCGTAGGCTTGGATGAGCTTGCGGCGTTCGACCGACATGCCCTTGGGCATGAAGATGATGACCTTCAGGCCGTAGGCAGCGCCGATCATGGCCAGGCCGACGCCCGTGTTGCCGGACGTGGACTCGATGATCAGGGTGTCCTTGTTGATGAGGCCCTTGGCGATGCCGTCGTCGATGATGGCTTTGGCGATGCGGTCCTTCACGGAGCCGCCGGGGTTCTGCTTTTCGAGCTTGCCGTAGACGTTGGCCTTGTCGCTCACGTTGAGCTTGACAAGCGGGGTGTTGCCGATCAGCTGATCGATGCGGGTGATAGCCTTCACAGTCATGCGAATCTTCTCTCTCTTGGCCGCCCTAGGTCGAGTTTGCAAAACCTAGTAACGAGGTAGGAATAAGTTCAGGTGCTACGTTATGCCGCAGGGGTGTTCGCGTCAAGCGAAACGGGGTTTCGGGAATCTGAACGCTGGTTTTCGGCGAAAGCGAAAGACCAGGTCACAAGGGTGGAACGAAGTGCGGAAGGCGAGCGGGGCGGCGACGAGGCCGCAGGCGCGCAGGGCGAGCGGGGCAGCGAGGGCCGGGCGCCAGTTGCGGGGGCGGCAGGCGAGGGCTCGCGCGACCCGCGCGGGACTTCCTCACGCGGCGGCGGGGGAAACCCGCAGAATGGCGCGGGCCGGCGGCGGCGCGCGGGCAACTGCCGTATAGTGGGGCGAAAAGACGCGCTCGGCAGCTGCGGGCGCTCGTGCGATAAGGCCGTGGCGCGCGGAGCGCCTGCGCAGGAAAGGAGACCGGCTATGACCCACGTGCGCAACCCATGGGAAATCTACGACCGTCTGATCGAAGGGGTGCCCGCCGACGTGCGCGTCGTCGACGCCTGCGTGGGCTCGAACTGGACCAGCGTGGCGGCCGAAAGCGGGGCGGGCGTGGCCTACACCTTCCACGGCGGGGTGGCTCCTGCAGGCGTGCGCGACGTGGCGGGCGCTCGTCTGCGCGACGTGGCGGCGTTGGTGAAATCGTGGTGCTTCGAGGACGCGTCGCTGGGGGCCGCGGCCCTGAACGCCTGGTACGCGACGGCGGAAAAGCTCGAAGGCCCCAGCCTGCTCACAGGCGAAGGCTCCGACGGCTTTTCCCTTGTGATGAAGCAGGTCGCCGCCCGCGAGGAGCGGCCGAACGTGTGCGTGATCGGTCACTTCCCCCATATGGAAGAGCTCGCGGCGGCTGCGCACCTCACCGTGCTCGAACGCCGTCCGCGCGAAGGCGACCTGCCCGACGCCGCCTGCGAGTACGTCCTGCCCGAGCAGGATTTCGTGCTCATGACGGGCACGACCTTCACCAACAAGACGATGCCGCGCCTACTCGAGCTGGCCTCGCGGGCGACCGTGGTGGTCACCGGCCCCTCGACGCCGATGCTGCCCGCCCTCTTCGACTACGGCGTCGACGCCCTGGCCGGCCGCATCGTGGGCGACCCTGCGCGCGCCCTGCGCGCCTGCGCCACCGGCGAGTCCTTCGGCGACGCCTTCTTGAAGTGCGCTTTGGTGCGCCCGGGCGCCTAAACGCTCGCGCCTAGCGTTTCGATTCTTTCGTTCCCTATCAAACAACCGGGGCCCCGCGTTCGCGCGCAGGGCCCCGGTTGCGTATGCGCTGCCGTTTGCGCGGCTGCGGGCTAGTTCTGGTAGTTGATCTGCTGGCCTTTCACCAGGTCGTAAGTGACCACTTTGGTGCCGTCGAGGTCTTCCTTGTGCATGTCGACTGCGGTGATCTGGCTGTTCTCGTAGGTGGTGTAGTAGTAGATGCCCTTGTCCTGGTTGCAGCAGCTCGAGTAAATCGTGATCTCATAGGAGTCTTCGCCCAGCTTGCACAGGCCGCGCTGCTGTTCCACGCTGCCCAGGATGTGGAAGAACTGGCTCACGGCTTCCGATTCGCTGTCGCCCGAAACCGAATTCATGCGCGTGAAGGCAACCTTGGCGAAGCGCGAGGCGCTCGAAAGGTCGCCGGGCAGGCCCATGCCGCCCATGCCGCGGCTGTAGGCGGCGAGGTCGACGCTGGGGGCGAAGCGGTTTTCGCCTTGGTCGACGGAGAGGTTGCGGTAATTGGCGAGCATGGTCATCTGCATGTCGAAGGTGGGGTTGTTGGTGAGCACGCCCACCGGGTCGTCGTAGACGTGCAGGCCCGTGGCGGTCTGCTCGACGACGATCTGGCGCTCCTTGTCGGCGATGATCCAGTGCAAGGGGTTGGCCTTCAAATCGTCGGTGAAGTTCTGATCGGTGATGTTTGCGCGGGCAAGCTTGGCGCGGGCGTCTTCAATGGTGGCGCAGGTGCCCAGAATCCAGGCGACGAGCTCGAAGGAAGCCACGTTGTCTTTGCCTTCGGTCACGGGGCGGAACTGGCAGTTGCCGGGGAAGTTGAGGCCGGCCATGCCCAGCCCCTTTTCGTTGATGCCGTCGTAGTAGAGGGGGAATCCGTCGACGACGAAGGCCATGCCGATGATGGCGTAGTGAGTTTCCATGTCGGGCAGGTTGCGCAGGGCGAAGCGGTAGTTGCGCGGGGTGATCGCGACTTGCTCGTGGTAGGAGTATTCAAGGTCGAGATTGCGGCCGAAATAGTGGTCTTTCGCGGTGTAGGTTGCTGCCGTGCACATGGGCGACTCCTTTTTCCTGGGAACCTGGCAACGTCGCTATCGTAGTCCTCTGGCGCCCCCTTGGAAGAGATTTTTCGGGGGAGGGCGATTCGTCGGCCAAGGGTTACCCGTTTGTTGAGTGCGCGGCCTCGCACGCGTGCTACACGGGTGTGCATCGGCGCTCGTAAATCCGCATCGCGTTCCGCTCGCGTAGTACCCGCCACAGAAAAGCGCCCCGTTCATGCGGGGCGCTCGTTGCTAAAAGGAGATGTTGCCGAATTCCGAGAACTCGATCGTGGGGTTGTGCTCCACCGCGAAGTTCACGTCCCAGGGGCTGTTGAAGAGCAGCAGGCGGTTGCCGCGCATGTCTTCCACCCGGCAGGTCGACGAGGTGAGCTTCAAGTCGCCCAGGCGGTAGGTCGACCGGTCGTTTAAGATCCAGCGGATCTGGGTGTAGCCGAGCCCCTGCCTGCGCACCTCGACGCCGTACTCGGTCTGCAGGCGCCGCTCGAGCACGTCGAGCTGCAGGACGCCCACCACGCCCACGATCATGCTCTCGGTGCTCGTGCCCACCTGACGGAAGAGCTGGATGGCGCCTTCCTGCGACAGTTCCTCGCAGCCCTTCATGAACTGCTTGCGCTTTAGGGTGTTGATCTGCGTGATGCGGGCGAAGTGCTCGGGTGCGAAGGTGGGCATGGGCGGGTACTGCACGGGGTCCTTGCCGGCGCAGATCGTGTCGCCGATCGAGAAGATGCCCGGGTCGAACAGGCCCACGATGTCGCCGGCGTAGGCCTCGTCGACGATCGCGCGGTCTTCGGCCATCATCGAAGTGCCCACGGCGAGCTTGAGCTTCTTGCCGCTCTGCACGTGGGTGGCTGCCATGCCGCGCTCGAACTTGCCCGAGCAGATGCGCAGGAAAGCGATGCGGTCGCGGTGGCGCTTGTCCATGTTGGCCTGGATTTTGAAGACGAAGCCCGAAAAGTCGCGGCCGACCGGGTCGACGGGCGATTCGGTGAGCACGTCGGTGTAGGGCTTGGGGCCGGGCGCCATGCGCAAGAAGCCGCGCAGGAAGGGCTCGACGCCGAAGTTGGTGAGCGCCGACCCGAAGAAGACGGGCGTGAGCTTGCCGGCGAGCACGGCGTCGAGGTCGAAGGCGCTGTCGGCGCCGTCGAGCAGCTCGATGTCCTCGACCAAGGTGGCGTGGTTGTCGGCACCGATGAGCTCGTCGAGCTCGGGGCTGCCCAGCTCGGCTTCGATTTCGGTGACCTTTTTGGTGGCGTTGGCGTGGCCGTCGCCCTGGAAGGCGATCACGTGGCGGCTTTCGCGGTCGAAGACGCCGCGGAAGTTGCGCCCGCAGCCGATGGGCCAGTTCACCGGGTAGGTGGAAATTCCCAGGACGTCTTCGATCTCTTCCATCAAATCGAAGGGGTCGCGGGTTTCGCGGTCGAGTTTGTTGACGAAGGTGAAGATGGGGATGTGGCGCAGGGTGCACACCTTGAACAGCTTGATGGTCTGGGCCTCGACGCCCTTGGCGCCGTCGATGACCATGACCACCGAGTCGGCCGCCATGAGCGTGCGGTAGGTGTCTTCCGAAAAGTCCTGGTGGCCGGGGGTGTCAAGGATGTTGACGCATTTGCCCTGGTAGGTGAACTGCAGCACCGACGAGGTGACCGAAATGCCGCGTTCGGCCTCGATGTCCATCCAGTCGGACACGGCGTGCTTCGCGGCGCCCTTGCCCTTCACGGCGCCGGCGGTCTGGATGCTGCCCGTGTAGAGCAAGAGCTTTTCGGTCAGGGTCGTTTTGCCGGCGTCGGGGTGCGAGATGATCGCGAACGTGCGGCGCGAGGATATTTCGTCGGATAGCTTGGACACGTGTGCTCCTTCGTTTTCTGTGCGCACGTAGTCTAGCATCTTGCCGCCTCGCGCGCCCGCCGGGTGGGCGCCCTGTGGAGGGCCGCATGCGGCGGGCGTCCCGCTGCTTGCGGTGGGGCTGGCGTCTAGCGGCCGCCCAGGAAGGCGTCGGTGGCGGCCAAGAAGGCGTCCATCTCCTCGCGCGTGCCCACGGTGATGCGCAGCCAGTCTTCGATGCGGGGCTCGCTGTAGTGGCGGCAGAGCACGCCCTGGCTGCGCAGGGAGGCGTTCCAGGCTGAGGCATCTGTGCCGGCGCGTGACGCGAAGAGGAAGTTGGCGTGCGAGGGCAGGACGGTGAATCCGCGGTGGGCGAGCTCTTCGGCGGTGCGCTCGCGTTCTGCAACGGTGCGTTCGATGCAGGCGTCGTAGTAGTCCTTATCGGCCAAGGCGGCGACGCCCAGGGCCATCGTCGGCGCGCTCATGTTGAAGGGGTTGAAGCACATCTTCACCTTCCGCACGTCGTCGACCAAATCGGGCCGGGCGATCGCGAAGCCGATGTGGGCGCCGGCAAGGTTGCGCGATTTCGAAAAGGTCTGCACTACGACCAGGTTGTCGAGCGTTTCCACGAGCGGCACGCAAGTGGGGTTGCCGAAGTCGACATAGGCCTCGTCGACGATCACGAGCCGGCGGGGGTTGGCCCGGCAGATGCGCTCGATGTCGGCCGGCGAGACGGCAAGGCCCGTGGGTGCGTTGGGGTTGGCGATGACCACGTGCTCGCTCGCCGCGCAGAAGGCGTCGACGTCGAGGCTGAAATCGCACTTGAGCGGGATCTCGCGGCAGGGCACGCCGAAGGCGTCGCAGTAGGTGCGGTAGAAGCCGTAGGTGATGTCGGGGAAGCAGACCGGGTCGCGTGGGCCGAAGCAGGCCAGGAAGAAGAAGGCGAGCACCTCGTCGCTGCCGTTGCCGGCGAAGACCCAGCTGGCGTCGACGCCGAAGCGCGCAGCCACGGCTCGGCGGAAAGGCAGGGCCGCGGGATCGGCGTAGCGGCCGAGGTCGGCGAAGAGGTCGTCGTCGAGGGCGCTGCGCACGCCCGGGGCGGCGGGCACGCTCGTTTCGTTGGCGTTGAGCTTCACGTAGGGCCGGTCGTGGGGCTGCTCGCCCGGCACATAGGGGACGATGCCCGCGTAACGTTCGTTGAAAAAGGTGCTCATGGCTGCTCCTTGCATATGGTGAGGCCCGGACCGATCCGGGCCGAAGGATGCGACAGGGCGCTCTCGCCCTGTCGCAAGAGCGCCCTGTCGCCGGCAGCGGCAGGGCGCGCGGCTTATTCGAGCGTGCGCAGGAAGGCGCTGATCGCGGCGAGGCCTTCCTTCAGATCGTCGACGTTGTCGCTGTAGGCGTAGCCGATGCGCATGCTCTTGGGCTCTTCGAAGGCGTCGCCCGGGGTCACCAGGGCGCCGGTGGTTTGAATCATGCGCGTGCAGAATTCGTAGGAGCCGAGGTCGTAGTCGTAGTAGACGAGCGCCGTGGTGCCCGCTTCGGGCTTCGCGAACGAAAGGTGCTCTTCCGAATCGACCCAGGCTTCCAGGGCAGCTAGGTTCTGGCGGACGATGCGGCGGCTGCGGGCCAGGATCTTGTCGGCATGCGCGAGGGCGAAGGCGCCCACGGCTTCGTCGAACATGCCGCAGGAGATGAGGTCGTAGTCGCGATGGGAGAGCAGGTCGCGGCGCAGTTCGGGGCTCTTGGTGATGGCCCAGCCCAGCCTGATGCCCGCCAGCGACCACACCTTCGACATCGAGCTCGTTACGACGGCCTTGTCGTAGAGGTCGATAGGCGAGGTGGTGAAGCCGTCGTCGTCCTGGGTGAGCAGGCGGTAGACCTCGTCGCACATGAGCCAGGCGTCGTGGTCGCGGGCGATGCCCACGATCGTTTCGATCTCCTCGCGCGAGAGCAGGGCGCCGGTGGGGTTGTCGGGGTTGTTGATGCAGATGACCTTGGTGTCGTCGGTCACGAGCGCGGCGAGCTTTTCGGCATCGACGTGGTAGTGGTCGTCCTTTTCCAGATGGAGGATGTCGACGGTGGCGCCGCACATTTCGGGGATGGAATAGAGCTGCTGGTAGGTGGGCATGATCGACACCACGTGGTCGCCCGGGCCGCACAGGGTCGAAAGCACCAGGTAGTTGGCGCCGGCCGCCCCGTGGGTGGGGATGATGTGGCCGGGTTCGACGGTTTCGTAGAGGCCGCAGACGCCTTCGAGGAAGGCGGGGTTGCCCTCGATGGCGCCGTAGGTGAGCCGGCGCTGGGCGAAGTCGTTCATGAACTGGGTGCGGTCGCCCCCGCAGAGATCGAAGAGCTGGTCGAGCGTGAGGGAGTAGGTGCAGGTTTCGGCGACGTTATAGGTGCACTTGGTTTCCCATTCGTTCATCCACTGTTCGACGGCGAAGTCCTTGATTTCCATAAGATGGGTCCTTTCTTGAGACGGGGTGGGCAGGTGGTGCGGGGTTTATAGGTTGACGGCGGTGCCCAGGCCGGCGTCAACGGCGCGGTCGTAGGCGGTTTTGGCGGAGGCGAGGTCCTGCACCGCGATGCCCGAGGTGTCGAAGACGGTGATCTCGTCTTCGGCGGTGCGGCCGGCCGCGGTGCCGGCGATCACCTCGCCGAGTTCGGCGGCGATGTCTTCGGGCGCGATGGCGCCTTGGGCTGCGGGCACTTCGAATTCGCCCGAAGCCACCGACTGGGCGTGGTCGTCGCAGAAGAGGCGGGCGGCGGCGACCAGGTCGCTCGCGAGTTCCTGTTTGCCGGGCATGTCGGCGCCCACGCAGGACAGGTGGGTGCCGGGGCGCACCCAGTCGGCTTCGATGAAGGGCTCGGTCGCCGGGGTCACCGTGATGATGGCGTCGGCGGCGCCCACGGCCGCCTTGCCGTCCGCCACGGCTTCGATGCGGGCGCTCGAGCTCGCATCGGCGTCGGCGAGCAGCTGGGCGACCTGGGCTTCGATCTGTTCGACGCGGGCAACGGGCGCGCTCGCGTGGCGCGGGTCCCACACCATGACGTGGTCGATGGCGGGGCGCAGGATCAGGGTCGCGGCGATTTGGAAGGCGGCCTGGTGGCCGGCGCCGCACACGAGCAGGGTGCGCGCGTCTTTGCGGGCCAGGTGCGCCACGCCCAGGGCGCCTGCGGCGCCCGTGCGCATGCCGGTGAGCGCGCTGCCGTTCAGCAGGGCGAGGGGCTCGCCGGTGCGGTCGTCGCAGAGCAGGACGGTACCGAAGATTTCGGGCAAGCCACGCTCGGGGTTGGCGCCGAACCAGGCGGTGAGCTTCAGGCCGAACAGGCCGCTGCCCGCCAGTTCGCCCGACCGGATGTCCATGTCGGCTTCGCCGGGGGCGAACTGTTCGTAGACCATGGGCCAGGCGACGCCCGTGCCCTTTGCCTTTTGGACGTAGGCGTCTTCGACGGCGCCGATCGCGTCGGCGATAGTGAAGGTCTTGGTGATGTCGTGTTCCGAAAGAACGAGCAACTGTGTCATGGGAGATCCTTTCCTCGGTGCGATGCGCTCATAGTACGGGCTGGACGGTGGGAAAGGCGAGGACGATTTGTTGGAGAATACTCCAAGAAAAATGGGGTAAATTAGGCGAAATGAGCTTAGCTTTCGAGGTATCTTCAGCAATTAATAGTGAAATTGATAAAATATTTGCTAAGAAACTAGAGATTTCACCAAGGAGCGCCATGCAGTTCACCGTGTCCGATTTCATGCGGGTCTACCGCGGGTCCGTGCGCCTTATCGCGGGCGAAAGCGGCCTGGCGCGGCCCATTTCGGAAGTGGGCATCCTCGATTACGAGCTCATGCCCGGCCTGCGCGACAAGTACGAGCGGCTCAACCTCGCCGAAGGCCAGCTCGTGCTGTCGACCTTCCTCTATGCCAAAGACGACTCCTACCTCGTCAGCGAGGCGGTGCGCACGCTCGTGGCGAGCGGGGCGAGCGCGCTCGTGGTGAAAAACGTCCTGCATCTGCAGATTCCCGATGCGGCCGTGCGCTACGCCAACGCGCGCAACCTGCCGCTCATCGTGGCCGACGCGCATGGGTTCCTCTTCGACCACGTGATCGTCGACGTGTCCGAACGGGTGCGCGATCTAGGTTCGTCGACCTTCGTGCAGGGGCGCGTCGACGCCGCGCGGCGGCGGTCGTGCGCGGCCGAAGAAGTGCGCGCCTGCGCCCTGGCCGTGAATCCGTCGTTCGATGAGCGCATCGTGTGCGCGTACGCCCAGGTGGAAGGGGCAATCGACGACGAGGCCGACCGCGCGATCGGGCGGGCTTTTCTTTCGAGCGAGCTCCACCGTCTAGGAACCGTCGCCTTCGTCTATCGCGGCGGGGTCTTGCTCGCGGTGACCTGCGACCCCGAAAAGGCGCTTGATGCGAGCGAAATCGTCGCGGTCTTCCAGCGCGATGTGCTCCTGCCGCTTGACGCCGTGCAGGTGGCCGCTTGTGTGCGCGGCGTGGGCGCGAGCTCGGTGCAGGTGGGCCTCGAGCTCTTCGGCCGCTGCGTGCGCGAGGCCCTGTGGGCGGCCGAACGGTCGGCGGAAGGGGGCGGCGCGCCGGTGGGCTTCGACGCGCTCGGAATCGACCGGGTGCTCCTGCCCTTCGCGCACGAGCCCGAGCTCGTCGGCTTTTCCCGCGCGATCGTCGAGCCCCTGCGCGCGCACGACGCCGCCCACAACGGCCAGCTCGTGGCCACGCTCGAGGCCTTTGCGACATACGGGTGCAACGTGGCCCGCACCGCCGAAGCCCTCGGCCAGCACCAGAACACGGTGCGCTACCGGCTCGACGCTATCGGGCGCCTCACCGGCCTTTCCCCGCGCGAGCCCGCCGACATGGAGCAACTCGACATGGCCCTGCGCTTGGCGCGGATGGAAAGCGGCCGCTAGGCGGGCAAAAGAAAAGCGGGAAGGCGGATCGCTCCGTCTTCCCGCTTGCGTGTGCAGGGCGTCTACATGGCGCGGTAATCGTCCATCATCGTGCTGAACAGCTGCGACGACGAAGGCGGCGTGTAGACGATGGCGTTGGCGCCGGCTTCGATCGTCTTGGTGATCGATTCGGGGGTCTTGCCGCCCGAGGCGATGATGGGCGCGCGCGGATGCTCTTTGCGGATCTTGGCGACCACTTCGGCCGTCTTGGCGCCGGCGGCCACGTTCAGAATCGTCGCGCCGAACTCCATGCGGCGGCCCACATCGGTCTTTTCCGACACCACGGTGGCGACGATCGGGATGTCGACTACGCGGGCCATCATGCGCAGGTCGCGGTTGGGCAAGGGCGCGTTCACCACGACGCCCATCGCGCCCTGGTTTTCGGCGTCCATTGCCAGGTAGGTGGCGCGCATGCCCTGGGTGGTTCCGCCGCCCACGCCGCAGAAGACCGGCACGGCGGCCGCGCTCAGCACGCCGGCGCTGATTGCGCGCTGGGCGGTGAAGGGGTAGACGCAGAAGACGGCGTCGGCATCGCAGTTGCGGATGATCGCGATGTCGGTGGAGTAGAGGAGGCTCTTGATGCGGCGGCCGTAGACCACGATGCCGCTCGCCTGCTCGATTTCCTTCGGAACGCGCAGGATGTTGTGGCGCAAGCGCGTTTCGATCGGGGCGATGCCTTCGGCGTCGTCGCGCTCGATTTCGGGCATGAGCACGTCTTCTTTGCCTCGCAGTTCGTGGTTCCACTTCAGGTGGGTCATGCAACGCCTCCTTTAAAGAGCTATGAGTTTGTGACTTTCAGTGTAGTCGTTCGCGGTCAGGGGTGTTTTACAGTTGGGCAAACTTTGCCGCACGGGGCGGGCTTACGCGAGCATGTCGCAGGCCCACTGGGCGGCGACCATCGAGCCCTTGGTGAGCACGCTCTCGTCGATCGTGTAGTAGCAGCTATGCTGGGGGAACTGAGCGCCCACCGCGGGGTTGCGCGTGCCCACGAAGGCGAAGACCCCGGGGATGACCTGCAGGTATTCGGCGAAGTCCTCGCCGGCGAGCGTGCCTTCGTAGGAAGCGAGGGCATCTGCCCCCAGGACCTCTTCGACGGCGCGGCTGGCGACTTCGCTGCAGTGCTCGTCGTTGACGACGTTGGGGTTGCCCGCTTCGAAGGTGAAGTTGTATTCGGCGCCGAAGGCGTGGGCGATCTTGCGCGAGATGCGGTCGATCTCCTCGATCGCGTTCTTGCGCGAGCGCGTGTGCCAGGTTCGCAGGGTGCCGGTGAGGTAGGCGCTTCCCGCCATGATGTTGCGGGCCGTGCCGCCGTGGATTTCGCCCACGGTCACGACGATCGGCTCGAAGGGGGAGGTGTCGCGCGAGACGAGCACCTGCAGGGATTCGACGATCTGGCAGGCGATGACGATTGCGTCGACGCCCTTGTGCGGCATCGACCCGTGGGCAGAGGCGCCCTGGATGTCGATGCGGAACCAGTCGGTGTTGGCCATACGGGGGCCGGGCTGGCAGGAGACGGTGCCGGCGTCGACTTCCGACCAGATATGGGCGCCGTAGATGGCTTCAACGCCGTCGAGCGCGCCGGCGGCGATCATGTCGCGGGCGCCGATCGAGATTTCCTCGGCGGGCTGGAAGATCACGCGGACTTCGCCGTGCAGGCGGTCGCGCAGGGCCCAGAGGACGTGGACGGCGCCGAGCATCATGGCCATGTGGCAGTCGTGGCCGCAGGCGTGCATGAGGCCTTCGGCTTCCGAAGCGAAGGGCAGGCCGGTGCGCTCCTGCACGCGCAGGGCGTCCATGTCGGTGCGCAGGGCGATGCGATGCTTGGGGGTGCCGTCCTCGTTGTAGGCGTCGGGCGCGGTGCCGGCGATCGTGGCGATGATGCCGGTGCCGATGAAGTCAGTGCGCTCTTCTTGGAACTTTTGAGGGCGCTCGCCGCGGACGAGGCGGTAGGGGACGCCGATGCGGGCGAGTTCGGCGCGGATGAATTCCGAGGTGTGGACCTCGTGCGCGCCCAATTCTGGGTGGCGGTGGAAGTGGCGGCGCCATTCGACGATCTGCTGCTCGTAGGAGGCGGCGAGGGCGCGGATGGCGTCGGGGGTGGGGGTGGTTCCGGCGATTGCGGGCGTGCTGGTAGGGTCGGTCATAGGAGCCCCTTTCTTCTCTTCGGGCTCATGCTACACCCGTCTGAGAAGCTTTCCCAATACGGGCAGAGGAAATCCGCAGTTGGGGGGTCGCCGGGGCGGGCGGGCGCGGAGGGCGCCGGCTCGCGCTAGTCCCGCGTCGAAGCGCGCTTCGGGGCGCGCCGATGGGTCGGGGCGGGCGTCACCTCATGCCCCGGCCGTAGGGCCGACAGATCTCACAAGGCGCGCCCTCTCACGCGCGCTTCTTTGGCGGGGCGCTCGACGGCGCCCGACGCGCCCGCCCGCCCCTGCACAGGTCCGCCTTGGGGCAGGGGGGGTTGTTGCGGCCGCCCGCGAGGAGGTGGCGCGTGCGGGTTGGGGCGTTTTGGGCGGTTGCGGCCGTGTGCGACCTGCGGGACGGGGCGCGTATGACAACAGGGGCGCGTGATATTGTCACACGCTGGCGGTTGGGGCTCGCTGGGAGGGGCGAGGCGCTGCGCTGTCGCCCCTGCAGCCGGGTGCGGCTCGCCTGGTCGGGCGTCCGGGTCGCGACCCTGTGCGACCTGCGGGACGGGGCGAGGCGCTTCGCTGTCGCCCCTACCGCAGCGGCGGCTTTGCACGTTTCGGGTCGGGAAATGACGTAAATTTCTCTAATTCGCGGATGGTGGGAGGGAATCGAGGGTCTGTGGCGTTTTCAGTCAATGAAAATAGACAATAAATAAGAATATGTATAACAAAATATGCATACGAGTGTAGACGGGCGTCGGCATTCCGCGAAATAGAGACATTTACGTCAAATTGCGCTCATCTTCGTGTCGGCGAGGGAGTCTGGCAGCGAAGAGCTGGCCGTTTCCGTGCGTCGCCGCTACCCCGCTCTGCCCGCGGGACGGGGCGAGGCGCTTCGCTGTCGCCCCTGCTGCGGGGTGGGACCTGCTGGGTTGGGGACGCCTGGGCTGCGACCCCGTGCGCTCGCGGGACGGGGTCGCAGGCGCTTCGCTCGCGCCCCTGGTTCCGGTTGTGACAACGGGGGCGGAAGCTCGCTGTCGCCTACACCACCAGGTAGGGGAAGGCGAACAGCACGACGGCCACGATGCAGGCCGCGCCCACCACGATCTTCCACAGGCGGTACTCGCGGTCCATCTTGGCGCGCTCTTCGGGGCCGGGCTCGTCGTCGGCGCCCGATGCGGCCAAATCGAGCGTGAATGCGCCGCTCGTTCCGTAAGCCTTACGGCAGATGGCGTAGACCACAAGCGCGATGGCGCACCACACGATGCCCGTGGTGAAGGCGTCGGGTTCGAGCTGGGTCATCATGAGCACGTAGATCACGGCGCTCACCGGCGCGCCGAATTTGATGCCGGGCGCGCGATAGGCGCGCTTCATCTGCGGGAAGCGTTGGCGCAGACAGAGCGCCGCGATGATGCCGATCACGTAGTAGAACAGGTCGGCGAACAGCGACAGATTCGCGATGTAATCGAGCGAGTTCGTGAGGATCAGCAGGATCGAAAGCGCCCCCAACGTGAGAACGGCGACGTAGGGGGTGCTGAAGCGCTCGCTCGTTTTCGCGAACACCTTCGGCACCGCGCCGTCGCGGGCCATTACGAACAGGTAGCGGCCGGTGGTCGCGGTCGAGGCGTTCAGGGTCGAGAAGTCACCGCCGAAGGCGATGCCGATGCAGAGCAGGACCAGCGGGAAGCCCATGATGCCCGCCGAGATCATGGCTTCGGCGAAGGGCGCATCGGCATCGGACAGGGCGCCCATCGCGTCGACCGGCGTGATGCCCACCAAAAACCACTGGAACAGGGCGTTCACAGCGAAGACGACGAAGGGCGTGAGGAACATGGCGCGGGGGATGTTGATGTGCGGGTACTTGATTTCCTCGCCCATCGACACGGCCGATTCGAAGCCGGCGAAGCACCACCAGATCATGCACATGGCCGCGAAAAAGGAAAGCGGCGTGGTCTGCGAGATGAAGTCGGGCGTGGTGATGAAGGTGGGCAGGCTCACGTTGGGGATCATTGTGAGGAACCAGATGAGGGCCACGCCCCAGAAGAAGAACATCGACGCGTTCTGCACGCGGCCCGAAAGCCCCACGCCGAAGACGTTGACGATCGTGAAGCCCGCCACCACGAGCGCGGCGAGGACCGCGTCGTCGATGGGCAGATCGATGCCCAGCGCCAGGAAGATCGTCTTGAAGTAGTAGCTGAAGGCGAGCGCCTCGCCGCCGGTCACCGACACGAGGGAGATGATGAAGTTCCAGCCCGCGAGCACGCCGGCCCAGCGGCCGATGCCCATCGAGGCGAACTGGTAGGTGCCGCCCGCGTAGGGGAGCTCGGCGCCCATTTCGGCGTAGAGCAGCGAGGGGTAGACGCTCACCGCGAGCGCCAGCAGGGTGGCGAAGATGACGAAGGGCCCCAGGTCGCCCACCACGTTCGAGCCGGTGGTGAACAGGCCGACGCCGATGACCGAACCGGCGGCGACGGTGACGGCCTCGCGCATGCCGAACGTGCGCTTCAACTGGCCTTTTTGCGGGGCGAGGGCTTCTGCCATGGGTGCGTCCTTCCGTGGCGCGCCGAAGGCGAGGGCGCGCACTTTAGCAAACTGTAGTGGTAAAGTACGTGACTGAGTCTACCGCAATCGGGTTTGTTCGTGTCAAAGAACGCGGGGAATTTACGTCTGCGCGATCGGGGCCGGTGCGCACGGGCGCGCGGATCGGCGTGATTTCTGTGTGCCACACCCTGCGTGTGCCACACCCCGGGGGTTTGGCACATTCCGGCTCGGGCGAATTAACGCGCCTTTCGCGGGCGCACCCCTTTGTTTTCGGGAAAAGTATCGAGAAAGGCGTGTTGTTGGGCGAAGCGGGTTGTGCTTTAGCTCCGGCCCGGGCGGATTAACATACCCTTCCGAAGCAAAGGGCATCCTTTTCGCGGAAATGGCCTCGAAAGGCGTGTTGTTTGCACCTGCCGCGCTCACGAATGGCGCCGTGTGCCACACCCCGGGGTTTGGCATTTTCTAGAGCAAATGGCCGGTTCTTCGTGCCCGCGCCCACGCCCGCGGCGGCCGTCGCGTTCCCACACCTGCAGCCTCGGGCCCCGCGCAAATCAGGCGCCCGTTCCCGATGCGGAGCACGCGTCGCCGCCTCCGTCACACCGCAGGTCGAGGAGGGCACGGTAGCGGCCGGCGTCGGACGACCCCTTCAAATACACGGCCGAAAGCAGATGCTCGGAGCGCAGGCAGGCCGCGCGTCCTTCCGAAAGCGCGCCGCTTGAAAGCTGGTCGGCTACGAGTGCGCGGTACATGAAGGACGCCCCGCAGCCCTGCTTGAGCATTTCGATGATGGTGGCGGGATTGCCTACTTCGACAACGCAGCGGAAATCGGCCAAGGCGAGCCCGCGCGCGGAAAGCATGTCCTCGAAAATGGCCCGCGTGCCCGACCCGCGCTCGCGCAGGAGTAGCGGGGTGTCGAAGAGGTCCTCCAAACCGGCCGGCTGCGGGGTTCCCGCCGGCATCACCGCGACGAAGGGCTCGGCGCCCAGGTCGATAAAGCCGTAGGCGGTACGGTCGAAATTCCCCTCGATGAGGGCCAGGTCGATCGTCCCTTCGTCGATGCTCGCGAGCAGGCCCGCCGTGTTGAGAATGCGCACGCTGAAGGACCTGTCGGCGGCGATCGCCCGCGTGAGCAGGCGCGGCAGAAGGAACTGGCTGATCGACAGGGTGGCGCCCAGGGCGATGGGCTGCTGCGCGCCCTGTTGGAGGCGCTCGACGAGGCGGGCGCCGTCGATGCCCGCGCGGTTGGCGTAGTCCACCAGCTCGAGAGCGGCGGCGGTGAGCTCCATGCGGCGCCCATGCCGCTCGACCAGGCGCAGGCCCAGCTCGGAAGCGAGCGAGGCGATTTGCTGCGATACCGCCGGCTGGCTGATAAACAGCTCTTCGGCGGCTGCGGTGTAGGATCCGGTGCGGGCCACGACCGCGAGGGTCGCAAGACGGTGGTCGAGCAAATCGAACATGGCGGCCTCGATTTATAAGAATTGCTAATGCATCAATAACTAACTATTTGGATAGATTATAGTCGCACGTCGCTACACTTGGTCCGCATTCGTTCGAAAGGACCGTATATGAAAGATGTCGTGTGTTCCAAAGGCTTTCTCGTGGCGCTCGCGCTGACGTTCGCCTGTTCGCTCGCGGGCAGCCTGCTGGCGAAGCTGCCCTACCTTCAGGTGGTGGGCGCCATGGTGATCTCGCTGCTGCTGGGCATGCTCGCGCAGACCCTGCGCCGCCCCGTCGCCTTCGGAAGTCGCGGCATCGCCCTGATTTCCAACAAGTTCCTGCGGGCGGGCATCATCCTGTTGGGTTTCCGCCTCAACCTGCTCGTTTTGGCGGCGTCGGGCGTGCGCACGATCGCGCTCGCGTGCGTGATCGTGACGGGCACCATCGCGCTCACCTACGCGTTCGAGCGCAAGGCCGGGGTGGACAGGCATCTGGCGGTCCTCACCGCATCGGGGTGCGGCATCTGCGGCGCGGCGGCGGTGATGGGCATCTCCTCGCAGCTTCCCGGAGGCGCGACCGAAGAGGAACGGGAGCGGCAGGCCGAAAACAAAGTGGTCGCCGTGGCGATCGTCGCGATTCTAGGCACCCTGTTCACGTTGGTGGACGTCGCGATTCAGCCGCTGCTCGGCATGTCGGCGGAACAGTTCGGCGTCTTCGTGGGAGGGTCGCTGCACGAAATCGCCCATGCAGTTGCGGCGGGCAGCGCGATGGGTTCCGAAAGTCTCGATGCGGCGATCATCACCAAGCTGTCGCGCGTGCTGCTTTTGGCGCCTGCGGCCATCGCGATCGGCGTGTGGTATCGGAAGGGGTCGGGCGCGGCGGCCGAAGGCGCGGCGACGGGCCGCGTTCCCATCCCCTGGTTCATGGTGGGCTTCCTCGCCGCGAGCGTGATGGGCACGTTCGTTCCGCTGGGCGCCGACGTGCTCGCCGGGCTTGTGAACGTGAGCTATCTGCTGCTGGGCATGGCCATGGCGGCGCTGGGCATGACGGTGAATTTCCGCGTTCTGTTAAGCCGCGGGCGCATCGCCTTCATCGTCGCCTTGGGCACGTCGGTCGTGCTCATGCTGTTCGCCCTGTTCGCCGCCCGCCTGTTCTTCTGATGCGGGGTGCGCCTAACGCGGGGGCTTGGCGCACCCGTGAAATAACGTACATTACCGAAGCAAATGACCGTATTTTCAGGGAAATGACACGGTAATATACGTTATTTTCTCGGGCTGACGGCATACGGGGGGTAACAACACGCCTTTCGCAGGCGCATCCCTTCGTTTTCGGGAAAACCGTCGAGAAAGGCGTGTTGTTGGGGGCGGGGCGGCCGCCGCTCGCGCGCTACATCCCGAAGGCGAAGCCGGTCATCGCGATGGCGCCCAGGTTGCAGACGTTGTTGAAGACGGTCGGCTTCTCGCCCCGCGCCGCGCCCAGACAGTAGAGCAGGGGTAGATAGTGGTCGGGCGTGGGCACCGCGTAGCCGGCGTGGGGGAGCTTCCCGTAGTCGATCGCGGCCTCGTCGTCGCGGCGCTCGACCGCGCTCACCACGGCGTCGTTGAACTGGTGCGTCGCCTTGGTGCCGTCCGGGTTGTTCCATTCGATCATGCCCAGGTTGTGCACCGTGTTGCCACTGCCCACGATCAAAAATCCCTGGTCGCGCAGGCCTTCGAGCGCCTGCCCGATCTCGTAGGCGACGCCCGCGCTCGCGCCCTGGTCGACCGAAAGCTGCACGACGGGGATGTCGGCCTTGGGAAAGAGGTGCACGAGCACGGTCCAGGTGCCGTGGTCGATGCCCCAGGTATCGTTGACCGACACGCGGCTGCCGAGCGCCTCCTGCACGGCCTTCGTAAGATCGGCGTCGCCGTCCACCGGATACGCGACCTCGTAGAGCTCGTGCGGGAATCCGTACATGTCGTAGACTTGGCGCGGATGCGGCGCGCTCTGCGCGAACGTCCCCGGCGCGCACCAGTGGGCCGAAACGGCGAGGATCGCGCGGGGCTTGCCGAACTCGCGCACGATCTGCTCGCCCAGGCGCGTGAGCTCGCGCGTAACCTCGGAATCTTCCAGAGCGAGCATCGGGCTGCCGTGCCCGGTGAACACCACAGGCATCTTCTTCTGCGTCTCCATCGGTATCCCTTCCATAAAGTAGAAATAACAGACCTGCTTTAAATAACCAACTTACAAATCCTGTTATACTTTGTGAAAAAGAACTACGCAATCGGTATTTTCACCGATAGCAGGTACGTTTCACATGAGTAAAGGAGTCCGCATGACCACTGCGGCCGCACGTCCGCTTCCCAAGAACTTCGGCGTCTGCCCCTTCGTCACCGCGCAGAAGCTGCTTCAGGGCAAATGGGCCCTGCTCATCATGCACGAATTGTCCAGCGGCGCCAAGCGCTTCGGCGAGCTGCAGCGCAGCATCGACATCACGCAGGCCACGCTTTCGAGCCAGCTGAAGAACCTCGAGGCAGAAGGCCTGGTCGAGCGCACGGCCTATCCCGAAATCCCGCCGCGCGTGGAATACGCCCTCACCGACATCGGCCGCAGCTTCCAGCCGGTGCTCGACGCGATCGAGACCTGGGGCAACGGCTACATCGCCTACCTGCACGAGCAGCACAAGGAGTAGGGCGCATGGCTGAGGAGATGAAGCGGGCCGCGGCGACGGCTGCGGAAACGGTGCAGGTTGCGGAATCGGCAGCGGAAGGGCTCTCCGTGCATGCGGCGGCCGAGCGCACGATTGCGGGCCGCGCCGTGCAGGTGGTCGAGGTGGGCGAGCCGGGGCCCGATGCTCCCGTGTGCTACGCCTTCATCGACCGCGCGCACGGCGACGACGCCGAAGCGATCGCTCAGGCGGCCGCTCAGCAGCTCGCATCCTTCACCTTTGTGGCCTGCGACGCCGACGACTGGAACGCGGCCCTTTCGCCTTGGCCCGAGGAAAAAGGCGCCTACGGCGAGGCCTTCGCCGGGGACGGGCCGGCCACGCTTGCCTGGCTGCTCAACGACTGCATCCCTGCGATCGAAGGCGCCCGCTCCGCGCGGCCCCGCGCGATCGCCGGCTATTCGCTCGCGGGCCTCTTCGCCGCCTGGGCCTTCTTGGAATCGGGCGCCTTCCGCGGGCTCGCCTGTTGTTCGGGGTCGCTGTGGTTCCCCGGCTGGGACGCATGGGCCCAGGGCCGGCAGGCGCCGGCGGGGTCGGTGGCTTACCTGAGCCTGGGCAAAAAGGAGCCGCGGGTGCGCAACGCCCGCATCGCTCAGGTGGGCGCTGCGACCCAAGCCTTCGCACACGCCCTGCGGAACAGCGACGCGGTGCGCGCGAGCGCCTTCGTGTGGAACCCGGGCGGGCACTTCAACGATCCAACGGGCCGCTTGGGCGCGGGCATCGCTTGGACGGTTGCCCATCTGGCCTAACGAAAAACGGCTCCCCTTCCGCATGCGGAAGGGGAGCCGTTCCGATTTCGACGCCCGCACGGCGAGGCGTGCGAGGCTCAGCGGACTGCAGCGGCTGCGGCGAATCGCGCATCGCGCTCGCCGTCTGCCGCGGAAGGGCGCCGCCTACGACGCCTGGGCCTTCATCTTCTCCTGGCAGGCCGGGCAGATGCCTTCGAACACGGTGAAATGAGCCGTGATCCGGTAGCCCGTCTGCGCTTCGACGTCGTCGTCGATCGACCGATGCTGGCCCATGCCCGCGTCGACCACGGTGCCGCAGCAGGTGCAGACCACGTGGTCGTGGTCGTCGGTGCGGAAGTCGTAGTGCGACCCGCCCGGCGTGTGCACCTCGAGGATCTTGCCCTCTTCGGCAAGCAGGTTGAGGTTGCGGTAGACCGTTCCCAAGCTCACATGGGGGTCCCGTTCGTGCACGTAGGCGTACACGTCGTTGGCGGACGGATGGGTATGAAGGGCCGATACAGCTTCGGCCACGAGCGTGCGCTGGCGCGTGTTCCTGCGTTGCACCATGTTCGCTCCTTATAATCGAGGTGATGCTGTGAGCATATTACAATCAGGAATCCATATCAATAGTGTTGATTGCAACGTGTCCAACAAATCAACAAGGGTCCGACCAGGCTCTACGTCCGTGAAGAGTCGCAGTCATCCGATTCGGCAATCGGCTGCAAGCCGCCCGCAAACGGTGTGACAATGGGGCGGGTCGTATCGTCACGCTCAGCTGCAGAGGGAGAACGGGAAGGCGACAAGTATGGAAGACCAGGCGAAACGCAACGATGACAAGGTGCGCGCGGGAAAGGATGCCGCCGCGCTCGCAGTGCCGCCCGAAGAGCCCGGCGTGGCGCCCACGGGCAAGGAAGACGCCCGGCGCGAGCGGGTGATCGAAGCGGCCTGGCGCATCCTGGGCGACCGTGGCGGTCGCGCGACGCAACCCCGCATCGCTCGCGCGCTTCCATCGCTTCAGCGTGGCCGTGTGGCTGTTCTGGCTCGTGCCCTACGTGTGCGGCATGCTGATGGGAATGCCCGCGGCGCATGCGACCACGGGCGGCGCCCTGGTCGTGTCGGCGGCGGTGTCGGTGCGCTAGCGGAGTGACAAAAGGGGCGCGTGATGTTGTCACACCGAAGAGTGACAACATCACGCGCCCCTGTTGTCACACCCGCGACCCCCGTCGTCATATGACAACAGGGGCAGCTGACATTGTCATATGGCGCTAGAGCTTGGCGAAGCTCTTGTGGATGCGCCGGTCGGCGTCGAGTTCGGGGTGGAAGGCGAGCCCGATCTGCGCCCCCTGACGCACGGCGACCGCCCGTCCGTCAACGGTCGCGAGCACGTCGACGGCGGGCCCCGCGCTCGCCACGAACGGCGCCCGGATGAAGGTCATCGGCACGTGCGCCAGGTCCCCCAGCTGGCCTTCGGTGTGGAAGCTCCCCAGCTGCCGGCCGTAGGCGTTGCGCTTCACCACCACGTCGAGCGTGCCGATCCAGGGCCCCGTCTGCGCCGCGTCGGGCGCGCTCTTGCGCGACCCGTCGCCTTCCACCGCGCGCGCGAGCAAAATGAGTCCCGCGCACGTTCCCAGCACCGGCATGCCCGCCGCTATGCGCTCGCGCAGGGGGCTCAAGAGCCCCTCTTCACGCAACAGCTTGCCCTGCACCGTGCTCTCGCCGCCTGGCAGCACGAGCCGGTCGAAGGGCCGGGCCAGATCGGCGGCGCTGCGCAGCTCGAAGGACGCTTCGCCCACGTCGGCCAGCGCCCGCTCGTGTTCTTCGAAGGCGCCCTGCAGGGCCAGAACCGCGGTCGCCATTATTTGCCCCGCTCGGCCATGAGCAGGTCGATCTCGTCTTTGTTGATGCCCACCATAGCTTCGCCCAAGTCTTCCGAAAGCTCTGCGATGACCTGCGGGTCCCGGTAGTTGGTCACCGCGCCCACGATCGCGCGCGCCCGCTTGGCGGGGTTGCCGCTCTTGAAGATTCCGCTGCCCACGAACACGCCTTCCGCGCCCAACTGCATCATGAGCGCCGCGTCGGCCGGGGTGGCCACGCCGCCGGCGGCGAAGTTCACCACGGGCAGCTTGCCGTGTTGGTGCACGTAGCGCACCAAGCCCACCGGCACCTCGAGCCGCTTGGCCTCTTCGAACAGCTCGTCGGCGCGCAGGCTCTGCACGTGGCGGATCTCGGCGTTGATCAGGCGCATGTGGCTGACGGCCTGCACCACGTCGCCCGTGCCCGGCTCGCCCTTGGTGCGGATCATGCTCGCGCCCTCGGCGATGCGGCGAAGGGCCTCGCCCAAGTTGCGCGCGCCGCACACGAAGGGCACGGCGAAGGCGGTCTTGTCGATGTGGTAGACGTCGTCGGCGGGGGAGAGCACTTCCGATTCGTCGATGTAGTCGATGTCGATCGCCTGCAGAACCTGGGCTTCCACGAAATGCCCGATGCGGCACTTGGCCATGACGGGGATCGACACGGCCTCCTGGATGCCCTTGATCATCTTGGGGTCGCTCATGCGCGAGACGCCGCCCGCGGCGCGGATGTCGGCGGGGATGCGCTCGAGCGCCATGACGGCGGCTGCGCCCGCCTCTTCGGCGATGCGGGCCTGTTCGGGCGTGGTGACGTCCATGATCACGCCGCCCTTGAGCATCTGGGCGAGCTCGCGGTTCAGGCGGGCGCGTTCTTCGGGGTTCTGCGGGGTTTCAGCCATAGCCGTTCCTTTCTTCGAATGGGTGTTGCGGAAGATGCTAGGGCGAAACTGATGCTATGCAAATTGTCAGTTCCCGAAATTATGATAGGGTCAGAATGGAACCAGAAGCGCACGAACGATAGGACCAGATGCTCAGCTACGACATGACGGCGCGCGGCGAGACGAGCCGCTACGAATACCTGTACCGCTGCATCCGCGCCGACATCGTGGCGGGGCGGATCGCCGAAGGGGACCGGCTGCCCTCGAAGCGGCGCTTGGCCGAGCACTTGGGCCTGGGCGTGGTGACGGTGGAAGCGGCCTACGCCCAGCTGGAGGCCGAAGGCTACGTGCGCGCCGAGCCGCGACGGGGCTATTTCGTGGAACGCCTGCCGCGGGGGCAGGTGCAGGGGACGGGTTCCTTCGTGGGCGGCGCGGGCGCAAGCGGGACGCCGCTTGCGGGGCCGGGCGCGTCGACGCTCACTCTCAGGGGCGAACTTGCAGGTCAGATGGCGAACACCGCTCGGGGCGCGACCATGCGCGCGCTCATGCCGCCGCTGGTCGGGCTGCCTGCGCCCGCAAGCCCGGCGCGACCCCTGCTCGCCGACCTGTCGCGGCCGGGCACGGGAGCGTCGGCCGAAGTGGGCGCCTTCTGGACGCGGGCCCTGCGGTCCTGCATCGCCCACGAGCGCTACGAGGACCTCTTCGGTCCCCAGCCGGCCTGGGGCAACGAGCGCCTGCGCCGGGCGATCGCCGCCTACCTGCGCGGGGCGCGCGGCATGGACGTCGACCCGGCCTGCATCTACGTGGGCGCCGGGGCGCAGGTGCTCTATTCGATGGTGGTGAAGCTTCTGGGCTCAGGG
>JALCHN010000030.1 GCA_022644775.1 Eggerthellaceae bacterium
TTTGTTGCCCCCCCCCCCTCTCAACCCCCCCCCCCCCGCCCCCGTTGTCACCGTTGTCAGGGTTAGGCTTCGAAGGCAATGGCGCCGCTCGTGAGGCCGCCGCCGAAGCCCACCATGATCGCCTTGTCGCCGGCGTGCAGCTTGCCAGAGCGCCAGGCATCGTCGAGGGCCATGAGGGCGCTTGCGGCGCTCGCGTTGCCGGCCGTGCCGATCGAGACCTGGAAGAGGTCTTCGGGCACGCCGAGCTTTTTGGCGGCGTAGCGGATGATGCGCTCGTTGGCCTGGTGGGGGACGATCGCATCGATGTCGGCAAGCTCCCAGCCCGCGCGGTCGAGCGCTGTGCCGATCGCCTCGACGATCGCGCTCGTCGCGAACTTGAAGACCTTCTGCCCGGTCATCGAAATGAAGGGCGAGCCCATGACGGCGCGCGCATGGTCGTCGTGCACGATTGCGTCGCGGGACACGTCGGCCTGCGGTCCGGCCGTAGCGTCGGGGCCTTCGCCGGCGAGGACCATCTCGTCACCGAAGGGGAAGGAGCTCATGTCGTAATTCTTCCCGCAGGCGAGCGTCAGGGCCTCGTCGTCGGTGTTCTTCAAAAAGGAGCTCGCGATGCCCGTAGCCCCGTCGCGCCATTCGAGCACCACGGCACCGGCCCCGTCGCCGAAGAGCACGCAGGTGGCGCGGTCGGTCCAGTCGAGGATGCGCGACATGCGCTCGACGCCGATCACGAGCGCGCGGCGCACGTGGTTGCCGGCCCAGCCGGGCGCCTGCGCGGCGGCCATCATGCTCTGGGCGGTCGCAAGGCCGTACACGCAGCCCGCGCAGGCGGCGTTCAGGTCGAAGGCCACGGCGTTCGGCAGTCCCAGGCGCGCCTTCACGAGCGCGGCCTGGCTGGGGATGATCGCGTCGCCGGTGAGCGTCATGCAGACGACCAGGTCGATGGAGGCGGCGTCGATCGTTTCGGTCGGGGCAAGTCCCGCGCCCGCCTCCCAGCCGAGCGCCCGGCGCGCGGCGGCGGATGCCAAATCGGTGGCCGTTTCGGCGGTGGCGATGGGGCGTTCGTGAATGCCCGTGCGCGGCACGATCCATTCGTCGGACGTGTCGACGATCTGGGACAAACGATGGTTCGTGACCTTGAAGGCGGGAACCGCCTTGCCCGTTCCGATGATGGTTGCGCCCACGTATGCCTCCTGTAGCCGGCCGCATCGCCCTGCACATGTGTGTGCGCTCCGTGAGGGTGAAAACGGGTCTTGCAAATGCTTAGACAATCTAACAAAATATCCAGCGGTTTGAAAAGCCGCCCGGGCTTCGTTGCAAGAAGCCCACAATGCGCGCACCGCATGGGGCGCGCCGGCGGCTCAGCAGCAGCGAAGAGGGAAGGAACCGCATGTCCGAGAACGCGGCCGCGCAGTCATCGTCCCAGGTGGAGCGCGACTACTCGTATCTGATCGCCGAGGGGCTCTCCATCGACGACCTCTTTTCGGGCACCTTCCAAAGCGTCCTGCGCATCGAGCAGGGCGCGCTCGACAACCGCTACACCCGCGGCCTCACGATCACCGACGTGCACACCTGCGTCGCCGTGGGGCTCTACGAGAAGAATCCCATGAACGTGGTCGCCTCGCGCTTGGGCATCACCACGGCCACGCTCACCAGCGCTATAAACAAGCTCGAGCGGCTGGGCTTCGTGCAGCGCGAGCGCTGCAGCACCGATCGCCGCACCAAGCTCGTATCGCTCACCACCAAGGGCCGCAAGGTCTGGCGCGCCCACCGGCTCTTCCACAAGCGCATGCTCAAAGAGGCGCTCGACCCGCTTTCACCCGAAGAGCAGCGGGTGCTCGCGATCGCGCTGTCGAAGGTGAAAGGCTTCTTCGACGCGCGTTCGACGCCCGAAGCGACCGCTTCCCTGCGCCCGGCCGGCGCGGCACCGTCATCCGCATCGAACCCGTCATCTAAGGAAAGGGACGACTAATGGAAACGCGCGTAACGAAACTGCTCGGCATCGAGGCGCCGATCATCCAGGGCTCGATGGCCCGCATCGCCGACGCCAGCCTGGCGGGCGCCGTGAGCGCCGCCGGCGGCCTCGGCATCATCGCCTGCGGCGGCGCGAGCGAAGAGTGGGTGCGCGCGCAGGTCGAGGCGGCCCGCCGCATCACGAGCAACCCCATCGGCGCCAACGTCATGCTCATGGACCCCAACGCCGCCCAGATCGCCGTCCTTCTGGCCGAGCTCGAGGTCGACGTGGTGACCACGGGCGCCGGCAGCCCCGCCCCCTACATGGAGATGTGGAAAGACGCCGGCATCAAGGTCGTGCCCGTCGTTGCGAGCCCGGCGCTCGCAAAGCGCATGGAGCGCCTGGGCGCCGACGCGGTAGTGGCCGAAGGCACCGAATCGGGCGGCCACGTGGGCGAGCTCACGACGATGGCCCTCGTTCCGGCCGTCTGCGACGCGGTGTCGATCCCGGTCGTCGCCGCGGGCGGCATCGCCGACGGACGCGGCATGCTCGCGGCCTTCGCCCTGGGCGCCGAAGGCGTGCAGTGCGGCACCCGCTTCCTCACGGTCGAGGAGTGCACGGTGGCCGACGCCTACAAGCAGCGCATCCTGAAGGCCAAGGTGTCCGACACGATCGTCACCGGCCGCGATTCGGGCCATCCGGTGCGCAGCCTGAAGAACAAGTTCTCGCGCAAGGCCAAGCAGCTCGAAGTCGACCTCGACGCCAACGGGGAAGAGATCGAGAAGATGTGGCTCGGCGCCCTGCGCCGCGCGGTGGCCGGCGACGTCGACGACGGCGACATGATGGCCGGCCAGGTAGCGGGTCTGGTGAACGAACGCAAGACGGCCGCCGACGTCGTGCGCGAGATGATGGCTGAAGCCTGCGCTTTGGGCGGGCTGTCGCTTGCAGGCCTTGCGCAGGCCAATGCCCAGCGCACGCGGATGACGGCGGAATAGGAGCTTCCATGATCGACGAAACGAAAACGGAAGGGGGCGCGGCGATCGACGCCGCGCTGCCCGTGTTCATGTGCTCGGGCCAGGGCTCGCAGAAGCCCGGCATGGGCGCCGACCTCTTCGACGTGCCCGAAGTGGCCGCCGCCTTCGACACCGCCGGCGCGGTCTTCGGCCGCGACATGCGGGCATTGGTGAGCGGCGGCGACGCGGCCGCCCTGAACGAGACGCGCAACGCCCAGGCGGCGATCGTGACCCTGTCGCTGGGCATCGCCCGCGCCCTGGAAGCGCGCGGCGTCCGCCCGGGCGCGGTGCTCGGCTTCTCGCTGGGCCAGATCACGGCGCTCGCCCTTGCGGGCATGGTCTCCGACGAGCAGATGTTCGACATCGTCGCCCACCGCGCCGCCTACATGGGGCAGGCGGCAGAGGCGACCGACGGCTGCATGAGCGCCTTCCTCAAGGCCGACGAAGCCGCGCTCGCGCCCGTCGTCGAGGCGGCCGCCCAGGGCGAGGTGCTCGTCATGGCCAACTTCAACTGCCCAGGCCAGATCGTCGTGTCGGGCGCGACCGGCGCCGTCGAGCGGGCCGAAGCGGCATGGACGGCCGCCGGCAAGCGCTGCGCCCGCCTGGCCACCCAGGGTGCCTTTCACAGCCCTCTTATGGCGCCGGCGGCCGAAGCGTTCGCCGACTACCTGCAGGGCGTGGAATTCAGCGAGCCCGCGGTGCCCCTCATCTCGAACACCACGGCCCGGCCCCTGCGCGCCGCCGACGCGCGCGACCAGCTGGTCGCCCACCTCACCCACGGCGTGAGGTTCGAGCAGAGCGTGAACTACCTGGTAGGGCAGGGGGCGCGCGCCTTCGTGGAAACCGGCTTCGGCGGGGTCCTTTCCGGACTTGTGCGCCGTATCGACAAGGGCCTCGAGCGCGCCTGCGTGCAGGACGCGAAGAGCTTCGCCGCCTATGTGGAAAAGGAAGGGAACTAGCCCATGCAAGACACCGAACCTATCGTGCGCGCGGCGGTCGTCACCGGATCGAGCCGCGGCATCGGCCGGGCGATCGCCCGCGAGCTGGCGGCCCAGGGCATGCGCGTCGTCGTGAACTGCTCGCGCCCCGAAGGGCTCGAAGCGGCCGAAGCGGTGGCCGCCGAGCTCAAGGCCGACTTCGGCGTCGACGCCGTTGCCGTGGCCGCCAACGTTGCGCGCGCCGACGAGGCCAAGGCCCTCATCGACGCCTGCGTGGCCCGTTTCGGCCGCATCGACGTGCTCGTGAACAACGCGGGCATCACGCGCGACAAGCTGCTCATGCAGATGAAGGAAGCCGATTTCGACGACGTGATCGGCGTGAACCTGAAGGGCGCCTTCAACTGCTGCAAGGCCGCCGCCCGTCCCATGATGAAGCAGCGCTATGGCCGCATCGTGTCGATGAGCAGCGTCGTGGGGCTGCGCGGCAACGCCGGCCAGGCCAACTACGCCGCGTCGAAGGCGGGCATCGTGGGCCTCACCAAATCGATCGCCAAAGAGCTGGCGAGCCGCGGGGTCACGGCCAACGCAGTCGCGCCCGGCTTCATCGCCACCGACATGACGGCGGCGCTTTCCGACGCCCAGCGCGAAGCGAGCCTTGCGCGCATCGGGGCGGGGCGCTTCGGCGAGCCCGAAGACGTCGCGGCGGCCGTGGGCTTTTTGGCCAGCGAGCGCGCGTCCTACATCACGGGGCAGGTCATCAGCGTAGACGGAGGTATTCAGCTATGAGCCAAGCAACGATAGACGGCGTCAACGTCAAGCGTCCCGACGGCACCAACCGCGTGGTCATCACCGGCATGGGCGCCATCACGCCGGCGGGCGTGGGCACGCAGGCGATTATGGACGCGCTCATGTCCAAGACCTGCGCGATCGGCCCCATCGAGCGCTTCGACACGTCCGACCAGGACGTGCACAACGCCGGCGAGATCAAGAACTTCGACGCCACCGCGCACGGCATCACGAAGAAGGAGGCCCACCGCTTCGGCCGCTTCGTGCAGTACGCCTTCGTGGCCGCCGACGAGGCCATGGCCCAGGCGGGCATCGACATGGAAGCCGAAGACGCTGCCCGTTTCGGCGTGATCTTCGGCACGGGCATCGGCGGCATCGATTCGCTGCAGGACAACTTCCGCAAGCTCCACGACAAGGGCCCCAAGCGCGTGAACCCCCTGTTCATCCCCACGATGATCGGCAACATCGCCGCGGGCAACCTGGCCATCCGCTATGGGATGAAGGGCGAGTGCCTCGACGTGGTGACCGCCTGCGCCACCGGCGCGCATGCGATCGGCACCGCCGTGCGCGACATCCGCCACGGCTACATCGACGCGGCGCTGGCCGGCGGCACCGAAGAGGCCGTGAACCCCATCTGCATCGCCGGCTTCGCCAACCTGGGCGCCCTGTCCAAGGAAGAGGACCCCTTGAAGGCCTCGCGCCCCTTCGACGCCGACCGCGCCGGCTTCGTGGCGGGCGAGGGCGCGGGCGCGCTCGTCGTGGAATCTCTCGAGCACGCCTTGAAGCGCGGCGCCGCCCCGCTTGCCGAGATCGTGGGCTACGGGTCGACCGGCGACGCCTACCACATGACCGCGCCCGACCCGAGCGCCGAAGGCATTCGCCGCGCGATGGAAGACGCCCTGGCCGAAGGCGGGTTTTCGCCTTGCGACCTGGGACATTTCAACGCGCACGGCACGGGCACGCACGCCAACGACGTCACCGAGGCCCGTGCGCTCATCGACCTGTGCGGCGACGAGTGGGGCCGCGAGGTGCCCGTGGTGTCGATCAAGGGCGTGACCGGCCACATGCTGGGCGCCACCGGCGCGGTCGAGGCCGTGGTGTGCGCGCTTTCGGTCGCCGGCAGCTTCGTGCCGCCCACGACGGGCTTTTCCACGCCCGACCCCGAATGCCCGGTCAACGTGCTCACCGAAGCGAAGACCGACTATCCCCAGAAGGTGGCCCTCACCTGCAACCTGGGCTTCGGCGGCCATAACGCGGCGCTCGCGATCGCGCCGTACGGCGACTAGCGCCGCAGTCGAAACGATGCGCGCCGCGCGGGGAGGGACCGCGCGGCGACGATCTGCCGAGCGCGGGCGCGCCCGGTGCAGAAGGAGAATCGCATGAGCGAGATTACCTATCCGTGCGACAAGACCGCCATCGAGCAGGTGCTTCCGCATCGCGACCCCTTCGTGTGGGTCACGCGCGTAGTGGAATGCGAGCCGGGCGCCCACATCGTGGCCGAACTCGACGTCGACCCCGACCTGCCCCTGTTCCAGGGGCATTTCCCGGGCCACCCGGTGCTGCCGGGCGTCATCCTGATGGAAGCGCTCGCTCAGGCGGCGTCCTTCTGCGTGCTCGTCAACAAGGGCGACGAGGGCCGGATCGGCTTCCTCACCGGGCTCGACAAGGCCAAGTTCCGCCGCCAGGTGCGCCCGGGCGAAACCGTGCGCCTGGAAGGCACGATCGTGAAGAGCGGGTCGCGCATGGTCGTCGCCGACGTCGTTGCCACGGTCGACGGGGACGTCGCCGCGACGGCGACGCAGAAGTACGTGCTCGCCACGGCGGCCCAGCAGGCGCAAGCGTAGAGGGGAGCGACGATGGCCGATCAGAACTACTACACCTACGGGGACGGGAAGAGCGTCGACAAAGCTGCCGAAGCAGCGGCCGAGCCCGAAGTGGCCTACCGCCTGGAGAGCATCGCCAACGAGGCGTCGGGCGCGCATGCGGCCCCCAACGGCGTCGCCGCGGCGGACCTGTCGGAGTACACGGGCGTCACCTACGACGAGGCGCACCTGGCTGCGCTCACCGAAGGCACCGACGTCGACGACGACGGGGTGGCCCATGCTCTCGTGATGTGCCAAGGGCGCACGGCCCGCGCCCTGCTTTTGGCGGTGTCCGACGCCGGCATGCGCGCCTTTGCGCCCTACACCAAAGACCACGACCACGCAGCCCACCTGCGCTGCGCCTACGGTCGCGTGTGCATGGGCGACACCTATTCCGACGCCCTCTACGCCAATTCCTACGCCGTGCTTTCGGCTGCGGCCGAAGCGGGCGCGTCGGTAATCCTGCTCGACGGCGTCTCCCGCGAGCTCGCCGGCGTCGACAGCTTCCTGGCCCGCGCCCAGAAGCGCAAGATCGAGGTCTTCTGCACGGTCGACCCCGAATCGCCGACGATGGGCTGGACCCGCTGCACTACCGAGGTTCCCGCGCCCGAAGAGGACCGGTGGGTGAAGTGCCGTCACTGCGGCCTCACCTTCGACGAGCGGTCGGTGGCCGAACGCTACCATACCTGCCCGTCGTGCGGGGGCTATTTCCGCATGGATTCCAACGCCCGCATCGCCTTCACGCTCGACGCCGATACCTTCGAGGAATGGGACGCCGGCCTGCCCGAAACCGACCCGCTCGCTTTCCCCGGCTACCTGGACAAGATCGACATGCAGCGCCATAAGACCGGCCTGGAAGAGGCCGTGCGCACGGGCGTGGGCGAAATTGCGGGGATCCGCACCGCGTTCGGCGTGATGGAATCGACCTTCTTCATGGGGTCGATGGGCAACATCGTGGGCGAGCGCATCGCCCGCATGTTCGACCGCGCGACCGAAGAGGGCCTGCCCGTGGTGCTCTTCACCGCGTCGGGCGGGGCGCGCATGCAGGAGGGGCTGGTCTCCCTCATGCAGATGGCCAAGGTGTCGTGCGCCGTCGAGCGCCACGGCGCGGCGCATCTCTTCTACGCGTCGGTGATCTGCGATCCCACGACCGGCGGCGTGACGGCGTCGTTCGCGACCCAGGGCGACGTGGTCCTCATCGAGCCCCATGCGCTGCTGGGCTTCGCGGGCCAGCGCGTGATTCGCGACACGATCCGCCAGGAGCTGCCGGCCGGCTTCCAGACCGCCGAATTCGCGCTCGACCACGGCCTGGTCGACGCGATCGTGGCGCGCGAGGACATTCGGCCCACGCTTGCCCACCTGCTCGCCCTGCACGAAGCCGGCAAGGAAGGCACGCTCGCAGAGGGCGAATCGGAGGCCATCCTGTCGTACGCCGGCGTGAACCGCGCGCTCGAAACGGGCAAGCGCGGCTACGACCACGTGGTCTACGCGCCCCTGCCGGTGGCCGACGAGACCGACGACGGCGAAGAGGAAGGCGGCGCGATAGGCACGATCGCCCGCAAGATCATGGGCGCGGTGACGGGCAGCGGGTCGGCCGAAAAGCGCACCCAACGCGTCATGCTGCGCAACGAGCTCGATTCCGAAGACGGGGCCTCGCTTTCCGCCCAGGTGGAAGGCGACGACCAGGCGCGCGCCCGCCTGAAGATCGCTGCCGCCCAGATGGCCAAGCAGGACGCCTCCGAAGAGGTCAATAGCGCCTGGAATAGCGTGCAGATGGCCCGCAACACCCACCGGCCCACGTCGAAGTACTACATCGACCGGATCTTCGACGGCTTCATCGAGCTGCACGGCGACCGCATGTTCGCCGACGACGGGGCGATTGTGGGCGGCGTGGCGTGGCTGGGCAACCAGCCCGTCACGGTGATCGGCGAAGAAAAGGGCGCCGACTTGAAGGAGCGCATCAAGCGCAACTTCGGCTGCCCTCAGCCCGAGGGCTACCGCAAGAGCCTGCGCCTCATGCGCCAGGCCGAAAAGTTCAACCGGCCCATCGTGTGCTTCGTCGACACCCAGGGCGCCTACTGCGGCGCCGATTCCGAAGAGCGCGGGCAGGGCAACGCGATCGCCGACAACCTGCTGGCCATGGCGGGCCTGCGCGTGCCGGTGGTGTCGGTGCTCTGCGGCGAAGGCGGTTCGGGCGGCGCGCTTGCGCTCGCGGTGTCCAACAAGGTGGGCATGCAGGAGCATGCCGTGTATTCGGTGCTTTCGCCCGAAGGCTTCGCGTCGATTCTGTGGAAGGACCGCTCGCGCGCCGACGAGGCTGCCGCGGTCATGCGGATGAACGCCCACGACGTGTTCGACATGCACATCGTCGACGAGGTAATTTCGGAAGGAGAAAAGCCCGCGCACGAAAACCCCGATCAGGCCTGCGAGGCCGTGCGGGAGTTCGTCGTGCGGTCCTTGGACGAGCTCGAGGGCCTTTCGGGCGACGAGCTGGTGCGCCAGCGTCACGAGCGCTTCGCCCGCTTCTAGCGGCCGGCGACAACGGGCGGGTGACAACGGGGGCGCGTGATGTTGTCACCCAAAATGAGTCAAAGGGGTCACATCTCCTTGACTCACGCATTCCTTTCAGGGTCCGTTCAGCGTGGGCGCATAGGCTTTTCGTATCGAAGCGATATGAGAAGGGGAATCGACATGACACGTGCAATCAATCCATGCAACCGTTCCGACGGCTCGCTTCCGATGCGCCCGCGCCCCGCAGCGAAACTCGCCGCATCGACCGTGGCGCTTGCGCTCGCGTTGGGTACCGTGCCCGTCTGGGCGTTCGCCGACGACGTGCAGGCGCAGGGAGCAGGCGATGCAGCGCAGGCGCAGCAGGCGGCCCCGCCCGACGCGGGCGGCCAGGCGCCTGCCGACGGCAGCGCCCCCGCGGACGGCCAGGCGCCTTCGGGCGCCACCGCCCCGAGCGGGGCGCCGGGCGGCGCGGGCGGCGGGGCCGATGCGACCACGTTCGACTATTCCGGCTCGTATGCCGCCGAGAAGACGGCCGACGGCGCGAGCGCAACCTCGACCGACGAGACGATTTCCGAAGCGGACGCCGACCGGAATGCGGCCCTGGTGCGCAACGGCGGCAGCCTCGTCATCGAAGGCGGCACCCTGCAGAAGTCGGGCGACGGCACGAACGACGACGCCTGCAACTTCTACGGAACCAACGCAATCCTGCTCGCCGTGGGCGGCTCGTCGACGGCGGCCGTGAGCGATTCGGCCCTGTCCGCCTTTTCGAAGGGGTCGAACGGGATCTTCGCGACCGACGGGGCGACGGCGTACGCGAGCAACGTGAGCATCGAAACGACCGCCGACAACTCCCGCGGGCTCGACGCCACCTACGGCGGCACGGTCATCGCCGAAAATGCCAACATCACCACCCAGGGCGACCACAGCGCCGCGACGGCAACCGACCGCGGCGGCGGCAACGTGTCGGTCGCGGGCGGCAACCTCAACACGGCCGGGTCGGGCTCGCCGCTCGTCTATTCCACGGGCACGATTGAAGTCGACGGCGCCTCGGGCACGGCGACGGGCAGCCAGATCGCCGGCATGGAGGGCGCGAACGTGATTTCCATCAGGAACTCCCAGCTCGCGTCCGCCCAGTCGGGCGCGTCGGGCAGCGACCCGGTGGCAAACGGCGTGATCGTCTACCAGTCCACGTCGGGCGACGCCGACACGTCGAGCGGCGACACGGCGCGCTTCCAGGCGGTCGATTCCACCCTGTCGAGCGCCATCCAGTCGGGGTCGATGTTCTACCTCACCAACACCCGTGCGGCGATCGTGCTGCAGAACACCGAGCTTGCGTTCGACAGCAGGGCCGCCAATTTGCTGCAGGCCGAAGGCAACAACTCCAACAACTGGGGGAGTGCCGGCAGCAACGGGGCCACCGTGAGCCTCACCGGCATCGACCAGACGCTCGCCGGCAACGTGCAGGTCGACAGCATCTCGACGGCCAACGTCTTCCTGCTCCAGGGGTCTGTGTGGACGGGCGCGACCCAGGTGACCGAAAACGCGAGCGCGACCCAGGCGACCGGCGGCTCGATCGCGGTCAACGTCGACGGCACGTCGAAGTGGGTCGTGACGCAGGACTGCGCGGTCGCTGCCCTCAACGTGGCCGAAGGCGGCAGCGTGGCCGACGCCCAGGGCAACCCGGTGAAGATTGTCGATGCGGCGGGCAACGTGCTCGTCGACGGTACGAGCAGCGTGACGGTGACGGTGTCGGGCACCTACGGCACGACGATTGCGACGGCTGCCGAAAACGAGGTGCAGGCGACGACGATCGACCGCAGCGGGCTCGGGGGCGCCTTCCAAGCGGCGGACGATACGAGCGCTTCCGGCTCTGACGCCACTGCGGAAGAGACGTCGACCGAAGCGACGGGCGAGAGCGGCCGCACGAGCGGCAGGGGCGCCGGCGTCTGGGACGCGATCGTGGATTTCTTTCAGTCACTGTTCTCGTAGATGGCCGGGTATCGCGGGCGCGCCGCGTCGGGCGCGCCCGGCGGCCCAGTTCCGCCCGCGTCGGCCGCGCTCGGTCTCGCCTGCCCGCATCCGCTGCGCACCGAGCATGCCCGCTGCGCCCCGATGGGCTTGCCGAGCGGGGCATCCCCCGCTCGCCGCGACCCGCCCGCACCCACCGCGTCGCCGCGGAATATGGACAACATCTTCATCGGCGATGGGGGAATGATGGCGAACGGATTACCGTTGGGCGAAGGGGCGCCGCGACCCCTTACAATGGAAATCACTGCATGGGCCCTCGTTCGAGGGCCCGTTTTCTCTATGGGATACACCAAGGTACGAACAGGGACGAGCGGGCGCCAACGCCGTCTGCCCTGCGCGCGGCAGCCTGCGGTCCGCTGCGCGCAGGCGGCGCGGCGCGCCCGCCCGTCCCGCGTCAACGAGGGGATGACTGCATGGGTCTTACCAAGCAACAGAAGATGATGATCGCGGTGCTCTTGTCCGGCACCCTGCTCGTGGTGCTCAACGCCACGTTCCTGTCGCCGGCGCTGCCGCATATCATGCGCGACACGGGCGTCGACGCGACCACGGTCCAGTGGCTCACGAGCGCCTATTCGATGGTGGAAGCCGTCATCATCCCGCTCAACGCCTTCTTCATCGGGCGCTTCAGCACGCGCAAGCTCTTCATCGGCGGCATCGCCTGGTTCGCGGTCGCCTCGGTCGTGGCCGCGCTCGCGCCCAATTTCGGCATCCTTCTGCTCGCCCGCGTCATGATGGCCATGGCCACGGGCATCATCATGCCGATGGTCTTCACCCTGATCCTGCTTATCTTCCCGCGCGAATCCCGCGGCAGCGCCATGGGCATCGTCGGCCTCATCATCAGCTTCGCGCCGGCGATCGGCCCCTCGCTTTCGGGCGTCCTCGTCGACGGCGTGGGCTGGCGCATGCTCTTCGTGATCGTCGCCGTCATCGCCGCGATCGTCGTGATCTTCGCGAGCGTGTCGCTTAAGAACTTCTCGGGCTTCGAGCGCGTGCCCTTCGACGCGCCTTCGGTCGCCCTGCTCCTTTCCGGCATGCTCTCCCTGCTCTACGGCATCTCGAACGCCACCACGGCCGCCAACCCCGTCGAGCCCGCCGCCCTCATCGCGACCGGCCTCGTCCTGCTCGGCCTGTTCGCCCGTCGCCAGACAAAGCTCGACGTGCCCCTCCTGCGCGTGCAGGTGCTCAAGAGCCGCCGCTTCCGCACGGCTGTGATCCTCATCGCCCTCATGCAGGCGGCACTCATCGGCTCCGAAGTGGTCCTGCCCCTCTACGTGCAGCAGGTCATGGGCAACACGGCCACGGTGTCGGGCCTGCTCATGCTGCCCGGTGCGGTCTTCGGCGCCGTTTCCGGCCTCATCGCCGGCCGCCTGTTCGACCGCAAGGGCGTGCGCGGCGTCGTCATGTTCGGCGCGACCCTGCTCGCCATCGGCGCCGTGGGCGTGACCACCTTCAACATGGGCATGGACATCATCATGGTCACCGTGGTCTACAGCATCATGGCGATCGGCATCCAGTTCCTCATCACGCCGATCAACACGTGGGGCGTGAACTCGCTCGACAACCAGGTCGTGCAGCACGGCAACGCCCTCGCTTCGACGACCAACCAGGTGGGCGCCTCGTTCGGCACCGCCTTCATCGTGAGCCTCACCGCCCTTGGATCCGCTTTCGCCCCGGCCGGCGCCGACGCCACGACCGTCACCTTCACCGGCGTCCACATCGCCTTCATCGGCATGTGCGCGGTTCTGCTGATCGTGGCGGCGGGCATCTTCCTCTTCGTGCGCGATACGCCCAAAGAACGTGCGGAAGCGGAAGAGAAGAAGGCCGAGCGCGAGACCCTCTGCCGCACGGGCGTGCCGGGCATCGACCGCCCCTGGGCCGTGTCCGACATGATGAACGAGCAATCGCCCTACGTGACCGTGGGCGCCACCGTGCGCGACGCGATCGACGCCATGCGCGCCACCGAAACGAGCGGCGTGCCCATCGTCGACCCCGACCGCACTATCGTGGGCTTCGTGTCCGACGGCGACGTGCTCAAGTACCTCTCGCGGCAGTCGGGGCAGTACACCGACGGCACCAACTTCTTCACGGTCATGGAATCGGAAAGCTTCCTCGACCGCCTGCATGACCTGCTCGATTTGGACGTCATGCGCATCGCGACCAAAAACGTCGTGTCCTTCGACGTGGCCGACGACCCTGAAGACGTCTTCAAGACCCTGGCCGAAAAGCGGATCAAAAAGGTTCCCGTCACCCGCGACGGCAAGCTCGTGGGGTGCCTCTCGCGCCGCAACGTGCTCAACGGTCTGGCCACCGCCGAGGCCCAGCTGTCCCTGCCGGCCGACGCATAGGGCCGCCCGCCGGCAGCGGCGCTCGACCGTGCGCGTGCCGCCCGTTCGCCTGCCCGCCTTGCGCCCCGCAGTCCGCGCCCTGCCGCGGTCGTGCGGGGCGCTTCGCGTTTCGCCTGCAGCGGGCTCGTTCGGCTATACTTGCCAGGACACATCTCTTCGAAGGAGCCTGCTATGGAAAAGATCGCCAGTTTCACCGTCGACCACCTGCGCCTCGAGCCGGGCATCTACGTGTCGCGCAAGGACGCCGACCCCGCGACCGGGGCCGTGGCCACCACGTTCGACCTGCGCATGACCGCGCCCAACCGCGAGCCGGTGATGGACACGGCCGCCGTGCATGCGATCGAGCATTTGGGCGCCACCTACCTGCGCAATTTCGACGAATGGAAGGACCGCATCCTCTACTTCGGCCCCATGGGCTGCCGCACCGGCTTCTACCTGATCGTGTGGGGCGACTGCGAAGCGGCCCAGGTCGTGGAACTCGTGCGCGGGCTCTTCCAGTTCATCGCCGGCTTCGAGGGCGAAATCCCCGGCGCCCGTCCCCAGGAATGCGGTAACTACCACGATAGCGACCTCGCCCAGGCCCAGTGGTGGGCGCGCCGCTATCTGGACCACACGCTTTCGGGCATCGACGAGGCCCATCTCACCTACCCGCAGTGCTAGGCGGGCCCGCATGGAACATCAACTGAAGATCGGCGTCATCGGCGCGATGGAGGTCGAGGTGGCCCTGCTCACAGAGCGGCTCGCCGACGTCTGCACCGAAAAGCGCGCCGGAATGACCTTTTACCGTGGCACGCTCGAAGGCGTGCCCTGCGTGGTCGTGCAGTCGGGGGTGGGGAAGGTCAACGCCGCCCTGTGCACCCAGGTGCTCGCGAGCGTCTTCGGCGTCACGCACGTGATCAACACGGGCGTGGCCGGCTCGCTCGACGCGACGATCGACATCGGCGACGTCGTGGTATCGACCGACTGCGTGCACCACGACGTCGACGCGACCAACTTCGGCTACGCCCTAGGCCAGGTTCCCGGCATGCCCGAAGCCTATCCGGCCGACGCGGCCCTGCGCGCTGCGGCCCTCGATGCGGTGGCCCAGGCGGCCCCCGACATCGCGGCCTTCGAGGGCCGCGTGGCCTCGGGCGATTCGTTCGTGCGCGACAATGCCGAAAAGAGCCGCATCGTCCGCGACTTCGGCGCCCGCTGCTGCGAGATGGAAGGCGCGGCGATCGCCCAGGCCTGCACGGTGAACGGCCTGCCCTTCGTGGTGGTGCGCGCCATTTCCGACAAGGCCGACGGATCGCACGGCGAGCTCTACCCGGTCTTCGAAGCCAAGGCCGCCCGCCACTGCGCCGCGATCGTTGCCTATCTGGTCGCCCATCTTCCGCAATCGCCCCGCGCGGACGCCGGTGCGCCCGCCTTATCGTAGGAGGGACCCCAATGGCCCAACCGCTTACCACCGTGCAGTACAGCCAGCTGCTCACCCACCTGATCATGGAACTCTTCCGCGAGCGCGGGCAGATCGTGTCGGCGCCCACGGCCGAATCCGACAAAGACCCCGAAAAGCTCTGGCCCGTGTTCCGCGCCCTGGTGAACACCCGCGAGCCCAATCCGGCGAGCCCGGAGTTCCTGGCCGAACAGGACAAGCTGCTCACCTCGATGATCGAAGCCGACGGCATCGTGCCCGAGAGCCGCACGGTGCCCGTGCCCGGCAACCCGCGCCTGCGCGTGTGGCAGGGCGACATCGTCGACATGGAGGCCGACGGCATCGTCAACGCCGCCAATTCCGAAATGCTCGGCTGCTGGATTCCCGGTCACAACTGCATCGACAACCAGATCCACACCTTCGCGGGCGTGCAGCTGCGCATCAAGTGCGCCGAAATCATGCAGGCCCAGGGCTTCAAGGAGCCGGTGGGCCTGGCCAAGGTGACGCCGGCCTACAACTTGCCGGCGCGCTACGTGATCCACACGGTGGGGCCGCAGATCGCCGAAGGCGCGCGTCCCACGGCCGACGACCGCGACAAGCTCAAGTCGTGCTACCGCAGCTGCCTCGATGCGGCGCTCGCGCACGACATGAAGAGCATCGTTTTCTGCGGCATCAGCACGGGCGTGTTCGGCTTTCCCGCCAAAGAGGCGGCCCGCATCGCCACCGGCGAGGTCACGCGCTGGCTCGACGAGCACCCCGACGTCGACATCACCGTGGTCTTCGACACCTACGAAGACGCCGACTGGGACATCTACGTCAAGCAGCTGAAGATGAACCGCGGCTTCGTCTAAGGATGCAGGCGGCGGGCGCGTGCCCGCCGCCTGCGCCGCACGGCGGTTTCGTCTTCTCGCGGGGAATTAACATGCCTTTCGGGAAGAATGTTCGAAATTCGCGTCTTTTGTTCTCGAAAGGCATGAAAACGCATCGCAGGTGGGGGACGGTCGTGCTGGCGCTCGTCTGCTTGTCCGTCTCGCCTTTGACTCGCCGGCTGCCGGACGTTTGCGCAGCTTTCGCGGGCGGCGGGGCCGGGCGGCCGCGCTCGCGTACAATAGTGCGCGATACCGCACCCGCTTGAGAGGACCGCACCCCATGAATCTCGTCTGCTTCGACCTTGAAGGAACGCTCGCGCCTGAAATCTGGACCTCGTTCGCCGACGCCGCCGGCATCCCCGAGCTGCGCCTCACCACCCGCGACGAGCCCGATTTCGACAAGCTCATGCGCATGCGCGTCGACGCCCTCGCCGCTCACGGCTGCACGGTCGACAGCATCCAAGAGACGGTGGCCACGCTCGAGCCCTTCGAAGGCGCGCGCGCCTTCCTCGACCGCCTGCGCCCGCTGACCTCGCTCGTGGTGGTATCCGACACCTTTACCCAGCTCGCGGTTCCGCTCATGCGCAAGCTGGGATGGCCGGCCATCTTCTGCAACGAGCTCATGGTCGACGAGGCCGGCGCCGTCACCGGGTGGAAGATGCGCGCCGCCGCCAAGAAGGAAGAGGTCGTGCGCCAGTTCCAGAACATCGGCTGCGAGACGATCTGCGCGGGCGACGGCTTCAACGACGTTGGCATGATCCGTGCGAGCAAGGCAGGCTTCCTCTTCCGCACCACGCCCGAGCTTGCGGCGGCCAACCCCGACATCCCGGCGCTCGAAACCTACGACGACCTCTTCGACGCGATCGTTGGTGCCCTCTAGCGCGAAGCCGCACAGGGCGCCTGCCGTGCGGGCGTCTCACCGCACAGGAAAAGACCCGGCCGCAGGCGCACCTGCTGCCGGGTCTTACTCGTCATGCGCGCAGAGGCACGCTTCCTATTTGAACCACTTGCTCTTCGAGAAGAAGAGGGCGACGAGAAGGCTCACGACCAAGGCGAAGGCCCCGGGCCACAGCCAGGTGTCCTTGAAGGGGAGCACGTCGGTGTTCATGCCGTAGAAGCTGAAGATGATCGTGGGCATGGCGAGCACCACGGTGATGATCGTCAACGTCCGCATCGTGCGGTTCAGGTTGTTGTTGATGACGCTTGAGAAGGTGTCGGTCGTGCTGTCGAGAATGTTGGTGTAGATCGCGCACATCTCCATAGCTTGGCGCAGCTCGATGAAGACGTCGTCGATCAGGTCGCGGTCCTCTTCGTAGAGGCGGATGAAACGGCCGCTGTTGACCTTGGCCAGGGTCGATTCGTCGGCCTTGAGCGAGGTGGTGAAGTAGACGAGCGACTTTTCGAAACCGAGCATCTTGATGAGCTCTTCGTTTTCCATGCTCGAGCGCAGCTGGCTTTCGATGCGGTTGAACTGGCGGTCGATGTTGCGCAGGTAGACGATGTAGCGTTGCGAGATGCGCAGGAGCATGAGCAGGAACATGCGGGTGCGTTGGTTGGTATTCATGCGGCGCATGCGGCCTTCGGCGAACATGTTGATGATCTCGTTGTCGCGCAGGCTCACGGTGACGAGCAGGTCGGTTTCCGGAAGGAAGATCAGCGACAGGGGGTGGGTGTCGTACTGCACGATGTCGGGGTCTTCGGCTTCGCTGGCGTCTTCGACGAAGGGGCAGTCGACGATGATGAGCACCTGGCCCGTGTCGTCGTCGAAGTCGACGTGGGAGCTTTCTTCATCGTCGAGCGCGGACCGCACGAATTCGGGAAGGATGCCCAGCTCTGACTGGAGCCAGTCGCGTTCTTCGATCGTGGGGGTGTCGACGTTGACCCAGCAACCGGCTTCGGGCGCGTCGATTTCCCGCGTGACGTAGCGGTCGTTTTCCAAGGTGGTCTTGTAGCACCCGATCACGGCATCTCCCCTCTGATTGCTCGTTTGCGCAGGTGCATTGTACCGCCAATGGGCAAGCGGGCAACCAGGCCTACGGGAAACCCATTAAGGGCGCCGAACAGGAAAAGGCATCGCGATTTCCGAAACTGTCTTGTCAGATGTAAAGACAAGGTGCATACTCGCACGCAACACGAGAGCGAATTTCCGGGAAGGACGGGTCTATGGAAGACGACGAAGAGCTGGCAGAAGAGGTGCGCCGCCTGAAGCGCGAGCGCCGGGCGGTGGTGCTCGCTCATTATTACGTCGACGGTGCCGTGCAGGACGTCGCCGATTACGTGGGCGATTCCTATGGGCTCGCCAAACAAGCGGCCGCCCTCGACTGCGCCGAGATCGTCTTCGCCGGCGTGCGCTTCATGGGGGAGTCGGCCAAGCTGTTGAGTCCCGAAAAGCGAGTGCTCATGCCCGCGCCCGACGCCGGCTGCCCCATGGCTTCCATGGCCGATGTGGAAACGATCGAGCGCGTGCGCGCCGCGCATCCGGGCATTGCGGTGGTCTGCTACGTGAATTCCACCGCCGCGGTGAAGGCGGCTTCCGACGTGTGCGTGACGAGCAGCAACGCCGAGCGGATCGTCTCCGCGCTCGCGCAGCGGCAGATCTTCTTCACGCCCGACCGCCATCTGGGCCACTACCTTTCCGAACGGCTGCCCGAAAAGGAGTTCATTCTCAATCCCGGCTTCTGTCCCATCCACGAGGCGGTGCAGCTTTCCGAAATCAAGGAGCTCGAAGCGGCCCACCCCGAGGCCCGCGTGCTCATGCATCCCGAATGCCCCCAGTGGGTGCTTGGGGAAGCCGACTACGTGGGCTCGACGGCGGGCATCATCGAAGCCGCGGTCGAAGGCGACGCCCCCGCCTACATCATCGTGACGGTCTGCGGGGTCCTGCACGAAATCGAAAAGCGCGCGGCGGGCCAGGGCAAGCGGTTCTACTTCCCCAAGACCCGGCCGGTGTGCCCCAATATGCGCAAGGTGACCCTGCGCAAGGTGCGCGATTGCCTGCGCGACGGCACGGGCGAGGTGCCGCTGCCGCCCGCCGACGTGTGCGCGGGCGCCCGCGCCGCCCTCGAGCGCATGCTCGAATTGGCGCGGTAGGGGGGCGGCTATGGAAACGACCGAAGCCTTCGACGTCGTCATCGCCGGCTGCGGGGTCGCCGGTCTCTTCACGGCCCTGCATCTGCCGGCGACCGCCCGCGTCCTCATGCTTTCGAAAGGCCCTATCGACCATTGCGACTCCATGCTCGCCCAGGGCGGCATCTGCGTCCTGCCCGAACCCGGCGACTACGACGCCTTTTTCGAAGACACGATGCGGGCGGGCCACTACGAGAACCGCCCGAGCAGCGTCGACATCATGATTCGCGGCAGCCGCGCCGTGATCGCCGAGCTGGTGCGCCGGGGCGTGCGGTTCGCACGGACGACCGACGGGGCGCTCGCCTTCACGCGCGAGGGGGCCCACAGCCGCCCGCGCATCTGCTACCACGACGACGTCACCGGCCAGGAGATCACCACCCACCTGCTTGCGGCCGTGCGGGCCCTGTCCAACGTGCGCATCTGGGAAGACGCCCCGCTCGAGGATATCGTGGTGGAAGGCGGGCGCTGCACGGGCGCCGTCATCGCGCGCAGGGGGCGGCGCGTGCGCGTCGCGGCCCGCGACGTGGTGCTCGCGGCCGGCGGCATCGGCGGCCTCTACGAGCATTCCACCAACTACCCCGAGCTCACCGGGGACGGGTGCCGCATCGCCGCGGCGCACGGGGCCGCGCTCGAGCACATGGACTACGTGCAGATCCATCCCACGAGCCTCTACACGGGTAAGCCCGGCCGCGCCTTTCTCATTTCCGAAAGCGCGCGCGGGGAAGGAGCCGTGCTCATCGACGCCCACGGCGAGCGCTTCACCGACGAGCTCCAGCCGCGCGACGTGGTGTCGAAGGCGATCTACGCCCAGATGAAGAAGGACGGCGCCGCCTACGTGCGGCTGTCCTTCGCGCCCGTGCCGCACGAGGTGATTCTGGGGCATTTCGCCCATATCCGCGCGCGCTGCCTGGATGAGGGCTACGACATCGCCCGCGAGCCCATTCCCGTGGTGCCCGCCCAGCATTACTTCATGGGCGGCGTGCACGTGGACAGCGACTCGCGCACGAGCATCCCGCACCTCTACGCGGTGGGGGAGACGAGCTGCAACGGCGTGCATGGGAAGAACCGCTTGGCGAGCAACAGCCTGCTCGAGAGCCTCGTGTTCGCCGAGCGTGCGGCCCGGGCGATTCAGGGGCGCGCCAACGAACCCGCCCGCGTGGCGCCCGAGCCCACCTACGCGCAAGAGGAGACGCGCCGCGCGGCGGCCGCCGGAAAGGAGGGCGCATGGACCCTGCAACGATGACGGCCGTGGTCGATCCGCACATTCGGGCGGCGCTGGCCGAAGATCTGAACGCCGGCGACGTGAGCACCGACGCGGTGGCGCCCGCACCCCGCCGCGCCCGCGTCGACGTGGTCTGCAAGCAGGACGGCACCATCGCCGGCACCGACGTGTTCGCGCGGGTGTTTTCCCTGGTCGATGCCGCAACGGCGACGCGCTTCGCGGTCGCCGACGGGGACGCGGTGCGTGCGGGGGACGTGATCGGCACCGTGAAAGGGGACGCGCGCGTGCTCCTGTCCTGCGAGCGGGTGGCGCTCAACTACCTGCAGCGCATGAGCGGTATCGCGACCTACACGCGCCGCATGGTGCGCGCGCTCGAAGGCTCGGGCGTCACGCTGGTGGACACGCGCAAGACCACGCCCACCCTGCGCGTGTTCGAAAAGGCCGCGACGCGGGCGGGCGGGGCGCGCAACCACCGGTTCAACCTTTCGGACGCGGTCATGCTCAAAGACAACCACATCGCCGCCGCCGGAGGCATCGCTCCGGCCGTGCGCGCCGTGCGCGCCCGCGCTCCCTTCACGAGCCGCATCGAAGTGGAATGCGAAACCCTCGACCAGGTGCGCGAGGCGATGGCCGCCCACGTCGACATCGTCATGCTCGACAACATGGGCGAAGCCGACCTGCACCGCGCCGTCGCGGCGATCGCGGGGCGCGCGGCCGTCGAGGTGTCGGGCAACGTGACCCTTGCCAACGTCGCCCGCTACGCCCGCCTTCCCATCGACTACCTTTCGAGTGGCGCGCTCACGCATTCTGCTGGTATCCTCGATCTGAGCATGAAGCATCTCGTGATCGAGGAGTAGGGCATATGGCGCAATCGCAGGCAGGGAGCACGCGTCGCGAAGGCGTTCTCGACGCCCTGCGCACGGCGTCCGCCCCGCTTTCCGGCGCCCAGCTCGCGCGGCGGTTCGGAGTGAGCCGCCAGGTCATCGTGCAGGACGTGGCCCTGCTGCGCACTCAAGGGCACCCCATAGAGGCGCTCCATGCCGGCTACGTGCTGAAGGAGCCGGCGGGCTGCGTGCGCCTTGTAAAGGTGCGCCATTCCGAAGACCAGATCGAAGACGAGATGTGCACGGTGGTCGATTTGGGCGGTGCCCTGCTCGATACCGTGGTGAATCACCGGGTCTACGGCACGCTTTCGGCGCCTCTGAACGTGCGCAACCGGCGCGATGTTGCTCGATTTATCGAGGACATGCGCACGGGCGTGTCCTCGCCCCTTTCGCGCGTGACCGACGGGTACCATTACCACCATATCGAAGCCGAAAGCGAGGCGGTGCTCGATGAGATCGAGGCCGCGCTCGCGCGCAAGGGCTACCTGGCCCGGCGGCTTCCCTATGAGAACGATTTGAGGTGAGCGCGCGGCCCGCAGGCAGGGCGGCGCGCCGCCGGAAGGCAAACGGAGGCATGCCATGGACCTTGCGGACGTGAACGCGCAATCGAAGGACATCAGGGAACGCTACCATGCGCTCGAGGAGCGCTACCACGGGTCGCGCTGGTCGGTGGAAGAAGACGCGCTCGCCTTCCTCACCGACGCCGGGCTCGTGGGGCGTTACGCGATGGCCGACCAGGGGCGCTGGCCCACCTCCGACGCCGACGCCCTGCCCGCCAAGATCGGCGAATGCGTGTGGTGGCTCGCCGTGCTCGCCGACCGCATGGGCCTCGATTTCGAAACCTGCGTCGAAGAGTTTCTGAAGGAACGCGCCGAAGCGCTCGGCTAGCGCGCTAGAGGTCTTTGCGCTGGTAGAGGCCGGCGTCGGAAAAGCCCAGGTGACGGTAGTACTCGCGGGTGCCCACGGCGCTGATCACGTTGATGCGGGCGTATCCCGCCTCGCGGGCGATCTCGCAGGCGCGCGCCACGAGCGCCCGGCCCAGACCGCGGTGCTGGGCCCCGTGGGTCGCCGCGCCCAGCTTGGCCGCCCGCCCGTAGACGTGCACCTCGCGAATCATCGCCTCGTCGGGCGCCGTGGGCAGCTTGTAGCGCTCGAAGGCGCCGGGCTTGGGAAGCGACAGGCGCAGAAAGCCGGCGATCCGCCCGGTGGGCGTGACCCACTGCAGGAAGACCTCGCGCGTGAGAGTGGTGTCATAGGGGACGGCGTCCAGGCGCACGCTCACGTCGTCCATGTCGTGGGTGCCCACCTCGCGGAAGCGGATCTCGCGCACCGCGCCTGCACGGCCCTGGCGCTCGATTTCCGACTCGACCATCTGCCGTAGGTTGGTCTTCTTGTTGCCCACGACGATGTCCTGCGCCGAGATGTCGCGGATCATGCGGCTGATGCGCGTGTAGGGCGGGGTGGCCAGGGTGTCGGCCACGAGGACGCGCACGAGCTCCTCTTCGCTGTAGGGCGTCCAGCGGCCGTCGCGCCAGGCGCGGGCGAGCCCCGTGCCGTCGACGAGCGCGCAGGGGTAGATTTTCACCTCGTCGGGCAGGTAGCGGGGGTCGGTGACGAAGGCGCGGTAGTCGGCGATGTCGCCTTCCGGCGTGGCGCCCAGGAGGTTGGCCATGAAATGGGTGTGCTCTTTGAAGCCGAAGAGCCTGATGAGCTCCATGGCGCGCGCCACGGTGTCCGGCTCTGCGGCCCGATGGTTGGCGGAAAGGACGTCGGGGCGCAGGCTCTGGATGCCGATCTGCACCTTGGTGGCGCCCAAGCGGCGCAGGTCGCGCAGGCTCGCTTCCGAAATCGCGTCGGGCCGGGTTTCCATCACGAAGCCCACGACCCGGTGGGCGGCGGTTTCGTTAGCGCGCTGCTCGGCTTCGAGGGCGTCCCAGCCGCACGTCTGCCAGGCGCTCGCGGCGCGCCAGGCGGGGCTTTGGGCGTAGGCCTCGCGCCAGGCCTCGTTGTAGGTTTCCGTGCCCGCGTCGATGCGGGCCTGCACGCCGGCGGTTTGGCGGGAGAGGGTCGCGTCGTCGCGGGCGATTCCGCAGCGCTCGTAGGCGGCCCGCCGGTCGCGCACGCAAGCGGCGGCGCGGTCGGTGCCGGCTTCGTTCAGGGCGCGGAAGAGCTCGCGGGCGAACCAGATGCGGTAGCCGGCCGGGTAGTCGGTCCAGCTGCCGCCGAGCACGATGAGCTCGACCTTGTCGGTGGGGTGGCCCATGTCGACAAGGGCGTGCAGGCGGGCGGCCACCTGCAGGTAGGGGTCGAAGAAGGCCCGTTCGGCCCGTTGGCAGGCCGGCTCGCGATGCAGGTAGCTTTTGGGCATGCGGATGTCATTGGGGCAGTAGAGGCAGTTGTTCGCGCAGGTCCAGGGCTTGGTGATCACGGTGATCGTGGCCACGCCCGAAGCGGTGCGGCGGGGTTTCATCTGGAGGGCCGCCACGAGCTTCTCTTCGGTGGCGGCATCGACCTGCCAGCCCTCCCAACGGGCGGGGTCGTCGCGCTTCACGCGGCGGTAGTAGGGGAGGAGCTGCTTTTTCGCGAAGTGGCGCACGGGGTCGCGGAAGGCCCGGTTGTGCTCCTGCACGATGCGGTTCAGGTCGGCGGCGGAAAGCTCGCCGGTCGTGCGCAGGCAGTCGAGTATGTCCAAGATGAGTTCGTCCATGCGGCCTATGGTACCTGAATGCGCCGGTGCTTCGGCGTGTCGCGGGAAAACCGCCCCGTGGCGCAACCCCGCCGCTACCCGCGCTCGAGGCGCGTGACCCCGTGGAGGGCGTTGATTTCGGCGATTTCCATCTCGCCGTCGATGTAGGGGGCGTACATCTTCTCGATGCTGCCCAGGCCCATGCTGCAGCCGCTGCAGTACTCGCAGCTGCCCTCGCCGCAGCCGGCGAGGCTCTGGCGGACGATTGCGGCGCGTTGGGCGCGCGTGGTGTCTTTGATGAGAATGCTTTTCATGGGTCCCCTTTCCTCTGGGGCGGGACGTGCGGTTCGCGCCGACTATAGCAGCTGGCGTACAATGCGGCGCATGGACGAGCGAACGGTCAACATACTGCGACAAACCAACAACCGCTTCTACGCGGACCAGGCGGCTTCGTTTTCGCAGACCCGCCAGGCCCCCTGGCCGGGCTGGCGGCGCGTGCTCGACGCGGCGGTCCCCGGTTGGCGCGCGGGCGCGGAAGGCGATGGGGAAGAAGCGGCGTGCGAACGCGACGGCCGCGAACCGTGCGGCGGCGCAGGGCGCGAAGGCGGCGCGGCGGGCGATGCGGAAGTCGGCGGCGCGCCGCGTTCGGGCCGCTCCCTTGTGGATCTGGCCTGCGGCAACCTGCGGTTTGAGGCCTTCCTTTCCGCCGAAGCCCCCGGGCTGTTCGCCCATGCGCTCGCGGTCGACGACTGCCCGCCCCTTGTGGCGGAAGGAGCACGCGCGGCGGGCGCGACCTGCGCCTCGCTCGATGCGGTGGCGGCCCTTGCCCGCGGGACGCTTGCCTTTGACCTCGCCGCCCTTCAGCCGGAGCCCGCCGACCTGGCGGTCTGCTTCGGCTTCGCCCATCACGTGCCGGGCGCCGACCACCGCGCCGATTTGGTGCGCGCGCTCGTGTCGGCGGTGCGGCCGGGCGGGGCTGTGGCCCTGTCGTTCTGGCGCTTTCTGGACGACCCCCGCCGTGCGGCGTCCTATCGGCGCGCCCACGAGCGCAACTGCGCCGCCCTCGCCGCGGCCGAGCCCGCCTTCGACGCCGCTCGGCTCGAGCCGGGCGACTGCCTGCTCGGCTGGCGCGACACGCAGGCCGTGCGCTACTGCCACAGCTTTTCGGATGCGGAACTCGACGCCCTCGCCGTTTGCGATCCTCGTGCCTCGCTTCTCGCTCGCTTCGACGCCGACGGCCGCACCGGCCGCATGAACACCTATCTTGTGCTTAGGAGAAATCTATGATTCGCCCCATCGTGAAAATGCCCCTCATGCTGCAGCGCGCGGCCGAGCCCGCCGGCCCCCAGGACGTGGAAGTGGGCCACGACCTGCTCGACACCCTGGCGGTCCATCGCAGCGAATGCGTGGGAATGGCAGCCAACATGATCGGCGTCAACAAGCGGGCGATCGTCTTCGCCGAAGGCGACGGCGCGCGCGTGATGTTCAACCCCGAAATCGTGAGGCAATCGCAGCCCTTCGACGCCGAAGAGGGCTGCCTGTCGCTTGAAGGCACGCGTCCGGCGCGCCGCTACAAGAAGATCGCAGTGCGCTACCAGGATTTCGACTTCGCCTGGAAGGAGGAGTCCTTCACCGGCTGGACGGCCCAGATCATCCAGCACGAGATCGACCACACCAAGGGCATCCTCATCTAGCTGACAACGGGCGCGCGTGATGTTGTCACACGCCTGTGTGACAACATCACGCG
>JALCHN010000031.1 GCA_022644775.1 Eggerthellaceae bacterium
GATCTGTGAGATCTCTGTTATAAGTTTTCCGTCTTCCCGCGGCCTCGTCGGAGGTCGCCGCGGAACGACGGGGTTCGTCTGGCTTGAATTCTCTCGTTCGCAGTATCCGGTTCTCAAGGTCCTCCCGTCCCCTTTCGGGGAGGATTGCCGCTGTTTGCGGCGAAGAAGTACTTTAAGAGAAGCGAATCGGAATGTCAAGAACAATTTTGAAAGAATTTAAATCGTTCTTTGCAACCTTGGTTGCTCCGATGTGCTTCAAAGGAAAGCACCTCGCCTTGCGGCATTTGGATACTATACGTTCCTCAAACCTCTTGGGCAAGCGATAATCGCGCTCTGCACATTTCATCCATATATGTAGTGCTATGTAGGGCATTTTCCGTCTTATGCACTATATCTTGTGGTTCCCGCATATAGAAAACGGGAGCCGGCGGTATCCGACTCCCGTATTTCCCGACGTGTGCGCTGTTGAAACGCTTACACGAGTTTGACGAATTTGCGCTTGCCCACCTGCAGGATCGCGTTCTTGAGCAGAGCCGGGTCGACGTTGTACGCGCCCTTTTCCACCGTTTCGCCGTTGATGTAGACGCCGCCCTCGTCGATCTTGCGACGGCCTTCGCTCACCGTCTGCACCATGCCGGCTTGCTGCAGGATGCGGGCCAGGTAGACGGTGCCCTCTTCGTTGGGCGTAAGGTCGGCGGCGAATTCGGGCACATCTTCGGGGGCCTGATGCTCGACGTGCACGCGGTTGAATTCGGCTTCGGCTTCCTCGGCGGCCGCATCGTCGTAGTAAGCGGCCACGATGTTGCGGGCAAGGGCGCGCTTGGTCTTGTTGGGATCGAGCTCGCCTGCGGCCAGGCCCGCTTCGATTTCGTCGATCTTGTCGACCGATTCGGTGGAAGCCAGTCGATAGTACTTCACGATGAGCTCGTCGGGGACGCTCATAACCTTGCCGAACATGTCGTTGGGCTCGTCGGTGAGGCCGATGTAGTTGCCGTAGCTCTTGGACATCTTCTTCACGCCGTCGGTGCCTTCGAGCAGCGGGAGCGTGAGGCAGACCTGGGGCTCAAGGCCCATCTTCTCCATGAGCTCGCGGCCGGCAAGCAGGTTGAAGAGCTGGTCGGTGCCGCCGAGTTCGACGTCGGCCTTGATGACGACCGAGTCGTAGGCCTGCATGATCGGGTAGAGGAATTCGTGCACGCTGATGGGCAGGTTGTTGCTGTAGCGGTTGTGGAAGTCGTCGCGCTCGAGAATGCGGGCCACGGTGAAGTTGGACGAGAGCTTGAGCAGGCCGGCCAAGTCGAGCTTGAACAGCCATTCGGAGTTGTGGCGCAGCGTGGTCTTTTCGGGGTCGAGGATCTTGAAGGCCTGATCGATGTAGGTCTGGGCGTTTTCGTCGATCTGCTCTTTGGTGAGCTGGGGGCGCGTGGTGTTGCGGCCGGAGGGGTCGCCGATGAGCGCTGTGCCGTCGCCGATGATCAGCGTCACCTGATGGCCCAGGTCCTGGAACTGGCGCAGCTTGCGCAGGGGCACCGCATGGCCGATGTGGATGTCGGGAGCCGTGGGGTCGACGCCGAGCTTGATGTTGAGCGGCTTGTTGCGCTTGAGCTTTTCGAGCAGCAGCTCTTCGGGAATGATGTCTGCCGCGCCGGATTTGATGATGCGAAGTTGTTCTTCTGCTGGAAGCATCGATTTGCCTTTCTTTCCGTGCAATGCGGTCGATTCTATCACAGGGAAAATGCAGCTCGGACGGCCATCCGTCGATGACCGTCCGAGAAAGCCGCCTATCTTCGGGCCCCGCAGCGCAGATGCGTCCCTATTGCACGCTGCGGAAGAGGTGGCCGGTGGTGGTGCCGGGCAGCTTCTGCACCGTGTTGCCCTTCTGCGCGATGTTGCGGGCGCGCACGAGACGAGCCACGGCGTCGGTGGTTTCGGCCGTGTTGAGCAGAGTCGCGTCGACCATGAAGGCGCGCACGCCGGCCGCGATGAGGTCGGGCAAGGTATGCACTATATCGAGCGGCACCGCGTTGTAGAGATGGCTGCGGCCGCAGCAGTCGGTGAAGACCGGCATCTCGTAGTCCTTGCGGTCCTTCAGGTAGTGGGGGCTCTTGCGACGGGCGCAGTCGGTGCAGTTGCGGTCGCAGGCGCCCTGGCTCATGAGCAGGCAGTGCTCGGTGGTCATCATCTCGGTGGATCCGTAGACGGTGATGCCGAGCTCGGCAGTGGTGCTGGCGCCGATCTGCTCGATCTGGCCGAGCGTGAGTTCGGGCGAAAGCCACACGCGTTCGGCTCCCCAGTCTTCGAGCAAGTTGACGGCCCAGGCGTTGAAGGCGGGCACGTGCGGGCCCACTTCGGGGCGGGCGCCCATCTCTTTTGCCCGCCAGAGCTGGGCGAAGCTTTCGGCGAACACCGGCTTTTCGGCCTTAACGTAGCGCCAGGCGTCGAAGTCGAAGCGCGCCTCGCGGGTGCCGGGCACGAGGTCGTGGTCGGCCACGGGCAGGGCGATGACCGCCTTGTTGGGATAGCCCGCCTGGGCGACCGTCGAGGAGATCTGGCCCGCGACGAGCGATTCGCCGCGCTTGTAGTTGACCGCCGGCACGTAGACGACGTCGGCCCCGGCCTTTTTGGCCGCGCGGGCGCAGGCGGCGTTGGTCGCCCAGGCCGCGATGACGATCGAGCCGCCCCGGCCCACGCGCGCACGCTGGGGTGCTTTGGGGGCCTTGGGCAGGATGCGGTCGTGGTAGGCGGCGAGCAGGTCGTCCTCGAGCGCGCGGCTCGCCTGGGCGCGCACCTTGTGGAGCTGTGAGAAGCCGATGCCCACGCCGTCATCGAGCTCGACGTCGAGGCGGGACAGGGCGAAGGCCTCGTTGCCGAACCGGTCGAGATGCGCGCGCACCTCGTCTTCGGCGACGGCCTTGGTGCGGGCGGCTTCGACGACGGGGCCTTCTGCGCTGCCGAAGGAGCCGTCGCTCGCCACGAGCTCGAAGCGCAAAGGCTCGCCGATGCGCAGCACCGCCCTGCCCTGCACGGGAACCTTGGGCGCAAGCGCGTCGTCTTTGAAGGCGGCCTTGGCGCTGCGCACGCGGAAGACGCGGTCGCCGGGGCCCACTTTGCGGGTGAGCGCGATGCGGGCGTCGCCGTTGGCGAGCAGGTCGCCTTCGGCGAGCGTGTGGGCGAAATGGCCGCGGTTGGTCCAGAACTCCAAGACGTCGCCGGCGACAAGCTCTTCTTCGGCATGTACGAGCACCGAGCCCGCGCGCACCGAGGCCACGCGGCCCACGAACACGCCCCGGTTGTTGGGGCGGCCGTAGCTCATCATCTGGTTGCCGTCATCGTGCGTGAGATAGGCTTGGGTGAAGCCGCGGCTGAAGGCCTCGGAAAGGACGCGATGCTCCTCTTCGGTGGCGCGCAGGCTCTGCGGGACCGCCGGCAGGTCGGCGCCTTCAGGCTGGGCGGCGAGCCAGGCCTGGGTGCGGTCGAGCACGTCACGGTAGACGCCCACGACGGCCTGCACGTATTCGGGCGACTTCATGCGCCCCTCGATTTTCAGCGAGCCCACGCCGGCCACCGCCAATTCGGGGATGAGGTCGACCGTACAGAGGTCCTTGGGCGAAAGCAGGTGCTCGCCTTCGGAGGGCAGGGCCTTCTTCACCGCCTTGTTATGCAGTTCGTAGGGCAGGCGACAGGCCTGGGCGCACATGCCGCGGTTGGCCGAGCGGCCGCCCACGAGCGAGGACATGTAGCACTGGCCCGAATAGCAGATGCAGATGGCGCCGTGGCCGAAGACTTCGGTGTCCATACCGCGTTCGGAGGCAAGGGCGGACAGCTCGGCGACTTCGGCGAGTTCGAGCTCGCGAGCGAAGGTGACGCGCGAGGCCCCGAGCTTGGCGGCCGCTTCCACGCCGGCTGCGTTGAGCACGTTCATCTGGGTCGAGACGTGCAGGTCGGCTTCGGGCAGGGTGCGGCGCATTTCGGCCGCCAGCCCCAAGTCCTGCACGATGAAGGCGTCGACGCCGGCGCGATAGCCCTGGCGCACGACTTCCATGGCCGCCTGGGCCTCGCTGGGCAGAATCGCGATGTTGACCGTGAGGTAGATGCGCACGCCGCGCAGGTGGGCGTAATCGCAGGCCTCGCGCAGCGTCTCCATGGTGAAATTGTCGGCCCCGCGACGGGCGTTGAACCGGTCGACGCCCAGATAGACGGCGTCGGCGCCCGCACGCACCGCGGCGTGCAGGCAGGCCATGTTGCCCGCCGGCGCGAGCAGCTCCATACGCCTACTCATTCGAGATCTTCACGACCGCGTCGTCGGCGGCCTTCATCTTCTCGACACCGGAGTTGTAGGCGCTCTGCACGTCGGAGAGGCGCTGCTGGTAGTCGGCGTCGCTCACCTGGCCGTTTTGCACGTCGGTGTAGAGCTGGACATAGGCCTTCATCGCATCGTCGAGCGTGCAGAGGGCATCGACGTAGTCGTCTTTGACCGCCTGCAGGCGATCGGTCGCGTCGGTGTTCTTGATGTCGTCGATCGTCTTGTCGATCGCGGTCACCTGGGCCTGCATGGTGACGACGTCGCTGTCGGCCACGGCCTTCTGGAAGCTGTCGGTCGCCGTGTTGATGTCGGAGACTTGCTGGTTGAGCGTGGCCATGTACTGGCGGTTCTGCGCCGCAGCCGAATCGTCGGCGGTCTGGGCCGCAGTGCTCGCGCAGCCCGTGGCGAGCGCAAGAACGAGTGCGCCCGCGCTCACGCCTGCAGCGATGCGCTTGATCTTTTGTGAGATGTTCATTGAACCCTCTCGGTCGAATTGCTGTCTTGGGCGCCAAACGCTGGGCCGGCACCCTGCATATCATTGCAGAATAATCGAAGCGCGCGCTCGCGCGCAACGTGGCCCCTCGTGGCGTAATCGAGCCGTTGGCTAACGGGCATAGGGGTTGGAAGGCGGCTCTTCGCTGCCCCCGGAGCTTGCCGACTCGGACCCCGAGGACGACTCTCCCCCGCTGCTCGAGCTCTCGCCTGCGCCGGAAGCACCGGAAGACGAACCGGATCCGTTCTTGCCCGACGACGAGGACGACTTCGAAGACGAGGACGATTCATCGTCCGAGCTCGACGAAGACGAGGAGCTGTCGCTCGAGCTCGAACGGGAGCTGCGGGAGCTCTTCGAGCTCTTGGAACTCGAAGACGACGAGGAGCTGTCGCTATCGGACAGGGACGAAGACGAATACGAGCTGCTCGCATAGCCCGAATAGCTCGTGGCGCCCAGGGTGTCCTGCTCGTCGGAGGACAGGGTGCGCCAGGTGGGGTCGCTCGCCGAGTCCATGGGGAAAGCTTCGGTATCGGAAGAGGAGATGAGCTGGTTGAGGAAGTCGGCGAACATGTCGCTCACGTCATAGGAGGAGCTCATCTGCCGCTCTTCGCGAGCGCCTTCCCAACAGGCCACCGAATACTGGGGCGTGATTCCCACGAACCACTTGTCGCGCCAGTTCTGGCTCGTGCCCGTCTTGCCGGCGACTGTCTGGCCGCTGTCGAGGGCCGCGGCCTTGCCGGTGCCGTTGGTGACGACGCCTTCCATGACCTTTTCGAGGGCATGGGCCGTCTCTTCGGTGATCACGCGCGTTCCCGTGGTGTCGGCCTGGAAGATGGTCTTGCCGTTGGCGTCGGTGATCTTTTCGATGGCGACGGCGTCGTGCTGGATGCCGCCGGTGGCGATGGTGGCGTAGGCGCCCGCCATTTCACGCACGGTGACGCCCTGGGTGCCCAGGGTGATCGAAGGCACCGACTGCAGATCGCTTTCGATGCCCATGCGATGGGCGATGTCGACCACCTTGTCGGACCCGATAGCCGTGACGAGGCGGGCGAAGCCGGTGTTCGACGACACGGCGAAGGCGTCGGCTAGCGACAGGGTGCCGTAGTTGTGGCCGCTGTAGTTCTCGACGGTCCAGGGCTGGGCGTTTTCGCCCATGTCGATCGTGGCGGGCGAGTTGCAGTCGACGTAGGTCTTGTTGGGGTCGATGCCGTTCTCTATCGCCGCGGCCAGCGTGAAGGTCTTGAACGACGAGCCCGCTTGGCGCTGGGCCTGGGTGGCCAGGTTGTATTCGTTGGCGTTGTAGTCGCGGCCGCCCACGAGGGCGCGGATGTAGCCGGTGCTCGGCTCGACGGCCACGAGGGCCGCTTCGACGTCGCTGTCGACTTCCTTGTCCTCGCGCGCCGCGGCCTTTTCGGCCGCCCGCTGGGCCTTCACGTCGAGGGTGGTGGTGACGGTAAGGCCGCCCTTGAAGACCTCGGCTTCGGAATACTGGTCGAGCAGGACCTGGCGCACGTAGCTCGTGAAGTAGGGGTACTGGTAGATGCCGCTTTCGGTGGTTTCGGTGACCTTGAGGTTGAGAGGCTCGTTAACCGCTTCGTCGTACTGGTCCTGGGTGATCACGTTGTTGGACAGCATGCGGGCGAGCACCGTGTTGCGACGGGCGATCGCGTTGTCGGGGTAGTTGATCGGGTTGTTGTAGGTGGGCGACTGCGGAATGCCCACGAGAAGGGCCGCCTGCGCCAGGGTGAGGTCGCCTGCGTCGACCGAGAAGTACTTCTTCGCCGCCGCTTCGATGCCGTAGGCGCCCGACCCGTAGTTGACCGTGTTCAGGTACATGAGCAGGATGTCGTCTTTGCTGTAGGACTCTTCGAGCTTCAGGGCGATGTAGGCCTCGCGCACCTTGCGCTTCAAGGTCTGCTCGCTCATCTCGTCGGAGAGGACCGTGTTGCGCACGAACTGCTGGGTGAGCGTGGAGGCGCCTTCGGTCGAACCGCCCGTGAGGTTGTTGACCACGGCGCGGGCGATGCCTATGGGATCGATGCCGTGATGCTGGTAGAAGCGCTCGTCTTCGGTGGCAACCGTACCTTGCGTCACGTAGGGGCTGATGTCGGAAAGGTCGCTCACCGGCTCGCGGTTCTCGAGGTAGAACTCGGCGAGCAGCGTGGTGCCGTCGCTCGCGTAGACGCGGGTCTTCTGCGCCAGGTTGTAGGACGAAGCGTCCTGGTAGTCGGGCAGGTCCTGCAGCCACGACGAAGCGAGCGCGTAGGTTGCGCAGCAGCCCGCGATGATGAGGGCCGCGAACACGACCAAAATATAGAGAACGGGAATGTACCTTCTGCGGTTTCGGGTGCCGGGGCGGTTTTTAAGTGCACGAGATGCCATACGACCTCCTGGGTAATCGGACTTATTCTAGCATCCGTGCCACCCGACACCCCCACGGCGGCCGCCCGCGCCCCATTTTGCATACGAGCAACACGCAACGCCCACCTGCGGCGTGCAGGCGGGCGTTGCGTGTTGAGCGGGAGAAACGCCCCGTTGCGCGTCTTACGCAGAAAGCGCCGCTTCGTCGGCGGCCAGGCGCGCTTGAACCTTTTCGAGCTGGGCGGCCACGGCGGCAGACCCCGTGCCGCCTTCGGTCGTGCGGGCGTCGACGATCGCCGGCAGGTCGAGGGCGCCGGTGATGTCCTCTTCGAACAGGTCGCTTTCCTTCTTGAAATCGGCGAGCGAAAGGTCGTCGAGCGAGCAGCCGCGCTTTTCGCATTCGAGCACCAGATGTCCCACCACGGCGTGGGCGTCGCGGAAAGGCATCCCCTTCTTGGCCAGGTAGTCGGCCACGTCGGTGGCGGCCATGTGGCCCTTGCGGGCGGAGGCCATCATCGCGTCGGGGTGGATCGCGGCGGTCGCGATCATGCCCGCCATGCAGCGCATCGAGTCGACGAGGGTGTGGGCGGCGTCGATCACGCCTTCCTTGTCTTCCTGCATGTCCTTGTTATAGGCCAAGGGCAGGCCCTTCATCGTGGTGAGCAGGGCCATAAGGTCGCCGTAGACGCGGCCCGACTTGCCGCGGATCAGCTCGGCGAAATCGGGGTTCTTCTTCTGCGGCATGATGCTCGAACCCGTGGAATAGGAATCGGACAGGGTGATGAAGCCGAACTCCTGGGTCGACCAGAGGATGACCTCTTCGGCCAAGCGCGACAGGTGCATCATCGACACGGCGCAGGCGTAGTCGAGGTCGAGCAGGAAGTCGCGGTTGGACACGGCGTCGAGCGAGTTGGCCGTGGGCCGCGCGAAGCCGAGCTCGCGCGTGGTCATCTGGCGGTCGAGCGGGTAGGTGGTGCCGGCGAGGGCGGCGCTGCCGAGCGGGTTTTCGTCGGCCTGGTCGAGCGCGAACTGCAGGCGGGCGAAATCGCGCGAGAACATCCAGAAGTAGGCGAGCAGGTGATGGCTGAAGAGCACGGGCTGGGCGTGCTGCATGTGGGTGTAGCCGGGCATGACCACGTGCGGATGGGCTTTGGCCTGATCGACGAGGGCACAGCGCAGGGCCACGTTGCCCTTCATGATGTGCGCGCAGAGCTCTTTGGCGAGCAGGCGGGTGTCGGTGATGACCTGGTCGTTGCGGCTGCGGCCCGTGTGCAGGCGGGCGCCGGCGCTGCCGATGCGGCGCGTGAGCTCCGCCTCGACGGCCATATGGATGTCCTCATCGTTGATGTCGAAGGTGAAGTTTCCGGCTTCGATGTCGTGCAGGATGCCTTCGAGGCCCGCATCGATCTTCTGCTGGTCTTCCGCCGAGATGATCCCCTGCGCGGCGAGCATCTTCGCGTGCGCGCGGCTGCCGGCGATATCTTCGGCGTACATCTGCTTATCGACCGGCAACGACGCGCCGAACCGCTGGGTGAAATCGTCGACGCCCTCTTCGAACCTGCCGCCCCACAATGCCATGTGTGATTCCTTTCGTCATGCACCCGCCGGGTGCGCAGGCGGCCGGCAGGGTGCCGGCCGCGCGTGTTGGTTAGTTCTGGTGAGCCGAAGGGCCCTGGATCCGGGCCCAGGTGGTGTTCTGCAGGCCGTTGATGTACATGAAGCCTTCGGAATAGGACCGGTCGAAGGTGTCGCCCTCGCCGTAGGTGGCCAGGTCGAAGTCGTAGAGCGAGTAGGGGCTCTGGCGACCGACCACGGTGCAGTTGCCCTTGTAGAACTTCATCCGCACGGTGCCGGTGACGAACTTCTGCGTGTCGGCCATGAAGGCGTCGAGGGCGGTCTTCAGCGGCGAGTACCACTGGCCGTAGTAGACGCACTGGGACCAGAGGTGCTCGAGGTCGAGCTTGGCGTGCATGGTCTCGCGATCGAGCGTGACCGTTTCGAGGGCCTTGTGGGCCAGGATGATCGCGCTGCCGGCGGGCACTTCGTAGCACTCGCGCGACTTCACGCCCACGAGCCTGTTCTCGACCATGTCGAGCCGGCCGTAGCCGTGCTTGCCGGCGATCTTGTTGAGCTCGATGATCAGATCGAGCAGGGAGAGCTCTTCGCCGTTGAGGGAGACGGGCTTGCCCGCTTCGAAGCCGAGCTCGACGTATTCGGCTTCATCGGGGGCGTCTTCCGGATCGACCGTGAGGGTCCACACGTCCGAAGGCGGCTCGTTGTTGAGGTCTTCGAGCACACCGCATTCGATGGCCCTGCCCCACAGGTTGTCGTCGATCGAGTAGGGGGATTCGACGGTGGCGGCCACGGGCACGCCGTTGGCCTTGGCGTAGGCCATTTCGTCTTCACGGGTGAGCAGGTTCCAGCCGCGCACCGGGGCGAGGATGTCGATCGAAGGGTCGAGCGCCTTGATCGAGTTCTCGAAGCGCACCTGGTCGTTGCCCTTGCCCGTGCAGCCGTGGGCGATGTACTTGGCGCCGAACTTGTGGGCGACCTCGACCATCTTCTGGGCGAGCAGCGGTCTGGACAGGGCGGACAGCAGCGGATAGGTGTTCTCGTAGAGGCCGTTGGCCGCGATGGTCTTGGTGAGGTAGTGGTCGGCGTATTCGTCGCGCAGGTCGACGGCTTCCGAATCGATGGCCCCCAGCGACAGGGCCTTTTTCTTGATGGCTTCGAGGTCCTGCTCGTCCTGGCCGACGTTGCCGCAGATGGCGATCACGTCGAGGTTCATTTCGGTCTGCAGCCATTTCACGCACACCGAAGTGTCGAGGCCGCCGGAATACGCGAGTACAACTTTATCTTTGGTCGTCATGGAAAGACATCCTTCCACAGCTTTACGCTGTAAATTTCGTTAAGGGTAGAGTAAGGGCGCCGTAGATTGCGGCTGCGCGTGCCATCGGGCGCGAACATACGCGAATGCCGTGGTACGCAGTGGGGATAATGGACGCGCGAAGGCGCGCCGCTAGCTACAGAAACAGACGACTAGCGTCGTCGCAGTCCGTTGAGCGTACCCATGATACGGGTAGCGTCTTCTGGAGAAGCGGCTGCGAGCAGAATGGTGTTGTCGCCGGCAACGCTGCCAAGAGCGCCCGGGATACCTACGCTATCGATTGCGCCTGCCACGCCCGACGCTGCGCCGGGAGCCGTGGTGACGACCACGAGCTGGAGCGTCGTATGGATGTCTTCTACCAGGTCGGCGACCATGCGCTGCATGCGCATGTCTTCGGGGAGGACGTAGAAGCCCTCTTGGGACTTCAGAAGGCCCATGTCGGTGATGTCGCGGGAAATGGTGGCCTGCGTGCAGTCGTAGCCCTGAGTCTGAAGCTTTTCGGCAAGCTCGCGCTGCGTGCGAATCTGGTCGCCGCGCACGATCTCCCGAATCACATCATGTCTCTGGGTGCGTTTTTTCATGGCCTCCGAAAATCCCTGTCCTGGTATCCAATAAAGCGTTATGTAACTTCGTCTGATATACAGAGCAGCGCTACATAACGCTTTGTTTTATGCAGAACATTTTATAGCAGACTTCGCTGAGCGCAAGACGCTACTTTACGATGGATGCCAACTTTTCCACAAGTACATCAATATCGGCCGCAGAGCAGATGAGCGGCGGGAGGAAGCGCAGGGTGGCCGGACCGGTGGCGTTCAAGAGCAAACCCGCCTCAAGACCTGCGGAAACGATGTCGGGCGCCGACATCTCGCCGGTGACGTCGCAGGCGACCATGAGGCCCCGTCCGCGCACGTCGTTTGTGAAGGGAAGCGCCTCCAAAGAGTCGCGCAAGTAGGCGCCGACCGTCTGGACGTTTTCGAGAATATGCTCCTGCGCCAGCGCTTCCAGGGTTGCCGAAGCCGCGGCGATCGCAAGGTTGCTGCCGCCGAAGGTGGAGCCATGATCGCCGGGCTCGAAGGCGGCCGCGACGTGGGCGCGCGCCGCGCAGGCTCCCATGGGGAAGCCGCCCGCGATGCCCTTGGCCATCGAGAAGATATCGACGTCGATGCCGAACTGTTGGAAGGCGAAGGGCGTGCCCGTGCGGTAGACGCCCGTCTGCACCTCGTCGCAGAGCATGAGGGCGCCGTGCGCGCGGCAGAGCTCGGCGGCGCGCTGCAGGAATTCCGGCGTGCAGGGATGGACGCCCGATTCGCCCTGGATGCATTCGAACATGAAGCCGCAGATGGCATCGCCCTGGGCCTCGAAGACGGCCTCGAGGGCGGCGACGTCGTTCTGCCGGATGGCCACGAAGCCGCCCGGAAGGGGCTGGAAGAGCTCCTGCTTGGCGGGCTGGGCCGTGGCGGCGAGCGTTTCCATCGTGCGGCCGTGGAAGCTGCGCTCGAGGGTGACGATCGTGGAGGCCGCCCTCCCCTGGCGTTTGGCAAAGGCGCGAGCGAGCTTCATCATGCACTCGTTGGCTTCGGCGCCCGAATTGGCGAAGAAGGTCTGCCAGTCTTCCGCGTCTTCGGCCGCGCCGTAGTTGGCCAGATGCGAAACGGTGCGGGCCAGCTCGCCGCGCCCTTCGATGTAGTAATAGTTGCTCACATGGATGAGCTTGGCCGCCTGGTCCTGGATGGCGGCCACGACGGCCGGGTGGCAGTGGCCGAGCGCGTTGACGCCGATGCCGCCGATGAAGTCGAGGTAGGCCTTGCCCGTATCGTCGAAGACTTCCATGCCGTTGCCGCTCACCAGTTCCACGGGCTTGCGGCCGAAGGTATGCATGACGTAGCGGTCTTCGAGGGCCTGTTCTGTTGCGAAGCTCACGATTGTCCTTCCTAGTGGTTGACGGTCAGCTTCTGGGCGAAGCCGCCGATGGGGTGCATTTCGTTGACGTAGCTTTCGGCCGTGCGGTGAATCACGGTGCCCACGCCCGAAGAGGTGAGCAGCTCGAGCAGGAGCGAATGCGGCACGGTGCCGTTGATGATGTGGGCGCGCGTGACGCCGGCGTCGAGGGCTTCCACGCAGGCGCGCAGCTTGGGCAGCATGCCGGTGGAGACCGTCTGGCGGTCGATCATGTCTTGGGCCTCGTCGCGCGTGAGGTTGGAGATGAGCGTCGACTTGTCGTTGAAGTCGAGGTAGAGGCCGTCGACGTCGGTGAGCATGATGAGCTTGTGGGCGCCGATGGCCCCGGCAATGGCCCCGGCCGCGAGGTCGGCGTTGATGTTAAAGTAGCCGTCGTCCTCGCCGTAGGCCACGCCGCCCACCACGGGGATGAAGTCGTCGCCGATGAGCGCTTCGAGGTATTCGGTGTTGACCTTGGTAATCGTGCCCACGCGGCCGAGCGCCGGGTCGGTCTGACGGGCGATGAGCGTGCCGCCGTCGCTGCCCGACACGCCCACGGCCAGGTTGCCGTGCCAGTTGATGTCGTGCACGAGGCTCTGGTTGACGTCGCCGATGAGCACCATGCGCACCAGGTCCATGGCCGCGTCGGTCGTGACGCGCAGGCCGTCCTTCCATTCGACCGGCATATCGAAGCGCTCCATCGCTTCGGAAATGGCCTTGCCGCCCCCGTGCACGATGATCGGGTTCATGCCGATGATCTTGAGCAGGACGATGTCGGTCATGACCTCGCGGCGCAGGTCGGGGTCGACCATGGCCGAGCCGCCGTACTTGATGACGACCGTCTTGCCGGTGACCTCCTTGATCCAGGGCAGGGCGTCGACGAGCGCTTCGGCCGAGCTTTCGAAGGTTTCGGGTTTCTGAGTGTCGCGCGAGAATTTCATGAGCGGTAGTCTCCGTTGATCGTGATGTAGTCGTGAGAGAAGTCGCAGGTCCACACGCAGGTGGCGGCGTCGCCGGCGCCCAGGTCGATGGCGATTTCGATTTCGGGGGCATCGAAGCGCTTCAGGGCTTCGGCCTCGTCGAAGGCGACGGGCAGGCCGTGGCGCATCATGGGCAGGCCGGCCAGATCGATGCTCACCCGGCCCGGGTCGAAGGCGGCGCCCGAACGGCCCGCGGCCGCGGCGATGCGGCCCCAGTTGGCGTCATGGCCGAAGACGGCCGTCTTCACGAGCGGAGAGTTGGCCACGGTGCGGGCGCAGGCGTCGGCGTCGGCGTCGCTGGCCGCGCCCGTCACCCGCACGGTGATAAGCCGCGTGGCGCCCTCGCCGTCGGCTGCCTGCATGCGGGCGAGGCGGGTGCACACGGCGAGCAGGGCGTCGCGGAACTCGCAGAAGGCAGGCTGTCCCACCGCGAAGGCGTCGAAGGCGCCGGGAGCGGCGGCCCCGCTTGCGAGCAAAAAGGCCGAGTCGTTGGTCGACGTGTCGGAATCGACGGTGATCTTGTTGAAGGTGCGGTCGGCCACGTAGCGCAGGGCCGCGTGCAGGGCCGGGCCCGTGAGCGGCGCGTCGGTGGTGAGCACGGCGATCATCGTGGCCATGTTGGGCATGATCATGCCCGAGCCCTTCACCATGCCGCCCACCGTGAAGCGAGTGCCGGCCAGGGCCGGATCGGCGCTTTCGTAAGAGACGGCGCATTCCTTGGGATGGGTGTCGGTGGTCATGATGGCGCGGGCGGCCGCGTGGCCCGCTTCGGGCGTGGGCGCGGCCTGGGCGTGCATACCGGGCAGGGCCTCTTCGAAGGGGTCGAGCGAAAGCTGCACGCCGATGACGCCGGTGGAGGCCACGAGCACGTCTTCCGCGGCGCAGCCGATCGCTGCAGCGGCGAGTTCGGCCGAGAGCTCGGCGCGGGCGAGCCCTTCGGGGCCGGTGGCAGCATTTGCAATGCCCGAGTTCACCACCACGGCACGCGCGGTGCCGTACCCTACCCCGCCGAATTGCGCGCGGTCGAATAGGACGGGCGCAGCGCAGAAGGCGTTCTGCGTGAACACGCCCGCCGCGGGAAACGGCTCGTCGGCCTCGACGAGCGCCAGGTCGAGCCGGCCGGGGTCCTTGCGAAAGCCCGCATGGGCACCGGCGGCCTTGAAGCCCGCGGCGCTCGTGACGCAGCCGTCCTCGATGAAAGCGAAACGCGAATCTTCGTACATGGCCGCTCCTTACACCGGCAGGGACATCGAGGCGAGCCCGCAGGTTTCGGGCAGGCCGCAGACGATGTTGGCGCACTGCACAGCCTGATCGGCCGCGCCCTTGCCCAGGTTGTCGATCGCCGCGACGGCGATGAGCGTGCGCGTGTCGGCGTGGTAGGCCACGCCGACCTGGGCGCGGTTGGAGCCAGCCACGCTGTCGGTGCGGGGCATGGCGCCCCCTTCGAGCACCTGCACGAAGGGCCGGCCGGCGTAGAAGTCCTTGTAGGCCGCCGTGGCCGCTTCGGAGGTAAGGTCTTGGACCGCGCTTTCGGGCACCTGCATGGTCACCGTGGAAAGCAGGCCACGGCGCATGGGCACCAGGTGCGGGATGAAGACCACACGGCCCGGCAGGCCCAGGATCTGCTCGATTTCGGGCGTGTGGCGGTGCTTGAGGACCCCGTAGGCTTCGGCGTTGTCGGCCGCCGCACAGAAATGGGTGCGGGCCGTGGGCTTCTTGCCCGCGCCGGTAACGCCGGAGATGGCCTGCACGTTCAGGACGCCCTCGATCCAGCCGGCGCGCACGGCCGGATAGGCCGCAAGCGAGGTCGCCGTGGGAAAGCAGCCGGCGCAGGCTACGAGCACGGCCTCGCCCGCCGCATGGCGCGCCGCCGCGGCGGCGATCTCTTCGGTCGCGACTTCCGGCAGGCCGAAAGCGGCCCGGGCGAGCAGGTCGGGCGAGGTGTGGGGCGTGTTGTACCAGGCCTCGTAGACGGCCGGGTCCTTCAGGCGGTAGTCGGCCGAAAGGTCGATCACCGTCACGCCCGCCTCGATCAGGCGCGGGGTCTGGGCGAGGCTGGCCGTATGGGGCACCGCGAGGAAGGCGATGTCGCAGGCGAGCAGGGCCGGGTCGCCATGCGGGGAGAAGGCGATGTCGGTCACGCCGGTGAAGGCCGGGTAGACCGCGTCGAGCCGCTGACCGGCGTCGGCGTCGCTCGTGATGACCGAAAGCTCGAATTCGGGATGCTCGACGATTCGTCGAACGAGCTCCACCCCCGCGTAACCTGCTGCGCCGACAACGGCGACTTTGTAAGCCATGTTCCCTCCTTTGTTCACCTGCTTATGCGATAATTTGATATATTCTTTCGCTTTTATGCGATTTACAGAAGATAGCACATTCAGCTATGCATGGGTGGAATTTCGCAACGTCTCTATCGGAGCAGGGAGATCCCTGCGGGGAGCGCGGTAGCGGATGCGGCAGGCTGAGGTCTGCGAGGCACGGCGAGCCGAGACCGCCCCGCGCACCGAACGGCAAGGGGTCTCTGCCCCGTGCGGATGCGCGCGGCGTCCGGCGGCTCCCCCCCCATGGCGCTGTCGCCCGACGCCCGCCGACCGGCGCGCTCGGCAGGGGCGCCCGCAGGCCGGCTGCGCTAGCGGGCCTGGGCCGCGCGCAGCAGGTCGAAGGCGTCGGTGAGGACCCGGCGCGCCTCTTCGCGCACAGGGTTGCCTTCGGAAATGCCCGCCACGGCGGCGCCGTCGACCAAGGCGCTCACGACGCTCGGGTCGACTTCGGGAAAGCCCGCGCGCTTCAAAATGCGGGCGTTGGCTTCGGAAAGGCGCACGCGGCCGCGCCGGTACACGGCGGTGACCACCTTCGACTGGGCCGCCATGATGAGCTGTTCGTAGTGGGCGGCCGGCACGTCGAAGGCTTCGGGCAGGCAGGCGCGCAGCAAGAGGCCCACCACCTGGTCGCGCGCCATTTCGGGCGTCATGGCCTCCGCCACATCGGCGGCCTTTTCTGCGCGTTCCGCCCATTCGCGCATGTTGAATTCGGCCGCCTCTTTGAGCACTTCGTCAATCGAATCGAAGTAGTAGCCCACGGCAGACGAAGCCGCACCGGCCTTCTTGGCCACGTTGCGGTAGGTCACCGCGGCGGGACCGTCCTCGCGCAGGATGAGCGCGGCCGCCGTCACCAGCGAGGACCGGGTCATCTGCGCCTTGGTCGAAAGGCGTTTCCCTGCCATGATCGCCTCCTTTCGGTCGATACCTGCATTTTAACGTGAACCGCGTGCACCGCGACCCTCACCGCACCTCGGATAGGTCGAGCCCCGTATGCTCATGGGAGAGCACCATGGCGATAAAGGCGACAAGGCTCACGCCCACCATGTAGTAGGCCGGCGCGATCGCGTCGCCCGTGGCCTCGATCAAGGCGAAGCTTATATAGCTCGCCGACCCGCCGAAGAGGGCGTTGGCCAGATTGAAGCTGAAGGCGAAGCCCGAATAGCGCACGTTGGTGGGGAAGGTTTCGGTGAGGTAGCTCGCCAGGGTGCCGTCGTTGACGGTGAGCAGCAGGCACAGCACGAGCTCGCAGACCAGGATCACCCCGAAGCGCTCGGTACCGAACAGGTGGAAGACCGGCACCGTGCACACCATGAAGCCCACGCTCGCCACGATGAGCATCTTCTTGCGCCCCACCCTGTCGGAAATCCGCCCCGAAAGAAAGATGAAGCCGATGTAGAACACGAGGCAGACCGTCGTGATGAGCGAGGCGATCGAGGGATTGAAATTCAAAGTGACCTCAAGGTAGTTGGGGATGTAGGTGAGCACCATGTAGAAGCCGACCGCGTTGAGCATGCAGGCCCCGAAGCAGATGATCACCTTGCGCGGGTAGGTGCGCAGAAGGGTGCGGATGGGCTTGTCGATCTGCGCCTGGCCCTGCTGCATGTCCTGCCGCATCGCCTCGTAGACCGGCGAGTCTTCCAGATGCGTGCGGATGTAGTGGGTGATCAGCCCCAGCGGCGCGGCGAGCAGGAAGGGGATGCGCCAGCCCCAGGTGACGACGAATTCCGACGTGGCGCCCCAGACGCCGAAGAGGAAGGTGGCGAACAGCGACCCCGTGAGCAGGCCGACCGCCGTGGAGGCCGGCACCATCGAGCAGTAGAAGCCGCGATGCTCTTTGGGCGCGTATTCGGCGATGAAGGTCGCCGCGCCCGCGTACTCCCCCGACGCCGAAAAGCTCTGCACCATGCGGCAGACGAGTAGAAGAGCGGGCGCGGCGGCTCCCACCACCGCGTAGCCCGGCAGACAGCCCACCATGAAGGTGGCCCCGCTCATCAGCAGAATCGACATCGAAAGGGCCCACTTGCGCCCCTTTTTGTCGCCCATGTTTCCCCAGAACACGGCGCCGATGGGCCGCACGAGGAAGGCCAGGGCGAACACGCCGAAGGTGAGCATGGTCGAGACCATCTTGTCTTCGCCGGCGAAGAAGACCCCGGCGATCACCGTGGCGAGGTAGGAATAGCTCGCGTAGTCGAACCATTCGATGAAGTTCCCCAAAAAGGACGAGAAGGTCACCCGCTTGAGCGTGCGGTGCTGCTCCTCGCTGCTGTATTCGTTAACTTGCGTTTGCCTCTGGTTCGCACTCTCGGCCATCGTCGGTCGCCTCCTTAACGTCGTCGGCCGCTTGGGACCGGGCGTTCCTCATACCTTTCAAGGCGGGGATCGCGCCGCCGCCCACGATGAGCACCGTGCCGATGATCGTGTTGACCGTGAAGGCCTCGCCGAAAATCACCAGGCCGATGAACAGGGCCACGGGCACTTCCCAGTAGGCGATCGTGGAATAGTCGGCCGCCGGCAGGTTGCGCCCCGCCGCGAGGAGGAGCCCCAGCGCCACCGGGCCGCACACGATCCAGAACACGACGGCGGCGATCCAGTTCGCAGTGGTGAGATGCAGACTGAGCGCCCAGGTGGATTCGGCAAGGCCAGAGGTTCCCATGAAGTTCATGATGAACGTGAGGACACCCGCGCCCAAAGCGGCGAAGATGAAATTCCACACGCCGCGGGCAGTGGTGTCGGCGTCTTTGCGGTAGCCGTTGAAGAACATGCTCGCGCCGTAGAAGACGCCGGAAAGCAGACCGAACATGTCGCCCACGCCCTTCTGCGGGAATTCGGGCGTAGTCGTTTCAAAGTTGAGGTCGACGCGGAAGCCGTTTGCGCCGAAACCCACGAGGCCTTCGGCAAAGAGCATGCCCACGAACACGGCGGCTAGGCAGATCCACTGCAGCTTGCTCATGGGCTCTTTCCGGAAGATGCGGGCCAGAAGCACGCAGAAGACGGGGCCCGTGTAGATGAACAGGACGGCGTTGGCCACCGACGTCATGAGCGTCGAGGTGACGTAGCAGGCAAGCGAAAGGCCGATCATCAGACCGCCCAGGGCGATAGCGGGCGTGAGCTTGAGCTTCTTGAAGACGCCGGTCTTGTGGGTGGCGAACAAAAGGATCGCGAAGAAGAGGATGCCCATGGACATGCGGCCCGTGGCCATGAAGGCGCCCACGCTGTCGCCGGCGTTGAGGCCCTTCGTGCCGTCGAGGAAGTCGACGCGCGTGGCTGCGCGCGACAGCAAGGGCACGAGCCCCATGCCCGTGGCCGAAAGGAGCATCGCAATCGTGCCCCACTTGCGGTTCATCTGGTAGTCGCCGCCCGCGGACCCTTCGTTGGTCTGGGCGAATTTCTCATTCATCATTCCCTCCTTGCACCATAGGCGCCTGCCTCGTCGAGGCGGCGCAGGGGACGGGGTGAAAGCAGGAGAGCCCGGCTTCCGTTGCGGAAAACCGGGCTCCTCCTCTCATGGGTCCTAGGAATGCGTCGCGCAACGCCCTAGGTTCGGTATAGACGTCAGGCGATTATTCCCACATCTCGGGACGGACGAGCGTGGGGTCCTTCACCCTGTTGGGGAAGTAGTCCTCGCAGGTGCCCTCGCGGTAGACGTCGGCCGTGGAGCAGTGCAGGCCGCCGCCGAAGGGGTAGGCGTCGCGCAGGTCGCAGGGGATGACGTTCATGCCGAGCTTGTCCATCTGCTCCATCTGGTAGACCTCGGAGGCCTCCACGATGACCGTCTTCGGGTCGAGCACGAGGCAGTTCATCGACAGCCACACCGAGCTGTAGCAGAGCTCGGGCGGGGTGTCGTGCGCCGGCTGGGCCGCATCGACGATCTGCCAGTCGTTGGCCTCGAAGATCGCGCGCTGCTCGTCGGGCAGGGGCCGCACCGGGTTGTTGATGATCAGGCCCGGGCGCAGGGGAACGAAGGTGGCGTCGATGTGGATCGGGTACGGGTCGCCGGGGAAGTTGACGGCGTGGATGCGCAGGTCGGGGTAGTAGCGCTGCATCCAGTCCATGGCGGCGCGGTTGGTGGTGAGCCCGTGCTGGACGAAGATGTCCTTGCCCATGCGCATCCAGTCGGCGGCGTCCCACATGGGCTCGACCTCGGTGGTCACGAAGTCCTTGTTGGCGGTGCGCTGCAGGCGCTCTTCGAGCGTGATCGACTCATCGTAGTAGTTGTGCTTGTAGGACTTGTCGGTCAGGCGCGGGCGCGGGGCCTGGGTCCACTTGAACTCGGGGTCCTCCTCGAAGTACTGCTCCATGAGCGGCCAGTAGGCCAGGTACTCGAAGTAGCGGCAGCGGAAGCTGTTGGCCGAGGCCATGATCTCGTTGCCCACGGTGAGCAGGATGTCGCGCGGGGGCATGCAGCCCATCATGGAGTCGTTGCGGAAGTCGGGCGTGGCGATCGCCTGGTTCCACTGCAGGGGCGTGGGGCGGTCGACGATCACGCCGCGGTCCTCGAGGATCTTCACGAGGCGCTCGAGGGCGGCGTTGCCGGCTTCGACGGTGCGGGTCGGGCGCGGGCCCCACATGCCGCGCATATCGGAGTCGACGGGGACCTTTTCGGAAGTGGCGGGCTCTTCGGGCGGGATCATGCCGAAATCGCAGCGGCCTACGATGACGCGCTTCAGCGGATCCCAGTCATTCCAAGAGTTGACGATTTTGGGCATTTGAGTCTCCTTTCGAGGCCACACGGAAGGCCTCTTTTGAAAACAAACACGTGACCAATACGTGAGCGACATGCTGGAAAGACGACATCTGATGGGCTGCCGGCGATGCCCGGGCGGATGACCTCTCCTTGCCTCCGCTTCTGGGCCGAAGTATATGCCAATTTTTGTGCATGTGCAATATTTTCTTGCACTTTTTAGCGCACTTTGCAGTGTAAAGAACATTTCCGCAGGTGAATGTGCTAAGGCTAACCTAATTTTTTATTCGCTTGCATAATTTTATTGTTTCACTGCGGAACGATTTGGAGATGACAACGGGGGCGCGTGATGTTGTCACACGAGGATGTGACAACATCACG
>JALCHN010000032.1 GCA_022644775.1 Eggerthellaceae bacterium
GCTCCGCCTCGCGAAGGCTCATCCCGCCGTCGACGACAAGGCTCACCGCGCGAAGGACCTCTTCGGGCGCGTACTTCTTCTTTCCCATGCGGACTCCAAACTGTCTCATTCTGAGTCCGCACGTCCCTGCGCCCGTTGTCACGCGGCCTCTTAGAGAAACGGTGGAGAATCCGTATACCCCCTGTGGGTATAGCCGCCTCTTCTATCATGCGAAAGCAACAGCGGCCCACGGAGGATCATGGCTACCACGTCTTTGCGCATAGACGGCATGTACTGCGACAACTGCGCGCGGACGGTCGAACGCGCCCTTTCGCAGGTCGCGGGCGTCACTAACGCCACCGTTACCGGGCACGTCGCCCGCATCGACCACGACGGCGCCCTTTCTACCGCGCCCGGACTGGAGCGCGCCGTGGAAGCTGTGATCGACGCCGGCTACTTCACGAGCCCCGCCCACCGCATCGACGACGCGGAATCCGGCCGCCTTTCGGCCGCCGCCCGCAGCCGCCTGGCCAACATCGCGCGCTTCGCCGTCCTGGTGGCGGTCGTCGTCGCCGCAGGCGCAGGGCTCGACGCCCTTGCGGGCTACAACATCTTCAACGCCATCCCCGCGATCGACCAGTCGATTTCGCTGCCCATGCTCTTCGTCACCGGCGTGCTCACGAGCCTCCACTGCCTGAGCATGTGCGGCGCCGTGAACCTGGCCACCACGCAGACGGCCGCCCCGCGCAACGTGCGCGCTCCGCTCGCCTACAACCTGGGGCGCCTTGTCTCCTACACGGCCCTGGGCGGCTTGGCGGGCGCGCTCGGCGGCATCATCAGCCTCACTACTACGGCGCAGATCGTCCTCATCTCGCTCGCCGCCGCGGCGATGATCGCGCTCTCCCTGCGCATGGCGGGCATCGTCTCGCCGCCCGCGCTCGACATTCCCGCCCTCAACCGGCTGCGCGCCGCAAGCACCCGTCGGGCCCGCCCGGGCGGCGCCTTCGCCGTAGGCCTGGCCAACGGCGCCATGCCCTGCGGCCCCCTGCAGGCCATGCAGCTCTACGCCCTTTCCACCGGCAGCCCCGCGATGGGCGCCCTGTCGATGTTCCTCTTCTGCTTGGGTACGACGCCGCTCATGACGGCCTTCGCCTACGCGGCCCGGTGGCTGCGCGGCCGCGGACGGGCGATCGTGGCCAACCTGGCCGGCGCCTTCATGTTCGTGCTCGCCCTGAGCATGCTCGCGCGCGGGCTTTCGATCGCCGGCGTCAACATGGGGCAGGTGGCCGCCGCTCCCGCCGCCGACACCGCCTTCGCGCAGGCCGTGCAGGCCGACGGCTACCAGCAGGTGGAATTCGACCTCACCTTCGATTCCTACGCCGACTTCCAGGTCGAAGCCGGTACGCCCGTGCGCCTGGTAGTCCACGTCGACCCCGCCTACCTCACCGGTTGCAACAACGAGATCCTCATGCCCGCCTGGGGCATCGACCAGAAGCTCGAGCCGGGAGACAACGTCATCGAATTCACGCCCACCGAAACGGGCGATTTCCCCTATACGTGCTGGATGCACATGATCGGCAACACGGTGCGCGTGACCGGCGCATCGTCATAGGAAAGGATGGATATGTTCCAGCTGAAACGCCCCGCCCGCCTCATCGCCTGCGGCCTTGTCGCAGGCGCCCTGGCCGCCACGCTCGGCGCCTGCACGGTGCAGAGCGCGCAATCGAGCGGCACGCAGTCGCAGGCGTCCTCGCAAGCGAGCTCCGCGCAGTCGTCTTCGGCAAAGGCTACCTCGAACGTGCAGCATGCCTTCGTAGACGTCGTCCCCGATGAAAGCGGGACGATTACGATCGACGAATCGCAGATCGGCGACGTGGCGACCTTCTACAACTACGACGCCAACGGCACGACCGTGCAGCTGATCGGCATCCGCGGAAGCGACGGTGCCGCGCATCTGGCCTTGAACACCTGCCAGTCGTGCAACCCCTCGCCCAACGCCTACTACGTGCAGCAGGACGACACCCTTATCTGCCGCAACTGCGGCCAGGAGTTTTCGGCGGAAGACGTGGGCGCCCAGGCCTCGGGCTGCAACCCCACGCCGATCAAGGGCCTTACCGAACAGAACGGCTGGTTCATGGTGAGCGCCGACACCCTGAACGGCTACGCGTCGAACTTCGCCAAGTGGGCCGGCCCCACGAAGGCCTAACGAGCGCGAGCAGAGCGGAAGAGCCGCCGCGCTGCGCGCCCGACGACCGCATCGACCCGACCGGCGGCACGAGAGGGCCGCTGCATGGCGCAAAGGGGAACCGCCCCTGCGCCATGCAGCGGCCCTTTTTGCACGTCGAGCCCGTACGCGCGCCTAGCGGAAGACGATCGCACCCGTCCCCACGTCCATGCGGTCGATCACCGCGAGCGAATCGACCCGCAGGCCCTGGGCGCGCAAATCGGCGCCGCCGGACTGAAAGCCCTTCTCGATCGCGATTGCCACGCCCTCGATGGCGGCGCCCGCCTGCTTGCAGATTTCCACGAGCCCTTCCATCGCGCAGCCGTTGGCCAGAAAATCGTCGACCAGGAGCACCCGGTCTTCCGGCCCCAGATAGCGGCGCGACACCATGACGTCGGCGTCGCTGCCACGCGTGTAGGAATGCACGCGGGCCGCGTACATGTCGCCAGCGAGCTCCTTGCTCCAATTGCGCTTGGCGAACACGACGGGGACACCGAATTCCGCGCCCACGAAGCAGGCGATCGCGATGCCCGACGCTTCCACGGTGAGCACCTTGTTCACGCGCGCGTCGGCGAAATCCTCGTGCCACTGACGGGCCATGGCCTGCAGCAGCTCGGTGTCGATCTGGTGGTTGAGAAACGAATCGACCGCGAGCACTTTGCCCGGCCGCACGTCCCCATCGGAGCGGATGCGGTCTTCCAGCAGTTTCATCGCCAATCCCCCTTGAAGGCGCCTTCTCACGCGCCCGTCCCTTTGCATGCAACAGGCAAAGTGTAGCGCAGCGGGCGGGCCGCACGACCGCCAAGGACGCGCCGCCCGCCCAAGCGTCCCAAGACCTACGGCCGAAGGCGCCGCTAGAGCAGGAAGACGAAGGCGAGCGAGATCGCGCCCACCGCGAGCAGCGGCCCGCAGCCGTCGAAAAAGGCCGTCCAGCCGTGGAGCCGGTAGTAGAGCACGTAGCAGACCATGCTGAAGAGGAAGGCGATTCCCACGAGGGCCGCGGGCGCGCCCACCGCGACGCCCGCGCAGGCCGCGCCGTCGAGCACGAACCATTCGAGGGCCGCCCAGGCCACGATCAGCAGCAATTCGGTGGTCACCTGCCGCTTGAACAGGGCCCGCGTGAGCACGAGCAGGACGACGTAGGCGCCAAGGGCGGCGAGCATGACGAGGGCCGCATCGACCGTGTGCGGCAGGCCGCCGGCGCCCCGCGCCAGGCAGGCGACGCCCGCGCACCCGCAGGCGACGGCGCCCAGGATGAGGCCTATGCCGATCGCGCGCTCGGCGCCGTGGGGCTTGGCTGCCCGCGGGCGGAAGAAGACCGCCCACCAGGCAAGGTAGAGGACCGCGCAGACCGCCATCCACACGTGGCCCGCATCGATATCCGCCAGATATGTCGCCGCCGCAGCATCCATGCCCCCATTGTAGCCGCGCACGGACGCCATGGAGAGACGGTCCCTCGAGCGGCCCCGCCCGCACCTGCGCGCACGGAGCCGGCCGCAACGGGCCGCGCTCTCGCACAGGCCGACCCGCCACGGCAGCCCGCCGCACGGCCCCCGCAACGCACACGGGACCGGCCGCCCGCAGGCAACCGGCCCGCTGTTTCCGCTGCACGATCCGGGCTATTTCACCCTGAGCGCCCGCATCGCGTTGAGGATCGCGATGATCGCCACGCCCACGTCGCCGAACACCGCCAGCCACATGGTCGCGATGCCGATGAAGGGCAGGGCCAGAATCATGATCGCGATCTTCACGCCGATCGCGAACACGATGTTCTGCCAGACGATGCCCATCGTCTTGTGCGAGATCTTCATAGCCGTGGCGATCTTACTCGGCTTGTCGTCCATGAGCACCACGTCGGCCGCTTCGATTGCGGCGTCGGAGCCCATGGCGCCCATCGCGATGCCGATATCGGCGCGCATGAGCACGGGCGCGTCGTTGATGCCGTCGCCCACGAAGGCGAGCTTGCCCGCCTCAGACGTCTCGCCCAACAGGCGCTCGACTTCCGCAACCTTGTCGGCAGGCAAAAGCTGGGAGCGGTACTCGTCGATGCCAAGCTCGCCGGCCACTGCGGCGGCCACTTCCTCGCGGTCGCCGGTGAGCATGACGATCCGCTTCACGCCGGCGGCGCGCAGGGCGGCCACCGTGTCCTTGGCGTCGGGCTTCAGCACGTCGGCGATCACGATATGCCCCGCGTATTCCCCGTCGACGGCCACGTGCAGAATCGTACCCACGAGCTCGCAGTCCTTGAAGTCGACGTGGGCCTCGCGCATGAGCTTGTCGTTGCCCACGAGCACCTTGTGGGCGCGTACCTCGGCGGCGACGCCGCGCCCCGACCGCTCTTCCACATGGTCGATCTGGGACTGGTCGATCACGCCTTCGTAGCTTTCCTTCACCGACACGGCGATCGGATGGTCGGAATAGGCTTCGGCATGGGCCGCATACGAAAGCAGCAGGTCGGGGTCGATATGGTCTTCGTTGTGCACGGCGACCACGTTGAAGGTGCCGCTCGTCAGGGTGCCCGTCTTGTCGAAGACGACCGTTTCGGTATGGGCGAGGGTCTCCATGTAGCTCGACCCCTTCACGAGCACGCCGATGCGGCTCGCCGCGCCGATGCCGCCGAAGAAGGACAGGGGCACCGAAATGACCAGGGCGCAGGGGCAGCTCACCACGAGGAAGATGAGCGCCGACTGCACGCTCGCCGTAAGGGTTTCGCCGAAGAAGGGGCTCACCACCGCGATAAGGACGGCCAAACCCACCACGATCGGCGTGTAGTAGCGGGCGAAACGCGTGATGAAGCGCTCGGTGCGCGCCTTTTTCTCGCTCGCGTTCTCCACGAGTTCCAAGATGCGCGACACGGTCGATTCGGCGAAGGGGGCCTTCACCTTGATGCGGATCACGCCGGTCATGTTGATGCAGCCCGAAATCGCCGCCACGCCGGGCTCGACGACACTCGGGACGCTTTCGCCGGTAAGCGCGCTCGTGTCGAGCTGGCTTTTGCCTTCCACGACCTCGCCGTCGAGCGGCACGCGCTCGCCCGGCTTGACGACGATCACGTCGCCCACCGCCACCGTGGCCGGGTCGACCTGCACGAGGTTGCCCTCGCCGTCTTCGATGTTGGCGTAATCGGGCGCGATGTCCATCATGGCCGCGATCGACTTGCGCGTCTTGTTGGTCGCGTAACTTTCAAACAGCTCGCCCACCTGGTAGAAGAGCATGACGGCCGCGCCTTCGGCCATGTGCGGTTCGGCTTCGGGGAAGAAGACGAGCGCGAAGGCGCCGAGCGTGGCGATCGCCATGAGCAGGTTCTCGTCGAAGGGCTGGCGGTGAACGATGCCGTGCCAGGCTTTGGCGAGCACGTCGTAGCCGGCAAGCAGGTAGGGTACCAAAAAGAGGGCGAACTGCACCCAGAGACCCGCGCCGGCGGGCAGGGCGTCGAAAGCGCCCACTGCCGAAACGACCTGCAGAACAATGAAAATCGTGAGCGCGATAAGGATGCGCTTGAGCGTCTTGCGTTGCTTCTTCGTGAGGGCGTTCTTTTTCATGGGAGGTCCTTTGCTACACGAGAGGGCCGAAAGCGCGTCGGGCGGACGCAGGCCAGGCGAGCACTTCGCAGTCGGGCTCGATGTCATCGAAGATCTTGATCGACTGCTGCAGGATGTCGTCGAACTTGTCGTCGTCAGCGTCGAGCGTGAACTTGAGCATCATCGCGTTGACCGAGGCGCTGTGCACCCCGTCGATCTTTTCGATCTTGTCCTGAATCTTGCCGGCGCAGTTGGCGCAGATTTCGCCGTCGAGTTTGATGACTTTACGCATGGGGGGTTCCTTTCGTCGAAGGTTGGTGAACAGTCGGGGAGGATAGGTCTATTCGCAGATGTGCGAGAGGCCCTGGGAGAGCATCGTGTAGACGTGGTCGTCGGAAAGCGCGTAGATGACCTGCTTGCCTTCGCGGCGGAAGCGGACCAGGTGGGCCTGCTTCAAGATGCGCAGCTGGTGGGAGACGGCGCTTTGGGACACGCCGCCCACGGCTTCGGCCAGATCGGACACGTTGAGGTCTTCGACCATGAGCGCGTAGAGAATCTTGATGCGCGTGGTGTCGGCGAAGACCTTGAAGAGGTCGGCCAGGTCGTAGAGAACCTCTTCGTCGGGCATTTCGTTGCAGCAGGCCTGCCCGGGCGTGAGGGCCGCGGGCGCGGGGACGTCGGCGGGATCGCGGAGCGCGGGGGCGTCGGCGGCGGGCGCTGCGTCTTCGACCGTCTCGTCGGCAGCAGCGTCGTCGGCGCAGGGCGCAGTGTCTTCCGGCTCGTCTGCGGCAGGGTCTTTGCCGCGGGAGATGAGCTCGGCCGAATGCACGACGTCGGCCGCCACGCGGGCGAGCGGGTCCTTTCGTGAATCTTCGGACATAAGCGAACCTTTCACTACATATGAGCATCTGTTCAGATGTTGTTTCCAGTATAGAGCCACCGCAGAGATGGTCAAGCCCCGCGAAGGGAAAACCTGCGCTCGCCGACGGGAAGCCGATGCGCCGCGCATCGTCCCGTGGCGCCCCGTGCCCGCCGCTCCTGCATGTCAAGTCTCAGGAGACGACGCGCACAGCCCCGCTCTTGCCGCAGCCCGCGCGCACCGCCGCGCACCCGCCCGCCGCAGCCGCTTCCTTATGCGCGTCGATTGAATGAATCCGCCCCGCTCACGCGGGTTCTTTCAATAGGTCCGCCCGTAGGCCGCGCCGTTGCCCGCGATTTATAATCGCCCTGACAGACGCGATACCTCACCAAACAGACGGTCGGCACTCGGGGAGAGAGGCATGCCATGAAAGAGGACTACCCAACCACGTTCAGCCCGTTCACATTGCGTCGCATGACGGTGCGCAATCGCATCGTCATGTGCCCGATGGGCAGCAACCTTGCCAAGGCGTCGGGCGAGATATCAGACGACCACATTTCCTACTACGCCCAGCGCGCCAAAGGCGGCACAGGGCTACTCATTTTGGAAAACGTCTGCATCGACTATCCCATGGCGTCGAACGGCACGAGCCAGCTGCGCATCGACCAGGACTGCTTCATGCCCGCCCTCTACCGCCTCACCGACACCGTGCACAAATGGGGCGCGAAGATGTCGGTGCAGCTCAACCACGCCGGCGCCGCCACCATGCAAGCGCGCATCGGCCACCAGCCCATCAGCGCAAGCGACGTCCCCAGCAAGCCGGGTGGCGAAGTGCCCCGCCCCATGACGCGCGACGAGATCATGCACGTGGTGGAAAAGTTCGGCGAAGCGGCCCGCCGCGCGATCGCGTGCGGCTTCGACTGCGTGGAAATCCACGGCGGCCACAGCTACCTGCTCAGCCAGTTCCTCTCGCCAGTCACCAACCACCGCACCGACGAGTTCGGCGGCAGTCCCGAAAACCGCGCAAGGTTCGCACGCCTCGTCACCGAAGAGGTGCGCCGCGCCGTAGGCCCCCACGTGCCCATCTTCATGCGCATCTGCGGCGACGAGTTCACCGAAGGCGGCAACACCTTAGACGACACGATCGCCTACCTGCCCTACCTGCCCGAAGTCGACCTCTTCGACGTGTCGGCCGGCCTGGCGGGCGCCATCAGCAAGCAGATCGACATGGACTTCTACCCCGACGGCTGGCGCAGCTACATGGCGCGCGCCGTGCGCGAGGCCACCGGCAAGCCCACGATGACCATGGGCAACTTCCGCAGCCCCGCAGCCGTGAAGCGCGCGCTCGCCAACGGCGACGCCGATTTGGTGGGCATGGGCCGCGGACTGATCGCCGAGCCCCAGTGGTGCCGCAAGGTCGCCGAAGGACGCGAGGACGACCTGCGGAAATGCATCTCCTGCAACATCGGCTGCGCCGGCCATCGCATCGGGCTGAACCAGCCTATCCGCTGCACGGTCAACCCCGACCTCATCCACAACGACGAGTACCGGGCCCGCACCGTCGCCAAGCCCTGCAACGTGGTCGTGGTGGGCGGCGGAACCGCGGGCGCCGAAGCCGCCTGCACGGCCGCCGAAGTGGGCTGCACCACCGTGCTCATCGAGAAGGAAGACCGCGTCGGCGGCCTGAACCGCCGCATCGCCGCCATCCCCGAAAAGGCCCGCATGCGCGACTTCCCCACCTATTTGGAACACCGCGCCGCCAAGCTGCACAACCTGGCCGTGCTCACCGGCACCGAGGCGACGGTGCCGCTCGTCGCCGCCTTCAAGCCCGACATCGTGGTCAACGCCACGGGCGCCCACCCGCTCGAACTGCCCATCCCCGGGCTCGAAGAGCTCGTCGACGCACCGGGCGGACGCGTCTCGAGCGCCTTCCGCATGCTCGACGAAATCGATAGCTACCCCGACGATATGACGGGGTCGCGCGTCGTCGTGATCGGCGGCGCCGCCACCGGCATGGACATGATGGGCTTCTTCGGAGCCCGCGGCGCCCAGGTCACCGTGGCCGACCTCGCGCCCGCCTTCGGCATGCAGCTCGACCCCTGCAGCAAGAACGACGTGGCCGAAAAGCTCGACCGCTACCACGTGCGCAAACTCTATAACACGGGCCTGGCCGAAGTGCGCCCACGCTCGTTCGTGGTGACCATGCCCGACGGCTCGACCGAAGAGCTGTCCTTCGACTACGGCTTCGTGGCCATGGGCATGCGCAGCTACAACCCCCTCCTCGCCGACCTGGAGAAACGCTTCGCCGGCACCGATACCGTGGTCTACAACATCGGCGACAGCCTCCGCGCCCGCCAGATCATCCACGGCACCGAAGAGGGCCGCAACATCCTGCGGGTGCTCGAAGCGGGAGGGTTCCTTCCCGCCTAGCGCACACCCCGCACCATCGTCGCGCCCCGCGCCCCGGAAGCGTCGCCTTCCGGGGCGTTTTTCGTCGTGGAAAGGTCACGTGCCGTTGCCTATCTTCAAAAGCGATAATGCTGCATCTGAATTGCGCAGGATTCGCCCCGCCCGCAGGCGGGTACCCTAGACATCAACGCACCGACACGTGAGTCAAAGGGGTCACATCTCTCTGACTCACAATGAGTCAGAGAGATGTGACCCCTTTGACTCCTGCAGGAAAGGACCCTCATGACCACGCTCACTCCCCCGTTCCGCTACGACATCGTCGGCAGCTTTCTGCGCCCGCCCGCGCTGAAGGAGGCCCGTGCCCAGTACGCCGCCGGCACAATCGACCGCGCCGAGCTCACTGCCGTCGAAGACGACGCGATCCGCGCCCTCATCGCCAAGGAAAAGGAAGTCGGCCCGCACGCCGTCACCGACGGCGAGTTCCGCCGCAGCATGTGGAGCCTCGACTTCCTCGTGGGCCTGGAAGGCGTCGACGAGGTGAGCGCCGATCACTGGTCGGTCGAGTTCAAAGGCAACAAGCCCAAGGGCCGCACCACCCTCATCACCGACAAGATCGGCTTCGGCGACCATCCCTTCCTCGACCACTTCCGATTCACCAAAGAAGCCGCCGGCGACACCCTTGCCAAGCAGACCGTCCCCAGCCCCGCCATGCTCCATCTCATGTGCTGCGTGCGCGAGGCCGGCTACCAGCCTATCGACCGCTATAAGGACCCCGACGCGCTCTTCGCCGACCTGGCCGCCGCCTACCGCGACGCCGTGGCCGCCTTCTACGCCGCCGGCTGCCGCTACCTGCAGTTCGACGACACGAGCTGGGGCGAGCTGTGCGACGCCGGCAAGCGCCGGACCTACGCCGATCGCGGCATCGACCTCGACGCCCTCGAGCGCACCTACGTCGAGCTCATCAACGAAAGCCTGCGCGACAAGCCGGCCGACCTGGCCGTCACTTTGCACAGCTGCCGCGGTAACTTCCGCAGCACCTGGTTCTCGTCGGGCGGCTACGACCCCATCGCGCCGATCCTCTTCCCCAACCTCAACGTCGACGGCCTCTTCTTGGAATACGACAGCGACCGCGCCGGCGGCTTCGAGCCCCTGCGCTACATCGATGGCCAGCGCGTCGTGTTGGGCCTGGTCACGAGCAAGTCGGGTGAACTGGAAGACCCTGGCGCCGTGAAAGCCCGCATCCGCGAGGCAGCCGAAATCGTACCGCTCGACCAGCTGGCCCTAAGTCCCCAGTGCGGTTTCTCGTCGACCGAAGAGGGCAACGTCCTCACCGAGGACGACCAGTGGAAGAAGCTCGCCCTCGTGCGCGACATCGCGCGCGACGTCTGGGCCGACGCCGAATAGCCTGCGCCCGTCGCCCGCAGCGCCGCACGCCGCGCGCGGCCCTATCCGATGCCGCCCAGAATCGTGCCCGCGACCAGCACGAACACGGTCACGCCGCAGAAGACGTACTTGGCGAGCGGGTAGAAGACGGGCGAAAGCGGCTTGGTGCGCCCGCGGTTGACCTCGCGCTTCCAAAAATCGCGGCCCAGCACCCAGTAGAACATGACCGCCGCCAAAAAGGCGCCGATCGGGCACAGATAGATCGAGCACACGTCCATCCAGGGCGATACGATACCCTGGATCAGCAGGCTCACCACCAGGCCCACCGCACCCACCGCAAAGCAGGCCTTGGTGCGGTCGAGGTGGAAGAACTCCTGCACGGTGGCGATGGGCGCCTCGTAGAGATTGATCAGGCTCGTAAGGCCGCCGAAGAGCACGGCCACGAAGAAGACGATCATCACGACGCCGCCGCCCGGCATGCCCGCGAACAGGTTGGGCAGGTAGATGAACATGAGGCCCGGGCCGCCCACCGACAGCGTCTCGCCGGCGGTCGCCATGGCCGGGATGATCACGAGCGAGGCGAGCACGGCGGCCAGCGTGTCGAAGATGGCCACGTACTTGGCGCTGTTGGGCACGTCTTCGGTGTCGCTGAGGTACGACCCGTAGATCAGCGTGCCGTTGCCGGCGACCGAAAGCGAGAAGAAGGCCTGGCCCAGGGCGAAAACCCACAGAAGCGGGTCGGCCAAACCGGCCGGGTCGAGCACGAAGAGGTATTCGTAGCCCGCGCCCGACCCCTGCAGCGTGAACACGTAGATCGCCAGGCCCACGAACAGCACGAAGAAGAGGGGCATCATGACCTTGTTGGCCCGCTCGATGCCGCCTCCGATGCCGAAGATCACGATAGCGAAGGTCACGAGCACGGCCACCGTCTGCCAGAAGAAGTTGTTCGCCGACACGTCGCCGAACAAGCCGGCGAACTGGCTCACGTCGGTGTAGGAGGCGGTTGCGCCCGTAAGCGCCGTGACCAGGTAGTAGAAGATCCAGCCTACGACCACCGAATAGCCGATCGCCATGGCAAGCGACGACGCCACCGGCAGCAGGCCCAACAGCTCGCCTGAGCGCTTGGACCCGAAGCGCGTCTCGGTCGCCATGCCGAAGGCGCCCACCGGCCCCTTGCGGGCCGCGCGGCCGAAGGCCATCTCGCCGATGATGCCCGTGCTCGCGATGAGCACGACGAAGATCAGGTAGGGAATGAGGAAGGTCGCGCCGCCGTAGGCCGACACGCGCGTGGGGAACAGCCAGATGTTTCCCATGCCCACCGCCGAGCCGATGCAGGCCAAAATGAACCCGCGCCGCGAGGTGAAGCTGTCGCGCCCCGTGCGCGGCTGGGGCTTCTGTAGGGAATCGGAATCTGCCATTCGATGCACTCCTTCAACGTATCCGGTGCGTTCGCGCGCCCGTTCGGCCCGCGCCGCCCCGGCTGGCAAGCGGGAACGATTGTACCGTATATAATCGCAGCGACCCCGAAGCCCGACCGCGCGACGTGCGCCTGCGCCCCGCCGGCGCCGCACCGCTCGCGTCCGGGCCCCGATTTCAGAGGAGGCTCGCATGAACGATTTCATCTTCCAATCCCCCACGCGATTCGTGTTCGGCCGCGGCTATACCGACCGCATCGGCGCCGAAGTGGCCGCGACCGGCGCGCGCAAGGCCCTCGTGCTCTACGGCGGCGGGTCGGTCGAGCGCACCGGCACGCTCGCGCGCGTGACCGCCTCGCTCGATGCCGCCGGCGTCGCCCACGTGGAACAGGGCGGCATCCGCCCCAACCCCGAAGTGAACCAGGTGCGCGCCGCCATCGAAACGGCCCGCAGCGAGAACGCCGACGTGATCTTGGCCGTGGGCGGCGGCAGCGTGATCGATGCCGCCAAGGCGACCGCCTTCGGCGTGCCTTACGACGGCGACGTGTGGGACTTCTTCGCCGGCACGGCCGCGATCGAAGCCTGCCTGCCCATCGCATGCGTGCTCACGATTCCCGCTGCCGGCTCCGAAGGGTCGGGGTCGTGCGTGATCTCCAACGACGAGCTCAACTTGAAGCGCGGTGTGAACGGCGACATCTTCCGCCCTGCCGTTTCGGTGCTCGACCCCGAGCTCACCTTCACCCTGCCGCCCTACCAGACGGCCGCCGGCATCACCGACATGATCGCCCACATCTGCGAGCGCTACTTCAGCGGCGTGGGCCCCGTGCCCGTATCGGACAACATCTGCACGGGCCTCATCCGCGCGGTGATGCCCGCCGGCACGCGCGCGATTGAAGAGCCCGCCGACTACGACGCCCGCGCCACGATCATGTGGACCTCAACGCTCGCCCACAGCGACATCGCCGGCTGCGGCCGCAGCCTCTCGCCCGCCGCGCGCGCCGGCGGCTGGGAAAGTCACGGGCTCGAGCATGAGATTTCGGCCCACAGCCCCGCCGTCACCCACGGGGCCGGCCTGGCCGTGATCATGCCCGCCTGGATGCGCTACGTCTGGCGCGAGGACCCGGCGCGCTTCCTGTCCTTCGCCAAGGACGTCTTCGACATCGAACCCGTCGACGACACCGAAGAGGCCGTAGCCGACGCCGTCGAGGCGACGATCGACGAGCTGCAGAACTACTTCGCGAGCTTGGGGATGCCGAAGACCCTCGACGCGTTCGGGGCCGTGCCCGCCGACGTCGACGCCTGGATCGGCACGCTCGAGCAGAACAAGGGCGCGGAATTCGGCGCCTTCCGCAGGCTCACGATGGACGACGCGCGCGCCATCTACCTGTCCGCCTTCGCGTAGAACCGCATTTGACGGACAATTTCTCAATTTCGACCGTATTGGATTTTCCGCCGAACCCGCATCAGCATTACCGCTTACGGATTGAAGGGCGGTTTTCGCCGAATATGAGACTTTGTCCGTCTTAATTGGCCGAACGCGTCCTACACTCGAACCAGGCATCTAACGATTTCATGCTCGCGGTCCCGCGGGGCCGCCCTCCAACAGATAGGAGCTCCTATGGCGTTCAAGAACATCACCGTTGCCGGCGGCGGCGTGCTGGGTAGCCAGATCGCTTTCCAGACCGCGTACAAGGGTTTCAACGTCACCGTTTGGCTGCGCAGCGAAGGGTCCATCGACCGCGCGAAGCCCAAGTTCGAGCGCTGGCGCGACACCTACCTGGCCACCCTTGAAGCCATGAAGACCAACAAGGCCGCCTACGCCCGCGGCCTGGCCGATTCGCCCGACCTTCCCGCCGAGGAAATCGACAAGCTGAAGGCCCAGGTGCAGAAGGCCTTCGACAGCCTCACCTTCACCACGAGCTACGAGAAAGCCGGCAAGGACGCCGACCTCGTGATCGAGGCCATCGCCGAAGACCCCGCGCAGAAGACCGCCTTCTACCAGGAGCTCGCCAAGCACCTGCCCGAAAAGACCGTCATCGTCACCAATTCGTCGACCCTGCTGCCCAGCCAGTTCGCCGAAGCCACCGGCCGCCCCGAAAAGTACCTGGCCCTGCACTTCGCCAACGAGATCTGGCGCAACAACACGGCCGAGGTCATGGGGCATCCGGGCACCGATCCGGCCTGCTACGATCAGGTCGTCGAATTCGCCGGCCAGATCGGCATGGTGCCGCTGCAGCTGCACAAAGAGCAGCCCGGCTACATCCTGAACAGCATGCTCGTGCCCTTCCTCACCGCGGCCGAGGCCCTGTTCGCCAACGACGTGGCCGACCCCGAAACGATCGACAAGACCTGGATGCTCGCCACCGGCGCGCCGTTGGGCCCCTTCCACATCCTCGACGTCGTGGGCCTGGTCACCGCCTACAACATCGTGATCATGAACCCGCAGGCCAAAGACCCCGAAACCACGGCCGGCAAGATCGCGGCCAAGCTGAAGAGCTACATCGACGAGGGCAAGACCGGCATCAACGCCGGCGAGGGCTTCTTCAAGTACAACTAAGCCCGTCGCACAACACGAGCAGGAACAGGGGCGTGCCGTCTGGCGCGCCCCTTTCTGTTGTGACAGCATCACGCGCCCCCGTTGTCACGGCGAATTATGGAGAGGCGCCCGCGCAGCCGGGCGCAGGCGCCGTACGTGGTACGCTCAGAGGGCAGGGCTTTCGCCCGTGCACCTCACCTCATAGTCATTCGCCGCGCGTCATGCGCCTTAGGGCCCGACGCGCTTTGCCCGTTCGTTGGAAAGGACCCGCCTGCCGTGGACCAGACGCCCGAAGCCGCCGCCTCGCGCCCCCAGAAGATTCGCTACATCGACTGCATCAAAGGGCGGGCACCCGTGCCCGCCGACCCGGTGGGCTTCTTCCTCTTCCACATTTTGATGGTGGGCGGCATGGTCACCTTCATGGCGACCTTCAACGGCATCCGCCACGACGGAATCGCCTTCCTGGAATACATGCACTGGTTCTACCCGCTCGTGTTCCTGTTCGCCTTCGTCTGGCGCCGCACGGCGGCCAACGCGGTCACGGGCCGCCTGATTCCCCGCGTCATCGCGCCCCGCTTTTCCGGAGCGGCGGGCGGCGCGGCCAAGTCGTTCGTCAACGTGACCTGCATGGCGCCCTTCGTCTGCCTGTGGGTGTCGCTGTTACTCGAAGGCGGGGGCTTTTTGGACTTCTACCTGTCGACCGTCTTCATTTCCTGGCCCTGCGCCATTCTGGTGAACTACTTCGTCGTGGGCCCCGTGGTGAAGATTGCCTACAACAACCGCATCAAGCAGCGCACGAGCGACGCGAGCGTCATCCATCGGCTGACGCAGTGGGCCCGCCCCTGGGCCGGCATCCTGGGGCTGAGCTAGGCAAAGAGAACCGTCCCCGCGACACAGCCCATCGCATTCCTCGCGCTAGCGGCTCGTGCGGCGGCCCGTCTGGCGTTCGGCCGCGTCGACCACGTGCTTGCAGAGGATGGCGCTCGTCACCGTGCCCAGGCCGCCCGGCACCGGCGTGATGGCCTCGACCAGGGGCTCGACGGTGGCGAAATCGACGTCGCCGCAGAGCTTGTGGGTCTCTTCGTCGAAGTTGATGCCCACGTCGACGATCACCTGGCCGCCCGACACGAATTCGGGCGTGATCGTGCGCGCATGACCGGCCGCGACCACCAGGATCTCGGCACGGCGGCACTCCTCGCGCATGTCGGCCGTGTGCGTGTGGCACATGGTCACGGTCGCGTTGCGGGCCTGCAGCATCATCGACACCGGCTTGCCGATCACAAGCGAGCGCCCCACGACCGTCACGCGCTTGCCCGTCAGGCCGATGCCGTAGTGGTCGAGCGTCGCGATGACCGCTTCGGCGGTGCAGGGCGGAAAGCCCGTGGGCTCGTTGGCGAACACGCCGTAGAGGCTGCTCGGCGTGAGGCAGTCGACGTCCTTTTCCGGGTCGAGCAAGGCGCAGGCCGCCGCTTCGTCCAAGCTGCGCGGCAGGGGACGCAGCATCAGGCAGCCGTGCAAGTCGATGCTGCGGTTCACTTCGGTGATCGTGCGCTCGAGCTCTTCCTGGCTCACATCTGCGGGCAGGGCGAACAGCTTCACGCGCACGCCCGCCGCCTCGCAGCGCTTGCGGGCGCCCCGCTCGTAGGACAGATCGGCAGGGTTCTGCCCCACGCGCACGATCGCCAACGTGGGCGTGACCCCGGTTTCCTTCAACGACACGATACGGCGCTCGAGTCGCTCGTTGAGCGCTTCGACCACCGGACCGGCTTTCAGAATCTGCGCCATTTCGGCCCCTTTCCGCAGGCGTTAGCCCTTGCGAATCGTATCGGTCACGCTGCCTGCGATCCGCTGGGCGCGGTTGCGATACATCGACAGCATGTGATCGGCTTGCGTTTCCATATGCTCGGCGAAGGCGCGGTCCTTGAGCGCCGTCGTGTTCACGAAGACGTTGAGGCTGGCCGCCTCGAGCGCCGCGAAGCACAAGGTCGCCGCGCAGCCCACGTCGGAAAGCAGCATGCGGCTGCACTTCTGTTCCATTTCGTCGAGCAAGTCGATGGTAGCGCAGATGGCGTGCATCATCGCCAGCGGCGGCTTGGTCGCATTGCGCGTGGCGGCTTCGACGGTGTCGGCCCGATGGGGGTCGTCTTTGGGGATGCCGTAGGCGCGCGCAAGCGGCACGAAGGCGTCTGCGTCGGCGTTCACCAGCTCGAGCAGCTCGTCGGAAAGGCGGTTGGCCTCTTTCACCAGGCGCTTCACGTCGTCTTCCACGTCGGCGTAGCGCTTCTTGCCGATCGTGAAGTTGCCCGCCATGCTGCACAGGGCGCTGCCGAGCGCGCCCGCCAGGGCGGCCACGGCGCCGCCGCCGGGCGCCGACGAGCGCGAGGCCACGTCGGCCACGAATTCCACGCAGCTCTGCTGTGACATCTTGTCTTCCATACGTCCCTTGTCTCGGTCGAGATTGCATTCGTTAATCCCCACCATTCTACAAGCAAGCGCGCATGCCGGTTTCGCCCGACGGTTTTCATGCAGGTTTAACACGCCCTCGAAGAAGCCGCGCAAACATGAGGGCGGCAAGCAACAGATGCGCAGGGGCGGGGCGCCGATGCCCGCCCCGTGCGTCTGCGCCCCGCGCTCGATTGCGTGCGATTGTGTCCTATAGGATTAGAAATGCTGGTGCGTATTTCACATATCGCTTTCGTTATATCAGAATCTTTTCGTCATATTCTGTATTTTGTACCGTAAATATTATCGTTCTACGACCATTTAACGGATATTCTTACCCTTGATGCGAATTCTTATTTCCATTGTCACAACTTACAAAGTAAGCTTGCCTCGTCCGTCAGAGCGCCGCGCGCGGACGTCCCGCCGGGCGCACGCCATGCAGAGGAGCATCGCATGCAAAAGAACTACTTCGACCTCACCGACCGCGTCGCCGTCGTCACCGGAGCATCGGGCGGCTTGGGCGTGCAGATGGCCAAGGCGCTCGCGAGCCAGAACGCCACCATCGTCGTCATGGCGCGCCGCCAGGAAAAGATCGACGCCGTCGCCAAGGAAATCGCCGACGAATTCGGCGTTCCCACCGCTGCCGTGCGCGTCGACATCACCGACACGGAAATCGTCGAGCAGGCCGTGAAGACCGTCATGGACAAATTCGGCCGCATCGACATCCTCGTCAACAACGCCGGCACCGGCGCCGTCGCCCCTGCCGAAGAAATCACCGACGCGCAGTTCGCCAATGAAATGGACATCGACCTGTTCGGCACCTTCAAAATGGCGCGCGAAGTGGCCAAGCAGGCCATGCTGCCCGCCGGCTACGGGCGCATCATCAACATCGCGTCCATGTACGGTCTGGTGGGCAACAAGGCTCTGGGCTCGGCGCCCTACCACGCGGCCAAGGGCGGCGTTGTGAACCTCACCCGCGCACTCGCCGGCGAATGGGGCAAGAAGGGCATCACCGCCAACGCGATCTGCCCGGGCTACTTCTACACCGACCTCACGCGCGAAACGCTCGACAGCGAGTTCTTCCAGGAAAACGCCCGCTGGATGATCCCGATGGAGCGCTACGGCCACGAAGGCGAGCTCGACACGGCCGCCATCTTCCTCGCGTCCCCGGCATCCACCTACGTCAACGGCATCATGGTGCCCGTCGACGGCGGTTACACGGCAATCTAGCATCGATTCGCATACGTACGAGAGCGGGCGCGCCTGCGGGTGCGCCCGCTTCGCATGTGGCGCGCCTGCAGGCGCGAGCGGAGCCCCGTGCGGCGCGAGGGCGCGCAGATTCGCCGCCCGTTCCCGCTGCCCGTCATCCGCAGGTGAACACCGGCGCCGTTCGTCACACGAAGCCGCCAACCTGTCCGACCCGCCTTCGGGCGCGCGGGCGTACAATAGCCCAACGAAGACGGCGGAAGGAGCTCACTATGGCAGCATGTTGGACGATTCGCGGATGCGAAGGCGATTTGAACAACTACGACCACTGCCCGCACGCGATGCTCGGCGGCCGCTGCCCGGTCGACTGCCAGTTCAGCTACTGCGAGCGCCCGCAACACAAACAGGCGTCGGCGCTCGACTTGCTCGAGCCCACCGTCGACCGCAGCGCCACGATCAAGGAAATGTGCCTGACCTGCGAGTTCTACCTGCAGCACGGCCCGCGCAAGGACCCCGAAGCGCCCGCCGTGGAAGTAAGCGACCCCACGGCCATGACCTACCGCGACCACGCCAACCCCGGGGACCGCTGGTAAACGTGGGCGCCGGCACCGCCCTTCCCGAAACGGAAGGCTACATCCCCTTCGACGGCTACCGCACCTACTACCGCATCGCCGGCACCTGCGCGCCGGGCAAACTGCCCCTGCTCGTGCTGCACGGCGGCCCGGGCGCGGCCCACTACTACCTGCAGTCGCTCGACGGCATCGCCCGCCGCTACGGGCGCGCCGTCATCTATTACGACCAGTCTGGCTGCGGAAAGTCCCGCACGCCCGTGCAGACCGAGAAGTGGTCCTGCGCCTACTTCCTCGACGAGCTCGCTTGCGTGCGGCGCGCGCTCGGGCTCGAACGCTGCCACATCCTGGGGCAGAGCTGGGGCGGCATGCTCGCCATGATGTACGCGGTGGGCGAGCCCTGGCATGTCCACGACAACGCCGGCATCGCCTCGCTCGTGATCGCGAGCTCGCCCGCCGACATGGACCTGTGGCTTTCGGAAGCCCGGCGCCTGCGCAGCTACCTGCCGCCCAACATGGAAGCCGCCCTCGCCCAGGCCGATATTGACGGCGACTACGACCGCCCGGCTGTGAGGGCCGCTTCGGCGGAATACTACCGGCGCCACGTGAGTTCGATTCCCGAAGACGAGCGTCCCGCTCACCTGCACAGCCCCGAGCCCGACCCAGTGGGCGACGCCTGCTTCCATACGATGCAGGGCGCCAGCGAGTTCGTGGTGACCGGCAAGCTCTCGCACTGGTCGATCGTGCGCGACCTGCCGCGCATCGCCCAGCCCGTGCTGGTCACGTCGGGCATCGCCGACGAATGCACCCCGCTCATCGCCAAGCAGGAGGCCGACCTCATCCCGCACGCCCGCTGGGAGCTCTTTCCCAACGGAACCCACTGGATCCACGGCGAGCAGCCCGAACGCTACAACCGCGTCGTCGAAGAGTTCTTGGAAGCTCACGAATAGTGACAACGGGGGCGCGTGATGTTG
>JALCHN010000033.1 GCA_022644775.1 Eggerthellaceae bacterium
ATGTTGTCACACTCCTGTGTGACAACATCACGCGCCCCCGTTGTCACACGAAAAAGCCCCGAGCGGACGCATCCGCTCGGGGCTTTCATACGCTCTGCGAAGCGCCTTAGGCCTCGCGTTGTTGGGCGATTGCATCCAAGGGCGCCATGGCCACGTCTTCCACCTCCATGACGAGGGGAACGCCGGCCGGCAGGTCCTCTTGGAACACCACGCGCTCGTAGTCGCCGCACTCGTCGCAGGTTTGCAAGCGATGGGCCCGGTCGCCTTCCACGTTAGTGTAGTGGAGGTGGCCCTGGTTGCGGGTCCCGCAGCGACCGCAGCGCACGCGGTCGTAGTGCCACTGGGCGCCGCACTGGGCGCAATACTGCCTGCGTCCCGACCCCGACGTGTCGCCGGTGTTGCCCACCCACGAAGCGGAGGCGGGCGAACCGCACACCGGGCAGTCGATGGAGGCCGGCGCGGGTTCGCCCCCTTCCGCGACCGCTCGCTCGATTGCGTCGCGCACGGCGTTGGAAGCGGACTCGAGATGGGCGCGCAGGGCGAACATGACCGTCATCGCGCAGAGGTTGGCCGGCAGATCTGCCGGCACGTCGAAGGAGCCCAGGTTGGCGAGCACCCCGTTGACGAACGCCGTGGGGTCGCTGCCCGCCTGGCCCAAATCGGCGCGCTCGGCGAAGCGGGCCCAATCGTAGGCGCGCAGGGCCGCAGCCGCGGTCTCTTCGAGCCCCGCATGGTCGGCCATGAAGGCCGCCACGGCGGCGCAGGTCGCGCCGAAGGCTCCCGCATCGATCGCCACGGGCGCTTTGGAGAACACGGGGGTGCCGGCGGCGAGGATCTCGCGCAGGTCGCCCGCCGAAGGGGCGGTGTAGCCGCCGGCGGCGGCCACACCCTTCGCGCGCTCGTCGAGCACGCCGTAGAGCCCTTCGAAGAACTCGAGCCTGGCGGCGTCCGCCGGGGCCGCGTCGCCCACGTAGGCGGCCACGGCCGTATGAATTCGCTCGAGGTCCACGCTACTTCTCCTCTTTCGCGACTTCGACGTTGCCCTCTTCGATTTCCTTGCGGGCCCAGAAGCCCCAGTGGTAGAGAGCGTTCGATTCGGACACCTTGCCGTCCTTCCACATGAGGCGGGCGGTGCCGCGGTAGGGCTGGAAGATGCCCGCGCCCAGGTAGATGTGGGCAAGGCCGAACACGATGAACAAGATGAAGCAGACATCGTGCACCAGGCGCATGACCAGCTCGGCCGTGGCGCCGGCGTGGAACACGCTCGTGCCCAGCCACAGGACCAGGCCCGACACCGCGATGAGGATCGCGGCGAGCACCATGGCGCCGTCGGCGATGCGCTGGCCCGACTTCACTTCGTCCTGGTCGGGCATGTGGACCTTTTTCGGCCCGAGCATGTAGGGCACGAACTTCTTCATGAACTCGACGTCTTCCGGCGTCCACTTCACGAAGTACTTGTGCAGGAAGGCCTTGAAGCCCTTGGGGGCCGTGATCGCGCTCAGGATGGGCACGATGATGAAGATCGCGCCCACGATGCGATGGCTCATGCGCATGCCCTGGGCCACGTCGGGGAAGGCCGCCGCGAGCGACGGCACGAACACGAACAGGCCGGAGATAGCCAGCCAGATGCAGGCGATAGCCACCACGTCGTGGGTGAGGCGCGTCTGCAGCGAATGGCGCTGGATGTCGCGCTCGGGATAGTTTGTGCGTGCCATTAGCGCTCACCCTTTTCCTTGTCGATGTGCTTGACGACTTCGCCGGTATCGACGTCGATCTCGTCGTGCGCCTTCTCGTCGTAGTAGAGGCGGTCGCGCTTGTAGCCCACGCCGGTGAGGAAGGAAAGCCCCAGGCCGGCGACGATGCCCACGGCGCCCACCGCAGCGAGCGGCTTCATGAAGCCCAAGGCCTCGGTCATGCCGTTCGGCTCGGCGTTTTCGGGCACGTGCGTGTACATGGAGCGGTCGTACTTGAGCACCATGATGGTGTGGCAGCCGCCGCATTCGGTCTCGCCGTAGACGCTCGCATCGGCGAAGCCCTTTTCCTTCAGGGCGTCGACGCGCGCATGCGCCTTCTCGAGCATTTCGGAACGCGGCCCGAAATCGAGCGCGTTGGGCTGGCAGGTGGTCACGCACGCCGGCTTGCGGCCGTTGCGCACGCGGTCGATGCAGCCCGTGCACTTGTCGATCTTGATGCCGGCGCCCTGCACGCCCACGCCGGTGTGGCGCGGGACGTCGAAGGGACAGCCGCTGCGGCAGTACTGGCAGCCGATGCACTTGTCCTTGTCGTAGATGACCAGGCCCGTGCCGTCGGGGTCGTGATAGAGCGCCCCACTCGGGCAGACGTTGACGCAGCCGGCGTTGGTGCAGTGCATGCACGACCGGCGGCCGAATGCCCAGTCGACGCCGTAGCCGTTTTCGCGTTCGCGTTCGTTGAACGTGATGATCAGGCGCGTGTGCGGGTCGAGGTCGGCCGGGTTCTGATAGGTGCCCGTGCAGACGCCCGCGTTGAAGTCAATCGGAGAGGGAAGCTCGTTCCACACCTTGCACGCCGCCTGGCAGCCGCGGCAGGCGGTGCACTTGGAGGCGTCGTAGTAGATTGCCATTTCTTCAGACATGCAGATCCCCCTTCCTTATGCCTTCTCGAGGCCCACGAGGAAGGCCTTCGATTCCTGGATGAAACTGGTCGGGTCGCCCACGTTGGGCACCAAGTCGTTGACGATATCGCCGGTGGTGAACACGTTGGAGTAGCCCCAGTCGTGCACGATGCCGATCGCGTACTGCGTCTTGCCGTTGACCTGCAGCGGCGGGACGCGCTTGGTGACGATGGCGGCCACCTTGACCGAACCGCGCTTGTTGAAGATGCGCACCGTGTCGCCGTTGTTGATGCCCTTTTCAGCAGCGAGCTCCGCGGGGATTTCCGCGAACTGCTCGGGCATCATCTCGTTGAGCACGGGGATGGTGTGCGTTTCGGCGCCCGAAGACCAGTGCTCGGTGAACGAGTAGGTCGTCGCGACGTAGGGGTATTCGTCGACCGAACCCTTGGTGTCGCGAATAGACGGGTCGTTGGCGAACAGGATCGCCGGGTTGTGGGCCGAACCGTTGAGCTGGTTTTCGACCGGCGATTCGAAGGGCTCGTAGTGCTCGGGAATCGGCATGTCGTTGACCACGTTGCTGAACAGGCAGGCGTTCTGCTCCCAGCGCATCATGAAGGCCTTGTTGTTGGGCGCCACCGGCGTGGTGGTGCCGTCGGCGTTCGATTTGCTCGCCACGAAGTCGGGCACGTCGATGGTATCCCACTTGGCGCCGTTCCACGAAACGGGCGTCTTGTCGGACTGCCAGGGCTTGCCCTGCATGTCGCACGAGGCGCGGTTGTAGAGGATGCGGCGGTTGGCCGGCCAGCTGAAGGCCCACTTGGGGAAGATGTGCAGGTCGCCGTAGTCGGTGTTGTCGCGGCGGCCGGTGTTCTGCTCGGCCGGGTCCATCGGGGCCTTGGCGTTGCCGTAGTAGCCCGTGTAGATCCAGCAGGCGCTCGCCGTGGAGCCGTCGGCCTTCAGCTTGCTGAAGGCGTCGAGCAGCTTGGGCGTATTGTTCTTGAAGTCTTCCGTCGCGCCGTCGGTGCTGTAGCCGTTGAGCTCCCAGGCGATCTTGCGATGGTCGGGCTTGCCGTCTGCGCCCTCGTAGTCCCACTTGGCGTTGAGGATCGGGTCGGGGAAGGCGCCGCCTTCCTTCTTGTAGAGCTCGACGAGCTTCTTATGGATGAGCATGAGCACTTCGGAGTCGGCCTTGGAATTGCCGCGCGTCTCGGTGCACTTGTAGCGCCACTGCATGACGCGGCCGGAGTTGATGATCGTGCCAAACTTTTCGAACATGCTCGCGATGGGCAGGAAGTAGCATTCGGTCTTGATTTCCGATTCGCGGCCCTTGTTTTCGGGCGACTTCCAGAACTCCGCCGTTTCGGTGTAGTACATGTCGTCGAACACGAGCCAGTCGAGGTTTTCGGCCACGCGGCGATAGTAGCTGGCGTTGGCCTGGGACTGCATGGGGTTCTGACCGAAGAACATGTAGCCCTTCACGACGCCCTGCTCCATGAGGTGCCAGGTGTTCTGCAGCGAGCGCTTCGCCGCATTGTCGACCTTGGGCAGCCAGTTGTAGCCGTAGTCGTTTTCGGCCGTGGCCGCGTCGCCGAAGAAGGACTTCAGGTAGCTCACGAGGAACTTGGGCGTGTTCGACCAGTAGCCGTCGACCGCGGTTTCGTTCTCGCAGTAGGCGGCGATCGAGGTGTCCTTGCCCTCGACGGGCCACTTCAGGTAGCCGGTCATGTCGCCCGGGGCGACGCACATGTCGGTGCAGCCCTGTACGTTGGGCTCGCCGCGGAGCGCGGCAAGCTGGCCGCCGGGGACGCCGATGTTGCCCAGCAGGAGCTGGACGATCGACATGGAGCGGGTATTGCCCACGCCGGTGGAGTGCTGGGTCTGGCCCAGGGCGTAGAGAATCGTGCCCGCCTTGTCGGTGGCGCCGGTGGATGTGTAGATGTCGTATACCTGCTCGAGCGCTTCCTCGTTCATGCCGCACACGCTGCAGACCGTGTCGAGGTCGTAGCGCTCGTAGTGCTTCTTCATGATCTGGTAGACGCAGTGGGGGTCCTGAAGCGTCGGGTCCTTCTTGGGGGTCTTCAGCGTGAGCGGGTTGAACGCCGGCACGCCGGGTTCGGTCATCCACGCATAGGCGCCGGTGGCGGAGTTGTCCCACGTCGTTTCCGACTCGGTCTGATAGGACCAGGTCGACTTGTCGTAGGAGCCCTTCTGCGCATCGTAGCCGCTGAAGAAGCCCGTTTCGGGATCGAACGAGAAGTCAGGGTTGATCAGGTACGAGAGGTTGGTGTAGTTCAAGCAGTACTCGTGCTGCCAACGATCGTGCTCGAAGATGTAGTTGATCATGCCGCCGTAGAAGGCGATGTCCGTGCCGGGGCGAATGGGGCAGTAGATGTCCGCCACTGCAGCCGTACGGGTGAAACGCGGGTCGACGACGATGAAGGTCGCGCCGTTATCGCGGGCGCGATCGACCCAGCGCATGGATGCGGGATGGTTTTCGGCGTTGTTGCAGCCGCAGGTGAGAAGCACGTCAGCGTTGGCGAGATCGCCCCACTGACCCGTCATCGCGCCTCTACCGAATGTGGGTCCAAGACCGGACACCGTGGAGGAGTGTCAAACGCGGGCCTGGTTGTCGAGGGAAACGGCACCCAGCTCGCGGAAGAGCTTGACGATGAAGTACTCTTCTTCGATCGTCATGGACGAGCCGCCCAGGCAGGCGATGGCCTCGGTGCGGTTGATCGTTTCGCCTTTGTCGTTGGTTTCTTTGAAGGTCGCGTCGCGCGTGTCCTTCATATGGCGCGCGATCTCTTCGATCGCGTCGTCCCAGGAGATGTCTTCCCATTCGGACGAACCGGGGCGGCGCACCTTGGGCGTCGTCACGCGCGCGGGGTTTTCCTCGAGCGCACCGGTTTCAGGGTTGACGATGTATTCCGCGTGGAACTCGGCCGCGCCCTTGGGGCACAGGCCGCCTTCGCTCACGAAATGGTCGGGGTCGCCCTCAACATGGACGAGTTCGCCGTCGCGCACCGAGCCGATGAGACCGCAACCGCATGCGCAGTAGCAGCAGATCGTGGTCACCTCTTCGGTGTTCTCAAGCTTCCAAGTCTTCTGGGTGTCGATAGCGAACGCTTTCGACTGCCCGGAGAGCTCGTAAGCCATTGAGCCCGCAAAGGCGAGAGCGGTGGCCTTGAAAAAGCCACGTCTCGTGATCTCCATGTAGCTCACTCCTTCTTTACTCTTCTCTACACATGACACCATGTGTGCCATCGTTTGCAAATTATAAGAATAAAATTCCAAAAATTTGAATACGCAAAAGGGGTGATATAGGGAAACGCCCGAATTTTTTTCCACATATTTTAGCTTCTGACTAATAATTACTCGCCGGAAGCCGACGATACCCGTCCACCTGGGGCAAACGCAGCGGATGGGGCGCGCAACGCCCGGACAGCGCAGCGCACGCGGTCATGCCGCGGCAACGAGCGCACGGCAAAATGAGCCAAGGAGATGCGGCCCCTTTGACTCATTCGGGTCAATAGCACAAAAGGGGTGAGAGAGTTTTTCGGTCTGTGCACGGCAGCGAGCGGCCGTACGCAGACCGGTAGGGCGTGACAACAACCTCCGTCCCCCTGCCACGCCTGCCGCTCCCCGCGAACTTCCCACAGCTTCCGCATTCTGACCTGCCCCTTTGATTGCAACACCCCTACGCGCGTGAGAGAATGGCGAAAACAGAACTCCGCCCGCGCAAAGCGGCGATTCGCACCCGTCGATGGGAGAAGCGCCATGGAACCCCGCGTCCAAGAGACACTCGACCGCATTTCCGTTCCCGTGCACAGCTGCGTGCGCATCGAATCGCGCCATCCCGGCGTGGTGATGTACGTCGACCCCTTCCGGCTCGACGGCGCCCCGCACGACGCCGACATCGTGCTCATCACGCACGACCACTACGACCACTTCTCCCCCGAAGACATCGCCAAGGTGCGCAAGCCCGGCACCGCCTTCGTCCTGCCCCAGGCCATGGACCGGCGCGACCTGCCCCTCGACCGCACGGCGACCGAGGTGCATTTCCTCGCCCCCTACAGCGAGTGCACGGTCTTCGGCATCCCCGTGCGCACCGTCCCCGCCTACAACGTGGGCAAGGAGTTCCACCCCAAAGCCAACCGCTGGATCGGCTACGTGCTCACGGTCGACGGCGTGCGCGTCTACGTGTCGGGCGACACCGACGACAACCAGGACGTCCGCACAGTCCGCTGCGACATTGCCTGCCTCGCCGCCGGCGGCACCTTCACCTGCACCCCGCGCGAAGCGGCCGAACTCGCCTGCGCGCTCGCGCCCGCCGTGGCCATCCCCACCCATTACGGCTCCGTCGTGGGCAAGCCCGAAGACGGCGCCGCTTTCAAGGAGTTCGTGGGCGGTCGCGTGCCCGTGTGCTTGAAGATTCCCGCGTAACGCCACGTCGTCGAAAAGGAGCAGCATGAAGAAATCGACCCCGTTCATCATCGCCGCCGGCGCGATCGCCGGCTTCGCCGCCACCTCGCGACTCGTCTTCCACCGATCGGGCCCGGCGACCCTGCTCGACGGCTACCAGCGCGGCAAGCGCCTGAAGTCGCGCTTCGCCGAACAGGCCGGCTACGACGAGTTCCTGCGCCGCCGCGCCGAGGAAAACGAGCGCACCTACCAGTTGCCCGGCTGCTTCCGCCCCAAATGCGCCCTCACCCACGAAATCGCTCACAGCATGGACGTCTACACCCTGCGCCCCGCCGACGCGCGTCCGCTGCGCATCGTCTACCTGCACGGCGGCTGCTACATCAACCGCATCGATTCCTACCTGTGGCCCTTCCTCGACCGCATCGCCGCCAAGTCCCGCGCCACCGTATCGGTGCCCCTCTACCCGCTCGCCCCGGTGCACGGCTGCGCCGAATCCTTCGAAAAGCTCGGCGCCTACTATCGCGACCTGCGCGAGCGCAACCCGCACGACAAGATCGTCTTCATGGGCGATTCGGCCGGCGGCGCCCTCTGCCTGGCTCTTTCGATGATGCTCACCGAAGCCGGCGAGGAGGGCCCGGCGGGCATCGTGGCCTTCTCGCCCTGGGTCGACGCCACCCTCACCAACCCCGAAATCCTCGATTACGAAGCCTCCGACCCCGTGCTTTCGGCCTACGGGCTCTCCCGCGCCGCGCACAGCTGGGCGGGCACGCTCGACAAGGCCGACTGGCGCATCTCGCCCACCAACGGTCCGCTCGAAACGCTGCCGCCCACCTTGGTGTTCGCCGGCACCAACGAGATCTTCTACCCCGACCTCGACATCTTCCGCGAAAAGCTCGCCCGCGCCGGCGTGACCTACACCTTCGTCGCCCGCGAGGGCATGGGCCACTGCTGGCCCACCTACCCCATCCCCGAAGCGCTCGAATCCGACCGAGAGATCTGCGCCTTCCTCGACGAGGTGGCCGGCGACTAGCGCCGCGGGCATGCATCTGAAGATTTCGAAACGCGGGGAGCGACGCTACCTGTCGGTGGTGCAGAACTACCGCGAGAACGGCAAGACGAAGACGCGCACGATCGAGTCGATCGGCTACGCCGACGCCTTCGCCGACCGCTACCCCGACCCGATCGCCCACTTCCGGGCCTACGTCGAGGAGCTCAACGAAGCCCAGCGCGCCTCCCGCGAGCCGGTGACCTTATCGTTCGCGCGCGACGAGCAGATCGAAGCGGGCGGCGAGCCCACGGCACGCGAGGGCGCGGGCATCGTGCTCGCCTATTTGGACGCGCTCGGCGTGGGCGCCTTCTTCCGCGCCTGCGCGCACGACGCAGGGCAGGCGCCCCAAGCCGGCCGCGTGTTCGAAATGCTCGCCGCGGAGCGCGCCCAGCACGTTACCTCGAAGCTCGAGGCCTGGCAGGCGCGCGCATCCTTCCCGCGCGCCTGCGACTTCGGCTTCAAGGAAGTCTACGAGGCCCTGCCCGCGATCGCCCGCGCGTCGGCCGGGCTCGTCACCCACATGAACCGCGCCTACGAACGGATCCGGGGGAAGCGCGACGCGAGCGTGGTCTACCTGGTCCTGCAGTCGTTTTCCTTCGCGACCGCCAACGACGTCGATTCGGCTCGCCACCTGCACGGCACGGGCGCGGGCCGGCCCGTGGTGGGACTCGGTATGGCGCTCGACCGCGACGGCGTGCCCATCACCTACTGGATCATGCCCGCCGCCCCCGACGCCGCCGACGTGCGGCGCACGGTCGACCGCCTGAAGCGCGACCTGGACGCCCGCCGCGTGATCGTGGTGGCCGGCCGCACCCCGCATGCCGCGCAGATAGCCCACGACCTGGCCCGCACTGGCGACGGGTTCGTGATCAACCGGCCCCTGCGCCCCGACGATGAGGACCGCCGCGCCTGGATCGCCGACCCGGCCGGCTACCGGGAGAGCCGATCGGGCAACTACCGGATCAAATCGCGCATTGTTGAAGCACAAGGCGCACCCAAGGGCGACGTCGTGAAAGACGTGGTGCTCTGGGGCCGCGACTACACGGCCCGCGCCCGCCAAGCGCGCACGGAGCGCGCGCAGCAGTCGTCGGAATGGGCGGCGCTTGCCCAGGAAACGCAGGCGGCCGCGCCCGCGGAACCCGACCCCGCGGCGCACGCGACGCCGCCGGCCGACCTCGACGGCTACGTCTGCGTGGCCTCGAGCGAAGTCGACCTTTCGGAAGCGGCCCTCTTCCACATCTACCGCGAGATCTGGCGCTTGGCCGAGCCCTTCCAGATCATGGAAGCCGACGTGTCGCCGTCGCCCTTCCCCGTGCCCCACGCCGACCACGTGCGGGCGCATTTTCTGATCTGCTACACGTCGTTTTTCGCCCTGCGCCTGCTGCGCGCCGACATGGGCTGGCGCTACAACGCCGCCCAGGTGGCCCAGGCCCTGCTGGAAATGCGGGGCGCCCACCTGCGCGACAACTGGTACCTGTTCAGCTACCGAAGCCCCGTGAGCGACGCGATCGAGGAAGCGGCCGGGGTGCCCGTCGCGCGCAAGCTGCGCACCACCGGCGACATGCGGGCCCTCATCAGCACGGCGCGCGCCCACATCGAGCGGCGCGCGTGACGGGGGGACGGAGGTTGTTGTCACGCGCACTCCACTAGCGCGACCCCCAGGTACGCATCCAGGCGCGCAGGTAGTCGACCGTGCCGCGGAAGATGTGGCCATTGGCCATGCTGGCGGCCGCGTCGAGCTCGGCCCGCGGCAGGCCGTAGGCGAGCAGGGCGCGCAGGGGCGTCTGCGTTTCGTCGATCGCGAGCTCTTCCCCGTGCGCGAGCGTGCGCCCCACCCGATCGAGCAGGGAATCGCGCATGCGCCGACCCATCCCCGTGCGGCCCAGGGCCGAAATGGGCGCCTCGAGCGTGACCGGCTCGCTGGGCCGGGGCTCGGGCAGGGGGCCGCCGTAGAGGGTGCGGAAGGCGGCGTCGGTGAAGCCCGCCCCCACGCGGTAGTAGGGCAGAAGGGCGCGCTTGCGGGCAGGCGACACCGTCTGACGCAGGCGCACGCGGGCGGCGAGCCTGTCGGGGCATTCGGTGCGCACCAGCGTGAAGGTCTGCGCCAGGCGCACGGCCCGGCTCGAGGTGCCCACCAAAATCTCGTAGGGACCCTCTTCGATGACCCAGCCGTGCGAGGCCGCGTCCCAGAAGGAGAAGGCCGCGTCGTCGAGCTCGATGCGCACGGTCGCCTCCTCGCCCGCCGCCACGGCGACTTTGGCGAAGCCGGCGAGCACCTGGTAGGGCTTGAAGTGCGACGGCGACTGGGCGTGCACGTAGACCTGCACCGTTTCGACGCCGTCGCGGCTGGAAACGTTGCGCACCGTGCATTCCGCCACGTAGTGGGCCTCGGTGGCGATGAGCCGCATCGAGGGGAAGGAGAAATGCGCATAGCCCACCCCATGGCCGAAGGGATAGGCCACGGGCGCGTTGGCCGTGTCGTAGAAGCGGTAGCCCGAAAACAGGCTTTCGCGATGGACGATCTGGAAGCCGGCCTCGACGACGGGCGTGAACGCCGCAGCCTCCTCGCAGGACGCCGGCCAGGTGAAGGCGAGCCGGCCCGTGGGCTCGGCGTAGCCGGTGAGCAGGTCTGCCAGGGCCTGGCCCGCGCCACAGCCGGCGTAGCCCATATAGAGCAGGGCCGCGCACCGCCCGCGCCAGGGCAGATCGCAGGGCCCCTGTCCCACCAACACCGCCACCGTACGCTCGTTGGCCGCGCACACGCGCGCGACCAGGTCGTTCAAGGAATCGGAAAGCGGGGCGCCGCCTTCGGGCACAACCACGAAGACCACGGGCACGTCGACCACCCGGGCCGCGCGCTCGGCTTCGGCAATCTGGTCTTCGGTTGCCTCTCCGGTCGCTTCGTCGTAGCCTTCCGCGAAAGCGAGCGACACGCCGGCCGCTTGCAGGGCGCCCCAGGCGTCGTCTGACAGGTAGGGATTGACCGCGTGCCCGTGCGCCGGCTGGATGAGGGGCGTTTTCGCGCGGGTGCCGATAAGCGCCACGGTCGCGCGCGGGGCAAGGGGCAGGACCCCGTTGTTGGCCAGAAGGACCGCGCTGCGGGTGGCGGCGTCGCGGGCGAGCTCGAAGTGGGCCTGCATGTCGCAGGCGCAGGGCAGGGCCGCCACGGCCTCGTGGCGGGCGGCGATTTCGAGTACGCGGGCGGCCGCCGCGTCGAGGGCCGCCGCGTCGAGGTCGCCCGCCGCAACGGCATGGGCCGCCGCTTCGACATGGTCGGCCTGGGGACCGGGCGCCACCAGGTCGCAGCCGGCCGCCACCGCCTGCGCGCTGTGGGCGGGGCCGTCGTCGAGCGCGACCACCGCGCCCGAAAAGCCCCATTCCTCGCGCAGAAGATTCTGCAGAAGCGCTGCGTCTTCGGCGCATTTGATTCCGTTGCGATAGCCGGGCGCCACCGACACGGCCCAGGGCCGGCCCTCGCGCACGGCCACTTCGAAGGCGCGCAGGTGGAATTCGTGCAGGGCGCGCTCGTCGACGATGTCGTCGCGCAGGTAGGGAACGGCCCCGCCCGGCGCGCCGCCCAAGACGCCGCAGAGGGCGCCGGCGCCCACGCTCTGAACCCCGCGGATCCACGCGGCGGTCATCTTGCCGGCGAGCAGGGGGTCCTCCCCCACCGATTCGGGCGCGGAAGGCCGCCATCCGCCCAGTTCGGGGCCACCCACCACGGCGGTGTCGTAGGCGCGGGCCTCTTCGCCCACCGCCTGGCCCACCGCTTCTGCCAGGCCCGCGTCGAAGGAGCAGGCGAGCGTGGTGGGCGTGGGAAAGCAAGTGGAAACGGCGTCGGGGTCGATCTCGCCGTTGCGCGCATCGAAGGCCAGGCCGTGCGAGGCATGGTCGAAGCGGGCGGAAACCACGCCGATATGGTCGACGCCGGCCGTCGCGTAGCCCGTCTGACAGGCGAGCAGGCGCGCCTTCTCTTCGACGGTGAGCTGCGCGAGCGCTGCGACGATATCTTGCTGTGCCTGCATCCTGCGATTCCCTCGGCTTCGGCGGCGCGGCGGGCCTTGACTCCCGCCGCGTGCATTTTGGTCCAGTTCACATAATGGTACCGCATTCGCGCCGTCGGGCGGCGCGGGCGGGCGCGCCTACACAAGCCGTGCGCTGTAAAGGCACGCCCCAGACGGCCGGCCTACGCCGCTTCGGCCGCGCGCGACGCCGCCGGCGCCATGCCGGCCGTAGCCGCGCCTTCCTCCATCGCGAAGGCCGGTTTCCAGCCGCGCAGGCGCAGGGCGTTGCTCACCACGAAGATCGAGCTGAAACCCATGGCCGCCGCCGAGATCATCGGGTTGATCGTGAGCCCCCAAGCCGAAAACGCGCCCGCGGCGAGCGGGATGCAGATCACGTTGTAGAACAGGGCCCAGAAGAGATTCTGCTTGATGTTGCGCATCGTGGCGCGCGACAGGTCGAGGGCCACGGCCACGTCCTGCAGGTCGCTGCGCATGAGCACGATGTCGGCCGCTTCCATCGCGATGTCGGTGCCGGCGCCGATCGCGATGCCCGTGTCGGCGCGGGCGAGCGCGGGCGCGTCGTTGACGCCGTCGCCCACCATCGCGGTCTTGCCCTGGGCGCACAGGGCGCGCACCCGCTCTTCCTTGCCTTCGGGCAGAACCCCGGCAAAGACTTCGTCGACGCCCACCTCTTCCTGCACCACGCGGGCCGTGCGCTCGTTGTCGCCGGTGAGCATGACCGTGCGGATGCCCATCCCGTGCAGCTCTTCGATGGCCCGCTTGCTCGTGGGCTTGACCGTGTCGGCGCAGGCGATGATGCCCGCCGGCTGGCCCGCCACCGCGAACAGGAGCGGAGTCTTGCCCTGGGCCGCCAGCCGGTCGGCCTCGGCTTCGAAGGCTTCGGTGGGCACGCCCGCCTCGCGCATGAGGCCCAGGTTGCCCGCCAGGCAGGCCATGCCCGCCACCGTGCCGGCCACGCCGCGGCCGGGAACGGTGCGGAAGTCGTCGACCTCGATCGAGGTGGTGCCGTCTTCGCGCACACGGTCCATGACCGCCTGGGCCAACGGGTGCTCCGAGCGGCTTTCAAGGGCATTGGCCACGTAGAGCACGTCGTCTTCCACGGCGTCGCCCAGGGCGATAACGTCGGTCACGCGCGGGGCGCCCTGGGTGATCGTGCCCGTCTTGTCGAGCACGACGGTCTGGGTCTCGCCGGCCGTTTCGAGCGATTCGGCGCTCTTGATGAGCACGCCGAGCTTGGCACCGCGGCCCGTACCCACCATGACGGCCGTGGGCGTGGCCAGGCCCAGGGCGCAGGGGCAGGAGATCACGAGCACCGACACGGCGTGGTTGACCGCGTCGCCGAAGGAGCCAACGAACAGCCAGATCACGAAAACCGCGAGCGCGATCGCGATCACCGCGGGCACGAAGATGCCGGCGATCTGGTCGGCCTTTCGTTCAATGGGGGCCTTGGTGCTCGTGGCGTCGTCGACGAGCTTGACGATGCGGGAAAGCGCGGTGTCGGCGCCCACGGCGGTGGCCTTCATCGTGAACCAGCCCGACTTGTTCATCGTCGCGCCGGTCACCGTGTCGCCGGCGGTCTTTTCGACCGGCATGCTCTCGCCGGTGATGACCGATTCGTCGACCGAAGCGATGCCTTCCACGACCTCGCCGTCGGTGGGAATCGCCTGGCCCGCCTTCACCACGAGGACGTCGCCCACGGCCAGCTGGTCGACGGGCACTTCCTCTTCGACCCCGTCGACCACGCGCACGGCGGTTTTGGGCGCCAGATCCATGAGGCTGTTGATCGCGTCGGTGGTCTTGCCCTTGGCGCGGGCTTCGAAGAACTTGCCCATCGTGATCAGGGTGAGGATCATCGCCGCGCCTTCGAAGGAAAGGTCCATGAAGGCGGTGTGGGCCGCGTCGAGGTCAAGCTGGCCCATCGCGTAGGACATGCGGTAGAGGGCCGCGATGCCGTAGGCGGTCGACGCCGCCGAGCCCAAGGCGATGAGCGCGTCCATGTTGGGCGCGCCGTGGAAGAGGGTTTTGAAGCCGGTGCGGAAGTAGTGCCAGTTGACGAAGATCACGGGCACGAGCAGCAGCAGCTCGGTAAAGGCCGTGATGAGCATATGGTCGTGGCCCAGGAAGATGTCGGGCAGGGGCCAGCCCATCATGTGGCCCATAGAAAGGTAGAACAAGGGCACGGTGAAGATAAGCGAGACGATGAGCTGGCGCCTCTTTTCGGCAATCGCCGCCTGGGCGCGCTCGGCGGCCGTGGGTCCCTGCGCCGCCGCAGCCGCTTGGGCGCCGCCGGCCGCGCGGGGGATGGCCCCGTAGCCGGCCTTTTCCACGGCGGCCGAAATGGCCCGCACTGTGTCGGGGTTGCCGTCGTAGTCGACGACCATGCTGTTCTTCAGAAGGTTGACGACGGCCTTGTCGACGCCGGCGACCCCTTCCGTTGCCTTGGTCACGCGCGCCGAGCAGGCCGCGCAGGTCATGCCCGTCACATCGAAAGCTTGTTCCATGCTGTGCCCTTCCGCAGCGACGATGCGCCGCGAAGCCGCAGGCTAGCGCGTGATGCGCTTGATGAGCCCCATGGCTTCGTCGATGACGTCGTCGTTGCCGTTGCGGATCTCTTCTGCCACGCAGGTTTTCAGATGGTTCTCGAGCACGATGCGCTCGATGCTCTGAATGGCGCTCGACGCCGCGGAAAGCTGCACGAGGACGTCGCCGCAGTAGCGGTTGTCGTCAATCATGGCCTTCACGCCGTTGAGCTGGCCGATCGCGCGGTTGAGCCGACGCTGCAGGTCGCGCTGCATATCCTCGCCGCGCGGCGTGTGCTTGTAGCGGGCGCAGTGCGGGCAGGTGCCGGCTTCCTCCTGATCGGGCGCATCCATCGTCTCGTCCATCCGAGCCCCTCTCATGACGGTTCGATCCATGCTGTTCTATTCTCAGAGGGGATTATATACCCCTCGGGGGTATATGCAAGGGGGAACGGGAGGAAGATGCGCGCAGGAGCGGCGGCGGATGGCCAGCAGCCGGGCGGCGGCGGGCGGGCGCGGCCCGATGCGCCGGCCGTCCGGGCGCCCCTAGCCCGACGCGACGACGGTGCCGGACGGATGCGGCAGGCAGGTGGCCCCAACCCGGGCCGGCCGATTAACGCGCCTTTCTCGTCGGCATTCGCGTTTTCAAGCCGCCATCCGCAAGAAAGGCGCGTTAACGGAATCGCCGCGCACGAATAACGCGCCCTTCGGCCACAAAACGAAGAAAATCGCGCTGAAGACGCCCGAAAGGCGCGTTGTTGGCGGGCGGGCCGGCGGCTGGACGGCCAGCAGCCGAACACCGACGCCAGCCCCAACTGATTAACGCGCCTTTCTCGTTGGAATTCACATTTCCAGCCCGGCGCCCGCGAGAAAGGCGCGTTGTTGGCGGGCCGGCGGCGATGTGCCGGCGGCAGGCGCGATATCGGCGGGCCGGGCGGCGATGCGCCAGCTGCGGGCGTGTTAGCTGCGCGGCGGCCGGGCGGGCGCGATGCGACGGGCGGGCGCTCGTCCGGGCGCACCCTAGCCCGATGCGACGACGGTACCGGGCGCCAACAGCTCGACGAGAACGAAGGTCGCGACCAGGCAGAGCGCGGCAAGGCCCCACGACCGAGCGAGCCCGCGCGGCCACGACACCCCGCCCACCAGGGGGAACGCAGATCGGCGGGACCCCTTGTAGGCAAAGGGCAAAAGGAGAAAGATTTGAACGGGTCCCATGATCCCCAGGTACTCCACCGCCCGGGCGGCAAGCGGCAGGGCACGGTCCGCCTCGGTTGAAGGATCAACGACGATGCCAACCGAAATGGCAAGACTAAACGCAAGCCAGGCGAGTAGCACGACGTTCCATGCGCGCCCCACCCGGCGAGCCGCAGGACGAGCGCACCAGACACGCAACCGCCCACGCAGGCCGCGGGAGCCGCTATCGGGTCGGCGACGCGGAAACGAGTCGGGCGGCTGGTCGGCAGGTGCGGAATCGGGGCGCGACAACGGCGCAGGCGCCTTCTGTGCCTTCTGCGTATCGCGCACCTCCTGCCAGCCGCGCGCACCCTGCGCGTCCCACGCGTTGCCCGCATCCCGTTCCTCCCGCGCGCCGCAATCATCAGAGAGGCCACAGACACCGTCGACATCGCGCCCATCCCGCGTATCGCGCGCCTCGCGGGCCTCCTCCAAAGCGCGGCGAAAGGCGGCAGCCGTCGGATAGCGGTCGGCGGGGTCGAACGAAGCGGCCCGCGCCACGAGCGGGCGCAGGCCAGCGGGCAGCCCCGCGAAACCGTTCGCCCTCTCCTCTTGGCCTGGCACCTTCCCCAACAGGCAGAAGGCGAGCACCATCCCAATCGCGTAGACGTCGCTTTCCACGCTCGTCTGCCCGTAGCCGTACTGCTCGGGCGGAGCGAAACCGGGCGTGCCGAACCGCACCGTGTCGCGTTCGGCCCCGGGACGCCACACGCGGGCGATGCCCAGGTCGATGAGGGTAACGCGCTCGCCGCGCACGATTACGTTCGAAGGCTTGATGTCGCGATGGATAAGCGGTCCGGCGGGCAGCGCATGAAGCTCTTCGGCTGCCCGGCAGATTTCAATCGCCACGTCGAGCGCGCGCTCCGCCGGCAAAGGCCCGACCCCCTCCACGAGCGCCTGAAGGGTCTCGCCTTCCACGTAGTCGAGCAGGACGAAGCGGGTCTCCCCCACCTGGGCGCACGCGCGCACGCGGGGCAATCGGGTGCAGACCGCTCCCGCCGCCTGGGCGCGCGCGAGCGTCTCGTAGGCGACGCCGACGCCGCCATCCCCCTCGAAGGTCTTGCGGATGCGCAGGGTGCCGGCACCCGTACCTTCCGCCGGCTCGCGCACGAGCTCGGTCGTTTCGGGCGGCCCCTGCTTGAGCACGCGCTCCACCGTGCACGCCTTTATGCGCTCGAGCGCGGCGAGCTCGCGGCCCAGCTCGCCCGGGTCGATGCGTGCGGACGCGCTATTCCCCATGCGGCCCCAGCGTCTTCTCGCCAAAGGAGTAGAGGGCGTCGTCGACCTCTTCGAGCGTGGCGCCCCGTTCGAGGCAGTAAAGCACGATCGCGTCGCGGCGCACCTTGGGATAGAGCTCGTTGACGCCGGCAACCTTCAGCAGCCTGTTGGTCTCACGCACCGAAAGGCCCATCGCGAAGGCGAGCGGAAGCAGGGTGTCGCGCGAGGCCCCGCGGGCGCCGGTGAAAATCTGGTAGCCGAAGGTCGCGCCGATGCCCGCCGCCTTCACCACGTCCTTGCGCGCGAGCCCCTTTGCGGCCAGAAGCTCGTTCAGGTAGCCCGCAAGGGTCTTGCCTTCCAGATTGTGACGATCGATATAGCTGGAAAGAGAAGGAGCCGCCCGCAGTTCGTCGAGCAGCTCCTCCGTCAACGGTTCTTCCACGTAAGGCCTCCGCTGCGCGGCAGCTCCGCAGGCCCCGGCGGGCAGGCTAGGAAAGCGTCCACGCGATGTTCGAATCGGATTGCACGATGCTCGAGTAATAGTACACCTTGGCGATGTCTCCCTCGAAGGCGAGCGTGCCGGTCACCGTGCCGCCGGCGGAAAGGGTGCCCGAATTAAGCTCGTTTTCCTGCTTGTCGTAGTAGGTCGTATCGCGCTGGGCGCCGTTGGCATCGCTGGCTTTCCAATCGAACATGTTGAACGAAGCGTTGCTCGACCCGTTGTTCTTGTAGGTCACCGTGATCTGCGTCACCGTCGATCCGTCGTAGTTGGCAAGGCCCGTTTCAACTTTGTCGACCGAAACGGACAGCCCGTTGTCGAGGTCGACCGCCTGGCCCACGGCCATGTTGCTGTAGTCGGCAGAGGATGCCGAAGACGAGGCGGCGTCGCTGGAAGCGGCCTGCGACGCCGAGCTCGACGACGCGTTTGTGGGCTGGGCGCCGTCCGTGACGCTGTCGATGGCGGCGCCGTAGATGCTCTGGGTCACGAGCACGATCACCACGGAGAGCACCGCGATGACGAGCCCGGCCACAGCCATGCCGCGGCCGCGACGCTTGCCGGCGCCCGTCTTCACGATGCCGACGATCGCGAGCACGGCGGCCACGAGCGCCAGCACGAAGGCCGCGTTGTTAACGATCGGGACGAACGAAGTGAGCAGCGCTACGCCCGCCACCACGAGGCCGGCGATCGCGAGCCCCGACATCGGTTGTCCCTGTTCCTTTTGAGTCATTGGAATCCCTTCGTTCCCTTGGGGGCCGCTTCGCCCGGCCGCAGCGGGGCCTCCCCTTTGCTTCGATGCGAACGCCGGTGTCCCGCAGGCGTCCCCGCAGGGCACCGGCTCACCTTCGATGGTAGGCAAGACCCTGCGCGCACGCATTAGCTGCGAGCTAAGGAAAAGGGATAGTGGGATGTTTAAAGGACGGTGTGACAACGGGGGCGCGTGATGTTGTCACACCGTCCTTTAAACATCCCACTATCCCTTTTCCTTAGCTCGCAGCTAATGCGTGCGC
>JALCHN010000034.1 GCA_022644775.1 Eggerthellaceae bacterium
ATGGGCTGCATCGTGTTCGAAAACCCCGCCATGGGCCTCTACTTCATCACGCGCCCCCGTTGTCACCGGAAGGAGCGAGCATGATCGATGCGGGCGGAGTGCTCTTCGATTTGGACGACACCCTCTACGACCAGGCCGTTCCCTTCGCGCGCGCCGTGCACGCCGTGGCGGGGCCCGTGGAAGGCGCGACCGACGAAGCCCTCTACGCCGCCAGCCGCGTCCACAGCGACGAGATCTTCGCGGCCTACGGCGAAGGCCGCGACCCCACCGACGCCATGTACGCCCGTCGCATGATCGCCACCCTGGCCGATTTCGGCCACTCCATCACGACCGACGAAGCGCTCGCCATCCAGCACCGCTACATGGCGCGCGACGCCAACCCCATCGAGCTTTCCGCGCCCATGCAAGCGCTGCTGAACGACCTGGCTTCCCGCGGCGCGCGACTGGGCGTGGTCACGAATGGCAACGGCGAGCGCCAGCGCGCCAAGGCCCGCCAGCTGGGGCTTTCCCGTTGGATGTCCGCTGGCGCGATCGTGGTGTCCGAAGACGTGGGGCTCGCGAAGCCCGACCCGGCGATCTTCGCGCTCGGCGCCCGCCGTATCGGCGTGCCGGCCGATGCCTGCGCCTTCGTGGGCGACTCGATTGCCACCGACGTGCGCGGGGCCCAGGCCGCCGGCATGACGGCCGTCTGGGTCAACCGCCGCAACGCGCCCCTGCCCGCGGGCGCGACCTTCGCACAGGCCCGCACCGACGCCGACCTGCGCGCCCTCTTCGGCTGACGCGCGGGCCGCACGCTCGCCTTTCGTACGCACCCCGCACCCGCACGCTCGCCTTCCGCACCGCGCCTCTCACGTGCGCCCCGCGCCCCGCCGCTCATGGAAAGATAGCGGGGGCTTGGCGGCGCTAGCTGCGCACCGCCCGCCGCCCCGCTACCATAGGGCGCATGAAGAACCTCACCGACATCCAAGCCGCCCGCTTCGACGACCTCGCGCGCCCCTATCTGGCGCACCCGGCCGTGCAGCGCATGGGCGGCTTCATCCAGCACGGCAACGTCACCACGCTCGCCCACGTGGTGCGCGTGGCCCGCTGTGCGTTCGGTTGGTCGCAGCGCTTCCACCTGCGCGTGAACGAGCGCGACCTGGTGGCCGGCGCCCTGCTGCACGACTTCTACCTCTACGACTGGCATGCGCCCCACCCGGCAACCCCGCACCACGCCACGCGCCACCCGCTCTACGCGGCCGAAAACGCCGCGCGCGTCTTCGGCGCCAACGACGCCGTGCTCGCGATCGTGCGCACCCACATGTGGCCCCTGCCGCCCACGCGCGTGCCCGCCAGCCGCGAGGCCCTGCTCGTGAGCCTGGCCGACAAGTACTGTTCCCTCTACGAGACGCTCTTCCTGCGCGCCGGCAGGCCCGCCGCCTCGCCCGCGCCTCAGCCCAAGGCCCGCGCATGACGTTCAGCTCGTACGTGGTGCTCTTCACCCTCTGCAGCTTCGCCGGCTGGGTCTACGAAAGCATCCATTCCGTGATCCGCACCGGCAAGTGGGACCGCCGCGGCTTCCTCTACGGGCCTATCTGCCCCATCTACGGCGTGGGCGTGGTGGGTATCACCCTCATCGTGAAGGCGATCACCGACATGGTCGGCGCGCCGCTGACGTGGTGGGAAGTCTTTCTCGTGTCCTTCTTCGGCAGCATGCTGCTCGAATATCCCACTTCGTACTTCCTGGAAAAATGGTTCCACGCCTACTGGTGGGACTATTCCAACGTGCCGCTGAACGTCAACGGACGCATTTCGGTGCCCACCGCCGCCGTCTTCGGCACGGGCGGCCTGCTCGCCATCTACGTCATCTATCCCCTGTGGCTTTCGGTCGTGGCGGCCATCCCGCCGATCGCGATCGAGATCGCCGCCTACGCGATTGTGATCCTCATCACGATCGACGCCACGCTCACCGTGAGCGCCCTCACCGACTTCCAGAAAATCGTCTCCAGTGCCGACCGCGACTTCAACGAACGCGCCGGCGAAATCGCCGAACGGGTGACGGGCGGCCAGACGGGCGTGAGCGTGGCCATGGACAAGCTGGAAAAGAACGCCGCCGAAGCCGGCGAAGCACTTGAAAGCAGGCGCGAGGCCTTTCTTCGCACGCGCGTGCAGCCCCGCATCGACCAGATGAACGCCGCCCAAGTGCGCGCCCTGCGCCGCGTGCACGGCTTCACCGGCGCCCGCCGGTCGGACATGCGGGAGCGGGTGGCCGAACTCGTGCGCGCGCGGCCCAAGCGGAAGAAGTAGCGCTCGCGCAAGGGACGCCTGCGCGGCGGCCTGCACGAACGCACCCGCCCGAGTCCTTCCGCCCTTCCCGCGCCGCCCCTACTCTGCGGAAAGGGCGGCCCGATAGTTCTCGCCCCACACACGCAGGGCGTCGAGCACGGGCGACAGCGACCGGCCAAGCGGCGTGAGCGAATACTCCACGCGCGGCGGCACTTCGGCGAACACCTCGCGATGCACGAGCCCGTTTTCCTCCATCGTGCGCAAATTGCCGGTGAGCACTTTCTGCGAGATGCCGCCGATCGACCGCTGCAGTTCTTTGAAGCGGCGCGTACCTTCCATGAGCTCGCGCACGATGAGCACCTGCCATTTGTTGCCAATCAGCGTCAGCGTCACCTCGACGGGACAGGCGGGTAGGCTCTCCACAGAACGTTCACATACGGTAGCCATAGCGATTCCTTATTTCCGCAGTTCATACTAATAGTATGTTTTCTAAAACTAGCGCACTTTAGGGTGCCTTCTTTCGGAACGATACCATGCTTTGTACGTTAGAGACACAACGAAAACAGGAGCGCGGAACAAGCGCCCCTCACTAGAAAGGATCGCACCCATGAAACTCGCAGTTGTCGCAGCAAACGGCCGTGTCGGACGCCTCGTCGTGAAGGAGGCCGCAGACCGCGGCTTCGACGTCACCGCCTTCGTCCGCTCGGAAAACAAGACCGCTGCCGCCAAGGTCGTGCAGAAGGACCTCATGGACCTTGAGCGCGCCGACCTCGCCGGCTTCGACGCCGTCGTCGACGCCTTCGGCACCTGGAACCCCGAAGAGTTCTCCCAGCAGACCGCCACGAGCCAGCACCTCTGCGACGTGCTTTCGGGCACCGACACCCGCCTTCTGATCGTGGGCGGCGCGGGCTCGCTCTACGTGAACCCCGAGCACACCCTGCAGCTCCTGCAGACGCCCGATTTCCCGGCCGAATACGTGGCCATGGCCACTAGCCAGGCCGACGAGCTCGCCGCCCTGCGCAAGCGCGACGATGTGAAGTGGACCTTCGTCTCCCCCGCCGCCGACTTCCAGGCCGAAGGCCCCCGCACCGGCTCCTACCTCCTGGCCGGCGAGGAGTTCACCACCAACGACCGCGGCGAATCGGCCATCTCCTACGCCGACTACGCGATCGCGATGGTCGACGAAATCGAATCGGGCGACCACATTCAGCAGCGCATCAGCGTGGTGGGCAAGTAAGCTTCCGCACAGAGCCCGCATTTGCAGCACCCGGCCCGGCAGTGCGCGCGGCCGGGCCTTCCCGACTCTTCCACCGAAAGGCGCACGCACCATGAACCGCACCGACACCGCCACCTACGCGCACGAGCTCGACCGCCTGCGCACCGCCCTCGACGAAGCCTCCGCCATCGTGGTGGGTGCCGGCGCGGGCCTTTCCACCGCCGCAGGACTCACCTATTCCGGGAAACGGTTCGAGCGACTCTTCGGCGACTTCATCGCCCGCTACGGCCTGCGCGACATGTACTCGGCCGGCTTCTACCCCTTCCCCACGCTCGAAGAGCAGTGGGCCTATTGGAGCCGTCACATCTGGTACAACCGCTACGAGCCAGCGCCCAAAGACACCTACGCGGTTCTGCACGACCTCGTGCGCAACCGCAACTATTTCGCGATCACCACCAACGTCGACCACCAGTTCCAGCGCGCGGGCTTCAGCAAGAGCCGCCTCTTCTACACGCAGGGCGACTACGGCCTGTGGCAGTGCAGCGTGCCCTGCCACGCGCAGACCTACGACAACCGCGACGCGGTCGAGCGCATGGTGCGCGAGCAGAAGGGCTGCCGCATTCCCACGGAGCTCGTGCCGCACTGCCCCGTCTGCGGAAAGCCGATGGCCATGAACCTGCGCTGCGACGACACCTTCGTGGAAGATGCCGGCTGGCACGCTGCGCAAGAGTGCTACGCCCGCTTCCTCGATGCGCACGAAACGGGACGGGTGCTCTATCTGGAGCTGGGCGTGGGCGCCAACACGCCCGTCATCATCAAGTACCCCTTCTGGCGACGCGTGCTCGAAAACCCCGAAGCCACCTACGCCTGCCTGAACTTCGGCGAAGCCTTCGCCCCGCGCGAGATCGAAGGCCGCAGCATCGTGATCAACGCCGACACCGACCGCGTCCTGCGCGACCTGGCCCGCGGATGAGTCAAAGAGATGTGACCCCTTTGACTCACGCCCGCCTACCACCCGCGCGGTAGAAACCTGTGGACGCCGCATCGGTTCTGCACTCCGCCGGCACGAACGGACGCTCGTACGTGGTACGGTGTCTGCCTCAGACGACGGAGGAAGCATGGCTCAACCAATGAAATCGAAAACGGGCCCCATCCTGGGGGTTTACCTCACCGGGCTCATCATCGGCGGGCTCTACATGGGCATGGTCTCGCCCGCCCGCACTGTGATCCAGAACGGCTTCGGCATCGACGACGTGGCCGGCATCTGGATGATTAACATCTACTCGCTGTTCTACGCCGCGCTCATCCCCATCATCGGCAAGCTGGCCGACCGGCGCGGGCGCAAGATCGTCTTCACGATCTGCGTGGGCATCTTCGGCGCAGGGTCGCTCGCGTGCGGGCTTTCGGCCGCAGCGGGCAGCTTCGGCCTGTTGCTCGCGGGCCGCGTGCTGCAGGCGGCGGGCGCGGGCGGCATGATTCCCGTGGCCAACGCCGAAATCGGCACCACCTTCCCGCCCGAAAAGCGCGGCGCGGCCTTGGGCATGGCGGCGGCCGTCACCGGCATCGCCAACGTGCTCGGCGCGGGCGTGGGCAGCGCGATCATCGGCATCGCCGGCCCCGAGAACTGGGCCGTCATGTTCTATGCGAGCGTGCCCTTCTGCATCGCGCTCATCGCGGGCGCCGCGGCCGTGCTGCCCAACCGCACGGCGCCGGCAAGCACCCCCATGGACCTGGCCGGTTCGGTGGTCTTCGCGCTCTTCGTGCTCATGCTCCTGCTGGGCCTGAAGGACATCGACTTCTTCGATTTCGCGGAAACGATCGTGCGTCCCGCAGCCTGGGCGCCCCTGCTTGTCGCCGTGGTCCTGCTGCCCGTCTTCCGCGCGGTGGAGCGGCACGCAGCCGACCCGGTCTTCCATCTTGAATACTTCCGCAACCGCGCGATCGTGGTGACGATGGCCGTGTCCTTCTTCATCGGCTGCTGCATCATCTCGATGGTGCTCGTGCCGGAATTCGCCGAATACGCGATGGGCGACCCGGCGGGCTCGGGCGGCTACTACCTGCTCGCCATTGGCATCACGAGCCTGTTCGGCCCGCCATTGGGCGGCAAGCTCATCGACCGCTTCGGGCCCAAGCCCGTCCTGGTCGCGGGTCTGGCCGTCGAAGGCGCGGGCTACCTGTTCGTCGCCCTGGTGGCGGCGGCGCATCCCTCGCCCGCCCTGCTCGTGGCCGGGCTGTTGGTCATCGGCCTGGGCATGGGCTTCGCGATGGGCGCGCCCACCAACTACATGATTCTGGAAAACACGCGCGCTTCCGAAGCGAGCAGCGCGATCGCCACGATCACGCTCGTGCGCCAGGTGGGCACCTCGCTCGCGCCGGCCATCCTGGTGGGCTTCATCTCGCAGGGCAACGGGATGCTCGGCTACCAGCAGATGCTCGCATGCGTGGCCGTCTTCTGCGCGATTTCGATCGCGCTTATGGCCCTCTACCGGTCGCCGGCAAAATAGGTCGCGGCAGACGCGGGCGCGGCGCAGCGGGCGCGGCGCGGTGGTAACGGTGTATTGGCCACACGCGCCTTCAGATCCGGCCAACGGCCGCAGGGCGCAGACGTCGCCGCCGTCAAAGCCTCCATGGAACCGCGCGCCATCCTTCGCCCGCAAGCGCTACGCGTGGGCCTTTCCCGTAAGCGCGCGCACGTCGACCGCCCACACGAGGACCCGTTCCACAGCCGCTTGCGGAAAATCCCACGTGCCCGGCCCCGCCTCGTGTTCCATGACGAGCCGCAGGGCCGCCCGCTTTTCATCGTCGTCGGTCACGGCGCGCACGTCGCCCGTGCCCATGATGCTGCGGTAGGAAAACGAATAGGCGCAGGCGGTGCGCCCGGCGATCGCGCCCAAAGGCTCGTCGATTTCGATGGCCGCCGTGCCGCCGCGCGCGATCGCGCGCGCCTTGCGCCCTTCCCGCGCCGAATGCGCGTACACGGTGAGCGGCACCGCATCGGCCCGTCCGCGCCACACGAAACCGTAGTTCACCGGCACGATGAAGGGCCCTTCCGCATCGGCGAAGCCCACGCGCACCACATGGCAGCGCTCCAAAACGCCGCGCATCTCGCCATCGTCGCGAATCTCCCTGTCCGCCCGTCGCATGTTCGCCATCGCCGCACCTCCGCATCGCCCCGTCAATGGCGCCATTATACGCATCCGCACAGCAAAAACGGCCCGCCGTCCTCCCAAAGGAAGCAGCGGGCCGTGCGCAATGAACGGTGCGCGACCTACAGCTGGCCGACCAGGTCGATGCCCGGATGCAGGGTCTGCGCGCCCGGCTGCCATTTCGCGGGGCACACCTGGTCGCCGTGCTCGGCGACGAACTGGGCCGCCTTCAGCAAGCGCAAGAGCTCTGCCGCGTTGCGGCCGATGCCGCTCGCGGTGACTTCGTAGACCTGGATCTTGCCTTCGGGGTCGACGATGAACGCGCCGCGCTCGGCCACGCCGCTTTCCTTGATGAGCACCTTGAAGTTCTTCGCCAGCACGTGCGCCGGGTCGGCGAGCATGGGGTACGCGACCTTCCCGATGCGATCCGAGCTGTCGTGCCATTCCTTGTGGACGAACTCGCTATCGCAGCTCACCGCGTAGACTTCCGCGCCCGCTGTCTTGAAGGCCTCGTAGCTTTCGGCCAGATCTTCAAGCTCGGTGGGGCACACGAAGGTGAAGTCGGCCGGGTAGAAGAAGAACAGGCTCCACTTCCCCAGGACGTCTTCCTTGGTTACCGTTTCAAAAGCGCCGTCATGGTAGGACTGCACCGAGAAGTCTTTGATTTCTTTTCCGATAAGGGACATCGTTCGCTCCTTACGTGAGTGTCGGTTACTTGTTATCAGTAATAATTATCGTTTGTAATGAGATTTTGCAAGACCCATTTCTTATTTTCAGAACGAATAACCGATTCACCGGGTGCGCAGAGCCCGAGCGGACGCGCCTTGGCCGCTGCGGTTCCCCTGCCGAGCCCGTCGCGTCCAAAAAGAAAAGGGCCGCCACCCTGCTGGGTAGCGGCCCGTGCATACGAAAGCGAAAGCGCTGGCTAGAGCAGCTTTTCAATCGCAGCCTCAACCTCGTTCATATCGACCGTGGGTTCGAAGCGAGCGACCAGATTGCCGTCCCGGTCAACAAGAAACTTGGTGAAATTCCACCCGATGTAGGTTTTGTCGCCGTACTTTTTGTTGTTCGCATCCGCGAACTTCTGCAAACCCTTGGCTTTCAGCCCCTTGCCGAACCCCTCGAAGGGCTTTTCGGTCGCGAGCTCGGCGAACAGCGGGTCGGCCGTGTCGCCGTTGACGTCGATCTTTTTGAACTGCGGGAATTCGGTGCCGAACTTCAGGGTGCAGAACTGATGAATCTCATCGTCGGATTCGGGCGCCTGGCCGGCGAACTGGTTGCAGGGGAAGTCGAGAATCGTGAAGCCCTGGTCCTTGTGGGCGGCGTAGATGCGCTCGAGGTCTTCGTACTGCGGGGTGAAGCCGCAACCGGTCGCGGTGTTGACGACGAGGACGACCTGGCCCTTGTAGTCGGAAAGGTTCTTGGTAGTGCCATCGAGGTTGGTGGCGGTGTGGTCGTAGATGCTCATGAAAGCCTCCTGACGTTGGATGCGATAATCACATTGTATACAATTTGATTTTGCCAAACAAGTTTTCAGGCGACGGCTTCACACAGATTTTTCGGTAGGCGGCAGAGTGCCGCAATTAGCATGCCCTTCTCGCTCGATTCCGCCAAATACAGCCGATTCCAAACGAAAGGCATGCTAATTCCAGCCCGAAAGTGATTTGCGCACAGCACACAACCCGCGCCCGACCGTCCACGTCCACGCCCACGCCCACGTAAAGCGGCCCGCCGCATGACTGCGACGGGCCGCTTTGCGCAACGCCTTTCCGTGCGGGCCTATTCGGCCGACGTCACCACCGCACCGGCGGCGTCCTTGGTGCCGGCGTTCGGGTCGTCGAAGACCGCACGGTCGAACTCCCCTTCCGACTTGGCCACCACCGTGGTCACGATCGCGTCGCCGGTGATGTTCACGGCGGTGCGCATCATGTCCAGGATGCGGTCGATGCCCATGATGATCGCGATGCCCTCAAGCGGCAACCCGACCGAATTGAACACCATCGACAGGGTGATCAGGCCCACCGACGGCACGCCCGCCGTGCCGATCGACGCGAGCGTCGCGGTGAGGATGACCGTCGCGTAATCGGTGGGACCCAGCGGCACGCCGAACAGCTGCGCGGTGAACACCACGGCCACGCCCTGCATGATCGACGTGCCGTCCATGTTGATCGTCGCGCCCAGCGGGATGGTGAACGACGCCACCTTGCGGTGCACGCCGATGCGGTTCACCAGCGTTTCGACGTTCAGCGGAATCGTCGCGTTCGACGAGTCGGTCGAAAACGCGAACAGCATCACGTTGGCGAACTTCCTGAAGAAGGCCACCGGACTCAGGCGCCCGAAAATCACGAAGATGAGCGTGTAGACGACGAAGCACTGGATAGCGAGCGCGATGATCACGCCCAGCATGTATTTGATCAGCGGGATGAACATCTCCACGCCCAAGTTGGAAAACGTGCGCGCGAGCAGGCAGAACACGCCGATCGGCGACACGAGCATGACCACTTCGGTCATCTTCATCATCAGCCCGTTGAACTCTTCGAAGAAGCGGCGCACGTGCTCGACCTTGCGCCCCATCACGGCCATCAGAATGCCCACGAACAGCGAGAAGAAGATCACAGCGAGCATGTTGCCTTCGACAAGCGCGTTGAAGGGGTTGGTGGGGATGATGCCCAGCAGAGTGTCCATGACGCTCACGTCGGTGGTCTGCACGTCGGTCGACGACGCGGACGACGTGAGCGTGCTCGCGTCGACGCCCAGACCCGGGTTGATCAGGTTGCCCACGATCAGGGCGATCGCCACGGCGAGCGCGGTGGTGGCGATGTAGGTGCCGAGCGTCTTGCCGCCGATGCGGCCGAGCGATTTCACGTCGCCCACCGAAGCGGCGCCGCAGGCGATCGAACAGAAGACCAGGGGCACCACGAGCATCTGCATGAGGCGGATGAAGCCTTGGCCCACGAACTGGAAGACCCCGTTGACGATGATGTCGTCGCGCACGGTGCCGGTGGGCACCAGGTAGTGGAAAATCACGCCGCAGGCGATGCCCAGCACCAACGCGATCATGATCTGCCCGGTGAGGCCGATCTTTCGCTTCTTCTTGCCTTCGATCGTGTCGACGGCGGAAAGCTGTTCGGGCTTGTTCGATTTCGCCATCCTAGGCACCCGCCTTCACAAGGCCCAAGCCCGCCAGGTAGGAGCGGATGTCGTCCTGCCACGCCGGCGGTTCCGAAAGGCCCGAAAGGGCGATCATCATGTCGTCGAGCACGACGTTTTCCGACGTCGACGGATCGGCCGGCGCGTCGTGCACGAGCGCGGGGTCGGCGCCCATGAGGCGGTAGACCTCGCGGGCGAAATCCGACCGGCTGCACGACCCCTTGTCGACCACGTGGAAGGTGCCGTACTCGCCTTCGCGGATGGCCTCGAGCAGGAAGCGCACCATCGTGTCGACCGACGTGGGGCAGGCCACCTGGTCGCCGCGGCGCACGGTTTCGGCACCCGCTTTGGCGCAGTCGATGATCGAGCCCAGCTGGCCGCCGTCGGCGTGGTAGACCCACGACGAGCGCACGATCAGATGGCGCGGGTTGAGCTCGCGCACGAACGATTCGCCGGCCAGCTTCGACTTGCCGTAGAGGGTGTCGGGCTCGGGGCGGTCGAACTCGTCGAGCGGCCCGCCCTGATGGCGGGCGAACACGTCGTCGCTCGACACCTGCACGAGCAGGGTATCGATGGATTCGGTCGCGATGGCCACGTTGCGGGCGCCCAGGGCGTTGGTCTTCATCGTTTCCAGGCGGTTTTCTGCAGACACGAAGTCGCGGCGGATGCCCGCGCAGTTGACCACTACGGTGGGGCGGTTGCGGCTGATGAAGGCCGTCACCTCGTCGAGGTCGCACACGTCGACCTCGTGCCCCGTCGCGTACACCGTGTAGCCGGCGTCGGCGAAGCGCTGCGTGAGCGCCCGGCCCAAATACCCCAGCGCACCGGTGATCCATATGTCGTTCAAGCGCGTACCCATGTCGCCTCTCTATCTAATATTGGAAAACCAGGAACGAGTCCCTATAGTAGCGCATACGAACGAGCATCTTCCCACTCCCCTGTTTCGAACCGGTTTCCCGCGTGCGCCGCCCGCCTGGGGTTCGGCTCACCGGTCGCGTGCGCCGCGTCCCGCTGTGCGCCACGAGCCCATCGCCGCCAGCCCGACCGCGCCCGTGCGGGCGCCGCGCGAGCGCCCCTTTGTCGCGCGCGCACACGCCCCGCCCGCACTCGTCGTATACTTAGAACAAATGTACGAAAGGAGCGCCCGTGGGTCTGCAAGGAAGCCTGTTCGAAGAAGTGCCGGCCGTCTCCCCCTTCGACGAGGGCGAAAGCGACGTCGTCGACATGAGCCAGCCCCTGGCCGCGCGCATCCGCCCGCGCACCCTCGACGAGGTCGTGGGGCAGGAGCACCTCATCGGCCCCGACAAGCTGCTGCGCCGCATGATCGAAGGCGACCGCATCGCGAGCATGATCTTCTGGGGCCCGCCGGGCGTGGGCAAAACCACGCTCGCCCGCGTGATCGCCCGCCAGACGTCGTCGCGCTTCATCAACTTCTCCGCGGTCACAAGCGGCATCAAGGAAATTCGCGCGGTCATGGAAGAGGCGGAATCCTACCGCCGCATGGGCAAGCGCACGATCCTCTTCGTCGACGAGATCCACCGCTTCAACCGCGCCCAACAGGACGCCTTCCTCCCCTACGTGGAACGCGGCAGCGTCACGCTGATCGGCGCGACGACCGAAAACCCCTCCTTCGAAGTGAACGGGGCCCTGCTGTCGCGCTGCCGGGTCTTCGTCCTGCACGCGCTCGAGGTGGCCGACCTGCGCCGTCTGCTCGAACGCGCTCTCACCGACGAGCGGGCCTTCCCCGACATGCGCATCGACGTGGCCGAAGGCGCCCTCGACACAATCGCCGCCTTCGCCAACGGCGACGCCCGCACGGCCCTTTCCACCCTGGAAATGGCCGTGGTCGACAGCCCGCAAGACGAAGATGGCACCGTGCACGTCGACGCGGAAACCGTTGCCCAATGCACGTCGAAGAAGTCGCTGCTCTACGACAAGTCGGGCGACGAGCACTACAACCTCATTTCGGCTCTGCACAAGTCGATGCGCAATTCCGACCCCGACGCCGCCGTCTACTGGCTCGCCCGCATGCTGGAAGGCGGCGAGGACCCGCTCTACATCGCCCGCCGCGTCACGCGCTTCGCCGCCGAAGACGTGGGACTCGCCGACCCGCACGCACTCGATCTGGCCGTGTCGGCCTTCCAAGCCTGCCACTTGATCGGCATGCCCGAATGTTCGTTGCACCTCACCGAAGCGGTGGTCTATCTGGCGCTCGCGCCCAAGTCGAACGCCCTCTACCGAGCCTACGAACAAGCGAAACGCGACGCGACGAAATCGGTGGCCGAACCGGTGCCCCTGCAGATACGAAACGCCCCCACCGCGCTGATGAGCAACCTGGGCTACGGGCGCGACTACCGCTACGCCCACGACGCCGCGGACAGGATCACCGCCATGCCCTGCCTGCCAGATTCCTTGCGCGACCGCACCTACTACGAGCCCACCGACGCGGGCGCCGAGGCCCGCTTCGCGGCCAAGCTCGCCCAGATCAAGGAATGGCGCGCCGCGCACGCCGGCGAATGGGAGAGCACGGTCGACGCCGACGCCGATGCGGGCGCTTCGAGCGTGAAGCAGAAGAAGGGGAACTAGCGCGCCCGTCGACCTGCCCTTCCCTCCTGCGCCGAAGCGGATGCGTATAATCGAAACGACAGCAATCCACCACGCGCCCCTGCGCTTTCCGCAGGTCGCCGCTCCGCCTCCCGTTCGAATGAAAGGCGCCCGCCTATGGACCTCAACGACTTCTTCACCGACCATCCCCGCGTCGCCGTCGCCTTCTCGGGCGGCGTCGATTCGTCGTACACGCTCGCCTGCGCGCTCGACTACGCCCAGGCGGCCCACGCCTACTTCGTGAAATCGGCCTTCCAGCCCGCCTTCGAGCTGGAAGACGCCCGCCGCGTGGCCGACCAGCTGGGCGCCCCGCTCACCGTCCTCGATGTCGACGTGCTCGCCAACCCACAGGTCACCGCCAACCCGGTCGACCGCTGCTACTTCTGCAAGCAGGCCGTGTTCGGCACCATCGCCAGCGCCGCCCGCTCCGACGGGTTCGAGGAAATCGTCGACGGCACCAACGCCACCGACGACGCTTCCGACCGCCCCGGCATGAAGGCGCTGGCCGAAATGGGGGTCCTCTCGCCCTTGCGCCTGTGCGGCATCGGCAAAGCGGACGTCCGCCGCGGAGCCAAGGAGCACGGCCTGCCTACCTGGGACAAGCCGTCCTACGCCTGCCTGGCCACCCGCATCCCCACCGGCCAGAAGATCACCGCCGAAAACCTCGCCCGCACCGAACGCGCCGAAAGCTTCCTGTTCGACCTGGGCTTTTCCGACCTGCGCGTGCGCACGGTGGGCGATGCGGCCAAAATCCAGCTGCCGGCCAACCAAATTCCCCTGCTCATGATGTACCGGCGCGAAATCGTCGGAGAGCTTTCCGCCGACTACAGCGACGTCTGGCTCGACCTGGAGGCGCGCGATGAATAGCGAGGCGCGGCGAGTGCTCGAAGGCGTGCGAGCCGGCGAGGTGTCGGTCGACGAGGCCCTGCTCAAGCTGAAGACCGCCCCCTTCGACGACCTGGGCTACGCGAAAGTCGACCTGCACCGCAAGGCCCGCCAGGGCGCCGCGGAAGTGATCTTCGGCGAAGGCAAGACCGCCCCGCAGATCGAAGGCATCGTCGCGAGCATGCAAGCCGCCGGCCAGGGACCCGTGATCGTCACCCGCCTCGATGCCGAAAAGGCCGCCTACCTGGGCGAACGTTTCGACATCACCTACAGCGAAGCGGCACGCCTGGCCACCGTGGGCAGCCTGCCGGAACCATCGGGTATCGGACGAATCGTCATCGCCACCGGCGGCACGAGCGACATTCCCGTCGCCGAAGAGGCGGCGCTCACCGCCCGCGCCCTGGGCAACGAGGTCGTGCGCCTCTACGACGTGGGCGTTTCCGGCATCCACCGCACCCTTTCGCATATGGACGAGCTCATGCAGGCGACGGCGATCGTGGCCGTGGCGGGCATGGAAGGGGCGCTCGCGAGCGTGATCGGAGGGCTTGCCGACTGCCCGGTCATCGCCGTCCCCACGAGCGTGGGCTACGGCGCGTCCTTCGGCGGCCTTTCGGCCCTGCTCTCGATGCTCAACTCCTGCGCGAGCGGCGTGTCGGTGGTCAACATCGACAACGGGTTCGGCGCCGGATACCTGGCCAGCATGATCAACCACGTGGAGGCACGCTCATGAGCACGCTCTATCTTGATTGCGGAATGGGGGCCGCCGGCGACATGCTCGGCGCCGCCCTCTACGAACTGCTCGACGAAGACGAGCGCGCGGCCGCCCTGCGCGAGCTCAACGCCCTGGGGATCCCCCACGTGCGCTTCGACGCCGAGCCCGCCGCCACCTGCGGCGTCGCGGGCACCCGGTTCCACGTTTACGTCGACGGCGCGGAAGAGGCACCGGGCGACGGCGGAAGCGCGCCTGCGCACGAGCAGGGGCACGAGCACGCAGACGCCCACGGGCACGGGCATGCGCACGACCACGGCCACCATCACGCCCACCACGGCCTCGCCGACATCGAGCGCGTGATTGCAGGCCTTCCCCTGCCCCCGCAGGTCGCCGCCAACGCCGCGGCCGTCTTCGGGCACATCGCCGAAGCCGAAAGCGCCGTGCACGGCGCGCCCATCGATCAGATCCATTTCCACGAAGTGGGCACCCTCGACGCCGTGGCCGACGTCGTCGCCGCGAGCTACCTTTTCCACCGCATCGGCGCATCTCGCGTGGTGGCCTCCCCGGTGAACGTGGGCTCGGGCACGGTGCGCTGCGCCCACGGCGTGCTGCCCGTGCCCGCCCCGGCAACGGCGCTCATCCTGCGCGGCGTGCCCACCTACGCGGGCGCCGTGAAAAGCGAGCTCTGCACCCCCACCGGGGCAGCACTACTCGCCCACTTCGCGTCCGCCTTCGAAGCCCAGCCGCTCATGGCCGTCGAGCGCATAGGTTACGGCATCGGCACAAAGGAATTCGCCCAGGCCAACTGCGTACGCGCCCTTCTGGGCGAGGAAGCCGGCGCCGGCGGGACGGCAGGCGGCGACGAAGAGATCGTCGAGCTGTCCTGCAACATCGACGACGACACGCCCGAGCACATCGCCTTCGCCCTCGAGCTCCTGCTCGACGAAGGAGCGCTCGACGCTTTCACCGTGCCGCTCACGATGAAAAAGTCGCGCCCCGGCGTGCTGCTCTGCGCCATCTGCAAGCCGAAAGACCGCGACCGGCTCGCCCGCCTCATCCTGCGACACACCTCCACGCTCGGCGTGCGCTGGAAGGCCTGCGGGCGCTTGGCCCTTGCGCGCGAGGCAGACACGGCGCCCACGCCGTGGGGGCCCGTGCAGGTGAAGCGGTCGAGCGGCTACGGGGTGACTCGCGTCAAGGTCGAGCACGACAGCGCCGCCGCTCTCGCGCGGGCCCACGGCCTCACCCTGAAGGATATCGAGGCCTTCCTCTAGCCGCGCCCGGCGATGGCACGCAATCGCGCGCGGCGCACAGCCTCACACACGAGAGCGCGGCGACGAGCGCCGCATCGGGCCGCGCACGTGGAATGACGGCAGGCGCCGAGCGCCGCAGCGCTCAATAGCGGAAGCCGTCCGCACGAAAAGAGGGGCCGCAGCGCGATGCTGCGGCCCCTCCCGTTTTCACCTATGCGCACCAGCGAGCGTTTCCCTAGGCCTCGCCTTTATCCCGACACTCCTTGCAGACCCCGTAGAAGACCGTGCGCTGCGGATCGACGGCGAACCCGTGCTCCTGGGACAGATGGTCGGCGATTTCGGCCAGATGGTCGCATTCCACGTGGTAGAGCTTGCCGCACACCGTGCACACGCAGTGAAAGCAGTGCTCGTGGGCGCAGGGGTTGCCGGCCGTGTACTCGTAGCAGGCAGCCTCGCCGGGGCCCAGGTTGTAGCGGCGCGCCAGGCCCTCGTCGACCAGGCGCTCGAGCTGGCGATAGACCGTGGCGGCACCGATCGTCGAGCCGCCGCGCGCGAGCTCTTCATGCACCTGCTTAGCCGTCACATGGGCACCGTGAGCGTTCTCGAGCACCGCGATGACCTCGCCGCGCTGGCGCGTTTTGTAACCCGAACCCGTCTTCATCGGTCCCCTTTCCCGCACATGCCGGCCGCACGTGGTCTTTCCCGCCGATGGCGCGGCCGACCAGCGCACGCGCTCCTCAGCGTCCCTTTCCGCCCCTACCCTACCCGAGTTCGGCGCGAATTGTGGACCCTTCACACATTTTGAGAATTTTTCTCAGATTCAAATTGATACTGTCTATCATATTCAATCGTTCCACACCGTCATGCCCGCATTGTCATTTCTCATAGGAGGACCATGGGTCTTATCATCACCTTCCTGCTCGGCCTGTTCGTGCTCGCCGGCGCCGCCATCGCGAGCTTCGCGAAGAACGAAGGCTGGGTGCGCGAAGCGTCGTTCGCCGTGGCCGCCGGCGCCATCGTCGTACTGCTGGTCGGCGACCTCTTGCCCGAAGCGGCCGAAGGCGCCGAAACCATCGGCGCGCCGGCAAGCCTTCTCGCAGCCGTCATCGGCTTCGTCGCCCTCGTCGTGCTCGACCGTTTCCTGCCCGACGCCCCGCCCGAAACCCTGGAGGGCCACGCCCACGGCAGCGCCCTGCACGTGAGCGTGTCGACTGCAATCGCCCTGTCGATTCACAACATCATAGAAGGCATGTCGGTCTGCGGCGTCGCGAGCGAATCGGTGGCCACCGCCGCCCTGCTCGCCTTCGGCGTGGGCATCCACAACATCCCGATGGGCATGATCGTCGCTTCCGGCGTGCGCCACGAGAACACGGGCAAGCGCGTCGCCGTCTTGGGCGCCGCCGCTCTGTCGACCTTCGTGGGCGGGCTCGTCATGACGGGCCTGGGCTCGAGCATCGACGGGGGCGTCATCGCCTTCATGCTAGCCCTCACGATCGGCCTGCTCGCCTACATCCTCGTGCTCGAGCTCATCCCCCACCTGCTACGCGCCGACCACAAGCGCACCGCGCTCGCCGGTTTCGTAGTGGGCGCCGTTATCGTGGCCCTCGGCATCGCGATTGCCGAGCTCGCCTAGCTCGCCATATGGCCCACTCGCCCGGCACGCCTGTCGCTCAGGTCGCGAAGCCCGCGGGCGCCGCACCCGCGACGGATTCGTAGCTAACCGGCACCCCATCCCGTTTCCAAAAGCCCGCGCGTTCCCGCGCGAACGCACGGGCTTTTCCCTTCCCTACTACCCCGCATGCCCTCGCTCCCCGCTGCTCGTTTCGCACGAACATTGCATGCGCTTGCTTGAAATGCACGCTCCTCGCAGCTGTGCGCTCGTTTCGCACGGCCCCTGCACGCGCCCGCACCGCGCCTTCCCCTGCACGTCCGCCGTGGAAAATATCCACTATCGTCCCAGCTCAGTGGCGCGATAGCCCTTGCAGTGTGCGGCACGGCGTAAGTCCAGCTGCCGTACGCGCCATTCCCTTCCCTGTGAACAGCCGTCGATTCGCTATCGGGCCCCGTGCCCTTGGATGCGTGCGCTCACGCACGGGAAAGGCTATTCATGGCAGCTAATCAGCAAACGAAGACCGGGAAATCATTCATTCCCTTCCTCATCATGCTCTACGCCGGCGCGTTCGTGGGAGGTTTCAACGAGAACCTGCTTAGCATGGCTCTCGTGTCCATCGCTGCTCGAGCTCCCTGTAAGCGAGATCGCCACGAAACGCGTCATCACCATTCCCGCCGGCTCGACGCTTAAAGATACCTGCAGCCTGATTACCCAGCACAAGCTGAAGAAAGTGCCCGCCACCAAAGACGGCAAGCTCATCGGCGTCCTCTGCCGTTCGGGCGTCATGCGCTACGCCATGGAATCGGCGCTGTAGTCAAACGACGATACGACGGCCGCTTATGAAAAGGACGGCACAGCTGCCGCTTGTGCTGCCCCAGCCCTTAATCGAGGCCGATAGAACCGCCGCTGCGGTCGTCACAGCGCGCCCTTCGCGAATCGGAGCGGTCCCATCGGGGAAGGCGGGCCGAGGGCGGCGCCCGCGCGCGGACGGCCCCTCAAACGCGAAAAGGGGCCGCCCCTGCGGGCGGCCCCTTGCGCGAAAAAAGAAAAAGCGCCCTCCGCGAGCGCGACGCCCTATCCTCCCACGGGCTTCCCCCGCAGTACTTTCGGCGATGCGGGGCTTAACTGCCGGGTTCGGAATGGTTCCGGGTGATCCCCCG
>JALCHN010000035.1 GCA_022644775.1 Eggerthellaceae bacterium
GCCGTGACAACATCACGCGCGCCCGTTGTCACACGACATGGGAAGGCAACCGGGTCGTGTGAAGCCCCTGTAATCTTCTGGACGATACGTCAAGTAGCGTATAATTTCGAGGATGTACCACTAGGGTCGCATCCGACACATTGAAAGGCGCACGCATGTCCGACATGACTGACGATATCGGGTATCTTTCGCAAGAAATAGGCCCGCGACCTGCGGGAACGGAAGAAGAGCAAAAGGCGAGCGAGTACATCGCCAAACGCCTTCGTTCCACCACGGGCCTGAAAACCGAAATCGAAGAATTCTCTTGCAACTCCCAGCCCGGTGTCGTCGAAGCGATTTGCTTTGGCCTCGCCGTCCTGTTCACGATCATCGGCATGCTCGCCCCGCAGGTTTCGGTGCTTGCGTTTGCCATTACGGCGGTGAGCTGCGCCCTCTACCTCTGCGAGGTGTTCGATAAGCCCGTGCTGTCGCGCTTCTTTGCGCGCGGCATCAGTCAGAACGTCATCACGCGCTACAAGCCGGTGACCAAGGGCGGTGCGCGCCCGCGCAAGGTGATCATCGTGGCCAACTACGACAGCGACAAAGTGCGCAACGAGCTGTCGCCCGGCCTCATGGGCGCCTCCATCCTGGTGAAAGCTTCGTATGCAGCGATCATCGCCCTCCCCGTGCTGTGGCTCATTCGCGCCGTCGCCGCAGTTACCACGGGTACGGCTGCTGTGGTCTTCAATGTGATCTTCATCATCCTCTGCCTTGCAGCGATTCTGCCGGTTATCGCCTTTGCGATGCACCGTACGGCGACCTTCAACGAGGGAGCCAATTCCAACGCGTCCGGCGTTGCGGCCATGATGGAAATCGCCCGTCGTGTGTCGGATGCGCAGACTATTAAAGAAGAGCCCGAAGCCGAGGGCGAAGAGCCCGTCGTGCATGGCGCAGAGGCGGCCTACGAAGCGGGCGCGGTGCCCGAAGGTGTGCCCGTGCAGTACGACGTCGAGCCGAATACGGCTGCCACGCAGTCCGGCGCCTACGAACCGGCCCTGGGCGATGTGGTCCCGCGCGAGGTTGCTCCCACGCAAGCTCCCGTCGATGTTTCACGTGAAACATCCCGCGAAGCGCCCGCAGCCGAACCCGTGCGTTTGGCTCAAGCTGCCCCTGCAGCTCCCGAGCGCCCGACGCCCGAGCGGATCTCCGCTCAGCGCGCCGAAACCACCAACGTTTTCACCGGCGAGCAGCCTTTTGCCGCGCAGCCTGCGCCCGAGGCTGTTTCGGAACCCGCAGAAGAGCCGGCTCCCGCCGAAGAGCCGCAACAGGCTCCGGCCGTCCCCGATTGGTACAAGGCGGCGCAGGAGCGCGCCAAGGCCAAGAAGGGCAATGCGCGCCCTGTGCATCCCGTGCGCCGTTCCCGCTACGCCGATGCGCTCGATGCCGCTGTTCGTGAAAGCCACGCGCACTTCGAGGAGGCCAACAAGGCCGTCCAGCGCGAAGCGCAGCAGTATCGCGAAACCTTCCAACAGGGCATTCGCGAAGTGGCCGCTCCCGAAAACGCCGATCAGCTGCCCCCCGCGCAGCCGCGCGAGCCGAAACCGATCGTGCGTCCGGTCGAGGCGCCCGTCGCTCCCGTGCGCGAAGCGGCTGCCGCCGCGCAGCCCACTGCGCGTGAGCAGGAATCCCAGCCGGTTGCTCCGGTGACGGCTCCTGAAAATCGATTCGAGCGCGCGGCGCAGCAGCAGGCTCCCGCCGTTCCCGCCTATGCGGCACCGGCTGCCCCCGCCCCGAGCACATCCGTTGCTCCTGCCCCCGCCCCGCAGCCTGCCGCTCCTGCGCCGCAGCCGGCGACGCCGACGTACGCGCCCGCAGCAGAAGCCGCGGCTGCTCCCCAGCAGCAGCCCGTTGCGTCGGTACCCGAAGAGCCGGTTGTTGAAACCTTCATCGAAGATGTTTCACGTGAAACAACCGACGGCCAGGGCCTTCCGAAGATGAAGCCTTATGTCGAGACTTTCGACCAGGCCGGTATCGCCGAACTCGAGTCGGCAGAAGCCGCCCGGGTCATCGAACGTCCGGCCCGTCAGGCGCGCCCTGCAAGCGCCCAGACTGCGCCCACGCCGGCTTCCGCTGCCGTTCAGCCCGCTCCGGTGGCTACGGAAACGGCAGCTGTCCCAAGCGTAGCGGCTCCTGCGGACCTAGAGGCTGCGTCGGCACCTGCTCCGCAGCCTGCCGCGCCCGCCCCTGACACGACGGCTCCCGTGGCCCCTATCGCGCCCGAAGCGCAGCCCCAGCGCACCTCCGTTGCGACGGCGACCATCAACGACGGCCGCGTGATGGTCGGCGTCCCGCATGACATGGATCAGTTCGTCCAGACCGGCGAAGGGCAGCAGGCTCAGGCCCAGCCCGCCTTGTATGGCGAAGAAGACGGCGGCTTCGACGACTATTACCAGGAAGGTGAACCCGAAGAGAGCCGGTTCCGCGAAACAACGCAGCGTTGGAAGAAGCGCGCGAGCGGTGCGTTCTCGTCTTTGCGCAGCCGTATGAAGCAGATGCGCGATGAGCGCAAGCAGCTCCCTGAGGCGTATCCCGATTACGAAGAGGAATTCACGACGGCTCAGATCGGCGAAGTGACCGAACGTCCTGTCGATCAGAACGACGCTCAGGCAACCTCGCCCTTCGATGCCGTGGAGCCTACTGCCGATCAGCGGGCCGCAGAAACCGTTACGCCGCGCACGACCAATCGCGTCGACGTCACTGTTCCACGTGAAACACCCGAACAGGCTCCCGCCGCTCAGCGCGATCGACAGGAACGTCGTCAGCTTCTCGTGGACGACACGCCGCGCAAGGCCGAGGACCTTTCGGCTCAGACTCCTGCCGCCCAGGCGCCGGCGACCCCTGCCCCTGCCTCCCAGGAGTCGACCGCTTCTGCTCCCGAGCAGAAGAAGCCCGCCGCCGAGCGCGTGATCGTGACGGCCACCGAAGCCGATCGGCCCCAACGCCAGTCGCGTGAATCGACGATTTCCATGCCGCCGATCGATGTGTCCCAACTGCGCGAACAGGTGCAGACGGGCACGCTCGATCTGCAGAGCGAAGACGACACAGCAACGTCCGACTCGCAAGAGTACGCTCAAACGCCAGTAGACGCTGCCCCTTACGCAGACGCCGATACTCAGGAAGCCCCCTATAGTGATAACGCCTATGCCGGCTACGACGATGCCACCTATGGCGACTACGACTATTACGAAGACGAACCGACCCGCCTCGACAATTTGAAGAGCCGCGCCGGAGGTCTCTTCCACCGCATGCGCGATTCCTTCGACAGCGCCCGCGATAAGATTTCCGATCGTGCTTCCAACCATGAGGGTGCTCACAGCGCTCGCAACGACGATACCTATGTCGACGGTGCCTACGATGACGCGATGAGCCAGCCTGAAGACACCGTATCCTACGAAGAAGAAGCCTACGCTTACACCGACGACCAAGGTACGACGGCCTACGCGGAAGGCTACACGGTGTCCGAAGACGATGACGCGGCCTACGAATCGGAAGAGAAAGATGTGCAGGCGCCTATCGACGAGCAACCGGTGGCTGTGGAGAACGAGTATGCCGAGCCTGCTGTAGATGAGGCCGAAGCCACTCCTGCCGCCAGTGCCCCCGCTGCAGAGCCTGCCCCTGCTGCCGATGATGCACCTGAACTCGAAGCGCCGGCACCTGCCGCACGTGCAGAACGTCCCAAGCCGACCTATCGTTCCAACCCGAATCGCGCCCGCATCGATATTCCCTCGGTTATCACGGTGCCCGATCCCGCAGACCTTTCCGATGCGAATAAACAGCCGGCTCCCCTTGCTGCTGAAACCGACCGCGACGGCGAAACGGCCGCTAAGACGCTTCTGCGCCAGCGCATCCCTCGCGTTGCGCTCGACGGCACGGGCCCGGTAAGCAACGACAAGATTGAAATGGACAATAAGAAGGCCGCCCTGCGCAATACGCTCCCCTCGATGAGTGGGTCGATCACCGCTGCTCCGGTAGTCGATCCCTTCGAAAACAACCAGCGCGTGAGCCTTTCGGGGTCCTTCTCCGCGGTGGGCAACACCGGTTCGTTCAAACCGGTGGGCGACGAGCTCGTCGAAGGCATGTCTCCCGAAGAGATGTACGTTGACGATGCCGACGATTCCGCCTACGCCGCTGCTTCTCCCGAAACGGGCGCCTATACGCCCAGCCAGGTGGTGGATATGCCCAAGAAGCACCGTGGCCTGTTCGGGCGACGTCATGCCGGCAAGCATTCTGGCAAGCGTGCTGAAGAGCAGAGCGCATCCGAATGGCTCAACGTCGACGAGAACTTCAACCCCACCGAAGTGGGCAAAGCGCGCGGCGGCTGGGAAAGCTTCCAGGAAGACAGCACGTACGAACAGCAGGCGCGCGCCAGCCAGCAGAGGGGCGCTACCAATGCTGCCCCCGATGCCTGGGAAGAGAATGAAGACGCGTGGAAGAAGCGCGACCGTTGGAACGGCGGTGCCTTCAGTCGCGCCCGTGCTGCGGCGACCGAACAGGCCAACCGCATGACGCATCGCGGCAAGGGCGATGGCAACGCGCCCGCCGAAGAAGAGCCGGTGCGCCGTCCGCGCACGGCCGAAGAGCTGCCTCCCGAGTTCTCGGAAGTCGCCAAGCTGGCCAACCGCATGGCGCGCGACGACGGCTCGCAGCGCGCCGATTTCGCCCGCGAAGAGCAGCAGATTTACGAATTCCGTGACGCCGATGTGAACGTCGAAGTATGGTTCGTGGCTCTGGGATCGGAATGCTCGGGCGATGCGGGCATGAAGACCTTCCTGCAGACGCACGCCGACGAGCTGCGCGGCTCGATCGTGATCAACCTCGATTCGGTGGGTGCCGGGCGCTTGAGCTACCTGGAACATGAGGGTAAGGTCCGCAAGACCAAGATCTCGACCCGCATGAAGCGCTACCTGCGCATGGCCGTGCAGGCGACCGGCATCGACGTGGCCGCCAGCTCGAGCGATTGGCGCGACACGCCCGCTTCGGTGGCAGCGCGCCATGGCCTGCAGGCGGTCACCATCGCCGGCATGGAAGGCGCCAAGCCCGCCTATATGGGCCAGGGCGACGACGTGCTCGAGAATATCGACGAAAGCAATTTGGAACGCACCGTCGATTACGTCATGAACGTCGTGAAGAATATTTAGCGTATGGACGGCGCAGTGACAATTTCGGTCGCTGCGCCGTTCTTTTGCTATAATCACGTGACACGCGGGTGTCGCCAAGTGGTAAGGCACAAGCTTCCCAAGCTTGTATGCGCGGGTTCGAATCCCGTCACCCGCTCCATAGAATTGAAAGCCCTGCTCAGCGGGGCTTTTTTAGTTTTTCGGCCCGCTGGGGCGCGTATGGTTATGCTTGCGCTTGTAAGGCATTGATTTCCATGGGAAGGAACCCGAATGTTGCGTGGAATGATCTTCGATTGCGATGGCACGTTGCTCGACACGATGCCGGATTTGGCTGCGGTCACTAATCAGACGCTGACGGATTTTGGCTTCCCCACGCATACGTTCGATGAGATCCAGTCGTATGTGGGCGATGGCGGCCGCCGCTTGATCAATCTCGCCGTTCCCGAAGGAACCGCGCCCGAGGTGTGCGAAGAAGCCTTCCAGCATTGGTGCGCGCTCTATCCGCAGATCGGCTTCAAGCTGACCGAACATTACGACGGGATGGACGAAGCTATCGCGACGTTGCAGCGCAAAGGCTGCAAGCTTGCCGTGCTTTCAAACAAGTTCAACGAGGCAACCAAACTCGTCATTGACCGCAACTTCCCCACGGGTACCTTCAACCCCGTCTACGGCGAGCGCGCGGGCATCCCGCGCAAGCCCGACCCCACAGGCCTTATGGGCGTCATCAAAGAAATGGGACTCGAGCCAGCGGAGTGCGCCTACGTGGGCGACGCTCCGACCGATATCGAAGTTGCCCTGCGCGCTGGTGCGTATGCTATCGGCGTGAGCTGGGGCTATCGTGAAGAGGCCGACCTGGTGGCAGCGGGTGCGCAAGCGATTGCCCACGAGCCGGCAGACTTCGTGCGCATCTTCGATTCGCTGCAGGATTAGAGGCGCACGCTGCGGCTTTGCCGATGTCCTGATCTCTCTGCCGTTGAAGCGTACTGGTAGAATGGTGCTGCTATCGCTCGAGTGAGGATCCGCCTACCCATGCCCAAGATATACACGTATACCGAACCGCTGCAAGCCGATATGGTCGATGCCTTCTGCGTCTTGCAGAAGGAGTTCACCGACCAATTCGTCTATTACGAAAAGAGTGGGAGCGGACAAGAGGTCGGCGTCGATGTTGAAGCACAGGGTGACAGCCGTCGTGAAAGCCCTGCCGACGCGCACACGTTCTGCTCTCCTACCCGCCTGATGGGTCTGGGCCGCTGTATCGCCGTGCGCGATGCCGACGATATCGAAGCGGTCTATGAGGGTCCCACCCATGCGGCGCCCGTGCTCTTTTCCTTCAACCGCTTCGATGCGGCCAACCCCCAACCGGCCGACGAGCTCTTTCAGGCCTTCCCTAAACTTTCGCTGCTGCTGCCAGAGGTGGTGCTCATCGACACGGCAGAAGGACCTCTGCTCCAGGTGAACAGCCTGGGCCCCGTGTATGCCGGCCGCGTGGAGCGCTTCGCCCGTCGTGCCCGCCAGTCGAAGCCGCGCGAGCGCGAGACGATTCCCTATACGATTGAAATGGATTCCCGTACAGCGTGGGAAAGCGAAGTCTCTGCGGCTCTGGCGGCGATCGATGCGGGCCGCGTGAGCAAGGTTGTGCTGTCGCGCCGCGTGAAGCTCACCGCAAAGAAGGTCTTCTCGAGCAAAGACTTGCTCGTCAATCTCATCGACGGGCCGTCGAAGGGAACCGTGTTCCTCTATCGGTACGGCGACGTCTTCTTCTGCGGCTGCACGCCCGAGCTCTTGGTGCGCAAACACGGGCTCGACGTGGAAAGCGAATGCCTGGCGGGCACGACCGGCGTGGGGGCAACCGAAGCGGAAACCGCGCGTCTGGCGGATGCCCTGCTGCACGACGAAAAGAATCGACGAGAACATGCGTTCGTGGTCGATTTCGTCCGGTCGGTGATCGAGCGCAATTGCCACGCGGTGCACATCCCCGCCGCGCCCGTGATCAAGCGCCTGCAGCACGTACAGCACCTGCACACGCCCGTGCACGCCAAGGTGATGGAAGGCCGCAGCGTGGAAAACCTCGCCGGTCAGCTTATGCCCACGCCCGCCCTCGCCGGCATGCCCGTGGGTGAATCGCTCATGCTCCTGCGCGAAACCGAGCCCTACAACCGCGGCTTCTTCGGCGGATCGGTGGGCTATCGCACGGCCGACGGAGACGGCGCCTATTCGGTCGCCATTCGCTGCGGCGTGTTCGACGGTGAAATGGGCTGGCTTTACGCAGGTTGCGGAATAGTCGCCGGGAGCGATGTTGCGTCCGAGTACGATGAAATCGACATGAAACTGCAGACGATTCTTTCGGCTTTCGAAGGGAAAGAACGGTAAATGGAGAACGAAGAGGAAACCCGGCCCATGCCGCCCAAGCTGTCGTCGATCGACCAGCACATCATCGAAGCGGCAGAACGCGCCATCGCGCGCGAGCGCGCAAAGCAACGCGCCGAAGCGGGCGAGACGTCTCCTACGTCGGAGGAGCACGACGCGATCGCCCATTCGCGCGCCGTCATGCAGAGCTGGGAGTACCGGCAGACCAAGGCGAGCGAGAACTCTTCCCCGGCCGCGCAAGACGAGGTCGCGGCTGAAGAGGAGCCGCCGCGCCCCGCGACGGTGGAGCACGAAGAGCCCAAACGGGCCGAAGCACCCGTCTTCGTGGCCGAAGAGGAAGACGAAGTCCTCGATCAAAGCGACCAAGAACACTACGCGGCCCACGCGCCAGCCGCATCCCATCCGTTCGAACCCGAAGAGGACCCGTCTGTGAACCACGAGGAAGAGCCGGCAACGGCGCAGGAGCCTATCGCCGCCGATACCGAAACCGCTGCAGAAGCGACTGCGGGAAAGCACGACCCCATGCGCATCACCAACGACATCGAGGCCGACAAATACGCGGCCATCAACAGCCTGCACGAAGGGGACGACCGCAACCAGCATCCCAGTCGCAAGGTCGCCGCGCCCGAAATGCCCGAAGAGGAAATGGAAGACGAAGACGCCCGCGAAATCGAGCCAAAGGAGCGCTCGCCGCGCGTGAAGGTTCCCAGCGACCCGGCGTCGGTTGCTTCGGCCTACCTGGACGCTTTCTTCAGCGAGTTGCAGCGCTGCGGCGTGACCGATTTCGTAATCAGCCCCGGGTCTCGCTCGACCGGCCTGGCCATGAAGGCCTTCGAACGCTTCAAGAGCGTCTACGTCGACGTCGACGAGCGTGGCGCGGCCTTCCTGGCCCTTGGCATCGCTAAGGCCAAGCGTCGTCCGGTGGGCGTGATCTGCACGAGCGGCACGGCCGTGGGCAACTGGATGCCCGCCGTGCTCGAAGCCGAATCGAGCCGCGTGCCCCTGCTCCTGCTATCTTCCGACCGTCCGCCCCGCCTGCAGGGCGTGGGCGCTCCGCAGACCTGCGACCAGTTGAAGATGTTCGGCGACCACGTAAAGAAGTTCGTGCAGATGCCCCTGCCCTCCGGCGACGACGCGACGCTCGACTTCGTCCACCAAACGGCCCTCGACGCCTGCATCGCGGCCCACGGCATGGTACCCGGCGCGGCCAGCTGCGACGGTGGTCCCGTGCACATCAACTTCCCCTTCGACGAGCCGCTCGTGCCTGCCCGCAAGGTCGTGCCCGACCGTGTGAGCTCGCTGCCGCCCACGGTCGTGCCCGGCCAGGGCCTGCTCTCGCGCGACGCCAAGGGTATCTTCGGCGTGTTTCACGGGAAACATACGGTGGCGGTCTGCGGCGAAGGCACCTGCAACAACGACGAAGACGTCGCGATCATGCTGCAGTTCGCCCACAAGCGCCACATTCCCCTGCTCGCCGACCCGCTTGCGGGCCTGCGCGGCGTGAAAGACCCCTACGTCATCGACAACTACGACACGGTCTGCGGGGGCACCGACATCCCACGGGTCGATTGCCTCATTCGCTTCGGTCGCTGGCCCGTGTCCAAGCGGCTCTTCCAGGCTATGCAGGAGGCACAGCCCACGCAGATCGTGGTGGACGTGCGCGACCCGCGCGACTATTCGGCTTCGACCGACCTGTTCGTGCACACCCTGCCCGTCGTGTTCGCCCAGGCCATGATCGACCTGCCCACCGCCCAGGGGGCCTCGCGCGCGCACGTGGAGGAATGGCTCACCGCCAACGCCCAGGCGTCCGACCACATCGACATGGTCTACCGCCTGCCCGGCGGCGACCAGTTCGAAGGCGCCTACATCGACAAGATGTTCGAGCTCATTCCCGACGATTCGCTCCTGTTTTGCGCGAGCAGCATGAGCATCCGCGCAGTCGACACCTTCTACCGCAAGAACGGCAAGCGCCTGCGCGTGCTGTGCAACCGCGGCCTGAACGGCATCGACGGCACGATTTCCACCGCCGTGGGCGCCGCGCAGGAATACGATCAGACCACCCTGCTCATCGGCGATCTGGCCTTCCTGCACGACGTGAACGCGCTCAGCCTGCAAAACGAGATGCACATCCGCCTCTCGCGCGGCGACGGCCCCATGCCTTCGATCGTCATCGTGCTGCTCAACAACAACGGCGGTGCGATTTTCGACATGCTTTCGCAGAAATCGACCGAAGACTATTTCGGCCGCCTCTTCCTCACGCCGCAGAACATCGACGTGAAGCATCTGGCTCAGGGCTTCGGAATCACCTACCGCCGTGTGGAGACCGTGCACGACTTCCGCCGCAACTACGAACAGCTGCTTGGCAACCCGGGCATCAGCATCATCGACGTGAGCCTTCCGCTGGCGGGCGTGAAGGACCGCTACAGCGTCTATTGGCGATAGGCATGGGCGCACGACCGTTTGCTTCGGGACGCGAAGGCGCCGACGGCACGCCCCTTGCGGAAACGCCCGCCCAGCCGATCGTGCTTCTGCATGGATTCATGCAGAACGGGCACGCTTGGGATGCGGTGGCGCCCCTGCTCGCCGCTGCCGGGCCCGTCATCGCGCCGACGCTTGCGCCTGCCGACGACGCCCACGCGACCCTCGACGACCTGGCCGACCAGGTGCACACGGTCATCGTGCAGGCGTGCGCCCAAGAGGGAGCGTCGTCTGCTGTGGTGGCGGGCTATTCGATGGGCGGCCGCGTGGCGCTCGCGCTCGCCCGCCGCTACCCCGCCGACATCGCCCTGCTCGCGTTGGAAAGCGCCGGCCTGGGTCCGCGCACCGAAGAGGACCGGGTGCAGTGGGCGCAGCGCAACCGTGCCTGGGCTGCCTATATCGAAGAGCTGCCCAGCATGGAAGCCGTGGTAGATTGGTGGGAGGAGATTCCGCTGTTCGCGAGCCAGAAGGACCTTCCGCCTGAAGCTCGCGCTCGGCAGCGCCGCATGCGTCTTTCCTGCGACAAACACGCCTGCGCCCTGCTCATGGAGCAGGCGGGGGCGCACACGATGCCGTTAGAGGACGACGCCTGCGCGATGCTCGCGCGCGTGTCCTTCCCCGTGCACTACCTGGTGGGCGAACGCGACGCCAAGTACGGGCGCGTGGCCGCTCGCGTGGGCGCCACCAGCGCGCGCGTGCACCGCTTGCCCGGCGGGCACAACGTGCACCTGGAGCATCCGGAAGCGTTCGCCCGGTGCCTAGCTGCCTGCATCGCCCGGGGCACGCAGGCCAGCGGCCGCGCCGACAGCGACTTCTATGCGATATTTCGGTAACGTATCTATAAGAACCTGCAAAGGAAAAGGGAGGAACATGAGCGACATCAAATGGGTGCGCGGCGACACGCCGTACCAAGAGATCTTCTACGACACCTACGAAGGCATCGCGAAGATCACGATCAACCGGCCCGAGCGCCGCAACGCGTTCACGCCGCTGACCGTGCGCGAGATGTACGACGCTTTCAGCGTGGCGCGCGAGGACCCCAGCATTGGGGTGATCATCCTCACCGGCCAGAATCATGGCGGCCGCCATGAGGACGAGGCGTTCTGCAGCGGCGGCGACCAGAAGGTGCGCGGCAACGGCGGCTACGTGGGGTCCGACGGCATTCCGCGCCTCAACGTGCTCGACTTGCAGCACCTCATCCGCGTGATTCCCAAGCCCATCATCGCGATGGTGAACGGCTACGCTATTGGCGGCGGGCACATTCTGCACCTGCTCTGCGACCTTTCGATCGCGGCGGAAACCGCCAAGTTCGGCCAGACGGGCCCCAAGGTGGGCAGTTTCGACGCCGGCTACGGCGCGGCCTACCTGGCGGCCTGCGTGGGCCAAAAGAAGGCGCGCGAGATCTGGTACCTGTGCCGCCAGTACACGGCGCAGGAGGCCATGGACATGGGCATGGTGAACAAGGTCGTGCCCTTCGAACAGCTCGAAGACGAATGCGTGGCCTGGGCCAAGGAAATGATGCAGTGGAGCCCCACGGCCCTGCGCTTCATGAAGGCGAGCTTCAACGCCACGACCGACGGCTACGCGGGCCTGGCCCAGCTGGGCGGCGACGCGACCCTGCTCTACTACACCACCGACGAGGCGAAGGAAGGTCGCGACGCGTTCAAGGAAAAGCGCAAGCCCGACTTCACCAAGTTCCCCAAGTTCCCCTGATAGTTCAGGCGATCGAGTAACGGGGCCGAAGGCAGCCCGACCGGGGCAGATGCCGCTCGCCAGCGCGGCGGCAGGCCCGGGCGTGCGGCCCTCGGCCCCTAGTGCGCACGGAGAGCGAGGGGACCATGGCTTCGAACATTCTGCAGATTCTCAACGAGCACGCGCGGCGGGCGCCCGACGACACCGCCGTGATCGACGCCCTGCACGGCAACGTGGCGATTTCGTACGCGATGCTGCGCGACGGGTCGGTGCGGCTCGCCGAAAGCCTGCAGAAGGAGGGCGCAGGCCGTGGCGGCTGGGTGTCCACCGACATGGCCAACTGCGTGGAGTTCCTGGCTTTGCTGCTCGCCTGTGCGCTTTCCGGCACGACGCTCGTCACGCTCAACGCCCGGCTCACCGAAGAGGAAAAGGCCGAGCGCCTGCATGAGGTCGAACGCAGCAGAAAGCTCGCGGATATCCCCCGTTTCGATGCGCAGAACGTCCGCGATGCCGGCGCGGCAGCGAGCGCGCCAACCGATGCCGACGCCTTCGCCTTCGTAGAAAAAGCGGCAGCGGCCTTGGACGATGCGGCTCCCGCGGTAGTGATGTTCACGTCGGGCACGTCGGGCCGGCCCAAGGCGGCGGCCCTTTCCTGGGGCAACCTGCAGGGCGCGGCGCGCGCGAGCAACGAAACGCTCAACGTGCCGGGCGCCGGCCGCTGGCAGCTCACCCTGCCCATGTACCACGTGGGCGGGCTGGAAATCTTCTTCCGCTCCCTGCTGAACGACACCCCCTTCGTCCTCTACGACCATGTGGACGCCGCTCAGCTGCTGGCCGACGCGGCCCGCTACGGCTGCACGCACGTGTCGGTGGTCGACAAGATGCTGCAGGACCTGCTCGCCGTGTCCGAAGGTCAGGAATCGCTTGCTGCCTACGAATGCGTGCTGTTGGGCGGCGCGGCTCCCAACATCAACACGCTTGCGGAAGCCAAGCGCCGCGACGTGCACGTGTTCGTGAGCTACGGCATGACGGAAACCTGCAGCCATATCGCCGAAGCGCCCCTAGCCGACTACGACGGGACCCTGGTGCCCATGCCTGCCTACGAGGTCATGGTGCTCGACCCCGACGAGCACGGTTTCGGCCAGTTGGGCGTGCGCGGGCCGGGCGTGTTCGGCGGCTACCTGAACGCCACCGCCGCCTTCACGGCCGACGGCTTTTTCCTTACCGGCGACCGCGTGCGCGTGCGCAACGGCCGCGTGCAGGTGGCCGAACGCACGACCGACATGTTCGTGTCGGGTGGCGAAAACGTCTATCCCGAAGAGATTCGCTCGAAGATTCTTTCGCTCGACGGCGTCACCGACGCCTACGTGTTCGGTGCGCCCAACGAGCAGTGGGGCCGCCGCCCTGTGGCCTTCGTGGAAGAGCGCGAGCGCGCCGCCGCGCCCGATGCCGACCTGGTGGCCTTGGCCCACGAGATCCGCCTGTCGCTCAACGCCCGCCTGGCCAAGATCTACCAGCCCGACGCGATCATCGTGCTGCCGGAATTCCCCCGGTCGGGCATCGGAAAAACCGACCGCGCCGCCCTGCGCCAGGTCTACGACGAGCGCTGCTGCGCCGTGCGCCTGGAGCTGTGGAAGATTCGCCAGCCCCTGGTGGGCGGCATGCGCACCGCCAAGACCACGGTGAAGGACCGTGTCTCGCTCATCGTGCGCGTGACCGACGCCCAGGGCCGCACGGGCGTAGGCGAGGACGTTGCCTTCGAAACCGACTGGTACCTCCCCGAAACGATCCCTCAAGACGAGCCCTTTATTCGCGAAAAGCTCGCGCCCGCGGTGCGCGACGTTCCCTTCATCCACCCCCTGCAGGTCTCGCAGCGCCTGGCCCATGTCGACGGGGCGGCCGAGCATCCGCTTGCCTGCGCCGCCGTGGAAAACGCCTTCTGGGACCTCTACGGCAAGACGACCGGCACGAGCATTCGCGCGCTCATCGACGGGCGCGCCCAGGTGAGCGAACCGGGCAGCCCCGATCCGGTGCGCCGCGGGTGCGCGCGCGGCGGGGCCGTGGTAGGCATAGGCAGCCTGCGCGACACGCTCGAAGCGGTGGCCCATGCGGTCGCCGAAGGCTACGCGCGCGTGAAGCTCAAGATCAAGCCCGGCCACGACGTGCGCATCGTGCGGGCGGTGCGCGAGCAGTTCCCCCACCTCACGATCATGCTCGACGCCAACCAGAGCTACCACGAAAACGACCTGGCCGACCTGCGTGCGCTCGACACGTTGAACATCGCCTGCCTGGAAGAGCCGCTTGACCCGGCGCGCAAGCCCAAGGTGGGCCCGCAAAACCTTTTCGAGCGGCTTTCGCGCCTTCAGCGGGAGCTTTCCACGCCCATTGCGCTCGACGAAAGCTGGACCAACGGGGCCCAATTGCGCGCGATCTTGGAAGCCAATCCCGACCTGCGCTGCGTGGTGATGAAGCTCGGCAAGTTCGGCGGCCTGCAGCCGGCGCTCGACTTCTACAAGTGGGCGCGCAGCCGCGGCATCGTGCTGTGGGTGGGCGGCATGTACGACACGGGCGTGTCGAAGCGCCTGCATGCGGCATTCTCCACCCTGCCCGGCATCAACCTGCCCGGCGACATCAACGATTCGGCCCGCTACTTCGCCACCGACATCTGCGATCCGCCCTTTGTCCTGGGCGGCGGTCAGCTCGAAATCAACCCCATGGGTCACGAATCGGGCCTGGGCTGCGACCTTGACGAGGACGCCCTTGGCAAAGTTTCGGTCACCCACTGGAAATCTGAATAATGAAATCGGTTTTCCCAGGACTTGATTTATAGCGCTTGCATACTATGCAGCTCGTTCGCATACTATTTTTCAGACACAGCATGAAACTGGAGTAATATACGGGACATATGAATCCGTGCGGATGGGTGCCGCGCCCGCCCGCGCCCGGCAGGACGATCGAAGGGATGTGCACAATGGCCGACAACGGCTCTGCTGCCACATCGGCAGCAGCCCCCAAGAAGATGGGATTCTTCCCCCTGATGTTCACCGTGATCACGCTCATTGTGGGCGGTGGCGTATTCTCCCTGTGCAGCGACATGGTCGCCGCCGGCGCCGACGGCCAGTCGGTAATCGACGCCTGGGTCATTTCGGGCATCGGCGTCTTCTGCCTGATGTTCACCTTCTTCACCTTGTCGCGCGTGAAGCCCGAACTGAAGGGCGGCATCTACGCCTACGCGACGGAAGGCTTCGGCCAGTTCTCCGGCTTCACGAGCGCCTGGGGCTACTGGATTTCGGCGGCCTTCTGCATCATCAGCTACTGCCCGCTGCTGTTCAGCGCGTTGGGCTACTTCTTCCCCGTGTTCGGCGACGGCACCAACCTGGCGTCGGTGATTGGCGCGAGCGTCGTGGTGTGGTTCTACGTGTTCGTTGTGTCGCGCGGCGTGACCGAAGCGGCCATCGTGAACGTGGTCGTCACGCTCGCCAAGCTCATTCCCATCTTCACTGCCATTCTGGCGATCATCTTCCTGCAGGCCTTCGACCCCAGCGTCTTCATGGCCAACATGCACGCTGCCACTGTCGATCCCACCACGGGTGCGGTGCTTTCCGATTCCGACAAGGTCCTTGCCGCCCTGACGACCACCATCTGGGTCTTCATCGGCATCGAGGGCGCCGTGGCCATTTCAGGTCGCGCCGAAAGCGACCATGACGTGGGACGCGCTACGATCGTCGCCTTCGTCTGCGTGCTTATCATCTACCTGCTCATCAGCCTGCTGGGCCTGGGCGTTATGCCCATCGAAGACCTCGCCGCCTTGGACAACCCGCCGCTCGCGGGCCTTATGGAAGTGGCCGTGGGCCAGTGGGGGGCGACGCTGATCAACTTCGGCGTGGTGCTTTCCCTGGTGGGTTCGATGCTCGGCTATACGGTGCTCACGAGCGAGGTGCCCTTCGAAGCCGCCCAGACCGGCGCCGGCTTCCCCAAGGCCTTCGCCAAGTCCAACGAAAAGGGCGCCCCGATCACCACGCTCATCGTGTCGGGCGTCATCGTGGAAGTGTTCCTGTTCGTCATGATGGTGAGCAGCAACACCTATCAGTTCTTCTACACCATTTCGACGGGCCTCATCCTGCTGCCCTATCTGTTCTCGGCCGCCTACCTGATTAAGGTCGCCTTCAGCGAGTCGAGCGGGTTCGCCGGCAAGGTGCGCGGCCACGTGGGCCTCTACCGTGCGCTGTCGATCGTGGCGTTGGTCTACGCGCTGCTGCTCTTCTACGCCACGGGCACCACGGGCCTGGCCATCACGAGCTTCCTGTACGCGCCCGGCGTGCTCGTTTACCTGTACTCCAAGCACGAGCGCGGCGAGAAGGACCTCTTCTCCACGCCGGTCGACAAGCTCATGCTCATCGTGACGCTCATCATGCTGGTGCTCGCCATCTACTGGATGGCGACCGGCCAGGTGGCCATCTAGTTCGAACATTCAGACAAACGGGCCGCGCTGGCGGCTCGCTTGCAGATTGGGAATGCGGCGCTGGGTGCGCCGTGAAGAAAGAGAGGGATTATGTCTTTCAAGAACATCATCGTCCGCCGTCCGTGCGAAAAGGTCTGCGACGGTATCACGTCGGCGCCCGAACTGGGCAAGCCCGATTACCAGCACGCCCTCGAACAGCACACCGACTACATCAACGCCCTCATCAGCCTGGGCCTGGAAGTCGACGTCCTGCCCGCGCTCGATGAATATCCCGATAGCTGCTTTGTGGAAGACACCTGCGTGCTCACGCGCGAATGCGCCATCATCGACAACCCGGGAGCCGGTACGCGCAACGGCGAGGCCGCCCTTATGGAGCCGGTCATCCGTCGCTACTACCCCGAAGACCGCATCGAGCACATCACGGCGCCGGGCACGCTGGAAGGCGGCGACGTCATGATGGTGGGCGACACCTTCTACGTGGGTCGTTCCGCCCGCACCAACGAAGAGGGCATTCGCCAGTTCTGCGCCATTCTGGAAAAGTACGGCCTGAAGGGCGTGGAAGTGCCGCTGGAAAAGGTACTGCACCTGAAGACCGGCGTGAACTACCTGGAAGACAACAACATGCTCGTGTCGGGCGAATTCGTCGACAAGCCCGAGTTCGCGAAGTACAACAAGATCGTCATCCCCGAAGACGAAGCCTATGCGGCCAACTGCATTTGGATCAACGGCACCGTGATCGTGCCCGAAGGCTATCCGCACGTGCTGCAGGCTGTGAAGGACTTCGGTTACAAGACCCTCACCGTCGACACGAGCGAGTTCCGCAAGATCGATGGCGGCCTGTCCTGCCTGTCGCTGCGTTTCACCGCGCTGCAGAACTTCTAAACAATCGCATACTTCCTTTCCGGCCCCGAGTCGCCCCGTGCGGCTCGGGGCTCTTTGCGTGTACGCGCGGTGCGCAGGCGCGCGGCGCGTACAATGGGTGCACGAAATTCCGAGCGTTGGGAGGAACGCGCATGAAGCTGGTGATTGCGTCCGACATTCACGGGTCGGCCTATTGGTGCGGCAAGCTGATGGACGAAATAGAGCGCGAGGCGCCCGATGCGGTGGTGCTGCTGGGCGATTTGCTCTACCACGGGCCCCGCAACGACCTGCCCCGCGGGTACGCGCCCAAAGAAGTGGCTGTGATGCTCAACACGCTGGCCAATAGCGTGGTGGCCGTGCGCGGGAACTGCGATGCCGAAGTCGACCAGATGGTGCTCGATTTCCCCATGATGGCCGACTACGCTCTTATCGCCGACGGTAGCTTCCAGATGCTGTGCACCCATGGGCACCTGCCGTCGCCCGACCGTGTGCCCGCGCTGCCGCAGGGCGGGGCGATTCTTTCCGGCCACACGCATGTGAAGGTCAACGAGCTGTTGGATACTGAAATGCCCGACGGGTCGGTGCTGCACGTGGGCCGCGCGGTGAACCCGGGCAGCGTGAGCATCCCCAAGGACGGCAGCAACAGCTTCGCCGTCTACCAGAACGGGGAATTCGAGCTGCGCGACCTATAAGTGACAACGGGGGCGGGGGGGGGGTTGGTAGGGCGGGGGGGGGCAAG
>JALCHN010000036.1 GCA_022644775.1 Eggerthellaceae bacterium
TGTCACACCATGGTGTGACAACATCACGCGCCCCCGTCGTCATACGCGATGTTTTCGCGGGCGTGCGGCAACGCGCTGGCCCCGTCGTGAGTCAAAGGGGTCAGGACCCATTGACTCATCCCGGCTCGTCGTGGCGTTGAAACGATACGGCCCTTCAAATGGCATGCCGATCAAGTTTTCGATCTGCCGTTCGCTCTTTTCCGGTCGGCGCAGCCGGTAGAGCGCCTCTGCTGTACGGAAAATGGAACAACGAGAGCTGCGTTTGGGGCAAAAACGGGCGGGTATGCGGAATACGGTTCCCGAAATACTCGAAAACTTGATCGGCATGCCATATCGCGCTTCGAAACGTTTCGGGTAGCTCGCATTCGCTAACGCCCCTCGCCATGCTCGGAATGCAGGGTTATTGCAGCCCGAACGGGAAACAAGTCCGCGAAAACTCGTTTTGCAGGGTTGTTGCAGACGATATTTGCCTCGACCGTGCGTTTCGAGCGGAACCGTGCGCCAACCGTGCAGAATGAGCGGGATTTTCCCGTTCGGCGTGACATAACCCTGCGAAACGAGCAGCGACTCCTGTATACGGAGGTCGAACGCGAAATCCCGTGCAGCGTCCGTGCGAAACGAGCAGAATGCAGCATCGGCTCTGCAAGATGAGCACCCGTCTGCAACATCCATGCGAAAAGAGCGGCGAGAAGCAGCAACCCTGCATTTCGAGCAAGGGGCTTGCGCCGACCGGGTCGAAACGGTTTCGGCCCGCCTGTGTGACAACATCACGCGCCCCTGTTGTCACACAGGCGGGGGTGCTGTCGTCACGTTCCCACAACGCAAAACGGCCGACCCGGTTGGGTCGGCCGTTACGTATATATAAAGGGTTGCGCGCGAGAAAGCGCGCGGCGCTTCCGCTCTTAGTCGAGCTTCTGCTTGAGCAGGCCGTAGCCGCCGTTCTTGCGGCGGTAGAGGATGCAGAAGGCGCTGCTGTCACGGTCGATGTAGCCGAAGAAGTCATGGCCGAGCAGGTCGATCTGCACGAGGGCCTCTTCTTCCGTGAGGGGCTCGAAGTCGACATCCTTCACGCGCACGACGGCGTCGTCGGCCAGTTCGTCCATGAGCGCGTCGAAGTCGGGGGACTCGGTGGCCTTGGTGCGAATCGAGCTCGCGTCGGTGCGCGTGTTGTGCTCGACCACGCGGGTCTTGAACTTGCGCAGCTGGCGCAGAACCTTGGCGGCGGCCACGTCGATGGCGGCGTACATGTCCTCTTCGCGTTCTTCAACGCGGATGAGGTGGCCCTTGGCGGTCATCGTGACCTCGCAGATGGCGGGCAGGGCAATCGAGGGGTTCTTTTCCATGTGAAGAACGACGTCGGCGGACAGGGGGTCGATATCCATGACCTTCATAGAGTTGCCGATTTTTTCTTCAGCATAGTCTTTCAGGGAGTCGGTTACGGGCATTTTACGGCCGGTGACTTTGATCTCCATGCGTATCACCTCTCGTGTGTAGGGAATAAAAAACGCCGGGAGGCAGGGGCGCGCACCGCGGACGATGACTAAGAATCGTGCATCGCAACCCTTCTTCCAAGCTGGTGACTTAAAGTATAGCGCTTCCTGCCCATTGCCCCAGGTAAATCCCCTCTTTTCGGTGGGGAAATGAAACGAATCCCTTGCGCAAGGGTAATGTGTACGCGTTTGACCTGCGGAAATGGCTAACGGGAGGGGCTGCGAGGACGATCGCGCTTGCGTGTGGGAGATAGATGCGCCCGGGAGCGTTGCCGCTCGGGGCTCTCGGGCTCGTTGCTGCGAAGGCGGCTCGCCGTTCATTGAGTCGGGCGGGCGTCCCCTCAAGGAAGGTCCCCGGGCGCGTTGCCCTATGCGGGCTTGCTGCGTTGCCGTTCGGTGGCATCTGGCGGGAGCCCGTCGGCGGCCTCTCTCCATCGTGGTAGAGTGGACAGATGTGAAAACATGGGCCCCTGAAGAAAGCGAGCTCATATGACTGCGAATCGCCCCTATATCCCCGAAGTCCACAAGCACGAGCGGCGCCGCCTGCGCTGGCAGGACTTCACCTCGTCGACCACCCGGTCGGCCATGATCATGCTCGTGGCGGCCATCGTCGCCGTGATCGTGGCCAACACCCCGGTCTATCCGGCCTTCTTGGAATTCTGGCATGCCGACGTCACGCTCGGCGTGGGCAACGTGGTGCGGCACATGTCGCTTGCGCACATCGTCAACGACGTGCTCATGGCCATCTTCTTCTTGCTTGTTGGCTTGGAAATCAAATACGAAGTGGTGGCGGGCGACCTGTCGAACCCCCGTCAGGCCCTCCTGCCCGTCGTGGCGGCCTTCGGCGGCGTCCTTGCGCCCATCGTGATCTACCTGGCCCTCAACGGCGGCACGAGCACGGCTTCCGGTTGGGGCGTGCCCACCGCCACCGACATCGCCTTCGCCCTGGGCGTCCTCTCGCTTCTGGGCGACCGCGTGCCCAACGGGCTCAAGGTCTTCCTGAGCACGCTCGCGGTGGCCGACGACATCATCGCCATCCTCGTGATCGCCATCTTCTACGGCCAGTCGCCCTCGCTGCCTTGGCTCGCCGCCGCGGGCCTTGTCATGGTCGGGCTCATCGTGCTCAACCGCACCCATACCTATTCGCTGTGGCCCTACGCCATCCTGGGCGTGGCCCTGTGGTACTGCGTGTTCATGTCGGGCGTGCATTCCACGATCGCCGGCGTCCTGCTCGCCTTCACGATTCCCTGCACGACCAACGTCGATGCCTCGAAGTTTCCCGAATGGAGCGAAAAGAAGCTCCGTCAGGCCAACGAGGCGCTCGACCCTTCGAACCTGGTGATCACCCAGAACGCCTTCCTCGCCCCGATCGGCGAGCTTTCCCGCGTGGCGCGCCAGGCCGTGCCGCCCGCGCTGCGCTTAAGCCACCGCCTCGACCCCTGGGTCTACTTCCTTATCCTGCCCATCTTTGCGCTCACCAACGCAGACGTGAGCCTCACGGGCCTTTCGGCCGAAGCCCTCTTCGGCAGCCCCGTCCTGCTCGGCGTAGCCTGCGGCCTGGTCTTCGGAAAACCCATCGGCGTCATGCTCGCCAGTTTCTTGGTCGTCAAGCTTAAACTCGCGAGCCTGCCCGAAGGCGTGAATTGGCTGCAGATGTTCGGCGCGTCGGTGCTCGCCGGCGTCGGCTTCACGATGGCGATCTTCGTGGCCAACCTCGCCTTCACGTCCGACGAAGTCATCACGGTGGCCAAGGCGGGCATTCTTTTGGCGTCGATCGTCGCGGGCACGGCCGGCTACATCGTGCTGCGTTTCGCGACGCGCTCGGCGGGGGAGACGGAGCCTTCGCAGACTGACTAATACGCGTACAGTATTGCGAAACGGCCGCGGAAACCTCGCGCGCCCACATTCGCTCCATATTTTTTCGAAGGCGGTTTTCGGGCCGCCTTCGCGCCTATATAGGGGTCGAGCAGGCGGCAAGCGCATATCTTGTGATATGGGAAAACGCTGCTCGCGTCCCAATGCGCGCATTATGCGAACGTATGTACGGTTATGCGTATAGGATTGGTTGGCGGACTCTGTCAAACCGCCGTCAAGCGTTTGCGTCCACCCCGCTTCCACCCATAAAATGGGCAACCAGAAAAAGCCCTCATCGACTGTTAGGCGGGACCCCTATATGACCTCTAAACACCCCACCGTCCCTCGACGCACCTTCGTTACCGGCGCAGCCGCTCTGGCCGCGCTTTCCGCGTTGGGGCCGGCCTCCGCATTTGCCGACGAAGTGTCCGACGCGCAGGCGGCGCTCGACAGCGCCAATGCCGCCGCGGCCGACAAGCAGGCTCAGGCAGAAGCGGCCCTCTCCTCGCTCAACGCCATGCAGGACACCCTCGATCAGGCGTCCGACGAATACCAGGAAGCGCTCGACGCTCAGCAGGACGCCCAGAACAAGATGGACGAAGCCCAGCAGCAGATCGACGAGTCCACGGCCAAGATCGAAGAGCTTCAGGGCAAGATCAGCACGCGCGTGCGCGGTGCCTACCGCACGGGCGGCTCCACCTTCCTCGACGTGCTCACCGGTTCCTCGTCTTTCGAGGAATTCGCCACCGGCCTCGACCTGCTCGACAAGATGAGCAAGGAAGACGCCCAGCTCGTCGCGAGCGTGAAAGACGAGCGCGCTACCCAGCAGGCCGCCTACGACGAGTACGAATCCCAGAAGGAAATCGCCGACCAGAAGGCCGCCGAAGCCGAGCAGAAGAAGAACGAGGCCGAAGCCCTCGTCGCCCAGTACCAGCAGACCTACGACAGCCTGTCGGCCGAAGTGCAGCAGCTCATCGAGCAGAAGCGCCAGGCGCAGGAAGATCTGAACGCCGCCCAGGCCCAGGCGCGCCTCGAAGAGCAGCAGCGCCAGGCGGCAGCTGCCGCAGCGGCGGCTGCGGCTCAGGAACAGGCGGCCCAGCAGCAGCGCAGCTCGAATTCGTCTTCCGGCTCCGGTTCGGGCTCGTCGGGATCCTCTTCCGGCTCTTCGGGCTCGTCTTCGGGATCGAGCTCCTCTTCGAAGGGGTCGGGGTCGTCTTCGTCTTCGAGCTCGTCGGGCAGCTATTCGGGCGGCGACGCCGTTTCGCGTGCCTATTCCTGCTTGGGCAAGCCCTACGTATGGGGCGCCGTGGGCCCCGACGGCTACGACTGCTCGGGCCTGGTGAGCTACTGCATCAGCGGCAGGCACACGCGCATCGGCACGGCGAGCTCCTTCTACAGCCTTTCGGCCGTGAGCAACCCGCGCCCCGGCGACATCGTCGCCTGCAGCAGCCACCACTGCGCCATCTACATCGGCAACGGGCAGATGATCGAAGCGCCGCACACGGGCGCGGTCGTGCGCGTGTCGGCGATTCGCGGCACGAAAATCGTCCGCATGTAATTTTCATATTCCCAGCAAGATGCGCCATTGTGCGCATCTTCTGGTAGATGGGGCTACGGTTTCGCCTCGTTTCAGGCGTATTATGGTGCACGTTACACAAGACCGATTCAGCACATTCTGCAAATCGAAGCAAAGGTGGTACGCAAGCATGGAACAAAGGACGACCCAGATTCCCCGTCGCGCGTTCGTTTTGGGGACGGCGGCCGTGGGCGTTCTGGCAGCGGCGAACCCCACGTTCGCTTTCGCCGACGAAGTCGCCGACAAACAGGCCCAGGCCGACGCAGCGCTCGCTTCGCTCAATGCCATGCAGGACTCCCTGAACGAAAAGGCCGACGAATACGACGACGCCGTGGCCGCTCAGCAGGAAGCCCAGCAGAAGCAGCAGGAAGCTCAGGACCAGATCGACACCCTCAACGGCGAGATTTCGGACAATCAGAGCAAGCTCGCCACGCGCGTGCGCGGCATGTACCGCACCGGCAGCAGCACGATCATCGACGTGCTCACCGGCTCGACGTCGTTCGAAGAGTTCGCCACGGGCCTGAGCCTAATCAACGACATGAACCAGGAAACCGCCGACCTCGTGTCCGCCACGAAGGATTCGCGCGACGCCCTCGAGCAGGCCAAGGCCGAATACGCGGCGCAGGAACAGACCGCCGCGCAGAAGGCCGACGAGGCCCAGCAGGCCGTCAACGACGCCCAGGACCTGGTCAACCAATACCAATCGACTTACAACAGCCTGTCTTCCGACGTGCAGCAGCTCGTCGCCCAGCAGCAGGAGGCCGACGAGCAGGCCAACGCCGCCACGGCCGCTCAGACGGTCGCCGCTTCGGCAGCTGCGGGCGCCCAGGCGGAAGCCGCGGCTGCGCAGAACGCGGACAACGGCGGAAACGACGACGGCGACGATTCCGGTAACAACGATAACGGCGGCGGCACGACGACCAACTCCGGATCGACCGGTACCTCGTCGAATTCCAACTCGAACTCCGGCTCCACGTCGAGCTCTTCGAAGTCGAACTCCGGTTCGTCCTCGAGCTCCTCGAAGTCGTCGGGCTCTTCCAGCTCGTCTTCTTCCAGCTCCTCGTCGAGCTCCTCGAAGTCGTCGAGCAAGTCCTACGACGGCGGTTCGGGCGTGGTCGGTCGCGCCCGCGCCTGCATCGGCGCTCCCTACCAGTGGGGTGCCGTGGGCCCTTACGCCTACGACTGCTCGGGCCTCGTGAGCTACGCCATCACCGGTTCGCATTCCCGCGTGTTCACCACGTCGAGCCTCATGGGCTATTCGGCCGTCAGCGACCCGCAGCCCGGCGACGTGTGCGTGCGCTCGGGCCACTGCGGCATCTACATCGGCGGCGGTCAGATGATTCACGCCCCGCATACGGGCGCCACCGTCTGCGTGGCCTCGATTCAGTCGGGCATGAAGATCGTCCGTCCGTAACCGGCGGCCGTGCGGGGCATGAACATTTTTTGCTGAGCGCCGAAGCTTTTTCGCCGCGCTCGGGCATTCTGTGGTAACATAGCCACCGCTGCAAACAGCAAACGGGTTGTGGCTCAGCTTGGTAGAGCGCTGCGTTCGGGACGCAGAGGTCGCTGGTTCAAATCCAGTCAACCCGACCACGAAATTCAAGGGGACGTGTCCTTCAGGGTGCGTCCCCTCTTTCAGAAGTACGGGCATGCAATTTCCCTTCCTAGGAGGCCTTTCATGAAATTCGGCGGAATCGGCGTACCTGAGCTCATCATCATCCTGGTGGTCGTGCTCCTCATCTTCGGGCCGAAGAACCTGCCGAAGCTCGGTAGCGCCATCGGCAAGGGCATCAAGAGCCTGCGCGAAGGCATGAACGGCGGCAAGGACAAGGAGGCCGAAGACGCCGACGAAGTCGAAGCCGCTTCCGAAAAGAAAGCCGAGAAGAAGGACGAGAAGAAGTCCGACGCCGAATAGCGCATCTCGCAACACAAGAGGCGCCTCGGCGCTTTGGCTGGAATGTGCCCGAAAGGGCATTTTCCATTTACGTAGAAGGAAATCATCATGGCTGATCAGAACATTCTCACCGAAGAAGGCAAGCAGAAGCTCGAAGACGAGCTGCATTACCTCGAAACCGAAAAGCGCGCCGAAGTGGGCGAGCGCATTCGCATCGCGCGCGAGTTCGGCGACATTTCCGAGAACTCCGAATACGACGATGCCAAGAACGAGCAGGGCCTGATGGAGGCTCGTATCGCCGAAATCACCAACATCCTGGCCAACGCCACCGTCGTGGCGACCTCCAAGCGTTCGGGCAAGGTGACCGTGGGCTGCACGGTCACGGTCGACATGGGCGGCAAGCAGCGCGACTTCACGATCGTGGGCGCCGCCGAATCCGACGTCCGCGAGGGCAAGATTTCCAATGAGTCCCCGGTGGGCGCCGCGCTCATCGGCCATAAGAAGGGCGACGAGGTCACCGCTGTGGGACCCACCGGCCGCGAGATTCCGATGACCATCGTATCCATTCAGCACTAACGAGCGGCGGCCCCGAGCGGGCCGCTTTTGCGTTTCGATTGCGCGCACGCGCACAAGGAAGGAAGACCATGAGCGACGAGAACCGCCCCACCGGCGCCGACGCTACCGAAATCGAAGACGATCCCCGCAAGGTGCGCCTTGCCAAGCGCGAGGCCCTGCTCGCAGCCGGCAAGTTCCCCTATGGCATGCGCTTCGACTACGACCAGCACGTCGACGCCCTGCAGCGCGACTATGCCAGCCTGGAAAACGGCGCCAGCACCGACGACCGCGTGAAGACCGCCGGCCGCATCATCGCGATTCGCAACCAGGGCAAGATCATGTTCATGGTCCTGCGCGAGCGCATGGGCGACATCCAGCTCTTCTGCCGCGTGAACACGCTCGGCGAGGAAGCCTTCTCCGAGATGAAGGATCTCGATATGGGCGACTGGATCGGCGTCGAAGGCACGATGATGCGCACCAAGCGCGGCGAGCTTTCGATCGCCGTCGACGGCTTCACCCTGCTGTCGAAGTCGATTCGCCCTCTGCCCGAAAAGTTCCACGGCCTTTCCGACAAGGAAACCCGTTACCGTCAGCGCTACGTCGACCTCGTGGTGAACCCCGACGTCAAGCAGGTCTTCGTCAATCGTTCGAAGATTATCGCCGCCTGTCGCGCCTACATGAACAGCCTCGACTTCCTCGAGGTCGAAACGCCCATCCTGCAGGAGATCATGGGCGGCGCCAACGCCAAGCCCTTCATCACGCACTTCAACGCGCTCGATCAGGAATGCTATCTGCGCATCGCCACCGAGCTGCATCTGAAGCGCTGCCTGGTGGGCGGGCTCGACCGCGTCTACGAAATCGGCCGCATCTTCCGCAACGAGGGCATGGACCACACCCACAACCCCGAGTTCACCACGATCGAGGCCTACCAGGCCTTCGGCGACCTCGAAAGCATGAAGGAGCTCTGCGAAGGCTTCATCAAGGCCGGCCTGCACGTGGTGAGCGATTCCGAAGTCATCGAATACCAGGGCCAGACGATCGACCTTTCGGGCACCTGGAAGAGCATTCCGCTCTCTGAAGTCGTGAGCGCGCACGTGGGCGAGCACGTCGACATGGACACGCCCGTTGCGCGCCTGCGCGAGCTGCTCGACGCCAACAAGTTGGAATGGCAGGACGACTGGGGCGCGGGCAAGCTGCTGTTCACCCTCTACGACGAGCTGTGCGAGCAGGAGATCGTGAACCCCACCTTCGTGTGCGATTACCCGGTCGAGGTGTCGCCGCTCGCCAAGCGCAAGCCCGCCGACCCGCGCCTCACCGACCGCTTCGAGCTCGTGATCGCCGGCCACGAATACGCCAACGCCTTCACCGAGCTCAACGACCCGGTCGACCAGGAGAGCCGCTTCGCCGCGCAGATGGAGGCCAAGCGCCACGGCGACGAAGAGGCCATGGAATACGACACCGACTACATCCGCGCGCTCGAGTACGGCATGCCCCCGGCGGGCGGCATCGGCATCGGCATCGACCGCATGGTCATGCTGCTCACCGACCAGCCGTCGATCCGCGACGTGCTCCTGTTCCCGCACATGCGCCCCGAGCGCAACACCAACAACCCCAACGCCAAGGGCGTGGCGGCGGCCAAGGCCGCTGGCGACGTGGCCGAAGCGACCGCCGAGGTGGCGGCCGAAGCCGAGCTCGACGCCAAGGCGGCGGGTGCTTCCGATGCGGCTGGCGACGCGGCCGATGCCCAGTGGGTGAGCAAGCTGCCCGCGCCTGCAGAAGGCGACGCGCTCGACGCCGGCATCACGCGCGAGGCGGCGCTCGATCTGCTCAAGGCCCACAACAAGGACGAGTTCCACATTGCGCACGGGGAAACCCTCGAGGGCCTCATGCGCTACTACGCCGAAAAGTACGACCCGCAGAACGTGGACTTCTGGGGCATCGTGGGGATGCTGCACGATCTCGATTGGGAAGAGTTCCCCACGGCCGAAGACCACACGGTGAAAGCTGCCGAAATGCTCGCCGAAGCCGGCGTGAACCCGCTCGTGGCGCGTTGCATCCAGACGCACAATTCCGACCTGCGCGCCGATCTGCCCAAGCCCGAAGCCCATATGGAAAAGGTGCTCTATGCTTGCGACGAACTGTCGGGTCTCATCCAGGCCTGCATCGCCGTGCGTCCCAGCCATTCGGTGCAGGATTTCACGGTGAAGTCGCTCAAGAAGAAGTTCAAGACCAAGAGCTTCGCCGCCGGCTGTGACCGCGATGTCATCGCGCACGGCGCCGAGCTGCTCGACATGGAACTGCCCGACCTGTTCGCGAGCGTGATCGAGGCCATGAAGGCGATTGACCCCGACAAGGACAGCTTCCAGGCTGCCGAATAAGCGCGACTGATTATGCAGAGCGTGCAAGCGCCCCGGCCCCGTGCCGGGGCGCTTTTTCGTGCGCGGTGTGTCAGGGGATTGCAACGCCCGTGCGAAACGAGCGCTCGCGCCTGGGTCCATTGGTGGGTGTGGAACAAAAGCAGCAGAAATGTCCCGCAAGTCGGCGTACGCTCGTGGTACTAATCTGATGGATAAGGGGATCACGGGGAAAGAGGGCCCTATGTCCTATGAAGTGCAGATCTACTTGTGCCGCATTCAGGATGTGCCGCGCGACTGGGAAGACCAGATCGATTCGCTGCCGGCGTCGTATCGCGAGATCGCTCGCTCGACGGCATCGGAAAACAAGCGCAAGCGCGCCTTCTGCGGCGGCTGGCTGCTCAACCACATCTTCGGCCCGCGTCGCGTAGACGAAATCAAGAAGGACCACTTAGGCAAACCCTATCTGCCGTCGAGCCAGGTGGAATTCAGCATGTCGCACGCCGGCGATATGGCGGTGCTCGCCGTCTCGCACGATTTCCCCTTGGGGGTCGACGTCGAGAAGATCGCAAGCTCGTTCGGTCCCGCCGAAGAGGCGGCGGCCCGCCGCGTATTCAGCGAGAAGGCGCTTGCAGAGCTCAAGGCGACACCCGAAGAATGGAAACCGTTCGTCTTCGCGCGCGAATGGACCTCGCTCGAAGCGGTGCTCAAAGAGCAGGGTACCGGCTTTTTCGTGGACCCGCGGGAAACGCCGCTCGACTTCAGCCAGTGGCATCTGTCCCACAACGAGGTCGACGGCCACATGATCACCTGCGCCGCCCGCAACGACTTCACCGTGACCGTGGAAACCAAGCGCCCGCACCTGCTCGACGCCTCGGCGAGCCCCGACGAGCTCCAGGCGCGCACGAGCGGCGAAATCGAGCGGGCCATTACCGACGCCGTCTTCGAGATTATGGAGCGCACCCCCATTCCGCGCATCCGCGTGGCGGACGTCTGCGAGCGTGCCGCCGTGTCCCGTTCGACTTTCTACCGCCATTTCAAGAACGTCGACGAGGTGGTGCGCCTGTTCGAGGCGTGGCTGCTCGACATGATGAACGCGGTCAACAAGACGGCGCTCAAGGGACGCTTCGACAAGCACGAGCTCACGGCCAACGCTTCGATGGTCGCGCGCATGGAGATCCTGCGTGCCAACCGCACCAAGGTTGTTACGCTGAACGGCCCCAACGGCGATCCCACCTTCCTGCATCGCGCGACCGTGTTCATGCACAACTACCTGCGCATGCGCATCAAGGACATCCCGGCGAGCCGCAGGGACCAGGACCTCTACCTGTCCTTCGTGGTGGCGGGGCACAACAACCTGGTTGGGTTCTGGCTTGAGGAACATCCTGAGATTCCTCCCGAGTACATCGCCAACATGCTCTGCAAGCTCTACTATTCGCCCTTCTTCGTCGATGTGGACGAAGGGGAGGGAAGCGAAGCGCCGCACGGCGTGAAGCAGGGGTAGTCGAAGGAGCGCTTGCGTTATAGGGGCGCCCGCGCTGTGGAGAGCGCAAGCGGAGGAGTGCGCCTGTGTGGGACCCGCCGTCCCTCTGGCACGATGCCGGAGGGACGGCGGGCCTTTTTGCGCTCGCGAGCGGTTCTGGACGTTTGTGCCGATGCCGATTGCAAGCGTTTGCCGGCAGCGAAGCTGAAGCTGCAGCGTCCGCGACTATGCGGCGCGTGTTCGCAGGCGTCTCCGTGGGGCGGTGCTCCCCGAACGTCGCCACTTTCGCCCGCCGTTTTCGCGCCCGCGCTCGCGATGGGACGATTCTCCCCTCTAGTGTCCCGCAGCGTGGCACAGGGCCCGCATACGTGTCCCTCTCGCGCCGGGCCGCGCTTCCTACAATAAAGCCAAGCTTCAAGTCGCGGCCGCGTCGTTGAGCACTGAAAAACCAGCGTGTTACCTGGGCATATGCCCTGGCGCACACGCTTTGGGAATCAATGCCTAAGGACGTGATGAATCGTGACCAAAGGACAAGACGCCCGCAGCGTCTCCATCGTGGGCGTGGGCTGCACCCCGTTTACGAGCTTCGAAGAGCATCCCGAAACGCAGGGCATCGGCGAAGGCGAGGCCTTCGGCTATGCGGCCAAAGAGGCCATGGAAGACGCCGGCTTGCAGCCGCGCGACATCGATTACTTCTTCCACGGTGCCGCCAACCCCTTCATGATCGGCGCAGCGCTCACTCCCAACATGCAGGTGCAGGAATGGATCGGCATGCGCGGCAAGGGCAGCATCCATCATTCGGAAGCCTGCTGCACGGGCTACACCTCCCTCGAGCTCGCCGTGATGGCCGTCGCTTCGGGTCGCTACGACACGGTGCTTACCGGCGCCGTCGACCTGGCGTCCACGCTTCCCGTCGACGATGCCCCTGCCCACATGCGCAAGGACTTCCCGCTCGAGGTCATGTTGCCCTCTATCGGCTACGTCTACGACCGCGCCTACGGTCGCCCGCTCGATTCGGCCTTCGGCATCTCCTTCGACAACTGGGTCAACAAGTACGCGCAGACCTACGACCTCACTGACGACCAGATCGACCAGACCCTGAATGCCCTGTCCATCCAACTGCGCAAGAACGCCGTGGCCGACCCGCTGGGCTTTTCGACCAAGACCTACGAGGACCTGGCGCATGAGAGCGGAATGGAAACGGCCGAAGAGTACCTCACGAGCGCCTACAACCCCAAGGTCACCCAGTACCTGCGCGTGAGCGGCTTCGAGATCAAGTGCGACGGCGCCGCTGCCGCGATCGTGATGCCCACCGAAAAGGCCAAGGCTCTGGGCCTGTCTGCAATCGAGGTGCTCGGCACGGGCGCAGCCGCCTACGAAGGCGCCCTCTACAACAACGAGTACCAGGGCACCCGCGACGGCGCCAAGGCGGTCTACGAGCTCACCGGCGTCTCGCCCGACGAAATCGACCTGTTCATGTGCAACGACTTCTTCCTGGGCGGCGACATCACCGCCTCCGAGGAGTGCGGCTTCATCCCGCGCGGCGAGGCGTGGAAGTACATCCTCGACGGCCGCGTCGCCCCTTCGGGCGACAAGCCGATCAACCCAAACGGCGGGCGCTGCAACTTCGGCCACGCGCACGGCGCTTCGGGCCTGGCCGACATCTACGAAGCCGTCAAGCAGATGCGCGGGCAGGCCGGCGCGACCCAGTGCGCCAAGGTTCCCGAAACCACCTTCCTGCGCGGTTTCGGCGGCGGCCAGAACGTGCGCTGCCAGATTCTTCGCACGGTGAAATAGGGAGGTTTCGCAATGGAATTGAGCAAGATGGAGCCCATCGTCAAGCGTTTCTACGAGGGCGTCGCCAAGGGCGAGTACTGGGGCCGCAAGTGCCCTGAATGCGGCGCGATCGAATTCCCGCCGCACCTGATGTGCAACAGCTGCGGCAACCGCGACACCGAATGGGTGCGGCTCACCGGCCACGGCAAGCTGCTCTCCCTGGTGCTGCCGGGCATCCAGAACAACAAGCCCTACCTGAAGGACGAGGGCAAGTACGGCTACGGCGCCGTGCAGATGGACGAGGGCCCGATCTACACCTTCGTCGTCTACGGACTCACCAAGAAGAACCGCCCCGAGCTCAACCGCCGCATCAAGGCCGGCGAAACCATCGGCGTGCACCCCAAGAACGTCCAGCGCGACGGCTGGGTCGAGCTCTGCTTCGAGCTCGACGACGACGTGAAGGAAAGCTTGAAGAAGTAAGCGCTTTCCGCATAGAGCAATCCACCGGCCCGCGCACGGTCGCGGGCCCTACAGAAAGGCACAGTCATGACCAAGGAAGAACTCACCCAGAAGATCGCCGAATACACCGGCGTCGCCTACAAGACTGATGCGTCCGCCATCACGGCCGACACCACGTTCGATGACCTCGACGGCGGTTCGATGAACATGATCGCCCTTACCTCCACGATCGAAAACGAACTCGACGTCGAGGTCACCATCCACGAAATCATGAAGATGAAGACCGTGGGCGAACTCGTCGACCGCGTCGAGCAGGAACTCGACGAGTAGCGGGAGAGGGGAGAGAGCCATGGAGGACACGTCCCTGCTCGACGCCCTGCGCGAGCGCGCCAAGGCCGATCCGCAGCGCGTGGCGTTCGCCGAAGCCGACGACGACACGATGATGGACGCCGTGGGCGCGGTGGCCGCGGAAGGCGTGGCGACCTGCGTGCTCGTGGGGCATGCCGACGAGCTGCGCGCCAAGGCACGCGAGCGCGGCGTCGACGAGAGTCTGCTCGAATTCGTCGACCTCGACGACGAAGCCGCCAACGACGACCTGGTCGCCCGCTTCAGCGCGCTTCCCACCTGCATCTATTCGGAAAAGGCCATTCGCCGCCGTTTGAAGAAGCCGCTCGAGCATTCCCTGATCATGGAAGCGGTGGGCGACGTGGACGTCACGTTCGCCGGCATCTCGTCTTCGACCGGCGACGTGATTTTGGGCGCCCAGATGCTCATCGGCCTGGCCGACGGCATCGACACCCCCTCGAGCGTGGGCATCTTCGAAATCCCCGGCTGGGAGGGCAGCGAGGGCAACATGCTCGGCTTCGGGGACTCGGCCGTGTGCCAGGACCCCACTCCCGAACAGCTGGCCTCGATCGCGATTTCGGCTTGCGACACGGTGGCTGCGCTCACCGGCTGGGAGCCGCGCTGCGCCCTGCTTTCGTTCTCTACCTGCGGGTCGGGCGACGGCCCCTTGGTGGAAAAGGTGGTGAAGGCGCGCGAGATCGCCAATGAACGCCGTCCCGACCTGGCCATCGACGGCGAGTTCCAGCTCGACAGCGCCGTGAGCGAGCGGACGGCCTCGCGCAAGGTCAAGCGCGAAAGCGCCGTGGCGGGCCGCGCCAACATCGTGATCTGGCCCGACCTCAACGTGGGCAACATCGGCGTCAAGCTCGTGCAGCAGTTCGCGCATGCCGACGCCTACGGCCCCATGCTGCAGGGCTTCCGCAAGATCGTCTGCGACTGCTCGCGCGGTGCCGGCGTCAGCGAAATCGAGGGCAACGTGGTCATGAGCTGCGTGCGCGCCCAGGCTCTGAAAGCCGGTGAGTAGCATGGCGAAGAAAGACTGGCGCGTGCTCGTGGTGAACCCCGGTTCCACGTCGACGAAAATCGGACTCTTCGACGGCGAGCGCGAGGTGTTTTCCAAAACGGTCGACCACGATGCCGCCAAGCTGGCGGAATTCCCCACGGTGAGCGACCAGATGCCCTACCGCCGCGACATGATCCTCGACATCCTGAAGTACGAGGGCATCGACCTGGCGAGCGTCGACGCGTTCGTGGGCCGCGGCGGCGGGCTGCTGCCGCTCGAAGGCGGCACCTACCGCATCGACGAGACGCTGTTGCACGACGCGCGCGTGGGCGCCAACGGCGTGCAGCATCCCGCCCAGCTGGGCAGCCAGATCGCCGACGAGTTCGCGCGCCAGACGGGCAAGCCCTCCTTCGTGGTGAACCCGCCCGACACCGACGAGCTCTGCGACGAGGCGCGCATGACCGGCGTCGCGGGCGTCTACCGCCACGTGCACCTGCACGCTTTGAACCTCAAGGAGACGGCGATCCGCCACGCGCGCTCGATGGGCAAGCGCTACGACGCGTGCAACTTCGTGGTCTGCCATATCGGCGGCGGGATTTCGGTGTCGGCCCATCGACGCGGCCGGATGATCGACGGCAACGACATCGTGGGCGGCGAAGGGCCTATGACCCCTACCCGCTGCGGGTCGCTACCCGCCGTCGAGGTCATCGACTACCTGAAGGCGGGGCACTCCCTCGACGAGGCGCACAAGCTCTGCCTGAAGAACGGCGGCTTCGTGAGCCTGTGCGGCACGAGCGATGCACGCGAGGTGCAGGCACGTGCGGCGGAAGGCGACGAAGCGGCGGCGCGCGCCTGGAAGGCGATGACCTACCAGCTCTGCAAATGGATCGGCGCCATGGCCTGCGCGCTCGGCGGCGAGGTCGACGGCATCCTGCTCGGCGGCGGCATGGTCCACAGCGACGAGCTCGTCGAGGCGGTGCGCAAGAACTGCGGCTGGATCGCGCCCGTGACCGCCTACCCGGGCGAGTTCGAGCTCGAGGCCATGGCCGCAGGCGCCGATCGCGTGCTCGACGGCGAAGAAGAAGCGAAGCGATACACCGGCGAACCGGTCTGGAACGGCTTCCCCAGCGCGGGAAGCGATCGATAAGAAAGGGGCCCACAATGGTGGAGCTCGACAAGAAAACGAAAGCGAAGTACATCGTAGGCATCTACGCGGCCGCTTTCAGCATCATGGGCATGCTGGTGCCCGTCCCGATCGTCGCGCAGGTCGCGGCGACCTTCCCTAACGAAAACATCGCCGCCGTGCAGATGGTGGTGAGCATCATCCCCCTGTTCATGGCGATTTCGGCCATGCTCGTCTCGTCGCTGTTGGCGCCGCGCATCTTGAAGAAGCGCACCCTGCTCGTGGCCCACTGCGTCTACGTGCTCGCCGGCCTGGCCGTGTTCTTCTTCCTGCATAACAGCTTGGCGCAGATCCTCGTGGGCTCGTCGTTCATCGGCATCGCCCTGGGCGCCGTGCAGAACTCTTCCGACGCCCTGATCGCCGACTACTTCGAAGGAAAGTCCCGCAGCTTCGTGATGGGCTTCTATTCCACCTTCGTCGCCCTGGGCGGCGTGCTCTGGGTGGGCCTTTCGTCCGCTCTGGGCGCCGACAACTGGGTGAACAGCTATCTGGCCTACCTGGGCATGATTCCTCTGATCATCATCGAGGCCATCTGCCTGCCCAACGGCCACTTGGAGCCCAAGCACGAGAAGAACGTCTTCAGCGCCATGCCCAAGGAAGTCGCCATCATCACCGTGGTGAGCTTCGTTTTCGTCATGTGCTTCCAGCTCTTCAATACCAATTCGTCGCTGCTCATCGAAGCGCGCGGCATGGGCGGCGTGGCCGAAGCGGGCACGGTCACCTCGATCGTGAGCCTGGCGGGCATCGTGGCCGGCCTGATCGTGGGCGCCCTCTACGCCAAGTTCAAGAACCTCTCGATGCCCATCTCCTGGTGCATCACCCTGGCGGGCCTGGCGCTCGCGCTCATCGCCCCCGACCTGGGCATGATGTGCGCGGCGGGCTTCATCGCCTCGCTCGGCAAGGAGTCCTACGTGCCTAACGAGGGCAACTTCGCCGCCGGCAACAGCGCGCCTGAAGGACGCGCGTTCAACCTGGCCATCGGCATGGCGGGCATCAACTTCGGCATGGCGCTCTCGCCGCTCGTGTTCGAGGCCCTGTCCACCCCCTTCGGCAACACGATCGAGAGCAAGTTCGTGCTGGGCATCGCGATCTGCCTGGTGCTCATCGTGTTCGGCTTCATCCACTACCGCAAGCTCACGCCTGCGCAGCTGGCCGAGCAGGAGCGCATCGAGGCCGCTAAGGCCGCGAAGGCCGAATAGCGCACGTCCGCATGGCGCAAGCCGCAAGCGAGCGGTCTATCCGGACCCAAGGGCGCATCGGGAGCTTCCCGGTGCGCCCTGGTTGCGTTAGAGGGCTGTGTGTATCCGCATTACGGAAAGGTGTCAAATTGGCACCTAGGCTCTGGTGAATTGGCAGTCGGAAAATTGGAGTGCTAGGATTGTTCGCGAAACACAGCCTGGAAGAAACGAGGCATCGATGTCATTCGACAAATTCACCGATAAGGCGCGCAAGGTGCTGGTGATTGCCCAGGACGAGGCTCGAACCCTGCATCAGCCCTACGTGGGCACCGAGCACATCCTGCTTGCCCTTATCAAGGAAAAGGACGGTCTGGCCGCCCAGGCGCTCGAACGCCTGAACGTCCACTACGATGACGTGGTCACCGCCATCAAGCAGATCGTCACGATCGATCCCGACGCCGACGTGTCGGGCCATTTGGGCTTCACCCCGCGCGTGAAGCTCGTGCTGGAAAACAGTCTGCGCGAGGCCATGCAGATGGGGCAGAGCTACATCTCCACCGAGCACCTCCTGCTCGGTATCGT
>JALCHN010000037.1 GCA_022644775.1 Eggerthellaceae bacterium
ACAACATCACGCGCCGCCGTTGTTACCCGTAATAGCAATCAGTTCGAGGATCCTCTCCAAGCCAACTCGAATGCGAAAGAGGGCACCCCCCTCTTCCACTTCCCTACCCGAAAGAGTGCCGTCGTCCCGGTGCTCTTTCACCTTTTTAGGGCCCCTTCATTCCCCGAACACGCCCCACACGCAAAGAAGGCGCCGGAGCTGGATGCCCCAACGCCTTCCGCAGCATATGCGCGCGTGCGCTACATGATCTTGACGACCCAGCCTTCGGGGCCTTCGATTTCGCCGTCCTGGATGGAGGTGAGCGTCTCGCGCAGCTTCTTCATCACGGGGCCCACATGCTCCATGCCGCTTGCGAACACGATCTTCTCGTCGCCGTTGTCCACTTCGCCCACCGGCGAGATGACGGCGGCCGTGCCGCACATGCCGCACTCGGTGAATTCGCCGTCTTCGACTTCCTGGAACTTCACCGGGCGCTCGACGACCTTCATGCCGAGCATCTTGGTCGCCACGTCCACGAGCGAGCGACGGGTGATCGACGGCAGGATCGAATCGGTGAAGGACTTCGGCACGACCAGATCGCCGGCCTTGTCGACGAACAGGAAGTTGGCGCCGCCGGCCTCTTCCACGTAGGTGCGGGTCTGCGGGTCGAGGTACATGTTGTCGGCGTAGCCCTGCTCGTGCGCCTCGACGCCTGCCTTCAGGCTCATGGCGTAGTTCAGGCCGGCCTTGATGTTGCCGGTACCGTGCGGCGCCGCGCGGTCGTATTCGGAGATGCGCACCTTGACCGGCTTCACGCCGCCCGAATAGTAGGGGCCCACCGGGGTGACGAGGATGCGGAACTGGTACTCGTCGGCCGGCTTCACGCCGATCACGTTGCCCGTGGCGAACATGAGCGGGCGCACGTAGAGCGTGGCGCCCGAGCCGAAGGGCGGCACCCAAGCCGCGTTGGCCTTGACGACCTGCTTCACGGCGTCGACGAACTTGTCGCGCGGGAAGGAGGGCATGACCAGGCGGGCAGCCGAATCGTACATGCGGTCGGCGTTGAGGTCGGGACGGAAGCAGACGATGTCGCCGCTTTTGGTGGTGTAGGCCTTCAGGCCTTCGAAGACCTCCTGGCAGTAGTGCAGGATGCCGGAGCATTCGGAAAGCGTGACCGTGTGGTCGGTCGTGAGCCCGCCTTCTTCCCAAGCGCCGTTCTTGTAGTTGCACACGTAGCTGTAGTCGGTAGGCTGATAGGCGAAGCCGAGGCTGCCCCAGTCGATGTCCTTCTTTTCCACGATGTCATCTCCTGAAGGTGGGGTCCAATTCGTAGGGGTATCGTAGCACTATAGCCGACTGGAGTACAAAAGACCGCGGAAAACAATGGAAGCGAACGGGCGCGCCGCGCGGGCGGCTGACAACGGGGGCGCGTGATGTTGTCACAACAGAATGTGACAACATCACGCGCCCCCGTTGTCACCGTTGCCATGTCCCGCAAAAATAGGGCGCCCTCCCCCAGGAAGGCGCCCATCAAACGACAGTGTGCACAGCCCTATTCGCGATGCGCGAGTTCCTTGAGCTGTCCGTTGGCCAAATGGAAGAGGGTCCAGCCGTTCAGCTGTTCGGCACCGAGCACGTAGTAAAGGCCGCTCGTGCGCGTGTTCCAGTCGAGGCTGCGCCATTCGACCCAGCCGTAGCCGCGCTCTTCGGCGATGCGCGCCGCCTCGGCGAAGAGCCGGCGGCCCAAGCCGTGGTTGCGATGTTCTTCGTCGACGTAGACGCAGGCAAGATCGAGGCCCGGGGTGCCGTCTAAGGGGTTGAAACGAGGAGAGTACACCACCACGCCCACATCGACGCCATCTACCTGCTCGAAGACGGCTTCCGCCGCGCCGCGCTCGAACATCCAGGTGCGGACGCTCTCTTCGGTCGCCGTGAACTCGTCCTCTATCTTGTTGAACGCGGCGAAGGCGCGCAGATATGACACGACCTCTGCCGCGTCGTCGGCCGTCGCCTTCCTGAACGTGATTTCCATCGTATGCCTCCTAACTGCCACTCCCACTGTACGAAAAGGCTGCTGAAAAAACTAAATGAAATAATCTATAGGTTCGATAGACAAAGCAGCAAGATGTCCAACTGCTGCTCCGCCCGGGCACGCATACGTAAAATGCCCGGCGCACCAAAGCCCCGGGCATTCCGTTCCGTATAGTACGCGTGCGCTAGCCGCGGCGCTCTTTGATCTCTGCGGTGATGTCGGCGATGAAGTCGTCGAGGTCGCGCTGGACCGTTTCGTTCGAACGGTCGCGCACCGAAATGTTGCCCGCTTCCTCTTCCTGCTCGCCCAAGATCAGCATGTAGGGCACGCGGTCGATGCTGCGCGCCTCGCGGATCTTGTAGCCAATCTTCTCGTCGCGCATGTCGACCTTCACGCGCACGCCGGCGTCGCGCAGCTTCTGGGCGACGGCCTGCGAATAGTCGCGGTGCTTTTCGGACACGGGCAGCACCTTGACCTGGCAGGGCGACAGCCACGTGGGGAACTTGCCCGCGTACTGTTCGGTGAGCATGCCGATGAAGCGCTCGAAGCTGCCGAAGCCCGCGCGATGGATCATGATCGGCTGCTTCTTCGAACCGTCGGCGTCGGTGTATTCCAGCTGGAAGTTATGCGGCAGCTGGAAGTCGAGCTGGATCGTGCCGCACTGCCAGGTGCGGCCCAGGCAGTCCTGCAGGTGGAAGTCGATCTTGGGGCCGTAGAAGGCGCCGTCGCCTTCGTTGATCGTGTAGTCGACGCCCATCGATTCGAGCGCGGCCGCAAGGCCCGCCTCGGCGCGCTCCCAGTCCTCGTCGGAGCCCATCGAGTCTTCGGGGCGCGTGGACAGCTCGACCTTGTAGGGGAAGCCGAACTGGTGATAGTAGGCCGTGATCAGGTGCGCCGTGTCGGTCACCTGCTCGGTGATCTGGTCGGGGCGGATAAACAGGTGGGCGTCGTCCTGAGTGAAGGCGCGCACGCGGAACAGGCCGTGCAGGGCGCCCTTGAGCTCGTGGCGATGGTCCTTGCCTGCTTCGGCGAGCTTGAGCGGCAGGTCGCGGTAGCTGCGCGGCTTGCTCTTGTAGATCAGGCAGGCGCCCGGGCAGTTCATCGGCTTGATCGCGTAGTCTTCGTCGTCGATCGACGTCGTGTACATGTTGGCCTTGTAGTGGTCCCAGTGGCCGCTCGTCTCCCACAGCTTGCGCGACAGGATGATCGGGGTGTCGACCTGCTCATAGCCGTAGGCGTCCTGCATTTCCATCCAGTACTGCATGAGGGCGTTCTTCAGGCGCATGCCGTTGGGCAACCAGAAGGGGAAGCCCGGGCCGGTGTCGTCCATCATGAACAGTTCCATTTCCTTGCCGATCTTGCGGTGATCGCGCTTTTCGGCTTCCTCGAGCATGCGGAAGTGCTCAGCCATTTCTTCCTTGGTGCGGAAGGCCACGCCGTTGATGCGGGTGAGCATCTTGTTGTTGGCGTCGTTCTTCCAGTAGGCGCCGGACACGGCGGTGAGCTTGAAGGCCTTGAGCGCCTTGGTATAGCAGATGTGCGGGCCCACGCACATGTCGATGTAGTCGCCCTGCTGGTAGAAGGTGATGCGGGCGTCTTCGGGCAGGTCGCCGATGTGCTCGACCTTGTAGGCCTCGCCGCGTTCCTGCATGAGCTTGATGGCTTCTTCGCGCGGAAGCTCGAAGACCGAGAACTTCAGGTTCTCTTTGACGATTTTCTTCATCTCGTCTTCGATGGCGGGGAGGTCGTCTTCCGAAATCTTCGTGTCGCCGAAGTCGATGTCGTAGTAGAACCCGTTTTCAGTGGCGGGGCCGTAGCCGAAATCGGCTTCGGGGTACAGGCGGCTGACCGCCTGGGCCATGATATGCGCGGCCGAATGACGCAGAACGTGCTCTTCTTCCTCTTCAGGGCACACGTCGACGTGACCGTCGTTGTAGAGAATCTTCATTCCAACCTCTTCGCAGAAACGATTGCGGTATCAAACGTTGCCATGCTACCCCGCAAACCGCCGATGCGCCACCGAAATGGCGCATCCTCACGGATTGGACGGAAACGAAGGCGCGCCCCGCCCTGCCGCGGGAGCCGAGCACCCCTCTTCGGTTGGATGAGGCGTGCGACTAGGCGCGCACGATGACCGAAATGCCGTTGGGCACGACGGTGACCTTGGCGTCGGCGCCGGCGAGGGCGCGCGCCTGGTCGAGGGCGGCGGAAAGCGTGGGCGCCCAGGCCATTTTCATCTCCTCGACGGTGGCGCGCATTTCGGGCCGCGTGACGTAGATGACCGGATGGTGCATGAGGATGCGTGCCTGGATCTGCACCTCCCACTGGTCGGGCGCCGTCTCGTTCTGCGGGACGGCGAGAATCTCATCCATGAGCGAGGCGGCGTCGGTGCAGTCGCGCAGAGCCGCATGGAAGCCGTCGCCGCCCGTGCCGTCGGCGCATTCGGCGCAGATGATGATCGGCGCGCCTTCCTTGGCCGTGGCTTCGGCGGCCGTCTGGCTCTTCACGCACTGGTACATGTTCTGGTCGAGCGGGGCGCCGCCGTTGCCGGTGACCACGATGTCGCCGGGAATCGCGGGGACCTCGCAGTAGCCGCGCAAGAATTCGGTGCCGGCCTCGTGCGCGGCGAAGGGGTCGCCGGCGAAGGCGGCCACCGTGCGCTTGTCCTCGTCGATCACGACGTTGACGATGTAGGCGAGCTTGGCCTGGCGGGCGGCGTCGACCATGTCCTTGTGCAGGGGGTTGCCTTCGAGCACGCCGGTGCGGGCGCGGGGGCTCGCGATGAAGGCCGAGCAGTGGTTGCCCAGCACGGTCACGCGGTCGCAGACGCCCGGCAGCACGCTCTTGCGCCCGCCGGAAAAGCCGGCGAAGAAATGGGGCTCGATGAACCCTTCGGACACGAGCAGGTCGGTTTCGGCGGCCATGCGGTCGATCACGAGGTCGGCCCCGCTCGGCAGGACGCCGATCTTCACGTTCGAGGCGGCGTTGAAGGCGTCGTGCACGGCGATCGTTTCGCGGTCGACGATCTCGTCGCCGAACTTGGCGCGCAGCTCGGCGTCGGTGGTGAGGCGGTGGAAGCCCGTCGCTATGAGCAAGGTGACCTGGATGTCGGGGTTGCCCTGGCGCAGCTCGGCGAGCATGAAGGGGATGATGTGCTTGCTCGGCACGGGGCGCGTGTGGTCGCTGCAGATGATCGTGCAGGTGCGCTTGCCGCGGGCGAGATCGGACAAGGCGGTGCCCCCGTAGGGCGCCGCCATCGCGGCGCGCACGATGTCGTCTTCGGACCCTTCGGCCTTCATCGTGCCGATGCGGCTTTCGAGCACGCCGGCGATCTGGTCGTCGGGAAGGTCTGCAGTCTGCGCGGAGCTGCCGTAAGGGATGGAGATTTCCATGGAAGGTCACCACTTTGCGAAGAGGGGGCGGTCGTGTTGGAAGCCATTGTAGGCCCGCGCCGCCCCTCCCCGCCGCGCGCCGGGCCCGCATTCTGGCGAACGGGGCGCGCAGGCGGCGGTGTTGCGGGCGGTGGTAGGGTAGAAGGGTACGAGAGCAAGCGCCCGCACAGGCGCGCCAACGAAAGACCAGCATATGACCGCATCGCTTACGCATCCTACCAGCCGCACCTACGAAGACGAATTCGCGCAAATTGCGCGCGATTTGGGCGGCGACGTCGCCAGCCGCGACGAGGCGGGCGCCTGGCTCGCCGCCGGGCCCGCCAACTACCACGGGGCCGAACCCAGCTGGGACATGGTTCCGAAGATCTTCGACCGGGCCGCGACCGCCCAACTGGCGCATGCCGCCGAAACCATGGGCCGCATCATGGAAAAGGCCACCCGCCGCTTCAGGGACGACGCAGCCTATCGGGCCCGCTACCGCTTCCCCGCGCGCCTCGAGCAGCTCGCCTGCGCGCCTGCTGGCTACCCCTGCCAGGTGCCCTGCGCCCGCGTCGACCTCTTCTACAACGAGGACACCGGCGACTTTCGCTTCTGCGAGATCAACACCGACGGGACCTCGGGCTTTCTGGCGACCGAAGCGGTGACGAGCGCGATCATGCGCACCGAAACCTTCCGCACCTTCGCACGCCGTCACCCGAGCGCCCACCCGGCCCGCCTCTTCGACGCTTGGATCGACGCCCTGCTCGCCACCTGGGAGGCTTGGGAGCCCCCTGCGGGCGCGCGCAAGCCCCAAAGCCCGGTGATCGCCGTGGTCGACTACGCGGAAAGCGTGAGCCGGGCCGAGGTGGACGAGTTCTGCCGACGGTTCGCCGACCGCGGCATCGAGGCCCGCTTCGCCGACGTGCGCTCCCTGCGCATCGTGCGGAAAGGCGCCCGCACGCGGCTCGCCGACGACGCGGGTCCGATCGACTGCGTGTGGAAACGGGCCGTCACCGGCGAGCTCTTCGAGAAGCCCTGCCCCGGCGCCGACGCGCTCGCGAGCGCGCTCGAAGGCAACCTGGCCTGCCTGGTGGGCAGCCACCGCACCTGGGTCACCGCCACCAAGACCTTCTTCGCCCTGCTGTGGGACGACACGATCGATTCGTGCCTTTCGGCCGTCGAAGAGGCCTTCGTGCGCGCCCACGTGCCCGAAACCCACTTCCTCTACCCCGACACCGACGTGACCGCCTTCGCCGACCGCGAGCGCTGGATCGTGAAGCCGGCCGCCGGCTACAACAGCGTGGGCGTCGTCGCCGGGCTCGACGTGTCGGCCGACGAATGGCGCTGCGCCCTCGAAACGGTGGCCCGCAAGGGCGGAATCGTGCAAGCCTACGCGCCCCAGTACGACACGTGCACGATTCCCAACGGCGCCGACCTGCCGCGCTTCGACGAGGACCCGCTCGCCTTCCCGCCCGCGCATAATATGGAGGGGCTCTTCCTGTTCAACGGAAAGTTCTGCGGCACCTTCAACCGCTGCGGCTTCGGCAACGTGATCGGCGAGTTCCAAGGCCGCCTGAACCAGGGCGCGCTCTACCTGGACGAATAGGAGCCGCTAAGGGAACCGTCCCCTGACACACCCCCGACACACCCGCAAGGAGCACTATGGAAGACACAGACGAGATCACCCGGGCACAGGCAGACGGCCGCGCCCCCTACCGGGTCAAACGCCTCTACAACGCCGACGGGTCGGTGGGCAGCCACTTCTTGTCCCGGGAGCTCTACAGCTTCGTGGAAAGCTGGGAGGTCGCCATGCAGGACCCCGGCTTCGCAGAGATCATCGACAACGAGCTTGAAATCGAGCAGATCGCCGACGAGCCCCTTGGCCACCTGGCGGCGCTCGCCTCGAGCGAGCGGGCACGGGCGCTCTACCTGTCCTGGCTGGCCTTCATCAACTGCGACCTGCAACCCTGGACCACGGGCGGGTCGATCCACTTCCGCCCCCACTGGGCCCGCGTGCTCCTTTTATCCCAGGCCCTGGCCGACGCCGAAGGCCTGCCCGACGCCGACGCGCGCACGCTCGCCGCGGCGGCGGCCTTCCACGACTCCCGCCGCGACAACCCCTACCTCGACACGGGACACGGGGCCCGGGCGGCCCGCTACTATCGGGACTTCTGCGAGGACGGCGTCCTCGGGGTGCCCCGCGCGACCCGCGCCGGGGCCGCGCTCGCTTTCGACGCCCGCGCCTACCTGGCCGTCTACTGGCACGACCGCGACGACGCCGAAGGCGAGGAAGCGATCGAAGACGCCTTCGAAGCCGACCGTGCGCCCGAACTGGGCGACCTCTCGCTTTCCGCTACCGTGCCGGCGGGCGCCCAGGCAACGCCGGTCGAGGTCTACCGCCTCTTCAAGGACGCCGACGCCCTCGACCGCGTGCGCCTGGGGCCCCATGGGCTCGACGAGCGCTACCTGCGCAGCTCCCACGCGCCCGAGCTCGTCCCCTTCGCGCGCACGCTCGTGGAGCGCACGCGCGCCCGGGGTTAGCCGCCCGGAAGGGCAGGTGCCGCGGGCGCCGACCCCGGCACCTGCCCATGGCCTGCGGCCAGATGCCGGCCACGCCTAGTTGTCGGTTGCGCGCCTGCCGAAGTAGTGGGCCCCTTTGTCGGCGTACATGAGCCGGTCGACCTTCGAGATGACGGCGTCGACGCTTTCGATCGGCGTCGTGCAGCAGGCGCAGCCCAGCGCCACGCTCGCACCGTGGCGGGCGAACCCGCGGCGCAGCTCCCGCATGATCGCGTCGATGTCGCGCCCGGCGGCGTTTTCGACGATCATGAGGAACTCGTCGCCGCCCATGCGGAAGACCTTGTCGCAGCCCACGATCCCGCTCATGACCTGCGCCACCGACGCGATGAGCTCATCGCCTTTTCGGTGCCCCTGCTCGTCGTTGACCTTCTTGAGCCCGTTGACATCGCCGAAGACGATCGCAATCTCGCGCCCCGCGGGCAGCGCGCTCAAGCGCTCGATGAGCGCCCGGCGGTTCATCACGCCGGTGAGCTGGTCGGTGGTGCTGATCTCCTTTAGATGCGCCACGATATCGCGGTTGCGTAGCATCACTTCCAAGAAGCGCGTGAGCGTGGTGAGCAGAAGGCTCGCCGAATGAAAGGTATCGGGCGAGGGGTTCACCACGAGCGAATAGCCCGACCGACCGTTCGAAAGGTTGAGGAAGCCCGACACGACGCTTTTCGCCCCGTCGACGTGCACCACGAAGCCCGGATGCGCGCAGCGGAAAGCCTCGATATTCTCGATAAGGGTCACCGGGGTCTTATCGAACTCACCGAGCAGGGCCCGCACTTCCGAAAGGGGGATGCGCTCGAGTTCGGGCAGCAGGTCGGGCGCATCGGCGTCGCGCTTCCATTCGAAGGTGGCGTTGACCGTACCATCGCCCGCCTCCTCGAACACGAAGAGGCGCTCGGCGCCCAGGTTGCGCCCCACGTGACCCAAGAACTTCCGGATGCCCTCGCGCGGGTCGACTTCCTGCATGCCCACGGCGATGGCGTCGTTGGCCGCCGCCTCGCGGAAAATGAACTCGTTGCGGCCCTTGTCGCGCTCTATGTACGAGCTCAGGTTCAGGGACACGCTGAAGACCCGGTCCTTGCCCCGCCAGGGAACGAGCGTGTCGCCGACGAGGTAATCGACGCCCGTCACCTGATTGTGATGGGATTGCACATCGAATCGGTCGCGCCGCAGGCGGCTTTTACGGCAGAAGGGGCAGGGTTCTTTGTAGCCTTCGACGACCTCGTAGCAGGGCCGACCCACGTAGGCGAAGCTTTCGGGCAGGCGCAGATCGTGCAAGTAGGCCGCATTCATATAAAGCATTTCGTACGTATCGAGATCCCACATGGCCACCGGGTCGGGAAAGTTGTCGAACTTCTCGCGGTCGAACAGGATGCGGTCGCCCACGAACATCTCCCTGCCGTAGGACTGTTCTTCCGATTCGCCCAGCCGCTCTATGAGCATGCGCATGAGCCCGTCAAAACTACGCGCTTCCGAACCGCTGACGATCGCATACTGCAAGTAGAGGGTGCACGCGCAACCGTCGACCTCGGTGATCCCATGCACGTCGTTCGCAACCGCGAGCAGGCAGGTGCGCAGAGCCGACGCATCGGCGCCCTTCTGCAGATAGGCGAAACAGCAGCTGCCGATATGGGACAGCGACCCGCCCGGAGCACGGATGCGGCTCACTTTCGCGTACACGCGCTCGAACAGGTCGCGGCGGAAGGCGGCGCCGTACGGAGTGCAGACCCGATCGAATTCGGGTACGTCGATGAGGACCATAAGATAGTCTTCCCCGTTGATCTGCAGGCTGCCGGCGTAGCGCAACCCCGTCATGATCATGCTGCGGTAGCCCGGCAGGCCCGATTCATGGTTGGCGAGGATGGCCTTCTCATCGAATTCCTCCTGTGCCTTCGCTTCCTCGAGCAAACGGAAGCTGCCTTCGAGTCCCACGATGCGCCCGCCTTCGTAGACGGGGTATTTGCTGCCCACGATCGTGCGCGGCGCGCCCCGCATCAAGCAGGGCGCTATGCGGTCGCGCACGGGCGCGCCCTCTTCGAGCACGGCAAGCTCGTCTTCCCGTTCTTTCGCGCCGTCGGCGTTCCACCCCAGCTCGTCATCGGTCTTGCCCGCAATCTCATCGAGGGAAGCCAGGCCGAATGCGTCGAGAAAGGCCCGGTTGGCGCCCACGTAGCGCCTCTCGCGGTCCTTCCAGAACACCGGATCGGCGCTGAAGTCGGCGTAGGACTGCCACAGGTTCGCGCGCAGGTCGTCCTCCGCGCGGTCGGCGTGCAGGGGAATCCCGAACGACGCCGCGAAAGCCGGCAGCAGGGTGCTCACGTCGCGCTGGCGTTCCATGACGTCGTCGCGCTTGCAGAAGAGGATATCCTTGTGCTCCGTGCGCGTGAGGACGACGGCATCGAAGACCGCCCAGCGATACGACCCGTCGTCGTGCCGCACGCGAAAGAGATTGGTGGCCTCCGAACGCTGGGATTCCCGGGCGAGGGCGTGCAGGTTGTCGATTCGAGCGAAGCGCAGGAAGCGTTCCAGATCCTCGCTGTGCAACCGTTCGCGCGCCAGTTTCGCAAGCGTCGACTCGATGCCGGGAAGCAAGCTCCCCACCGCAAGGTTGGGATCCATGGATTCCACGACTTCCAGCTTGTCGTCGCCCACGTGCAGATAGTAGATGCCGTCGTAGGTGAGCGCGAGGCTGCGCAGCATCGCGTCGAAACGGGCCGAGGCGCCCCGGTCCTCGTCGTGAGTGATGTTGGACAGGGATACGCGCACGACGTGGGTGTCGCCCACGTCGCCCACGAGCTGGGCGTTCAAGCGGAAATACTGACCGTCGTCGACGTAGGTCATCGTCTCGGGCGCCTCGCTCGCCACCACTTTGCGGGCGAACGCGAGAAACTTCTCGCGCATCGCGAAGTCGTGTGAGGCGAGAATCCGATTGGTCTCGTCGACGCTCACCGACCCCGCGGAGCCGAGCGCGTCGCGGTAGGCCGGGCTCTCGCAGATGATCTTCATCTGCTCGCCCTGGAAGCGCACGACCGCCACCGGGGCGTCGCCCGAGATGTCCACAAGACCCGCCCGGTCGAAGAGCTGGCCTTCGAAGCGGTTCTCTTCCTCCATGCCGAGGCGGCGACAGCGGGCCAGCAGGGCCGTGGCGAGCGCGGGCTTCCCGTACAGGTAGCCCTGCATCATCTCGCAGCCGATCGACTTCAGGAAGTCTGCCTGCTCCGGGGTCTCCACGCCCTCGACGACGGTGTGGACCCCCAGTCCTTTGGCCATGCGCACGATCGAGGTCACGATGATGCGGGCGCGCTCGTTGAAGTTGCGCATGAACATGAGGTCGATCTTCAGGCCGTCGACGGGGTAGTCCTTCAGCAGGTTGAGCGAGGACACGCCGCTGCCGAAGTCGTCGATCCACACCTGGTAGCCGTTGGCGCGGAAGCGGGCGATCGTGTCGCGCACCGCCGTCCCGCGTTCGAGAACGGCCGTTTCGGTGACCTCGATGCGCAGGCAGTCGCGCGGGATCTCGAAGGTGCGGGCCGCCCGGTCGACGGCCTCGTAGACGTCGATGAGGTTGAAGTCGACGCGCGAGACGTTGATCGAGACGGGAATGATGCTTTCTCCGGCATCGAGTTCGGCGCGCAGGGTGCGCATCACGCTTTCGATCACATGCAGGTCGAGCTTGTGGATGAGCCGTGCGTCTTCGAGCACGGGAACGAACTCGTCGGGGGCGAGCCGTTCCCCCTGCGGCGTGTCCCAGCGCGCGAGCGCCTCGACCACGCAAACCTTACCGGTGCATGCGCGCACGATAGGCTGGGCGAAAACCTTGATGCTGCCGTCTGCAAGGGCGGCGTCGAACGTTTCGAGCACCTGGGCGCGCGCCTCGATGTGGCGGCCCATTTCCTCGGTATAGACCGCCCAACAGGTGTCGGCGTCGCGCTTGATGCTGTCGCAGGCGATCTTGGCAAAATCCACCGTATCTGACGGGGCGATGTTCCTAAGGGCCGGCGTGCTCCCTACGAACACACCGGCCTTGGCGCGGATGCGCGGGTTGCCGATAGCGGCGTCTATCGCCTGGCAGGCGCTTTCGATGCGCTCGAACACGGCGTCGGCGCCCGATGGTTCGAGCACCACGAAACTGTCCGCCGCCAAATGGGCGACCATCGCATCGGGAAAACGGGAAACGAGCTCGCCTGCGACCATGCGCAGGCATTCGTCTCCGGCCTCGATGCCGTGCAAGCGATTGTAGGCCTTGAAGTTGGATATGTTGAAGTAGATCGGGTAGCGCGTGCCGTAGGAGCCCTGCGCACGGTCGCCCGCAGCGACCGTGCGCGATTTCTCGTAGAACTCGTGCATGCCCATGAGGCCGGTGACGTCGTCGCCTTCGATGCCGGCGGTGCGCTTGCGCATGTCGACGAGCATGAGCGACCAGTAGGGGCGCCCGTCGATGCCCACGCGCTTGGCCGAGCCTTCAACCTGCACGAAATGGTTATCGGCACCGCGCAGCGAAAAGGTCACGTAGCGATAGCCCTCGTTTTCGGGGCCGGCTTGGTCGAGACGCGTCGCCAAGGGCGACGGCGCGGTCTCGTCGACCATGCCCAGGAAGCGCCCGCCGGTGAGCGCCGCGAGGGCGGCTTCGTCGGAGCACTGGCAGAGCGCGAGCATATCCGCGCTCGCAAAGGCGATGCGCTCTTCGGCATCGGCCGTGATAAGGCAGAAAGCGCCTGGTACCGCATCGAAATAGCGGTGAAGATCCCCCTGGTCGTCCATGTCCCCTCGCAACATCATGCGCGTGATACGTATATGTACTTTTTTATACCGTACCTTGGCGCAAATAGCGCCACCTGAACGCGTCGGTATGGGCATAAAAGCAAGAAACGGCAACGGGACGCGCGCCCGTTGCCGTTTCCGGATGTGCGAGGAAGGTCGCCTGGGTCATTCCTTCTGCGAAGGAGCCGTTTTCTCTTCTTCTATCCCCCGCCGATGCGCCTCGCGCCGTCGCGCGAATTCGTCGAGCATGCGCTGGGTCGCCTCGTCCTGCTCCTTCTGCAGGCGCTTGCTTTCGCGATAGTCGTTCTTGATCTTCTCGTTGTCGGAAAGCAAAAGGTAGAGGCCGATGCCGGCGATCAGGCCCACGCCGCCGCCGCGCGCCAGGATGAAGCCCGCGATCATGCCGGCGATGCCCTGGTCGAGCTTGTCGCGCGCCAGATCGAAGCAGATCTGGGCGCACACGAAGCCCTGGATGCAGAGGACCACGACGAGCATGGCCGCCGCCGAAGCCGCCGCCGCTTCGTAGAGCGGGTAGATGAACAGGCCGACGACCGTGAAAATCAGGTTGGTGCCCGACCCGTCGTAGATCGAGTCCATGCCCTGGCGACCGCCCTGCTTGTAGCGCTGGTAGGTGGCCACGCAGTAAGGGGCGGAAAGCGGGCCGGCGAGCGCCGGGTAGGGGGCGAACAGGGCGAGCACGAAGTTGCGGATGCCACAGACGATGTTGGTGCGGTTGGGATCGAACTCGATGTACTCGTCTTCGCGCTGGGCCTGCAAGCCGAGCTGCTGGACCGTGACGAAGTCACCGTAGGCGATGACCCAGGACACCACGGCCATGGGCAGGGCCGAAAGCCACACCGCCGGCTGCGCCCAGCCGATGAAGAAGGGCGACACCTGCATGATCATCGCGCCGAAATCGGGGAACTTGAGGATCTGGCCCGAGAACTGATAGTCGAACTCGCCGGAAACGCCGCCCGCGATGAGCATGGCGAGCACGGCCCACAGGAAGCTGTAGTTGCCCAGGACCTGCAGCAGGCGGCTCGCGCCCATGTATTTGCGGATGCGCTGGCTGAACATGAGGAAGAAGACCACGAGCAGGCCGGCCATGCAGCCCACCGTCACCGTGTCGAGGGCGCCGCCCTGCTGAAGGCGGACGTAGACGGCGTTGACGCCGGCGCCCAGCACGATGCCTGCCTTCACCGCCGGCGGCATGAGGGTATTGAGCTTCTTCGACAATCCCGTGGCGCCCAATATGATGAACATGAACGCGAGCTCGAGCTGAACCGCCGTTAACGCCTGCAAGCGAGCCACGCCGGGATCGAAGCCTTCCAGATACACGATGATGATGGCCATGGCCGGCGTGATCCAGCCACAGATCGACGGCTCGCCCAGCAGCCAGTTGAACGTGTAGCACATGGTCTCGAAGCAGACCAGGGCCCAGGCCACTTCGGGGTCGAGGCCCAACGTGGTGATGAGCACGGCGAGGGCGCCGTAGGACGTGCAGGCGTTCATGAGGCCGGTGACGATTTCCGGCGGAGAGATCTTGAAATGGATGAACGGCAGGCGAATGCGCAGGATGCCGCAGGGAATATAGGGCTGGACCCCACCGTAGGATCTCTTCATGAAAGCCATGCGAACCCCCCTCGAGGATCGCTCTGTGCGCGGAGAACCCGCAGAGCAACGGTCGGCATCTCCCATACCGACGACTGATGAATATCGCTCAATCTATCACAAATTCCAATAATTCCCATTGACCACAGGTGGTCTTGGGGTGTGGGAGAAAATTTTCAAATGAGTTCGTTGAAAATACATAGATTTTGCCTTTAACGGACAAAATATGCATTTTGGGGAGGCGAATCGCCCCTTTACGCACAACGAATCGCATGTTGCGCCGTTCGCCGGAAACGACGGGGCCCAATTGCTTCTGGGCACGTAGCATAAGCGCACCGCCGGGGCCGCGGGCCGCTGCATGCGCCCGTCTGCCCGCCCCGGTTCCCTGCCCGCTCCCGTTCACTGGAAGGACCGGTATGTTCCAAGCCGAACTTGCCCCCATCGCCGGCAACTTGGGGCTTTCAGCCCTCATCGCCTGCGTTCCGCTGCTCACCTTCTTCATCATGCTCATGGGCGTGAAGGCCAAGGCCCACATCTCGGCGGCCGTCGCCCTCGTCGCCGCGATCCTCGTCGCCGTCATCGGCTGGAAGATGCCGGCCGGCTACGCCCTGCTTTCCGCCACCCAGGGCGCTGCCTTCGGTGCCTTCCCCATCGCCTACATCATCATCATGGCGGTGTGGTTCTACGCCGTCACCCAGGTGTCGGGCCGTTCTGAAGACCTGCGCCGCTTCTTCGACAAGGTGGGCAACGGCGACATCCGCATCCAGGCCATGATGATCGCCTTCTGCTTCGGCGGCCTGCTCGAGGCGCTCGCCGGCTTCGGCGCGCCGATCGCCGTGACGGCCACGATGATCCTGGCCCTGGGCGTGAGCGCCCCGCGCGCCGCGTTGGTCGTCATGCTGGCCAACACCGCGCCCGTGGCCTACGGCGCCGTGGCGACGCCGATCACCACGGCCGGCAACATGGTCGCCGGCGGCGACGCTGCCGTGGCCGCGGAAACCGCCCAGCACGTGGCCGCGATCGTCGGCCACCAGGCGCCGGTGTTCGCCGTCATCATTCCCCTGCTGATCATGATCATCCTCGACGGCAAGAAGGGCGCGCGCGACTGCTGGGCGCCGGCCCTCGTGTGCGGCGTGTCGTTCGCCGCGACCCAGTGGTGGTGCTCGAACCACTTCGCCTACGAGCTCACCGACGTGATCGCCACGCTCGTGTCGCTTGCCTGCGTGGTGGTGTTCATGCGCTTCTGGAAGCCTAAGAACGTCGACGAGATGCGCGCCCGCTTCGGGCTCGACCCCTACAGCGCCGACGCCCATTCCGAGCTCACCGCCAACCGCACCATCATGGCGCTCGTGCCCTACGCGATCGTGGTCGCAGTGTTCGCCGTGTGCAAGCTGGGCATTCCCAAGCTGCTTTCCGCTACCGACATCAAGATCCCCTGGCCGGGCATTTCGGGCGGCGTGGTGCTGAACGCCATGGGCAAGGACCCGGGCACCACCTTCACGCTCAACCTGCTGTCGACGCCCGGCACCATGCTGCTCGTCGCCGGCCTGCTTTCGGCGCTCGTGTACTCGCTCTACACCGAAAACGGCCGCTACGCGATGACCGTAGGCGCCGCCGTGCGACAGATCGGCAAGACCGCCTACGGCATGCGCCTGTCGAGCCTGACCATCGTGCTCGTGCTCTCGCTGGCCTATGTGATGAACTTCTCGGGGCAGACCCTTTCGATCGGCGAGTTCCTGGCGGGTTCCGGCGCCGCCTTCGCCGTGATCAGCCCGATCCTAGGCTGGGTGGGCACCGCCGTCACCGGTTCCGACACGTCGGCGAACGCCCTGTTCAGCGGCTTGCAGCATAGTGCTGCGACCGCCAACCCAGCGCTTGCCAACGTCACGCCCGACCTGTTCCTGGCATCGAACACGATGGGCGGCGTCGTGGGCAAGATGATCTCGCCGCAGTCGCTGGCCATCGCCGCCGTGGCGACGGGCGAGAAGGAGTCGGACATCATGAAGATGGTCCTGCCCTGGTCGATCGCCTTCCTCGTGGGCCTGTGCGTGCTCGTGGGCCTGCAGGCCACCGTGCTCGCGCCGACGCTGCCGTAAGGGAGAGCCCGGAGGGAGGGCTGCGACATGCGCCCTCCCTCCACGTGTGACAAAGGGGCCGGGTGATGTTGTCACGCCGAAGGCGTATGACAACATCACCCGGCCCCTTTGTCACCTGCAACCGACTGCAGGGGCGACAGCGCAGCGCCTCGCCCCGCCCCGCAGGTCGCACGCGGCCGCAACCGAGGTGCCCCAACCCGGCGAGTCCCACCCCGCAACAGGGGCGACAGCGAAGCGCCTCGCCCCTCCCAGCGAGCCC
>JALCHN010000038.1 GCA_022644775.1 Eggerthellaceae bacterium
TGGCTGACGTACTACAACGAGGAGAGGCCGAAGGAGTCTCTGGGCTGGATGAGCCCGATGCAGTACAGGCGGGCGACGACGGCGACGCGGTAGGGTGTATCGGAAATTGTCCGCACGTCCCAGGTGATGTTGTCACACGCGCGTGTGACAACATCACCTGCGCCCGTTGTCATACGGAACGGGGTCCGACCGCCGGTTGACGATCGGACCCCGTTCCGTGCACGTTTGCGCGCGCCGCTAGTCGGTGAAGTAGGCGACGCCGCTCGCGATGATCGGCTCGACGTCGGCGCCGGGTATGTTGCGGTAGAGGCCCGCGCCGGCGCGCTCGCTGTGGCCCATCTTGCCCAAGACGCGGCCGTCGGGGCTCGTGATGCCCTCGATGGCCATCACCGACCCGTTGGGGTTGACCGCAAGGTCCATCGACGGCACGCCGTTCGCGTCGACGTACTGGGTGGCGACCTGGCCGTTTGCGAGCAGCTGGGCGAGCACGTCGTCGTTGGCGACGAAGCGGCCCTCGCCGTGGCTTACGGCCATCGTGTGCACGTCGCCCACCTGGCAAGCCGCAAACCAAGGGCTCAGACTGCTCGCGATGCGGGTGTGCACGATGCCGCTCTGGTGACGGCCGATCGTGTTGAAGGTGAGCGTGGGGCAGTCGGCGTCCATGGGGCGGATGTCGCCGAAGGGCACGAGGCCCAGCTTGATGAGCGCCTGGAAGCCGTTGCAGATGCCCAGAATCAAGCCGTCGCGGTTCTGCAGCAAATCGCGCACCGCTTCGGTCACTTCGGGGGCGCGGAAGAAGGCCGCGATGAACTTGGCCGAGCCGTCGGGCTCGTCGCCGCCCGAAAAGCCGCCGGGAATCATGAGGATCTGGCTCTGGGAAATCTCTTCGGCCAGGCGCTTGGTGCTTTCGGCCACGGCTTCGGGGGAGAGGTTGTTCACCACGAAGGTGTGCGGGTCGGCGCCGGCGGCCGCGAAGGCGCGGGCGGAATCGAACTCGCAGTTGGTGCCGGGGAAGACGGGAATCGTGACGCGCGGATGGGCGATCACGCCGTCGTAGACGAGCGGCAGGTGGTCGGTGTTGGTCACGGCTTCCACGGCCGGTTCCGCTTCGGTGGAACGGAAGGGGAAGACGTCTTCGAGCGTATGCATCCAAGCGGCCTCGAGCTCGTCGAGCGAGATTTCCTCGCCGGCGGCGCAGAAGGCGTAGGCTTCGGTGGTCTGGCCGATCTGGCCCACGTACATGCTGCCGCGCGCAGCCGGGATGGCGGCGCCGTCGGCGAGCTCCACGTAGAAGGTGCCGTAGCTCGGGGTGAAGAGGTCGGCTGCTTCCTCGTTGTCGTTCAGGGCGAGGCCCAGGCGGTTGCCCGGGCACATCTTGAAGAGGGCTTCGGCGCCGCAGCCGTAGCCGGGCGTGCTCACGGCGAGCGCGTCGCCAGCGCCCACGAGCTCTTCGACGATGGAGCAGGCGGCCAGGAAGTCTTCGGGGTCGGGCGTGAGGCCGTCGTCTTCGAAGGCGGGCGAGATCTCGATCACGCGGTGGCCGGCGCCCTTGAATTCAGGGCTCGTGGCGCGGTCGACGGTGCCCACGCCGGTGCAGAAGGACACGAGCGTCGGCGGGACGTCGAGGTCTTCGAAGCTGCCGGACATGCTGTCCTTGCCGCCGATCGACCCGATGCCCAGGTCGATTTGCGCCATGAGGGCGCCGAGCACGGCCTTGGCCGGCTTGCCCCAGCGTTCGGGCACGTCGCGCAGCTTCTCGAAGTACTCCTGGAAGGTGAGGTAGGCGCGTTCGTGCTCGAATCCGGCGGCTACGAACTTGGCCACGCTTTCCACCACGGACAGATAGGCGCCCGTGAACTGGTTCTTTTCCATCAGGTAGGGGTTGAAGCCCCAGGCCATGCCGCTTGTGGTGGTCGTGGCGCCGGGCACGGGGAGCTTGGCGGCCATGGCCATCGTGGGGGTGAGCTGACGGGCGCCGCCGTAGGGCATGAGGACCGTGGCCGCGCCGATCGTCGAATCGAAGCGGTCGGACAGGCCGCGCTTGCAGCAGACGTTGAGGTCGGACACGAGGTTTTCCATGCGCTCGGCCAGGGTGTCGCCCTCCCAGTGCGGCGCGAAGCCCTCGTCTTCGGTGAGGTGGACGGCCTGGCTGCGGGTGGCGCCGTTGCTCGCGAGGAATTCGCGGCTCACGTTGACCACGTCGTCGCCGTTCCACACGATGCGCACGCGGCCCGTGTCGGTGACCTTGGCGACCACCGTGGCCTCGAGGTTCTCTTCGCGAGCGTAGCCCAAGAACTCGTCGACCTTGTCGGCGGCGATAGCGCAGGCCATGCGCTCCTGGCTTTCGGAAATAGCCAGCTCGGTGCCGTCGAGACCGTCGTATTTCTTGGGGACCTTGTTGAGGTCGATGTAGAGGCTGTCGGCCAGCTCGCCGATGGCCACCGACACGCCGCCGGCGCCGAAGTCGTTGCAGCGCTTGATCAGGCGCGTGGCCTCGCCGCGGCGGAAGAGGCGCTGGATCTTGCGCTCGACCGGGGCGTTGCCCTTCTGGACTTCCGCGCCGTCCTTTTCGATCGACTCGACGTTGTGGGCCTTCGACGAACCGGTGGCGCCGCCGATGCCGTCGCGGCCCGTGCGCCCGCCCAGCAGCACGACCACGTCGCCGGGCTGGGGTTCTTCGCGCACCACGTGGTCGGCGGGCGTGGCGGCGACCACGGCGCCGATCTCCATGCGCTTGGCTGCGTAGCCGGGGTGGTAGAGCTCGTCGACCTGGCCGGTGGCCAGCCCGATCTGGTTGCCGTAGCTCGAATAGCCGGCCGCGGCGGTGGTCACCAGTTTGCGCTGAGGCAGCTTGCCTTCCATGGTTTCGGACACGGGCACCGTGGGGTCGGCGGCGCCCGTGACGCGCATGGCCTGGTAGACGTAGCTGCGCCCGCTCAGAGGGTCGCGGATGCAGCCGCCGATGCAGGTGGCCGCGCCGCCGAAAGGCTCGATTTCGGTGGGGTGGTTGTGGGTTTCGTTCTTGAAGAGGAAGAGCCAGTCCTGGTCCTCGCCGTCGACGTCGACCGTCACCTTCACGGTGCAGGCGTTGATCTCTTCCGATTCGTCGAGGTGCTTCAGGATCCCCTTGCTCTTTAGGTACTTGGCGCCGATCGTGCCCATGTCCATCAGGCTCACGGGGCGGTCGTCGCGGCCGAGCTCGCGGCGCATGGCCAGGTACTTGTCGAAGGCGGCCTGCACGGTTTCGTCGTCGATCTCGACGTCGGTGAGGTGGGTGCCGAAGGTGGTGTGGCGGCAGTGGTCCGACCAGTAGGTGTCGATCATCTTGATTTCGGTGATCGTGGGGTCGCGCTGTTCGCTTCTGAAGTACTGCTGGCAGAAGGCGATGTCGGCGAAGTCCATCGCGAGCTCGCGGTCGGAAAGGAAGCGGGCGAGGCCGTCTTCGTCGAGCTCGTTGAAGCCGGTAAGGACCTCGACCGGCCCGGGGGCGGGCTGCTTGGCGGTGAGGGCGTCGACCGGCGCAAGCGAGGCCTCGCGCGATTCGACGGGGTTGATCAGGTAGTGCTTGACGGCGGCGACGTCGGCTGCGGAAAGGTCGCCTTCCAGGTAGTAGACCTGGGCGTTGCGCACGGTGGGGCGCTCGCCCTGGCTGATGAGCTGGGTGCATTCGCTGGCGCTGTCGGCACGCTGGTCGAACTGGCCGGGGAGCGCTTCGATCGCGAAGACCGCGGCGCCGTGGGCGTCGGGCAATTCGTAGTAGACGTCGTCTGCCGCCGGCTCGCTGAAGACGGTGGGGACGCAGCGCGCGAACAGGTCGTCGCTGATGCCTTCGACGTCGTAGCGGTTCAACAGGCGCAGGCCGGTGAGGCCGGCAATGCCCAGAATCGACGTGAGCTCGTGGCGCAGCTGCTGCGCTTTGACGTCGAAGCCCGCTTTCTTTTCCACGTACACGCGAGAAACCATGAAGTTCCGCCTTCCTTTGAGCGTGCGTTGCTGTGTGTGCCCACATTATACAAACGCGCGCAGACGCTGCGGCTTTTCCGGGCGGCGGCGATAGGGAATCTTCGCGGGCGGCTGCAACGAAAAGCGCCGCCCGGAGGCGGCGCGCTGCGGCTAGCGTTTCTTCTTGTTCTTGCCCTTGTTCTTCTGGTTGCGGTTGGGGGCGTTCTTGTGCACGCCCGCCTTGGCCTGGGCGGCGAGCTCCTTTTCGCCGAGTTTTTCCCATTCGCGGTGGTAGCGGCCGTCGGAATCGTAGAGGCGCGGGTCGCGGTGGTTGACCACGTACTCGCGCACCTTCTGCTGCCAGTAGGTTACGGCCATGATGCCGGCGAACAGCACGACGAGCAGGACGCTCTTCCAAACGTCGAAGGGCTCGCCGGGGCCGAGCAGGTACACCAATAGGCCCGCGACGATTACGACCGATCCGATGTTGCGCAGCAGTTTGTTGCGCGCGTAGGAGGCGTCTTCTTGCTCGCGATAGGCGGCGACGAGCTCTTCGTCGGACTCTTCGCCGGTGAACGTCTGTTTCTTGGCCATGTGCCTGCGCCGCTTTCTTCAGATGGTGAACGTGCCGTCCATTCTACCGTACGCGCGCGGATGCGGGCGCCTTGGGACGCTTGCGGCAGGGCAAAGCGCCCCATCGATTGAAAAATGCAATCGATGGGGCGGTCTTTCCAAGAAATCGCGAGCGGCGCAGGGCCCGGTCAGTTGTCCTTGGCCTGCAGGCTGATGCGGGCCAGCTGGGCGCGTGTGCTCTCGTCGAGCGAGAGGTTGGCCGCGCCGTTGCGCACGCGTTCCAGGTAGTCCTCGCGCCAGGTGCTGTCGCAGAAGGGTGGGCGGGTCGACAGGTAGATGATCGCGTCGAGCGTGAGCCCGCGGGCGGCGCCTTCGCCGTAGCCGTAGGCGGCATCGAAGGCGTGCGCGCCGTCGAAGGCCGGGTCGCCGGCGTAGGTTACGCCCACTTCGGCCTTCTCGTAGCAGCCGGTGGCGATGCCCTCGTAGCCGTCCATGCTCTCTTCGTTGGCCGTCGAAAGGTCCCACAGGGCGCCCTGCACGTGGCTGCCCCGGTTGGGCACCACGGTGGCGTAGCCGGCGGAATCCATCTTCAGCTCGTGGTCGGGCAGGGTGGCCACGCCCAGGTACTCGGCGCCGGGACAACGATGGGCCATCTGGTCGAAGTCCAGATTAGAACCGTATGCGAAGTACAGCTTGCGTGCCATCGCGCTTCCGCCTTTCCTCATCGATCGCTGCGTGTGCGGACCCGTGCCGCGGTTCGGCTCGCGAAGCGGAAAAGCGGCGCCGAGTTTGCCAAACGCCGAAGGCCCCGCGAAGCCTTGGTCTATACAACCATGCAGCGGGGCCTGAAGGCAATGCGCAAGGCTATGCGCGTTTTCGCAGCGGACTTATCGGTTTCTTCGATAGCGGGAAGAAATCCCGATTTGAACAGGCGATTTACACTGTGGCGACGATGCAGAACCAGTCGTCTTGGGTGCGCAGGACGGCGCTTTTGAAGCCGGCGTCCTGCAGAGCGTCGCGCAGGTCCTCGCCCGTGTAGACGGTGAGGTAGTCGGCGGCGGCGAAGCGGGGGTCGTCGGGGTCGCCCATCTCGCAGATGATGAGGAACTGCGAGCCGGGGCGCAGGACGCGCTGCACTTCGTCGAAGGCCTGCTGCAGGTCGGGCCAGAAGTAGACGGTCTCGCAGGCGCAGGCGAAGTCGAAGCGGTTGTCGGGGTAGGGCAGGTTGCCCACGTCGCCTTGGGTCACGATGCAACGGCCCGCATCGACGCTCGTGCGGTTGTTTTTAACGGAGAGCGCGACGCTCGTGGGGGAGTAGTCGACCCCTTCGACGACGCCGTCGGGGCATTGGGCGAGCAGGCGCTGCAGGTTGGCTCCGCCGCCGCAGCCGATGTCGAGCAAGCGGCCGTAGGTGGGGACGTGCACGTGCTGGAAGGCCCAATCGGCCAGGTCGCGATGGTGTTCGTTCATGCGCGTGAGCACTTCTTCGCCCATCTCCCCTTCGGGTTTGGCGGCGTTGCGCAGGTACGCGTCTGACGGTTGCGTTTCGGACATGCTAGGCTCCTTGGCTTTGGTTGAGTTGGTGCGTTTCGGCGTGCGCCCTAGTATAGCGGGGCGCGCCTTCGACGGTGTCGCGCTTGGCGAGCAGGAAGACGGTGGCTATGATGAAGGCGAGGCCCACCAAATCCATCGCGGAAAACGGGGTGCCGAGCCACAGGACGGCGCAGGCGGTGGCCGTGACCACCTCGACGCTGGCGAGCATGCTCGTGCGCGAGGGGCCGATCAGGTAGAGGGCGCGGAAGTAGCAGATGAAGGCCCCCACCGTCCCGAGCAGGGTAAGGCCCACGACCAGGGCGATCCAGCTGGCCTGGGTGAGCGCCGGCGGGTTGGTCCAGGGATGCTGCCACACGGCCATGACGACGCCGCCGATCGCGAGCGCCCAGGCGAGCACAGCAAGGTTGTCGTAGGTGCGCAGCAGGGGTTCGGGCAGGAGGGTGTAGAAGACCATCGACGCGGCCGAAAGCCCGCCCCAGAACAGGGTGGCCGGCGTGAGGACGAGCTTGGTGGGGTCGCCGTGGGTGGCGAGCAGGAAGACGCCTGCGACCACGCAGGCCACGGCGATGAGCTCGCGCTTGGTGGGAAGGCGGTGCATGCGGCGGCAGACGATGAGCATCACGAGCACGGGCCCCGCGTATTCGAGCACGGTGGCAGTGCCGGCGTTCGAGGCGTCGATCGTCATGAGGTAGGTGAACTGGGTGAACGACAGGCCGAAGAGGGCGAAGGCCGCCACGCGGGCCGCGTCGCGCACGCGGCGCACCGGCGCGGCCAGGCGCGGGCCCGCTTTCACGGCGGCGATGGCCATCATCACGATCCCCGACACGATGATGCGCATGGCGGTGACCCACTGGGGGTCGGCGTGGTCGGTCGCGAAGATGTATTGGGCGCACGACGCCGAAAAGCCCCAGAAGACCCCGCCCGCCAGAGCGAGCAGGACCCCGCGCAGCTGGGAAGTGGCCCCGCGCGTCATCGCCCGCCTCCTTCGGTCGCGTCGGCATCGGCGCCGGCGCGGCGGCAGTGGTAGTCGAAGGCGACCGACGAGGGTTCGACGATGTCGATGTTCTCGAAGATGCGCTCGCTCGCGAAGGCCAGGAACTCGTCGGCCAGAGGCGACAGCGGCGCCCCTTTGCGCTTGATGTAGCCCACGTTCATCACCTCGTCGGTTTCCAGCGGGATCGAGGCGATGCCCTGGCCTTCGGGAAAGACGCCGGTGAAGATCGTGTAGGCGTCGTCGTGGCGGGCGAGCACGTTCGCGAGCGTGCCGTTGTCGCTGAACAGGACGTTGCGCGTGTGGGGGATGGCCTCGAGCGGCTCTTCGGAATAGTAGGCGGACGATTCGGCGCCCTGCTCGTGGGTGAACCGGCAAAGCCCGGCGAGCTCTTCGGGGCGCACCGAAGAGCGCTGGGCCAGCGGGCTCGTGGCGCTCGCGAACACGTGCGGGGTGGCTACGAACAGCGAGGTGAATTCGGCTCCTGCGTTGTCGAGCATGCGCTTCATCACGCGGTCGTTGTAGTTGCTCAGGTAGATGATGCCCAGATCGCTTAAGCCCTTCTGCACGTCGCTCACGATGTCGGAGGTGTAGGTTTCGCGCAGGGTGAACGAACTCGGGTCGTCGCGGCGATGGGCGGCGAGAAAGTCGCTGAAGGCGTCGACGATCACGATGTAGTGCTGCGAGGACACCGAAAGGCGCACTTCGCGGGCGGGCGCGCCGCCGCCGTAGCGCGAGACCATGAGGTCGGCCTGTTCGACGATTTGCTTGGCGTAGCCCAACAGCTCGATGCCCTGGGGTGTGAGGATCATGCCGTGGCTCGTACGCTCGAAGATCTGGGTGGACGTTTCCTGCTCAAGCTCTTTCACGGCCACCGAAATGCTCGATTGCGACACGAACAGCTTGCTCGAGGCAGCGCGAAGCGAACCGCATTCGGCGACGGCGATGAGGTATCTGAGTTGCTGAAGCTGCATGCGCGTTCCTTTCGTGGTGGGCAGGTCGGCCCCATGATACCCTGCGCGCCGCCGTCTGCATCGTGAAGCTTTGTTGAACGAAGGACGTCGCCCCTGCGCCGCACCTACAATCTGTGCTCGACGTGCAATCAAGGGGGAAGCATGACCAATGGAGACCGATTCGACCGCGACCGCATCGAACGGGCGCGCAGGCGGCGGAGTCGTTCGCGCCTGCACAAGGCAGTGGCGGCGCTTTGCGTGGCGGCGGTTGTGTCCGTGGGCGCGGCATGGGGCTTGGGCGCCTTCGCGCCGCAGCCTGCGCAAGACGAGCAGGCAGGCGACGCGCCGTCTCAGGATGCGGGCGCGCAGGGTGCTCAGGGCTCCGGCGATGCGCAAGCGAGCGGCGACCAGGCGAATGGGGAAGACGACCGGGCGGCCGATTTCGCCGTCGACCCCGCCAAGCAGACCGAATGGCGCACGAAGACCGACGGGACGAAGACCATCTGGCTCACCTTCGACGACGGCCCTTCGGCCAACACCGAAAAGGTGCTCGACATTCTCGACCGCTACGGCGTGAAGGCCACCTTCTTCGTGACCAACGAAGAGCCCCAGTACGCCTACATGATCAAAGAGGCCTACGACCGCGGCAACACGATCGGCCTGCACAGCTATACCCACGAGTACTCGATTTACGCGAGCGAGGACTCCTTCTTCAACGACCTTGACCAGATCGGGGCCGTGGTGAAGGACCAAATCGGCTACGTGCCCTGCTTCATCCGCTTTCCGGGCGGTGCGTCGAACACGGTGTCGGCCAAGTACTGCAAGGGCATCATGACCAAGCTCACCCAGGACGTGCAGGCGCGCGGCTACCAGTACTTCGATTGGAACATCAGCTGCGGCGACGGGGCCGCCGGGCATACGGCAGACGAGCTCGCCGCCTATGCGACCGACGACGCCGACTATTCGAACGTGATGCTGCTCATGCACGATTCGGCCGGGCACGAGGCGACGGTCGACGCCCTGCCGGCGATCATAGAGCATTACCAGCAGGAGGGCTACACCTTCAAGGCCATCGACCGCACGGCGCTCGCCAGCCACCAGAAGGTCAACAATTAGCTCTCGTAGACGATCGAGCCGGTCTGGCGCACGTCTTCGCCCAAATCGCGCAGGAGAGCGCGGAACTCGTTCGAGGCGGCGTCGCTTTTCAGCTTGCGGACCAAGGCGCGCGTGCGCTCGGTCTTCGTGACCGTGGCATCGAGCCAGACGGTCTGCAGGGGCACGAATTCCACGTTCGGGTTGAAGGCGACCGACCGCTCGCAGACCACGCCCACGTCGGCGATGCCGGCGGCGACCTCCTGGGCGACGGCCTGGTCGTTTTCGCACGTATGCGCATAGCCTTCGATCGGTTCGGCGCGCGCGTCCATCGAAATGACCTTCTCGTCGAGCAGGATGCGGGCGGCCGACCCCAGGCGCTGGTTGGCCAGGGTGACGCCTTCGCGCAGAAGCGCGCCCCATGAGGCGATGCGGCGGGGGTTGCCCGGGGCGACGACGAAGCCGAAGGTGCGCGGGGCTATCCTGATCGTGCAGACGGAGGCGCCCGGAGCGAGCTTTTCCACGAAGGGGACGTTGCAGGCGTTCGACCGGTGGTCGTAGAGCTGGGTGAAGGCGATGTCTGCCGAGCCGAAGTAGAGGCGGGCGAGCGACTGGTAGTCGCTTTCGTAGAGGTGCGTGGACGCCAGGCCCGCCGCGTTCATGCGGTTCGAGGCGATATCGCTGACGATATCGGTGCCCAAGATGGTGAAGGCGCCGCCCCGGCGCGCTCCTTCTGCGAATGCGGGAGCTCCTCCCGTCAGGACGTCTGCGTCGTGCGCGGCGGCTGCGGCTTCTTCTGCCGCCGCGCCGCCCCCGTAGCGCAAGCTCGTGGCGTATGCTTCCACATCCGCTCGGTTGAATAGCAGTTTCCTGCCTATGCGGTACGAGGCCAGTTCGCCCGACTTCGCACGTTCGTAGACGGCGTTCTTCCCAATATGGAGCATCGCCGCCACATCGGCCGCCTTGAGCGGTTCTCGATCGAGTGTCACAGGGTTCCCTTTCTGCGACATCATTATTCTTACGTAAGAACAGTATACGACAGTCCTCGAATAGTGCATGCCGAGCGCGTTTCGCGCCGCTTCGCATTATCCGTGACGAGCGGGGACGAATGGCCTCATCGAATGTGAAGAAGCGGACGGCAAGATCAGGGGCGAGGCGAGCTCTTGCTAGAGTGCAGGCATCGCAAGGAGCGCAAGCCAGAAGGAGTGCACCATGAAGATTTCTGCTCGCAACCAGCTTAAGGGCACCATCAAAAACGTCAAGGCGGGTGCCGTCAACGGCGTCGTCTCCATCCAGGTGGGCGACAACACCATTGCCTCCGACATCACGATGAACGCCATTCAGGACCTCGGCCTGGAGGCCGGCAAGGAGGCCATCGCGATCATCAAGGCCTCGAACGTGATGTTCGCCACCCAGAAGATCGCCGGCATCTCCGCCCGTAACCAGCTCGAGGGCACCATCGTCTCCGTTAAGGAAGGCGCCGTGAACGGCCATGTGAAGCTCGAGCTCTCCGACGGCAGCGTCGTCTTCGGCTCCATCACCAATGACGCCATCGAGTCGCTCGGCCTTGCCGAGGGCGAAAAGGCCGTCGCCGTCATCAAGTCGACCGACGTGATAATGGGCGTCGAATAGGTCCATTTCTTCCGCTCGAAGCCAGATAGTGACGAACTGTGACGAAACGGTACGTACCATATGGCGCTTGCGCGTTGCCGTTTCGTTCGCTTCGGCAACGGCGGATAGTGATGCATACCGTATGACGGTGCGGTCCCTACACGTACCGTGAGGCGCAACGCCCATACGCCGGCGCGTTCCATGGTTCCCGGAGCCGCCGGACGGAAGGACCCTCGACGCGAGTCGGGGGTCCTTTTGCGTGTGCACCCCATCTGGATGAGCTCCTTTGCGCGATATCAGCATTTTTCGGTGCTGAATAGGGCAAATGCGTCCGTTGGAGTAGAATCGCAAGCAAAACAAGGGGTGCGCGCGCCGTGAGGCCGCCCGCCCCGGGCTTGCGATCAAGGAGTCCCCTGTATGGCCACCGTGGAAACTGACATTCAGCGCGAGAACCGCGCACGTATCGTTGCCTACTTCGAGTCGGGCTGCGCTGCGAAGGGGGACCGTTACTACGATGACGACGGCTTCCTCGACCGCCCGGGCTATCTGGGCGTGGAAGTCGAGCATTTCCTTATGCGCGCGCGCGACGAAGAGCCCCTCTTCTACGAGCCCCACGACGGAATGCCCGGCGTGCGCGACGTGCTCGAGCACCTTTCGGCTTACTATCCCGACGTAACGCGCAACGCCGCAGGCGACATCTTGGGGCTTGCCAACGAAAGCGGCAACGTCACGATCGAGCCGGCGGCCCAGTTGGAGATTTCCATCGCCCCCATGGCGCGCGTGAGAGACATCGCCCGGGCCTACAACGACTTCCGCGGCTATGTGGAAGAGTTCCTGGCGCCCTACGGCTGCGCGGTGGCCTGCCAGGGCTACCGCCCCAAGACCAAGGCTCTCGACATGCCGCTCATCCCCAAGCAGCGTTATGCCTATATGGACCGCTACTTCCACGAGCTGGGCACGCACGGCGAGCGCATGATGCGCGGCAGCGCGAGCACCCAGGTGTCGATCGACTATTTCTCTGAAAGCGATGCGGTGCGCAAGTTCCGCGTGGGCGCCGCCCTCGCGCCCATTCTCGCGTTCATCTGCGACAACGCGCCGGTGTTCGAAGGCGAGAAGAACGACGTGCCCCTGGCGCGCATGGCTCTGTGGCGCGACGTCGACCCGCACCGGTGTGGGGTGATTCCCGGTACCTTCGGCCGCGGTTTCGGCTTCGAGGCGGTGGCCGACTACCTGTTGCACAACTCGCCCATCTTCGTGACGCGCGCGAAGGCTGCGCACCCCGATGATGCGCGCGTGGAAGAGGTGCGCTGGGTGGGCGACGAGCTCGCCATGGACGCCTACGGCGACGCGCCGCTCGCCACCGAGGACATCGAGCATCTCATTTCCATGTTCTGGACCGACGTTCGTCTGAAGAAGTTCGTCGAGATCCGCCCGGCCGACTGCATGCCCGACGTGGGAGTGCTGGGGTATGCGGCGCTCGTGAAGGGCATCTTCTATTCCCCGGCAAACCTGACCGCGATCGAAGACGCAATCGGCGTGCAGGGCGATTCCTGGCCCCTTTCCGATTCGAGCGTGGAGGTGGCCATTTCCAAGATTCGCCAGCATGGCAAGAACGCTGCGGTGTACGGACACTACGTCTACGAATGGGTCGAGTTCCTCTTCAACATGGCCAACGCCTCGCTCGAAGAGGAAGAAGCCGTCTACCTGCTGCCTCTGCGGGCCCATGCGCTCGAAGGCGTGCCGTTCGACTAGGCGATGCGCGCCCTCTTCCGAACCGTTGCCCAGGTGCCACCGCGCGGTTACGTTGCGCGCGCTAGGGTAGCGGGGAGAACGACCGTCGCATTGAGGAGGGTGCCTGCTATGAAATTCGAAGAGCTGCCGACCCAAACGCCGGAGAACCTTGCAAGCTTGGTGCTCATGGCGCCGGACCGCGAGACGACGCGGACCATCGTGCACGACGAGCATATGGAATGCGAGCTCATCGCCCTGCCCGCGGGCGTGGGGCTGGCCCCGCATATCTACCGGGGCGATACCCTGTTCGTGGTGCTGGAGGGCCAAGCCGACCTTTCCTATCCCGACCATGCCGAGCGCATGGAGGCAGGGGACGCGATCGAAGTGCAGGCGGGCGAGGCCTGCGTGGTGGCGGGAGCCTTGGGCTCTTCGGTAAAGCTGCTGCGCATGACCCTGCATTAGGCGCTCCGTTCCTCCGTGCGTCGTTTGGGAACACTCTATCACGAACAAATGTTCTAGAAGTCCTGGTTGAAGGACACTCAAAGACAATTTTTTCGGTTATACTTGCCTCCTTAAGAAAACGGCGAGGAGGGGTTATGGACACAGACGAAAGCGTACGGGCGCTCGCGTGCGAGCTCGAAGCGGTCCAGCGGGAGCTCGACGAGCTGTCGCGCACGCTTGAAACGATGGAGCGGCAGGCCGCTTTGGTCGCCGTCGAGTACGAGGCGCGCGTGGGGCGCTGGGAGCGCAGGCGCGCCGAAGCCGCCCGGCGTTTCTCGCGGGCCCGCGCTCGTGCCATGGGCGAGGCGGAGGCAGGGGCGCTCGCCAAAGGCGATGTCGCAGAGGAAGCGCAGCCCTTGCCCGCCCGCCCGGGGGATGCGTGGTCGCGCTGGCGGGAGCCCGCGCCCACCGCAGGGGCCACGGGTCCTGCGGTGGGCCCTTGCGACTATGTTGAGATGCAGGCCCGGCTCGTGCTCGCCCGGGCGGGCGCGGGCGTGATGCGCGACCGTATCGCCGCCCTTCGGTCGCAGGCGCCCTTCTGTTATAGAGAATGGCTCTCCGACGAAGCGGCCGTGCGCGAGAAGGTGGAGCGGCTGCGCAACGACATCGCGAGCTTCGAAACGGCCGCGGAAGTCTACGAACGCAAGAACCTGTAAGCGCCGGCGCACAACGCGCGGCAACGAAAAGAAAGGCGGACCCATGCAACGCCAGGTACGAACGAGCGTGCGCGGCCAGCGCACGCAGGACGGCGCCGGGGTGAGCCTCGTGCGCGTGCTCGGGCAGGAGACGGCGAAGGAATTCGATCCCTTCCTCATGCTCGACAGCTTCGACAGCACCGATCCGGCCGACTATCTGGCCGGGTTCCCCCTGCACCCGCATCGGGGCATCGAAACGGTCACCTATCTGGCCCAGGGGGCCATGGTGCACACCGACAATCTGGGCAATCGGGCCGAAATAGGCAGCGGGGAGGCGCAGTGGCTCACGGCGGGTTCGGGCGCCTTCCATTCCGAAATGCCGCGCGCGGCCGAACGGATGCTCGGCGTGCAGGTGTGGCTCAACCTGCCGCAGAAGGACAAGATGGCCGACCCCGCGTATCGGGGCATCAGGGCCGAAGACATTCCCGAAGTCGAAGAGGCGGGCGGCACGGTGCGGGTGATCGCCGGGTCCTTGGGCGATGCGCACGGCTGCCAGGGCGCGTACCTGCCGCTCGATTTCTACGACGTGCGCCTTGTCGCGGGCGGCGCGATCGAGGTGCCTGCGGACGCGGATGCGACCTGCGTCGTCTTCACGCTCGAAGGCCCGGTGCAGGTGGGCGAGGCGGCGGTTGCGGCCAAGACGGCGGCCCTGCTGGGCCCGGGCGATTGCGTGCGGCTTTCCGCCGGCGACCAGGGCGCGGAAGCGCTCGTGATGTGCGCTCCCGCTCTGCACGAGCCCCTTGCCCTGTACGGTCCGCTCGCGATGAACACGATGGACGAAATCATCACGGCGCTCGACGAAATAGATGCGGGGACCTTCGTGAAGGTGGAACAGCGCTACGCCGACTAGGCCCAGCGAGCGGCCGGTGCGCTTCGGCGGTGCCGACCGCTCGTCGCTCGATTATTTCCGAATCGCAAATTGTCGTCGGTCGCCGAATCCCGTTTACTCCACTCTGATAAAGTCGGCATGAAGGACGTAAGAGAGGGAAAGGAACAGGAATGGCAAAGAGCACGTTCGCCGAAAAGCTGCGCACTATCGGCCCCGGCGCCCTGGTCGCCGCCGGCTTCGTGGGTCCGGGCACCGTCACCACCTGTACGGTGTCGGGTGCAAGCTACGGATACACCTTGCTGTGGGCCCTGCTGTTCGCGACGGTCGCCACGATCATCTTCCAGGAGATGGCCGCGCGCGTGGGCATCGTGACCGGCAAGGGCTTGGGCGAGAACATCCGCGAGCGCATCAAGCATCCGGTGCTGAAGTGGATCGCCATCGTCGTCGTGATCATCGCGATCTTCATCGGCAACATCGCCTACGAAACGGGCAACGTGACGGGCGGCATCTTGGGCATCCAGGCAGTCTTCCCCGATGCCTCGATGGTCGCCATCGCTATCGTGATCGGCATCATCGGCTTCGCGATGCTGTGGATCGGCTCCTACAAGGTGGTCGAGAAGATTCTCACCGCCATCGTGGTCTTCATGGGCGTCGTGTTCCTCATCACCGCCTTCGCGTCCCCCGTCGATTGGGGCGCCGCGCTCGCGGGCATGTTCACGCCGACCCTGCCTTCGGCCGAACAGACCGGCGGCGCCTCGCCGATCCTGGTGGTCACCGGCCTCATCGGCACCACGATCGTCCCTTACAACCTGTTCCTGCACGCGTCGGGCGCGGCGGAGCGCTTCAAGGATCCCAACCAGGTCTCCGACGCCCGTTTCGACGCCGTCGTCTCGATCGGCGTGGGCGGTCTGATCTCGATGGCCATTCTCATCTGCGCGGCTGCCAACATCTACGGCACGGGCGTGACGGTGGCCAACGGCAAGGACATGGCAATCGCCCTGCAGCCGCTCATGGGCGAATGGGCCACGGTCATGATCGGTCTGGGCCTGCTCGCTGCCGGCTTCTCGAGCGTGCTCACCGCCTCGCTTTCGGCGGCCTATGCGGTCAACGGCGTGCTCGGTTGGGGCAAGACCATGAAGGACCTCAAGTTCAAGGTCATCTGGATCATCGTGCTCGTGTCGGGCGTTGCCATGGCGGTGGCTTTGGGCAAGAGCCCCACGCAGCTGATCCTCACCGCTCAGGCGGCCAACGCGATCCTGTTGCCGATCATGGCCTTCTTCACGATCTACTGCGCAAACGGCGCCGATCTGGGCAAATGGCGCAACCATGCCTTCGCGAACACGGCCGGCGTGGTCATCGTGATCATCACGCTCTTCATCTGCTTCCGCAACATGTCGAGCTTCATCGCATCGGTAGGCAAACTGATCGGCGCGTAGAGGCGTGACGACGGGCGGGTGACAACGGGAGCGCGTGATGTTGTCACCCGCCTTCGGCGTGACAACATCA
>JALCHN010000039.1 GCA_022644775.1 Eggerthellaceae bacterium
GCGCGTGATGTTCTCACACTAAAGTGTGACAACATCACGCGCCCCCGTTGTCACTTTTTCACGAAGACGAAGGTGAGCACGGTCATCGCCACGGTGAGCACGAACGAGAACAGCATGGCCGCGTCGACGCCGGCCGCCGTCACCGACCCGTCGGTCGCACCGCCGGCCATGAGCAGAACCATCGACGACGTGCCGATCGCCGCCGCGATCTGCCGAGCCGCGTTCGAAATCGAGGTGCCGTCGGCCACTATCTCGTGCGGCAGGCCGTGCACGCTCCAGGTGGTGTAGGGCACGATGAGCGACGAGATGCCGAAGGCGCGCACCGCCTGCAGGACCATGACCTGCCCGAGCGAGTCGATCGTGCTCAGATGCAGCATGAGGACAGTGCCCACGGTGAGCAGGACCGAGCCCATCGCGCACACGACCCGCGCGCCCACCCGGTCGGTGAGCATGCCGCTCACCGGCGCCATGATGAACGCCGCCACCGTGCCGGGCAGAAGGGCCATGCCTGCCTGCATCGCGTCGAAGCCGTGCAGGCTCTGAAGCTCGAGCGGCAGCACGAGGGCCACGCCGATGAAGGCGCAGAAGAGCAGCGAGACCATGACGGTGCCGAGCGAAAAGTCCCGGTCGGAAAAGACGCTCATGTTGAGCATGGGGTTTTCCACGCGCTTCTCGCGCCGCACGAAGGCGACCACGAACACCGCGCCCACGGCGATCGGCACGAGGCAGGCCGCGCTCGCGAACCCGGCGCTCGCCGCGTTCGACACGCCGAGCAGAAGGCCGCCGAAGCCCAGGATCGACAGGAGCAGAGACGGGGCGTCCATCGTGACCGTCCCATCCCCCGCGCGGCCGCCCGCGAGCAGCTTGGCCATCGCCGCCATCGCGACGAGCGAGAGCGCGAGCGCCCCCAGGAAGAAGACGCGCCAGCTCCACACGGCCGTCACCGCACCGCCGATCGTGGGCCCCAGGTTGGGCGCCACGCCGAAGGTGAGCCCCACGAAGCCCATGATCGTGCCCCAGCGCTGGGGCGGGAAGCGCGTGAACACGACCACCTGCACCAGGGGCATGAGGATGCCGGTGGCGACGCCTTCGACCGCGCGGCCCATGAAGAGCACCCAGAAGCTCGTGCCCAGCCCCACCATCGCCACGCCCGCAGCGAAGCAGAGCATCGCCGCCACGCAGAGAGCGCGCAGGCTGTAGCGCTTCGAGAGGAAAGCCACCGTGGGCATCGTGATGCCCAGGCAGAGCTGGAAGATCGTCACGAGCCACTGGCCCGTGGCCACGCTCGTGCCCATTTCGGGCATCACCGCCGGCAGCATCGTGTTCATAGCGGTCTGGCAGATGCCGCAGAGCATCGTGCCGCAGATCATCGCGACGAGTACGCCGTAGGGCGGCTTCCCCGTCTCGCCGGCGCCGCGCGCCTGCCGTGCCTCGCTCATCTAAAACCTCGCTTCGAGCTCGCCGCTTTCGAGCTTATTAATGCGGCGCGATTCGTGCGCCATGAAGATCGCCGTCGTGAAAATCGCCAGGAAGTCGGCCACGGGCACCGCGAAGTAGAGGGCATCCAGGCTCGTGAGGTTGGGGAACCACACCGGCAGGACCGTGGGCAGCCACAGGTAGAGCGGAATGAGGAAGAGTACCTGACGCGTGAGCGACAGGAAAGCCGACTTGAGCGGCTGGCCCGTTGCCTGGAAGTAGTTCGACCCCACGATCTGGAAGCCCACGAAGGGCACGAGCATCATCTGCACCTTCAGGGCGAAGACGGTGAAGTCGCGCAGATCGGGGTCGGAGATACCGAAGACCCCCACGATCTGGTTGGGGAAGAGGTGCACGAGCGCCCACATGAGGATCGCGAGCCCCGTGGCCCCGATGATGCCGTCTTTGAGCGTGGTGCGCACGCGGTCGAAGAGGTGGGCGCCGTAGTTGTAGCCGAGCAGGGGCTGGATGGCCACCGCCACGCCGATGAGCGGCATGACCGCCACCATCGCGACGCGCTGCACGACGCCGATCGAGGCGAGGGCCTCTTCGGAGCCCATGGGCGTGAGCGCCCCGTACTTCACCAGCAGGTTGTTGAGCACGAAGTTCACCAGGGCCGCCGCCACCTGGATGGCGAAGCTCGCGAAGCCAAGGGAGAGGACCATCCGCACGATCTTGCCCTTCAGGGGCATGCAGTGCAGGTGCAGCCGCAGGGGCACGTCTTTCTTCACGGTGAAGTAGAGCAGCACGAGCAAGGCCGACACGCCCTGGCCGATCAGGGTGGCCATGGCGCTGCCCTGCGTGCCAAAGCCCAGGACCATGACGAGCAGGTAGTTGCACACGATGCAGACCACGGTGCCGATCACGTTGGTGCCCAGGGCGATGTTGGGACTGCCCGTAGTGCGGATGAAGTTGTTGATGCCGAAGCCGAAGCACTGCAGGACGAAGCCCGCCGACAGGATCTGGATGAACTGCTTGGTGGCGTCCCACACCTCGGGCGTGGTGCCCGACACCGAAAGGAGCCAGTCGATGCTGGGGTCGCAAAAGGCGAGCACCGCCACGAGGATCGCGAAGACGATCGAGAGCGACGCGGTGTTGCCCAGCACGACCTCGGCGGCGGCGCGGTCGCCTTCGCCCAGGCGCAGGGCCGCGAGCGCGTTGCCGCCGTTGCCTATGAGCATGGCGATCGCAATGAAAACGATCATGATCGGGTTGGCCGCGGTGGTGATCGAAAGGCCGATCGAGCCCATGGCCTGGCCCAAAAAGATCGAGTCGACCACGTTGTAGGCCGCGCCCACGAGCATGCCGATGATCGAGGGGATGGCGAATTCGACGATAAGGCTCGGAATGGACGCGGTGCCCATGCGGGCCACTTTGTCGTTGCCGGCCGGCGCAGGCGCATCGGGGCGCTCCGGGGCCTCTTCCACTTCGTCTTTTTCTTCTACGCTCATGGCTCTCCTGACCGAATCCGTGTGACTGATAAACGATACGACCCAATAAAGGAGATGCCGTGAACGCGCGACGGGCTAGATTCGCGTGGCCTTGCCCACCGTCACCGTGTCGAGCGTGACCGGGGTGCCGTCGGAGAGCACATGGCGCGGCAGCAGCTCGAGCAGGGGCTTCACGACGAAATCACGCTCGGTGAGCAAGGGGTGCGGCAGGGTGAGCTGCTCGTCGTCGCTTGCATAGAGCTGGTAGTCCAAGATGTCGATGTCGCACGTGCGCGGCCCGTTGGGCTCGTCGCGCACGCGACCCAAATGGTCCTCGATCGTGTGCAGGAACTGCAGCAGGTCGCGCGGAGCCAGGCCCGTGCGCATGAGCACGACGGCGTTCACGAACGAAGGCTGGTCCTCCTTGTAGGCTGGCTCGCTTTCGTACATGCTCGACACGTCGATGATCTGGCTGTCGGGCAGCATGCACAGCTCGCCGATCGCCTGGTTGATCATCGCTACCTTGCCTTCGCGCTCTTCACCCGGATTGGCCACCAAGGGCACGTTGCATCCCAGGCCCAGCAGCACGTAGGGACGCACGTCGGCGAGCTTTTCCACCGTGAGCGGCACGTTGTGCACGCGCACGATCGAAGCGCCCTGCTCGCAGGCCAAAAGCGCTTCCTGCGCGCTCGCTTCGTCGCGGTCGGCCGGCACGTCGATTCCGTACATCTTGCCGATGTAGCTCTTGCGCGAAAGCGCCGCCACGACCGGGTAGCCGGTGCGCACGAATTCCTGGATGTTGCGTGTGAGCTCGGTGGTCTGGCCGGCCGTCTTGCCGAAGCCGGGACCGAAGTCGATGGAAATGCGCTCGCGGGCCACGCCGCGCGCTTCGAGCATGCGCGCCTGGTCGATCAGGTAGTCGCGCACGTCGGTCACCACGTCATCGTAGTGCGGGGCCTCCTGCATGGTCTTGGGCTCGCCCTGCATATGCATCACGATCAGGCCGGCTTCGCTGCCCACCGCCACGTCGACCATGGCAGGGTCGCGGAAGCCCGACACGTCGTTTAGAATCGACGCGCCCGCGTCGACGCAGGCCCGGGCCACCGGGGCGTGACGGGTGTCGATGCTCACGCAGATGCCTTCGTCGGCCAAGCGGCGCACGACTTCGAGCACGCGGCGCATCTCCTCTTCCGCCGGCACTTCGGCAGAGCCGGGACGGGTCGATTCGCCGCCCACGTCGATGATGAGCGCGCCCTCTTCGTGCATCTTCTTGCCGGCCGCCACGGCCTCGTCGACGTCGGCGTAGGAACCGCCGTCGGAAAACGAGTCGGGCGTGACGTTCAGGATGCCCATAACGACGGGCAGCTGGGTGTCGAAAGCGTAAGAGCCGCATTTCCAAATCATGAGGTACGTTCCTTCCAAGGGGATACCGAACAAGAAAAAAGCCGCCGGCGCGGGGCCGACGGCTTCTAAAGATTACGCGTGCGGATCGGTCGGGTCGTGCGCGGGCGCCGCTGAATCCGTTCCGGGCGCCGCGGGCGCGGCCGGCTGGGCCGGTGCCTGGGGCGCAGGCTCTTCGCGGTTGACCACGGTGGTCGCCGCCTTCTCGCGGGCTGCGCGGCCTTCCTCGCTCTGCTCGTGTTCCAGGTACTCGTTCCAGGTGTTGTTGAGCAGAGCCTGGCAGGCTTCGCCGTCGATCGTCTCGCGCTCGAGCAGGACGCTGGCCATAAGGTCCATCTGGTCCTTGTGGGCCGAAAGGATCTCGTAGGCGGTGTCGTGGGCCTGCTTCATGATGCGGGCGACCTCGTCGTCGATGCGGCGGGCAGTCTCTTCCGAATAGTCCTGGGTGTTGCCGTAGTCGCGGCCCAGGAAGACCTCGTGGTTGGGCTGGCCGAAGATCTGCGTGCCCAGCTCGGTGCTCATGCCGTATTGGGTGACCATCTGGCGGGCCATCTTGGTGGCGCGCTCGAGGTCGTTACTCGCGCCGGTGGTGATGTCCTCGCAGAAGATCTCTTCGGCGACGCGGCCGCCCAGGAACACGGCGAGCTCCTGCAGCATTTCGTTGCGGCTGTTGAGGACCTTGTCTTCCTTGGGGATCGACAGGGTGTAGCCCAGCGCGCGGCCGCGGGAGACGATGCTGATCTTCTGCACCGGGTCGGCGAGCGGCAGGGTGTGGCCCACCAGGGCGTGGCCGCTTTCGTGGTAGGCGATGGTCTTCTTGGTGTGGTCGTCCATGACGCGGCCCTTGCGTTCGGGACCGGCGATCACGCGCTCCATCGATTCCATGACCTCCTGCTGGGAGATGACCTTCTTGCCGCGGCGGGCGGTGAGAAGAGCCGCTTCGTTGAGCAGGTTGGCCAAATCGGCGCCCGTGAAGCCGGGGGTGAGCTTGGCGATGCGGTCGAGGTCGACGTCCTGGGCGATCGGCTTGCCCTTGGCGTGCACTTCGAGAATGCGCTCGCGGCCGCGCACGTCGGGCACGTCGACCACGATCTGACGGTCGAAACGGCCGGGACGCAGCAGGGCCGGGTCGAGGACGTCGGCGCGGTTGGTGGCGGCGATGAGGACCACCGAATCGTTGGCCTCGAAACCGTCCATTTCAACGAGCAACTGGTTCAGGGTCTGCTCGCGCTCGTCGTGACCGCCGCCCAGGCCGGCTCCGCGCTGACGGCCCACGGCGTCGATCTCGTCGATGAAGATGATCGACGGGGCCGCTTCCTTGGCCTGCTTGAAGAGGTCGCGCACGCGGCTGGCGCCCACGCCCACGAACATTTCGACGAAGTCGGAGCCCGAAATGCTGAAGAAGGGCACGCCCGCTTCGCCGGCCACGGCCTTGGCGAGCAGGGTCTTACCGGTGCCCGGAGGGCCCACCAACAGGCAGCCGCGCGGAATGCTCGCGCCCACTTCCTGGTACTTCTGCGGGTTGGCCAGGAAATCCTTGATCTCTTTCATTTCCTCGACGGCCTCGTCGACGCCGGCGACGTCGGAGAAATGCACGTCGGGACGCTCTTCGTTGGCGAGCTTGCCTTTGGTGCGGCCGAAGGACATCTGGGAATTGTTGGCCTTGCTCATCTGGTAGAACATCCAGATGAAGAAGACGGTGAGGATGATCATGGGCAGATACGAGATGAGCGCGCTCATGAGCCCGCTGGGCAGCGAGACCTCGTAGTGCACGTTGGGATGGGCGGCCATGAGCTCGCTGAGCGAGTCGTTGCCCACCCAGGTGGTGGTGAAGTGGCGTTCCTCGCCGAGGTTCTGCTCGTCGAGATCCTGGGTTTCCACGCCCGAACCGATCGAGGCGCCGTCGCTCGTCTTCTGCACGCCGAGCGCCGAGTTCAGGGCGCTGAAGGCGGTGTTGAAGGCGTCGATGGCCGAAGAGCCCGCGGTGGACGCCGGGTAATAGGTGCCCGTCACCGTGTCGCTGCCGGTGTCGTAGGTCACCGACGTGACGCGGCCGTCGTCGACGGCGGAGATGAAATCGGATGTGATGAGCGTGTCGGTTTGGGTCTGCTGGGAAGGCCCGCCCACGCCCGCGAACTGGGCGCCCAGGAACACGAAGATGAGCACCACGAGGATGGTCCACACGATCGTGGTGCGGGAGTTGGGCATCTTAGGTGGTTGTGGTTTTGGCATGTGTCCGTTGCTTCCTCTTGCCCGGGCAGCCCGAGCCTTACACGGCGCTTACTGCGCCCGTTCGTACACTTCCGGCTTCAGAACACCGATGTAGGGAAGGTTGCGGTAGCGTTCCGCATAGTCCATCCCGTAGCCGACGATGAATTCGTCGGGGCATTCGAAACCAACGTAACGGCAGTCGATATCGGCCTGGGCCTTGGTCTTCTTGCGCAGAAGCGTGGCGACCTCGATCGACGCGGGATTGCGCGATTCGAGGTTGCGGATCAGGTACTTGAGCGTGAGGCCGGAATCGAGGATGTCCTCGGCGATGAGCACGTGGCGCCCTTCGACCGACGAGGTGAGGTCCTTCAGGATGCGCACGATGCCCGAGCTCTTCACGCCGTTGCCGTAGCTCGAAATGGCCATGTAGTCCATTTCGAGCGGAAGGTCGATCTCGCGCACCAGGTCGGCCATGAAGATGGCCGCGCCGCGCAGCACCGACACGACGAGCAGGCTTTCGCCCTGGTGGTCGGCCGTGATCTGCCGGCCCATTTCCGCCACGCGTGCACGCAGGTCCTCTTCGGTAAACAAAACGCGATCGATGTCTTCGTGCACAGCTTGCATGCGCGCAACCCTCTTTCCGTGGCGCCAGGCGTACGCCGTTTGCGCATCGCTTACCTGGACATGCCGTAGATGACGAGTTTAGCAAAACGAAAAATGCGTAGGGATACAATCCGGTAACGCGCCGGCAGACCGCACGCTATTTCCACGGTGGGGCGCGGTGCGTCGCGCCCGCGCCCTAGCCCTTGAGATCGGGGAAGAGCGAGAGCAGCGTGTCGACGGGCAGGCCCACGATGTTGTTGTAGTCGCCCCTGTAGCCTTCCACGAGCGCGGCGCCCGCCCCCTGGATCGCGTAGGCGCCCGCCTTGTCGTAGCTTTCGCCCTTGCGCAGGTAGGCCGCGATCTCGTCGTCGGACAGCGTTTTAAAGGTGACTTCGCTCGTTTCGGAAAAGCCCTGGCGGCCCAGGCTCACCTTGCCGTCGTCGTCGACGTCGACCATCCACACCGACACGCCCGTGATCACTTCGTGGGTGCGGCCCGACAGCTTGCGCAGCATGCCCACGCCTTCCGAATAGGTGTGGGGCTTTCCGAAAATCGCCCCGTCGAGCACGACCATCGTGTCGGCCCCGATCACGCACGTGCGGCCCGGGGCGAGCTCGCCGCCGATGAGGCGCTGGACGACCGACGCCGCCTTGCGCTCGGCCACGGCGCGGGCCGCCTTCGAGGGCTGGGCGCGCAGCTCGTCGTCGAGCGATTCGTCGGCTTCGGAAGGCTCCACGGTGAAGGTGACGCCCGCATCGCGCAGCAGCTGCTGGCGGCGCGGCGACCCGGAAGCGAGGATGACGTTCATAGGGTGCTACCTTTCGTTGAGTGGGTCGTTGGTGCACGTGACAGGGGGGGGCGGAGGTTGTTGTTACGCGGGCGTGACAACAACCTCCGCCCCCCTGCCACGCTAGAGGCGGTTGCGGCGGGCCCGATAGGCGGCCATGGGCTCGAGGCGCACGCCGCGCTTGTTGGCCGAAATCGCCAGATCGCCCTGAATATTGGCCGTGTAGCCGCCGATGGGGGCGCCGCCGGCGAAGGCGCGCACCACCGCGTCGACCGACGCCGCTTCGACGCGCGCGGCCGGGGGCAGCATGCGGGCGAGCACCCGGTCGACCGCGCGGCGCGCGAGCGGGACGGGCACCGTGCCGAACGAGGGCAGGAAAACGCAGCCTTCGGCCCACACGGGCGGTTCGGCCCGCGAGACCCATTCCACGTGCTCGCCCACCGCGGCGGCCGCCTGCAACTCGAGCATGTCGTCTTCGTCGGCAATCAGGTTCATCGTGCGCGTGAGGGTGTCGAGCAGGCGCGGATTGCGCTCCTTGGCGCGCGGGACGATTTCGTGGCGCACGAAGGCGCGGAAGCGGTCGGTGTGGGCGTTGGTCGCGTCCTCGCGCCACAGGGCCCCTTCCGCATCGCGCGCCAGGGGCACGCTCGCATCGGCCGCGGCGTCGATCGCGCGGCGGCGCAGGTAGTCGCGCAGATCGCCGCGGCCCACGTCGAGGCAAGGGCGCGCGACGTTGCCGTTCGCGTAGCGCATCGAGCGGAAGCCGCCCGGCCCCGTGCCCACGATCGAGCGCATGTAGAAATTCTCGACCCTGTCGTCCTGAGTGTGGGCGACGAAGATGCGTCCCTCGCACACGGGCGCGCCGGCCTGCAGGCAGAGCTTTTCGAGCGCCTCGTCGGCCGCGTGGTAGCGCTCGCGGCGGGCCACGGCTTCCAGGTTGTCGCCCGATTCGCGCACGAGCCGGGTCACGTCGACGTTGGCCAGGAAGAAGGGCGCGCCGAGCGCGGCGGCCAGGGATTCCACGAAGGCCGCGTCGGCGTCAGCGTCGCCCCCGCGCAGCTTGTGGTTCACGTGCAGAACGCCCACCGGGCCCACGGCGCCCGCCGCTGCAAGGTCGCTGACGAGGTAGGCCATGGCCGTGGAATCCGACCCGCCCGACACCATGAGCAGCACGGGCGTCGCCGGGCCCGCCAGACCGCGTTCGGCTATCGTGCGCGCCACGCGCTCTTCGGTCGATTCATGCAGAACCGCCATCGCTCCTCCTTCTGTTCCGGCGCCTTTTGCCTTTCCTATTGTGTGGCTGGCCGGCGCCGTTAGCAAGCGGGATCGAACGGAGGCTCGCCGCCGTCCTCTTCGGGCGAGCCGGGCTCGACGGGCCCGGCGTCGACCTCTTCGAAGGCCTCGCTGAGCATGGCCCCGTAGCCGTTCAGGGCGGCGAAGGGAATGAACTGGCGGGCGCGGTCGTCGCTGGCCACGGCGAAGCGCGGCCCGTTTTCGTCGACGCGCCGGCGGATGTCGTCGAGAATGGCCTGACGGCGAGCGCGTTCGGGGCCCGAAAGGTCGCCCCAGGCCCGCGCGTCGGGCACCGTGCCGCTCGCGTAGTCGCCCCTAAGCACGGTGGCCGCCCACCTGCTCGTGGCGCTCGCGAGCGTTGGCTTCAGGGAGCAAGCTGGTGCCCTTCAACAGGGCGTTCGCCCCGAAGCGCCCGCGCACGGCAAGCGCCGCCTGGGCCGCGCGCGCCGCATGTTCGGCCCGGCCGTTCTCGTCGAACAGCGAGGGCTGCACGGCTTGCGCGGGCACGAGCCCCGTGAAGGCCACCTGCAGCCGGCGCACGAGCGCCGACGGCTCGACGTGCGCGTCGTAGATCGCCAGGCAGGCGCTCATGAGGTCGGGCTCGGCGCCGGTGGCCTGCGCGAGCCGGGCGCTGCCGCCGGCGCCGCCCGCATAGCGTTCGGCGTAGGACCCGGAAAAGCCCACCCCCACCGACACGCCCGTGCACGCCTTGCCTTCCGACGCGAGCCTCAGCACCGTGTCGACCACCATCTCTTTGAGCACCGTGCGCGCTTCGGCGGCGGTGTAGTCGCGCATGAGGACCTGGCCGTTGCCCACCGACGACCCCTTGGGCCGATAGGCGTGGATCTGCGCGATCGTGGCGGGCTCGAGCCCCCAGGCGTGGTCGATGAGCAGCTCGCCGTTCTTGCCGAACTCGCGCCGCAGGGTCGCTGGGCGCAGAGCGCACACGCCCGCCAGGTCGCGCACGCCGTAGCGCTCGAGCCGGCGGGCGATGCCCCGGCCGATGCCCCAGATGTCGGTGATAGGCTGGTGGAACCAGATCTCGCGGCGGAAGGATTCCTCGTCGAGTTCGGCGATGCCGTCGGGCGCGTGCTTGGCGCACACGTCTAGGGCGACCTTGGCCAGAAACAGGTTCGGCCCGATGCCCGCCGTGGCGGTGATGCCCGTGCCCCGGCGCACCGCGTCGATCATGCGGCGGGCCAGGGTGCGGGCGTCGCAGCGGTACAGCGACAGGTAGGGCGTGACGTCGATGAAGGACTCGTCGACGCTGTAGACGTGCATGTCGTCGTGCGAGACGAACCGCAGGTAGATCTTCACCACTTCGGTGGACACTTCCATATAACGGCGCATGCGGGGCACGGCGGTGAGGTAGTCGATACCGGGCGGGATGTCGCGCACGCGGCAGCGGTTGCGCACGCCGCGCGCCTTCAGGGCCGGGGTAATGGCCAGGCAGATCGTGTTGGCGCTGCGTTCGGGGTCGGCCACCACCAGGTTGGTGGTGAAGGGATCGAGCCCGCGGTCGGCGCATTCCACGCTCGCGTAGAACGACTTCAGGTCGATGCACAGATACGTTTTATCGGACACGGCCTCTCCCTCACGGCGATTCCACAGTCTGTTCGCTACCATTGCACGAACGTTTGTTCGATACTAGCACATATGGAGGAGTGGAAGACATCCGAGGATTCGCGCCGGCGCGTTCATCGTGAATGCGTCGACGTCGTCGCGCGCTTTTCGCGGTTCGGCGGAATCGAGCCCGTCGTGGTGCAGTGGAAGGACGGGCGCAGTTTCCCCGTCGACGAAGTGGTCGACGAAGGCCAGTTCGGCGTCATGCGCCAGGGGCGGCAGGTGAAGCGCTACCGCGTGCGGTTCGGCGGCCACCAAACCGACCTGTTCCTCGAAAAGCGCGCGGCCGTGCCGTCGATGGGCGAACCCGAGCATTTGGTCTGGTGGGTCTACGCCTACGACCGCACCCTGCCGGGCGCCGACGAGAGCGCCTAGGACAGGTCCCGGCTGCTGCGTCGCGCGGGCGGCCTCGATTGCGGGCGCCTGGGCCGAAACGGCCGGCCGGCGTGCGATAATGGCCCCATGAACGAGAAGAAGCATCCCCACACCCCATCCGCGCGCGGCCCCGAAGGCGGCGCGCGCACGAACGCGAACGGCCGCCGCAGCGCGGGGGCCGCAAACCGCAACGCAGGCACCGGCAGCCGCCCGGCACGCCGGCGCGGCGCAAACGCCAAAGGGCGCCCCGCCGGCGGCGCGCACGGCGGCACCCGATCCCACCAGCGCACGAAGGGGCGCCCCACGCACGGCGACGCCCAGCTGCGCGAGGCCCGCGCGATCGCCCGCAAGCTGAACGCCCAGCTCGAAGGCGACGGCGGTCCGCGCAAGAAATCGCACGGCGGCAAGAAGGGCGCGGCGCACGACGGGCGCGGCGGCAACCGCAACGGCGGCCGCACGGCCGAACGCGCAACCGGCAACGGCCGCACCCAAGCGCGCGACGCGCACGGCACCGGCCGCGGCCCCGCCAAGGCGCGCGCCAACGGCAGCACGCGCCCCAACAGCGCATCCTCCGGCGCGCCCCGCCGTGCCGCATCCGCTCAAGCGGGCCCCTGCGCGATCGCACGCCAATGCGGCGCCTGCTCCTGCATCGACGTGCCCTACGGCGACCAGCTGGCCGAAAAGCAGCGCCGCGTGGAAGAGCTCTTCGCCGACCTCGCGCCCTCCCCGCGCACGATCGAGCCCATCGCCGGCATGGAGGACCCCTTCGGCTACCGCGACAAGATCGCCTCGCCCTTCGCCCCCGGCCGCGTGCTGCCCGCCCGGGCGCACGGCAAGCGCCGCGGACGCGACGAAGGCGAGCGCCGCGCGATCCTCTGCGGCATGTACACCGCCGGCACCCACCGCATCGTCGAAGCGCCCCGCTGCCCGGTCGAGCACCCCGCCGGCCGCCGCGTGATCGAGGCGGTGCGCCAGATCATGGCCGCCCACGGCATCGAGCCCTACGACGAAGACGCCGGCACCGGCTTCATCCGCCACGTGGTGGTGCGCGTGGGGCACGAATCGGGCGAAGTGCTCGTCACCGTAGTCACCAACGACCGCGCCTTCCCCAACGCGAAGAACTTCGCGCGCGAGCTCGTGCGCCGCTGTCCCGAAGTCACGACCGTGGTGCAAAACGTGAACACCCGCGCGACCAACGCGATCTTGGGCGACGAAGAGCACGCAATCTACGGCCCCGGCTTCATCCTCGACGCGCTCTGCGGGCTGTCCTTCCGCATCTCGTCGCATTCGTTTTACCAGGTCAACGCCGTGCAGACCGAAGTGCTCTACCGCATCGCGCTTGACATGGCGGGCCTTGGCGGCGAAGGGGACCGTGCGGGCAGCGCGCCCGCGCACCTGCTCGACGCCTACTGCGGCACGGGCACGATCGGGCTCGTGGCCGCCGCCAGCGCGCCGGGGCTGCAGGTCACGGGCGTCGAAAAGGTGGCCTCCGCCGTGCGCGACGCCCGCCAGAACGCCGCCCACAACGGCATCGAGAACGCGGAATTCGTCTGCGAAGACGCCACCGCCTACCTGCGCCGCCGGGCCGCCGAAGGGCAGGCGCTCGACGTGCTCATGATGGATCCGCCCCGGTCGGGCTCGACGCCGGAATTCCTCGACGCGGCCTGCGCGCTCGCGCCCGCGCGAATCGTCTACATTTCCTGCAACCCCGAAACCCAGGTGCGCGACGTGCGCCGGCTTGCCCGCGGCGGCTACCGGCTGTGCCGCCTGCGCGCCGTTGACATGTTCCCCCACACCGACCACATCGAGACGGTCGCCCTGCTCGTGCGGCAGTAAGCGGCCGCTCCGCCGGCTCGATTCGCGCCCGCGGCGACGGTCCGCCCGCTGCGCCCGAGCCGCGCGCGGTGCGGCCCCTCGCCTTCCAAGCCGCTCGCGCGACGGGCGCCCTACTCGAGGAAGAGACCGTGGAGCAGGTCGTCTTCGGCGATGCTGAAGCCCACCGCGTCTTCCATGAACCCGTCAAAGCTGCCGTAGTGCTCGTCGATCGCATCGAAGGCGGCGTTCAAGAACTCGGGGCGGGCCTCGAGCAGGGGGCCGAGCATCTGCGGCACCCGGGGCTTCTTGCCCGTCTGGGCCGCATCCACCAACAGGGCCGTGCGGTGGGCCGCCAACTGCCAGTTCGACTGCAAGTAGTCGGCGCGGATGTCGGCGTCGCGCGCGCCGAGGGCCTTCAGAATCACCGCCGCCACCAGGCCCGTGCGGTCCTTGCCGTTGGTGCAGTGCCACAGCACCGCGCAGCCGTCCGATTCGATGAGCACGCGGAAAATCTGCCTCCAGCGCGGGGCCATCTGCGGGTCGACCATGCGCCGGTAGATGCCGCACACGTCGTAGGTGTCGGGCCGCCACTTCCCACGCAGGAACTGGCGCAGATTGCCGTCTTCGAAGGTGAGCTCCATCGTCTTGCGCATGGGCACCAGGGGCACGTGCACCTGCAGGGTGCCCGGCACGTAGGGGTCGCCCGTGCGGCCCAGTCCGCTGCGCAGGTCGATGATCGCGCCCACGCCCAGCTCGCGCACGAGCGTGCGCTTTTCCTTGGGCGTGACGTCGTCGATCGACGCGCTGCGGTAGAGGCGGCCGTGGCGCACGCGTTGGCCGCCCTCGACGGGGACGCCGCCCAGGTCGCGCAGGTTGAGGATGTGGGGAAGTTCGCTCATGGTTCGAGTGTAGAGGTTGCGCGCGCCGCGGCGGGCGAGGTTGGCGCGATGCGGGCGCGAACCGGCAGAAGCGCGCACGCGGCCGCGCGAACCGGCGGCCCCTTCCGAAACCGCAGATGCGGGGCCTACCGGCCGGTAACGCTCCGGGTGCGACGGGCGGCGGGCAGCCCAGACGCGGTAGCATGTACCGGAACCGAAAGGAGGACGCATGACATTTCTTCTGCAATGGCTCGGAAGCGCCATCGCCATCGCTGCCGCCGTGTGGATCGTGCCCGGCACCGCTTTCATCGGCGGATCGGGCGCCTGGATGAGCGCGGCCGCCGTCGCCCTGTTCCTGGCGCTCATCAACCTGTCCATCAAGCCGCTTCTGCAGGTGCTCAGCCTGCCGGTGAGCGTGCTCACGCTGGGCATCTTCGCCCTCGTGGTGAACGCGCTCATGCTCGAGCTGGCCAGCTGGCTTTCGAGCAATATCCTGGGCACGGGCATCTACTTCGCCGGCTTCGGGTCGGCCTTCTTCGCCGCGATCATCGTTTCGATCGTCGGCGCGATCGTGAACGGCCTCACCGGCGCCAAGGCCTAGCGGCGCCCGCGACGCCGGCCTTCCTCACAGGCACCCGCCTTCCCCACCCCACACGCAAAGAGGGGGCCTTCTCTTTTGGTGCCGAGCTCCGAGCGGGTCTGCGCGTTACGCGTTCGCCAGAGGCGCCGCCTGCGTGTAGACGCGGGCCGCGCATTCCTGGTCGAGGTCGTAGAGCGACTTTGCGTCGCCGCCGAACAGCTTCATGCGGTCGACCAGATCCTGGGCGTTCTCCTCCTCTTCGCCCTGCTCGGACACGAACCAGTCGAGCCACTGCATGGTGCGGTAGTCGTGCACGTCGTCGGCCGCCGCGTAGATCGTGTTGATCAGCGAGGTGACGAACTTCTCGTGCTCGAGGGCGGCCTCGAGGGGCTCGAGGTCGTTGCCGAAGGAGTTGCCCGGCTCGTCGATCGCCGAAAGGGTGACCTTCTCGCCGTTGCTGTGCAGATAGTTGCGCATGATGAGCGCATGGTCGCGCTCTTCCTGGGCCTGGATCAGGTACCAGTTCGCGAAGCCCTTCAGGCCGCGCTCCTCGTAGTAGTCCGCGAAGGACAGATAGAGGTACCCGGAATAGAATTCCGCATTGATCTGCTTGTTAATGAGTTCGGCAACCTTTTTGTCCATTGTTGCCCATCACCCTTTCGCGCCGTTCGACAAGCTGCGGGTCCGGCGCTCCCGCAACGTTCTTCTTGCATCCATTTTAGCCCTGTTGGCAGGGCAGGTAGCGGGTTCATCGAACCGTCAACTGCGGGAGAGCGGAGGGAGGATGCGCCCCAAACGAGCGAAAAGCAGGCGCCGTTGCCCCAGAAAGGCGGCTCTGAGGGCCGGCGCGCCGGGAATTTCAGCGCAAATGATGCAAGTGTTGAACAGAAGGGGCGGCTGGCGCACCATCCGTTAACCGTCGCTTCACAAAACCTCAGGTGATAGGCTTGTGCGACAATCGGTCTTCCAAGCTTTCGGCGATTCAGTTCAACATTTGCATACTTCACGGTGTGACAACGGGGGCGCGGACGTGCGGACAATTTCCGATACACCCTACCGCGTCGCCGTCGTCGCCCGCCTGTACTGCATCGGGCTCATCCAGCCCAGAGACTCCTTCGGCCT
>JALCHN010000040.1 GCA_022644775.1 Eggerthellaceae bacterium
CGAGCTGTGCCAAAGAGAACCGCCCCCGACATGCCCGCACGATCGTGTACTTAATGGGAATTGTTACTGTTATGTGAATCTCGAAGATAAGGCTGGCGCATCGCCGCCGCCGTGCTTTAATGCGAATAGGCACCGAGGAGAGCCGGAAACACAACTTCCGCGGAGCCGAGATAGCAGACCGCCTGCGGGCGGGTCGCGTTCAGCAGGAACGCGAAACTCAAGGAGGAAACATGGCAAAGAGCAACTTCAACGTCGTCCCGAACCCCACCGCTAAAGCCGGCACCACGCTGGAAAATCTGAAGGCCGCCGTTAACGGCGAAACCGGCGCGACCACCAAGTACGCAGCCTACGCCAAGGCCGCCGAAGAGCAGGGCTTCCCTGCCGTCGCCCGCCTGTTCGCCGCGACCTCCAAGGCAGAGCAGATCCACATCAACCTCGAAGCCGGCCTGATCCGCAAGTCCTTCGAGCCCGATTTCGAAAACCCCACGGCCGAAGCTCCCGAACCGCTGTCGACCGACCTCAACCTGATCGACGCCGCCAAGGGCGAGATCTGGGAGACGAGCGACATGTACCCGCAGTTCATCAAGGCCGCCGAAGCCGAAGGTAACGAAGAGGCCGTGCGCATCTTCACCCGCGCCAAGCTGGCCGAAGGCTTCCATGCCGAGCGCTACATCGACGCCTACAACACGATCGACAAGCCGACCGACGAGCACTACTACGTCTGCCCCGTCTGCGGCTATATCCACAAGGGCAAGACCGAAGACCCCTGCCCCATCTGCGGCGCCAAGGCCTCTGTCTTCCTGGAATTCTAGGACGCACGCCCCACAAGCTAGTTGCCACGAAAAGCGCTCGGTTCGCCGGGCGCTTTTTGCGTGCGCAAGGCCCTGCGCAGGAGGACGGCGACCGCTCCCGCATCCGCCGGGCGAAAGGGCGCCCCCAGGGCCCGGGCAGATGCATATTTCACGACAAAGCGGGCGAATTCGCCCGCTACCCGAACGGCGTCGGCGACGACGGGTAGAATGATGCCTATGGAGAATACGGCGCACGACATACTGACCGACGAACGCGGCGTGAGCATCGTCTTCGCCGTCATTCTCGTCGTCGTCTTGCTCGTGATCGGTGGCATCCTCGTCACGACCGGCTACGCCAACTTCTCGCGCGCGACCAGCGACGTTCCCGCAGAGCAAAACGAGAAAACGGTCGCGAGCGCCGCGACCTTCGTGCAGGGCAAGATGAACGGAGCCACAGTCACCGCCATTGGCGGCAACCCCCCTCAGGGCTTCAAGTCGGTCGATATGCCCTGGATCGAGCACCTGCTGGAGCAGGACGGCGGCACCGTCACCTTGAGCGTTACAGGCAGCAACCTGCCCGCCGGCGCGCTGCAGGACGTCACCGTCAAAGCGGTGCAGAAGGACACCTTCAACTTCCGCATCTACGTCTATACGCCCGACGACAGCGGGACCGCAAACGGCACCGCTATGAAGTTCGACGTAACGGTGGATGGCTACCAATATGGCACCGGCGCCCTTTCGACCACCACGCCCACACGGGCAGGCGACGGCGCATGACTCGTCCCAACGCACAGCGCACCGCCGGCTTCACGCTCGTGGAAGGCATCGTGACGATGGCGATCCTGGCCATCGTCCTCGTGCTCGTGGGCGGCATCCTCATGTCGACTTCGCGCGTCCTCAACCAACAGCAGCTCGAATCCGCCAGCGACACGATCGTCGCCACGGTGGGCGATGCGGCCCAATCGGTCCTGGTCGGCGCCGAACCTTCAACCATGCACCTGGTCCACGAAACGGACGGAACCACGTCCGTTTTCTTCGTTACGAAGGCCACTGACAACAGCCATCCGGCCGGATCCTACAAGCTGTTTGTGAAAGACGCCGACGATGGCGCCGGACAGGGCGAACTTTGGATTGCGAGGGTCGGCAATGCCGATACGTCGCCATCAAGCATAGCCCAGGCGGAAGCGGTCCTCCCTTCCACGGTCGATGCCGACCAGACCACCTCGCTCGTGCCGGCCCCCACCTACACGGCCCAAGGCGCGACCACCGTTTGCACTCTGAGCAAAGACGACGACAACGACGACCCCACGCTCACGATCAGCGTGCGCGACAAGCAGGGAAACGACGTACGCAGCACGACGGTGCCCCTGTTGCAGTTGCCCAGCGAGGGAGCGTAAGACATGCGCCGCTTCCGTACCAAACGCAACGGTTTCACCCTGGTCGAGCTCATCGTCGTCCTCGCGATCAGCGCCCTGCTCGCGGGGCTCGCCATCCCAAGCGCCATCCCCTGGTACCAGAGCCAGAAGGCCCTCGAGCGCGAAGCCAACGCACAGACCCTCTACACCACCGCGCAGCACAACATCGTGTCGCTGAAATCCCAGGGGGCTTTGGGCGACTATCAAGGCGGCTATCGCACGGCCACGCAAGCGTCCACCGACAACAGCGGAAGCGAAAACCTCAACCGCACGACCCTGGCTTCCGAAATCGCCGCCGCGGGCGACGCCGTCGCTCCTGCCAAAAATCCCGCAGGCGATGCCGGTTCCGCCGACTGGGATGCCAACCTGGTCGTGCTCGACAGCGCGCAATCCGACGCCAACGCGCAGGCAGCCCTTTCTGCACTCGTGCCCAACGCCAGCACCCTTCTCTCGAACAGCACGTTTTCGGGACCCTTTGCCAACCCGGGCCGGTACTTCGTCATCTTGAATGCACGCACCGGCTATATCTACGGAGCCTTCTATTCCGAAGATGCGAGCCTCGACTACGACGACCTCTACGCCCACCAAGACGACGCCAACTGGCTTACCGCCCACCAGGCTGCCTTCTACGGGGGCGTCACCCAGCTGCCGATCGGGGCCGAAGAGCAGGAAGCGCAGACCTACGTGGGCTATTTCGAGCTCGACGACGCCAACAACGTCACCGGCCTCTACGGCTACAAGATCGACGCGAGCTCCGACGGGTCGGCGAGCACCGCGAACGTGACCGATTGCTCCTTCCTCTGGGACAATAACGCAATTTCGAGCACCTGCTACGGCATCCTCACCAACGACCCCGACCTCGCTGCCAAGCTCAACGACACCGACCTCGACCTGCACGATCCGCGCACCGTCACGCCGCGCGACGGCCAAGAGGGACTGCCCGAATCCATGACCCTCTACGTCTACAGCGGCAACAGCGACGCCTGGACCCCCGTCAGAACCTGGACCGATGCGGATAGCAATCCCCTCACGTTCAGCGTCAACCAGAACTTCGCCGCCGAAATCAACCTCAACGCGGGCGGTACGACCACAAGCTCAGCCACCACCCATCAGGTGCGCACGGTCGAACAGCTGGAGCACATCGGAGCCCCCATAAACGGTGCCGACGCATCCGCATACCTTGGCTCCGACCAGACCTTCTTCCAAACCCACGACATCACGATTTCCGGCGCGTGGCAGCCAATCGGACTTGTGAGCACCGATGGGTCCGCCAATAGGCCCTTCAAAGGCACGTTCATAGGCGCGTTCGCCGAAACCGACACGGCGCGGACGCAGAGCGGCCTCACCGGTTCGAGCTACGGCTGCAGCACACCGACCACGGAGAACCTGAAGACCGCAGAACGCACGCTTGCAACGGGCGCATCCAACGCCGTATTCCAGCCGCGCATCTATCTTGCGAGCGGCGCCGATTTCCAAGCCGGCCTCGCCGAGGCTCAGATACAAGATTGGGCCCCGGCAACGGGCGCGGGCATCTTCGGCACCGTAGAAGGCGGCACGATTACGCACGCTACCGTTTCCGCCGAAGGCTCGGTCGACTTTTCCACCACCTCTTCGATTACCGCCGGCCTGCTCGTGGGGAAAGCGAGCAATGCCAACATCGAAAGCTGCGCGGTCGATCTGAGCGCCCAGCAAGCCGCAAGTTGGAATACGGCACGTATCGCCCGATCGATCGACCTCGACGTGAGCAGGCCCTGGGGCAACGGCGTGCTCGCCGTCGGCGGACTGGTGGGCTCTGCAGACACCGTCACTTTCGCCGACGACCGCGTTGCCCTTGCTGCGTCCGACAGTACGGCCATCTCCTCGCTCTCCCTTTCCGCCTCGAATACGAGCAGAAACTTCGCCGTGAACGCCGGCGGGCTGGTGGGCTATGCCCATGCCTCCACGTTCGACCGGTCGGGCAACGTCGCGAACGGCGTAAGCGCCACGGGCACGGCAGACAACGCCGAGGCAACGGCGCTTTCCGTCACCGCCAACGGCGGAACCTCTGCAGCAGCGGGCGCTTTCTGCGGCAGCTTCGACGCATCGTCGATCGACGATTCTAAGCCCACCGCCGCGAGCGCCGATGCCGCCTCGGCCGTCACGAGTACCGGCGCCACCGTTACCGTAACGGCGACTAACGCCGCCAGCACCTATGCGGGAGGGTTTGCCGGCAGTGCGACCGGTTCCTCCACCATCAAGGACGCGTTCCAGACCGCTACGCCCGTTGCCGCGAGCGACAACGGCGGCGCCTTCACCGTGAACGCCCAAGGCCCCGGCTGGGGCACCTCCTGGGCGGGCGGCTTGATCGGCTACCTCAATGCGAGCACGGTTAGCGCCGTTTCTCCCTCCCTTGCCGCCCAGACCGCCGTTACGGCAAACGATAAAACGGCCTACGCCGGCGGCTTGATCGGCCAAGCCGAAAAGTCCTCCGTCACCGGCTTGAACGGCGCCATCGCCGGCGACTCTTTCAATGTGAGCGCTACAAGCACCGACGGCGGCGGAAAAGCCTGGGCGGGCGGCCTCATCGGAAGTCTGGCGAACGCGAGCACGTTCGGCGGCAGCAACGCCGTCTTCAAGGCGCAAACCGCTTCCATCACCGCCAACGCTCCCGCTGCCGCCTATGCGGGCGGCCTAGCCGGGCAGACCGACAACTCCGCCCTCTCCTCGTCGAACCTTGCCTTCGGCAGCGGCGCTTTCAGCGTAAACGCCGCCGCCGACGCGGGCTGGGGCAGAGGCTGGGCAGGCGGCGCCATCGGCCAAGCGAACAGCTCCTCCGTCACTTCCCTGACCCAGACCGTCGACGGCACGTCCGGCAATGCCGCCCTTTCCGTCGACGCCACGGGCAACAGCTCACGCGCCGGCGGATTCGCGGGCGACATCACAGGCACGCGCAACGGCATCGGCCTAGCCTACGACACCCTCGCGCTCTCTTCGGGCGCGCACCAAGCCACTTTGACGGTGGGCTCCGCCGATACCCTGCATGCCGCTGGCTTCGCAGGCTGGCTAAGCGGCACATCGATGGCGCACTGCGCCCTCTCTTCCGACAACGTCACAACAGGGGCTTCGAAAGTCGTCCTGAACCAACGCACCTACTCGCCGGCCGCCGGCATGGTCGCCGTAGGCGAGCGCTCAACGATAGGGAGCAGCTTCGTGGAAGCCAACATCGCCTCGCAAACGGCAAGCGGCATCGGCTTCTTCTTCGGGTCCGACCAGAGCGACCGGGGCACGACGATCAGCAACTGCGCCGCCATCGGCATCGTGTCGGGCGACAACGCCTACGGCTTCACCGTCGACCAAGCGAAGGACCAAAGCCGCGGCGGAATCCTCGCCTACGCTCCCAGCAAGATTTCGAACTCCTACGCCGCCGTGAAAAAGAATTCCGACGCCACCGACGCCCAACTCGCCGCCTTCTGCGAGATGGACGCTGGCCGGTGGGGCGCGGCTGCGCCTCCGGCCAACCTTTCAAACTGCGCCACGGCAGGAACGAAAAACACCGATTTGGGCAGCAGTTGGTCGGGAACGACCGGTCGTCTCTCGTCGTTTACCTATCGTTCGGCCACGAACGGCACGCTCGCCACGGAATTAGGAAGCGCCTTCCACGACACCGTAACCACTTCGTCCCGCGGGCCCTTCCCCGTGGCCACCACCACCGCCAAAGGCACCGCCGTGAGCCCAGCCGACTACATCGGCTCTTGGCAGGACGACGAGCGCGCAAGCGAACTGCAGGAGCAAGTGCTCGACCAGATGATCACTATTGCGAACGCCCATCAGGATGCCGCGCGAGAAATGGACTGGAGGGGCCGCAGCGTGCTCCGCAGCAGCGACTTCCTGTCCCAAAGCACCACCGTCGGCTCGCTCAACTGGATGAAGAGTCAGCTGCGCGACGCAGGCACCAACGCGAACGATCCCGATGCGCTGAAGATCATCGACTCCCTCACCGCCTACCAGGTCGAATTCGGCCCCCGCGGGGAATCCGCCCGCTACGGCGGCGTGTGGGCACAGCTGGGTGGCACCACCTATCAGCTCACCGACTTCGAAAACGACGGCAACGGCAATCTCGACGGCGTGTGAACCACTGCGTAAACGCGCGCAAGCACACCCTCTCACGCAAAAGGCTCCCCTTCTCGCCAACCGAGGAGCACACCGTCGCCCCATCGCGCCGTTCGCGCGCCTCGGATCCCGCGCTAATTCCCCGCATTATCGTCGCGATAGGCGTAGAGCGTGCCGTTGCTGTAGAGGACCGCGTCGCCGCTGGGCGCCCCGTCGATCTTCACCGTCACCGTTGAATCGGTATTTTCCATGGGCTGGTTGGCCGCCGCGTCCGAACTCGTCGCCGCCCGGTTCAAGTTGCTGCCCGTGGTGAACAGGGCGAAGAACCCAACGAGGATAAGGACGATCACCAGAAACGACACGAGCGATTCCACCAGGGTCTCGCCGCGCTCGTCGGCGCAGACCGCACGCCCGCGAGCCCGCAGCTCCCGTGCCGCACGCGCCCTCATCGCAGCCCCAGCCTCTCAACGAGCTCGCGTCGGTCGTTGCTGAATTCCTTGGCGTGCTCTTCGGAAATGAGATCGCGGTGCACCTTTTCAACCAGGTCGGCGTTGAGCGTGTGCATGCCCACCGCCGCACCCGACTGCATCACGGTGGAAAGCTGGAATGACTTGTCGTCGCGCACGATGTTGCGCACAGCGTCGGTGCCGATAAGCACTTCGGTCGCCGCGCACCGCCCGCCGCCAATCATGGGCACGAGGCACTGGGTAATCACGCCGGCGAGCACGTTGGCAAGCTGCACGCGCACTTGCTCTTGCGCTTCGGCCGGGCAGGCGTCGACCACGCGGTCGACGGTGAGGGCGGCGCCCGTGGTGTGCAAGGTCGACAGCACCAGGTGGCCCGTTTCGGCCGCCGTGAGGGCTGCGGCGATCGTTTCGTGGTCGCGCATCTCGCCCACCAAAATGATGTCGGGGTCCTCGCGCAGGGCGCTGCGCAGGCTGCCGGCGAACCCCTTCACGTCGCGGCCCACCTCGCGCTGCTGGATAAGGGCCCGCTTCTGTTCGTAGACGTACTCGATCGGGTCTTCCACCGTGATCACGTGCTTGGCGAAATTCTCGTTCACGTAGTCGACCATCGAGGCGAGCGTCGTCGACTTGCCCGACCCCGTGGGCCCCGTGACCAGCACGAGCCCGCGCGGAAGCTCCGCCAGCTGTGTGACCACCTGCGGCAGCCCCAGCTCGGCAATCGTGGGGATCTCGTTGTCGAGCAGGCGGATCGCCGCGCACACGCCCCCGCTCGTGCGGAACACGTTCACGCGCTGGCGGTTGCCGTCGGGCGTGGCGAGCGCCATGTCGACGTCGTTGCCCTCGTCGAACCAGGCCCGCTGGCCGCCGTCGAGCAGGCCCAAGACCATCCGTTCCTTCTGCTCGTCGTCGATTTCGTAGGGCGCGGCCACAAGCGCGCCATCGGTGCGGAAGAACACGGGCGACCCAGCCCCGAAGTGCACGTCGGAGGCGCCCATTTCGCGCGCCCGCATGATGATGTCGATAAGGTTCATGCCGCTCACCCCTACGCTTGATAGGCGATCTTCAGAAACTCTTCCATCGTGGTCTGCCCCGCCAGCACCGCGGCCGCCGCCTCTTCCTGCAGGGTCTTCATCCCCTGCTTTCTGCGGGCGTAGGCGCGGATGTCGGCGCTCGACGCATGGTCGGCCACCATCCGTTTCACTTCCGCATCGGCCACGAGCACCTCGTGGATCGACAGACGGTTCTTGTAGCCGGTCTGGTTGCAGTTATGGCATCCCGCACCCTCGCGCAGCATCACCTGCGTGCCGGGCGCCGCCCCGAGCAGCTCGAGCTCGCGGTCGGTCGCGGGGCGCTGAGTGGCGCAATGGGGGCACACCTTGCGCATGAGGCGCTGGGCCACGATGCCCGCAAGCGACGTCGCCACCATGTAGGGAGCCACGCCCATGTCGACCAGGCGGTCGACCGAACTCGCCGCGTCGTTGGTGTGCAGAGTCGACAACACCAAGTGACCGGTGATCGCCGCGCGCACCGCGATCGACGCCGTTTCGGCATCGCGCGTTTCGCCCACCATGATGATGTCGGGGTCCTGACGCATCAAGGCGCGCAGGCCCTCGCCGAAGGTGAGCCCCGCCGTTTCGTTGACCTGCATCTGGTTCACGCGAGCCAGATTGCGCTCGACGGGGTCTTCGATCGTGGAGATGTTCACCTTTTCGTTGGCGAGCGCCTGCAGCACCATGTAGAGGGTAGTCGTCTTGCCCGACCCCGTGGGCCCCGTGAGGTAGATGATGCCGTTGGGCGTATCGAGAACGTGGCAGAACTTCTCGTAATCTTCGGGCCCCATGCCGTAGGTGGAGCGGTAGTCGATCGGCGTGTTGTTGGAAAGCAGGCGCAGGACGGCCTTTTCGCCATGCACGGTGGGAATCACCGACACGCGCACGTTCACGTCGTTGCCGGCCACCATGGTGTGGAAGTGCCCGTCCTGGGGCATATAGCGTTCGGCGATGTCCATGTTGCTCACGATCTTGATGCGGGCGATGAGCGGGGCATGCACGGCCCGTTTGATCGTGAGGTAGTCGTCGATCACGCCGTCGACGCGGATGCGAATCGCCGTGAAGCCTTCGAACGGCTCGATGTGCACGTCGGACGCGCCCGCCACATAGGCATGGTGGATGAGCGTGTTGAGCAGGTGGACGATCGGGGCGTCGGCGTCGGTCGAGGTGTCGAGGTCGACGTTGGCCAGCTGTTCGATATCGTCGAAATCGGCGCTCGCGTCCTCGGCCTCCATGTAGGCGCTCGCTTCGCGGTAGTAGTAGTCGATCGCCCGCTCGAGCGGCGCCTTCTTGGCGATGTGCACGCTCACCGCGTAGCCCGACACCTGGCGCACCTCTTCCAAGGCGAAATAGTTGATGGGGTCGTTGGTGACCACCACGAGCTCGCCGCTCTCGAGCGCCACCGGCAGAACGCCCGTTTCGCGCGCCGTCTCTTCGGGAACCAGGCGCACGGCGTTCATGTCGACGTTGAGCTGCGACACGTCGACGATCGGCACGTCGAGACGCTGGGAGAGAGCCTGAAGCATCTGGTCTTCGGTGATGAACCCCAGATGGATGAGGGTCTCGCCCAGGCGCACGCCGCGGTGCGACCGCTGGTAGGCCAAAGCGGCCTCGAGCGCATCGTCATCGATGTAGCCGAGGCTCTTCAGAATGTCGCCGATGCGCAGATTGCGCATGCGCGCTTGTGCAGCCATACGTCGCCGTCCTTACTGATCGAATGAATAGAGCGCCAGCACGCAGGTGACCTCCCAGTCGCCGCTCATGTCGGCCGCGCTCGTGCGCGTGCGCTCGGTCCACTGGAAGCCTTTGACGCGGATGCCCGGATAGGCCGCCGACGCCATATCGTTCACGAAGCCCTGCAGGGTCGCCCGGTCGCCGGCGAGCGACACCTGCACGTCGGTTTCGTAGATACCCGTCAAGTCGCCCTGGTCGGGCGTCGCCAGCTTGGTGACATCAATCTTCTGGGCGCTGCTCGTCGCAGGCGACGCCGCGTTCGAAGACGTGTCGGGCCGGGCGGCCGCAAAGGTCGTGGCCGCGGCGTTGCCCGACCCGGGCACGATGCGCACGTCCATGATCGTCGCCTGGTAGCCGGTCATGATGCTCGTCATCAAATCGCCCACCTGGGCCGTCGTCATCACCGGGTAGAAGCCCGCCAGCTGGGAAGCCGTCTGAGCATGATAATTGCTCGTGCTCGTGTTCAGGCCGTCCACAAGAGCGGGCTCGCTCGCCTGCGCCACCTGGGCGGACAGAGATGCCTGTTCGTCGGTCAAGCTGCCGTGCGCGTCCCACGCAGGCAGAATGAGGGCCCACACCGTCACCACGATGACGACGAAGGCGCCCGCCACCGCGATGAGCTTGCGGTCGCGCGCCGTCACGGTCGTATCGATTGCCATCTACTTCGCCTCCTGACCGTTGCCGGCACTGTGCAGGGTGAGCGTGATGTCGAGCACCCATTTGCTTTCCTGGCCCGACCCGCCCGACGTCGACGTGGTTTCGTAGGCATAGCCCGTGTAGCTCACGTCGAACGAACTCTCCTTCGTCAGGTTGTTCACGAACTCGCTGATGTTGTCGGGGTCGTCCGCCTTCGCCGTAATCGTGTACTGGCCGGTCGATGCGTCGTAGGTGTCGGCCTCATAGGTTACGAGTCCCTGCGCGCAGTCGGCGATCGTCGCCTCGACCGCAGCGCCGGGAGCGGGATACGTCGCGAGCGCAGACGAAAGCCGGCTTGCCGACGAAAACTCCTCTTGGGCCGCGACGTTGGCTTCCAGCGCATCGTTGTAGGCCGCAAGCTGCTGCTGGGCGCTCGGGTCGGCCAGCTTCGCCTTGGAAGCGTCGATATCGGCCTGAAGCCCTGCGTTCTGGAAGGCGAGGGCGCCGGCTATCGCCAAACAAACGACGAGCGCCGCGCCCGGCGCGATGAAGGACTTGGCGAACGGGCCCAGCGCGGGCCCCTGCCGCTTCTTGCCCGCAGCGAGGTTGCCGACGAGCTGTCCCTCGCCTCCCCCGTACAGCAGAGCCGCGATGACCGGCACGCAACGTTGGTAGAAATCGGACGGCACCGGGCAGGAAAGGGAAGCGAGCGCCTCGAGCGGAACCACGTCCACGGGCAGCTGCGGATCGATTTCGGCGATGCCTTCCGTCGTGGCGCGCACGTCGGCCGCGTCGAGCCCAATCACGTAGACATGGTCCAAGGTGCCCGACCCGATTTCCGAAGAGGCGATGAACTGGCGCGTGCCGCTCACGGAGTGGGCCAGTTCAGCGCCGAATTCCGGCGTCCCCGACACGTTGAAGAGCTGCTGCGCGGTCGAATAGCGGTAGCTGCCGTCCTCGTAGAGCAGGGTCATCGCGCGCGACCGTTCCACTTGCAGGTAGAGGTTGGTGCCTGGCTCGTGCTTGGCCAGCGTTTCGCACGCGAGGATCGCGATGTCGTAGGGGCCGTTCACGGACGACAGCGTCACGCCCGCGTCGGCGAAGGCGCGCTGCATGCGCTCGACCACCGTGCGATCGATGGCCACCACCGTCACGCGGCAGGTGTGGTTCTCTTCGTTGGCCTGCGCCACGCGATAGGAGAACAGCGGGTCGGTAATGCGGCCCATTCCTGCCAGCTCGCGCGCGATATAGGCCTCGAGGTCGCGGCTCTTCTTGAAGAGCGGGGCGTTCAGCGTGCGCACGGTGAACCGGCGGCTGCGCATCACGAGCGCCACGTCCCCCGCAGGCAGGCCGTTGCGTTCCCAGAATTCGCGCACGGCCGACGCGAACGTCGGCGGGTCCACCACCACGCCGTCGCGCACGCTCCCCACGAGCCCGTCGAGCTCGCACACCGCATCGATCTTCGCGGGCCGCCCCGCGTTCCCCACCGCGACAACCAGGGCGTCGTCGGTCAAATATGCCACCGTTTTGCTCATCGGCCCCTCCTAGTAGCCCGTCGTACCGGCGCCGATACTCTGGTACGACGAGTAAATCGGAACGATCACCGCGATGATGATGAATCCCACGATGAAAGCCATCAGCACGATCATCGCCGGCTCCAGATAACCGACCATGCGCTTCATCGCCTCTTCCGCTTCGAAATCCATCGTATCGGCCGTGGTCGACAGCATCTTTTCGAGCGAGCCCGATTCCTCGCCGATCCGCACGCTCGCAACGAATTTGCTCGCGAGCCCGTCGACGCCGGCGAAAGCTTCCGAAAGCGGATGCCCCGACAGCACGCTGTCGATCACAGCCGGGAACTGCGACTCGATATAGGCGTTTCCCACGGTCGCGGCCCCAATCTGCAGGGCCGTGACCGCGCCGATGCCCGCATTGTAGAGCGACGCGAAGCTGCGCGCGAAGCGCGCCGTGCACACCATGCGCTGGTTCTTGCCGAAGACGGGCATCTTAATCTTGGCTTTGTCGACCGCAAGGCGCACTTCGGGCACGCGCACGGCGAAGTTCCACACGAGCACGCAGGCGATGACGGCCACGATGATCTGCAGCCAGTAGGCCGACACGAAATCGGTGATGTCAAGCAGGATAACGGTCGCCGTAGGCAGGCTGGGCATCTGGTCGAAGAGACTCTTGAACTGCGGCAGCGCGAAGCCCACGATGATGGCCACTACGACCACGATGAGCACTGAAAGGATCTTCGGGTAGAGCGTGGCCGCCTTGATGCGCGAGGCGAACTTGGCCTGCTTGTCGTATTGCGCGGCCATGTTGGCGAATACTTCGGCCATGTTGCCCGACTCTTCCGACGACCGCACCATGTTGACCAGCAGTGGCGGGAATGCCCCGTTGGCTTCGGTCATGGCTTCGGAAAGCTGGTTGCCCTTCTTCACCGAATCGATGAGCCCTTGGTAGACTGCGGCCTCGTCGGATTTGGTCGTCTCCTCTTCGACGATGATGCCGAGCGCGCGGATGAGCGGGACGCCAGCGGCCAGCAGTTCGGAAAGTTTGAAGCAGAACTGGGCGAGCACACGGTCCTTCATCACCCGGGCCACGTGCTCGTGCGGGGTCTTTTCTTCGGCGGAAAGCAGGGCGAGCCCCTCGCGCTTGAGGTTGGCCTGCAGGTCGACGTCGTCGTTGGCTTCCGCTTCGCCCTTCACCACGTTGCCCTGCGCGTCTTGCGCTCGATATGAAAAGAGCGCCATAGCGCCTCCTTCGGCTTTCCCTACGCGAGCCCGAACAGGCTCAAATATCCGGCAATGAGCGGCTCCCCGCACAGAACGGCGATTGCAGTGCCTCCGCACAGAAACGGCCCGAAGGCGATGGCGTCGGTGCGCTTCACTCGCTTGCGCGCGAGCAGCCACACGGCGTACACGCCGCCCGCCACCACGCCCAAAAAGAAGGCGAGCACGGTGAGCCGCCATCCCAGCATGAGCCCCACTGCTGCCATAAGCTTAACGTCACCGCCGCCGAAGCCGCCGGTCGCGACCGCCAAAATGAAAAGAGGAACACTTACGGCGACGACGCCGATCGCACGGTCGACAAGCGTCGCGTCGGCCAAGGGCCACGCGAGCCCCGCAAGGCCCACCACCGCTACCGCCACGACCGTGCCGTTGGGGATGGTCTGAGTATCGGCGTCGATGAGCGCGATGACGGTGAGCATAAACAGGAAGGCGAAGCCCACCGCAGCCTGCGGTGCTGCGCCCCACACAGCGACCGAAACAACGCCGCACACGGCGCCCACGAGCTCGACGACAGTGTAGCGCGCCGCAATGGGCGCCCCGCAGTAGCGGCACCTGCCGTGCAGAGCCAGCCAGCTGAAGACGGGCACCAAATCGCGAGCCGCCAAGTCATGCCCGCAAGACGGGCAGGCGCTTCGTCCGCGCACGAAGTCCATTCCGCGCGGGACTCGGTAGACGAGCACGTTACCGAAGGAGAACACGCAGGCGCCGACCACGGCGGCAAAGGCGCAGAGCGCGATGCGAGCGGCAAACAGCATGTGTCTCCTTTCAAGCAAAAGGCAGGCCCGCGCACGCCAGGGAACGCGGACCAAGTATCGCACTCAGTAGGTTTGCACGAATCCGAACGCGTGAGAAGTGACCGTCCAGGGCTGATCGCGCCCGGCGTCGTACTGCACGAAATACCCGCCGTCATCGTAGTCGAAGGCAGTGGCCTGCATCGTGGCCTCGTCGAACGCGTAAAGATGGACGGTTCCCTTTTCGGAAGCCGCAGCAAGCGTTTCCTGCGCGGCGCCCCCGGAAAGCGCCCCAGTCGCCGGATCTTCCACCATCGATTTCCCCAAGCCCGCGTATTCCTGGCCGATGCGCGAGAGGGCCATCTGCACGTGCACGCCCTCCTGCTGAGCATCGCGCATGCCGGAAGCGGTGGTAAGCCAGAAGGCATAGACCCCGCAGACGGCAATGAGCACAAGCCCTATCGCGCACTCCACCGCAATATGGCGGTAGAACAGGCCTGCGGGCATATCGCGGGCCGGTATGCGCTTAAAGCTTTGCATGGACTCACCAGGAAACGCAGGTCGAAAGAAGAAAGGCCCCCGTCGCCGGGGGCCTTTCAGGGTTCATCGGGTACCAAGACTACTTGGAAGCAGTCCAGGAGCCGCTATCGAGCGTGTACGTAGCGCCGTCGATGGTCACCGTACCAGAAATGATTTGACCCTTGTCGTCAACTTTGAAGGAATAATTGGTAACCTTCGAGGTGTCGACGCCAGCAAGGTCAGTCACAGATTGACCGCTCTTGGTTTGGTCATCCTTATCGATCGTATCGCCACTCGTAATAGTGGTGCCATGACCCACTTCGTCATCGTACACAGACTGAGCAGCCACGCGTACCGTCTGAGCAGTCGAGTAGTTCTTCTCATCCTGGGCTTTGTTGATGTAGCCGAGCAGCGTCGGCACAAGAATGGCAGCCAGGATGGCCAGAATCACGAGCACAACGATAAGTTCGACGAGCGTGAAGCCGCCCTTCTTCTTCAGCAGTTTCTTCACATTCTCCATTTGAGATAGCCTCCCCATCACGCGGAAACACACCTACACATTGCTGCCCTTAGTATTACTACAACCAAGGACCCATATGCCCCTCGATACGTACAAATCTTGTACGACCAGGTAAAATTTTACACTATCAAGCAGAAAAACGAGGCGCGATCTCGACATACCCCAAAGCAAAAGCCTGTCAAACCGGGCCGACGCCGCAGCAACGGACCCGCGGCAACGAGGCGCGCCTGGTTAACGCGCCTTTCGGGCCGGTTTCCGGGAATCCGATCAATTCCGCCGCGAAAGGTGCATTGGAGCCCCCGAACGAGCGCGAGCCACGACGCGAGGGGACCCCTGCGCGCAGACCAGCAGAGGCGAACGAGCTGCTCCGCCCCGAAGGGCATGAGTCTCGAAGGGGCGCGCCCGCGCGCGGACGGCCCCTCAAACGCGAAAAGGGGCCGCCCGAAGGCGGCCCCCTGCGCGAAAAAAGAAAAAGCGCCCTCCGCGAGCGCGACGCCCTATCCTCCCACGGGCTTCCCCCGCAGTACTTTCGGCGATGCGGGGCTTAACTGCCGGGTTCGGAATGGTTCCGGGTGATCCCCCGCTCCATGGT
>JALCHN010000041.1 GCA_022644775.1 Eggerthellaceae bacterium
AAGCGAATCGACCAGCGAGAGCGAGTCGGAATCCGAGTCCCTGAGCGAGAGCGAGTCGACAAGCATAAGCGAGTCCGATTCGACCTCCATTTCCGAGTCGGAATCCGAATCCGCCAGCGAGTCGGAGTCCTCCAGCGTCAGCGAGTCCGGGTCCCTGAGCGAGAGCGAGTTCGAGTCCGAGTCGATCTCCACCAGCGAGAGCGAATCGGAATCCGCCAGCGAGAGCGAATCGGAATCGGCTTCCGCCAGCGCAAGCGAATCCACGTCGGCAAGCGAGTCAGAGTCGACCTCGAGGAGCGGGTCGGAATCGGAGTCGACCTCGATCAGCTCGAGCGAGAGCGAGTCTGCTTCCGTCTCCGAATCGGAGTCGGCCAGCACGAGTGAGAGCGAGTCGGAATCGGCCTCCATCAACGTCAGCGAATCCGAATCGACTAGCGAGAGCGAATCTACCTCGGTCAGCGAGTCGGTCAGCATCAGCGAGTCCGCATCCGCATCGACCAGCGAGTCCGTTTCCGCCTCGACGAGCGCCAGCGCTTCGAACGCGAGCGAATTGGCATCCGTGTCGAGCTCGACCAGCGAGTCGGCTTCCGCCAGCGCAAGCGAATCCGCGTTCGCGAACCAGTCGTTTTCCGCCAGCGCCAGCGCAACCGAATCCGCTTCGGTGAGCCTGTCGGCCTTCGCTTCCGCCAGCGCCGCGCAGCTTGTCGCCACGCCCGCAGCTACTGCGGCGACGCCCGCCGCGCTCACGGCAACGCCCGCTGCGACTGCCACCGCTGCGACCGCAGCGACCGCGCCTGCCGCAACCGTCACGACGCCCGCAACCGCCGCTTCGGGCGCAAGTCAGGCCGCCTCGAGCCTCGCAACGTCCGAAACCGTCTCCGAATCGGCCTCCGATTCGCAAAGCGATTCCGCGTCCCAGAGCCGCAGCCAGCGCGGCAGCTCGAGCGACAGCGCGAGCGCGGCTGCCAGCGAAAGCAAGTCCGCCTCGGCGTCCACGGCCGCTTCGGAATCGGAATCCGAAAACAGCAACAGCATCTCGAACAGCATTTCGCTTTCCGCCGAAGAGGCCTTCAGCGAGCTGGCGAGCAACGCTGCGACCGGCGCCGCGGCGACCGACCCCGCCGGTGCGAGCGCCGCGACGAGCGCTGCCGTCGCCGACGTGGCTACCTCCGAGCTCGAAGAGCTCAACGAGGCGGTGTCCCTGCAAATCAGGCACTAGCCGCCGCATGACGATCTTGGCCGCCTGCCTCGCTTTTGCACGCGGGGCGGGCGGCCTGCGTCGCGCCCGCGTGCGCGAGCGCGACAACTAACGAAAGGTGTTTCTCTGGATGAACGTACAACGGGTGCATGAGCTGCGCAACCGGACGCTTGTCGCCGTTCTCGCCGTGGCCGTGTACATGTTCTGCCGGACCATCGTCCTCTACGGCGTTTCGGTGGACGACGCGACCGCTCGGGCCGCCGGCGCGCCGAACCTTCTTTCCATGATGCTCAGCGGCGACCGTTATCGCATCACGGTGATGGCGCTCGGCGTGGCTCCCTACATCAACGCATCGTTGCTCGTGCAGATCCTCTTCGCCTTCCGCAGCGCTTCATCGCGCGCGAAGATTTCGAAGATGCAGCACGAGCGCTGGCGGCTGGTCACCTCGATCGCCTTCGCCTTGGTCATGGCGGTCATGCTCGCCTTCGGGCTCACCTTCGAAGAGGGCGCCGGCCCCCTGTGGGCCCTGCGTCTCATCGCCATCGCGGAAGTTTTCGCCGGCGCGATGCTCACCAACTTCCTCTGCATTCAGAACGAAAAGCATGGGGTAGGGGCCTCGATGCCCATCATCCTGGTCAACATCGCGACCTCGCTCGCGCAGAGCTTGGACGTGAATCATTTCTCGTCGTTCCCCTGGGTCTGGGCGCTCTGCGCCATTGCGATCGTCGGCACGATTCTCATGGAGAACTCGCTCATCCGCCTACCGCTGCAGCGCGTCTCGATCCACAACGTGCATGCCGACCAGAACTATCTGGCCTACAAGCGCTCTCCCATGGGCATCATGCCGGTCATGTTCGCGGCCTCGGCCTTCCTTTTGCCGTACTACTTCATCGGCTGGCTCGCCTCCGTCTTCCCGGGCAATGCGTCTATCGCCTATGCGGCCGACCACATGTCGCTCACCGACCCGGTGGGCGCCGGGGTCTATTTGGCCCTCATCGTCGCGCTTTCGGTGCTGTTCTCGTTCCTTATGCTCAATCCCAAGGACACGGCGCACCAGTTGCAGCGCAACGGCGACTCGATCGTAGGCCTGCCCGCCGGGAAGCAGACCCAACGCCGCCTTTCGGGCATCGTCCTCACCTGGAGCCTGGTGGCCGGCGTCCTGCAGGCGGCGTGCATGGCGGTGTCTCTGGCCCTTGCCATGCAGGGCGGGATTCCCACCGCGCTCGCGCTCATTCCCGCCTCGGTCATGATCGTGGTGAGCATCTGCTGCAGCTTGGCCCAGGAGATCATGGCCTATTACCGCTACGACGCCTATCGGTTCTTCATGTAGGAAGGGGGGTTCGCGCAATGCAGTACTTTATTCCCGCCTGGTATCAAGAGGGCGGTTGGATGGAAAACGAGCAGGCCTGGTACCGGGCCCGCGCGGTCACGGAATTCGACGACACGGTCAAGCAGGTTCAGCTCTTCTTCCGCCGACACGTCGCGCCGTTTCGCATCCTTCTTTTGGGCTTCTCGCCGAACTTCCGCCACTTCCTGCACCGCCAGGGCGTCTACCATGCTCCGTATTGGTCGTGCTTCGACGCCATGCGGGGCATTCGCACCCACACGATGGGCATCTTCTCGTTCCACGAGCTCGCCTGGCCCGACGACGTCGAGTTCGTCTACTCGCCCTTTGCGGTGATCGCCCTGCGTCGCGGCGAGGAGTACGCCCATGTGGAATTCGCCGAAGACGGCAACATGTTCCGCGTCGACCTGTTCAGCGGGGGCGGGATCGCTTCGACCAACCTCTACGACGACCGCGGCTTCCTTTCGTGCGAGATCGCCTACCGCAACGGGGCGCCCGCGCGCGAGCGTTATTTCGATGAGGAAGGCACTTGGAAGTTCGCCCGCTACCTCTCCGACGGGCATGTGGTCGTGAACCCGCAGAGCGCCTGGTTCCTGCACGGCGCGGGCGACGAGGCGACCCGGGTTCCCTATAGCCGGCAGCGCTACGACAGCATCGACGAGGTCATCGCCGAAGTCCTTGCCGACCGCATCGCCGGCACGGCGCCCGAAGACGTGTTCATGGTCGCTATGCACCCGCGCCATTCGGCCGTGCTCGACCGGGTACTGGCGGGGCGCCCCAAGGTGCTGTCCTTCTTCGAGCGCCGCAACGCCGGCGAGGGCGCGACCGATGCGGGCCGCCGGCTCGTGGAAGACGCCGCCTGCGTGGTGGTCGACAAGCGCCGAACGGCTGCGCGCGTCGAGCCCCTGGCGCGGGCGGCGCAGGTGCCCCTGCGGGTGATCACGCCTTACGAGACGCGGGTCGAGTTCGGCGAGAGCCAGCATCTGCACGTGCAGAACGTCCTGGTCTCCGCTGATGCGCTCGACGAGCGCCGCTTCGACGCGGTGGCGGTGGCCCTGGCGCGCTACATCGAAGAGGGCAACGACCAGGCCCGCGTCTGCCTGTTCACGCGGTCGGCCCGCTACGAAGTGCGGGCCAAGCTGATCGAGCGGGTCCGGGCGGCCCTTGAATCGGCCGGCTTGGATCCCGCCATTGCAGGCGCCGATACGGGCGTGTCGGAAAACGAGCCCGTGGACGACGAGCGTGCAAACGTCTTCTCGGTCGCGCAGTGCGTCGACGAGCTCCATGTGAACCGCACGCTGCGCGAGCAGCGCGTCGTCGTCGACCTTTCGGACGCGCCCGACCAGTTCCTGCAGATCTCGGCCATGAGCTTGGGCATTCCGCAGATCACGACGCGCGAGACCGAATACGTGGCCGACGGCAAGAACGGCAAGGTGATCGCCGACGCCGCCGCGCTCGTGCCGGCTGTGGATTTCTATCTGAGCAGCGTGGAGCATTTCAACGAAGCGCAGATCGCGTCGTACGATTTGGGCGGTCAGTTCACTTCGGATAAGTTAGTGAAGGCATGGAAGGAGGTCATCTCGATTGGCCAGCATTCGGGCACTGCAACTGGGACGCGATGATTACGCGCAGCGCTACGGCGTGGGCGAGGACGTGAAATGGTGCTTCGAGCCCGAGCTCGACCCCGCCGACTTCGAATACGACATCGCCTTCGTGAGCCGCCTGCTCACCGACGACGAGGCGGCCTACCTGGCGGGGCACGTGCGCGCCTACTGCCTGTTCGTGCGCGACGACCTCGCGCTCACCGACGCGATGGCCTACCTTATGAAGAGCCGTCGCGGGGCGCGTTATGCCGAGGCCGACGTGCCGGGCTTTCTGGCGCACGACCTGCGGAACTATTTCGCGAAGCCCTACGGCGAGAAGTTCAACCCCCATATGATGGCAGTCTCGTCCCTCTTCAAGGGCAGCGTGCACTGGCTGGGCTATACCGAAGCGATTCTGGAAGGGTCGTTCGGCGATACCATGAGCCAAACCGTCTTCTGGCGGGGCAACATCCCCATCGAACAGGGGCAGGCCATCGACCTCTGGCTCGAATACCAGACCGAAGGCGCGGTGGAAATCGAGCTCGTGGTCAGGCAGTTCCGCCAGGGCAGCGTGTCGGCGATCCAGAAGACCTGGACCTTTTCCGAAGCCGACCTGGCCCACGTGGTCACGATCGAGAACGACGCAGCGGCCGGCCCGGTCTTCGTGTCGCTCAACGCGCGCGGCACGGGAATGCTGCGGGTCGTGGCCCTGCACGATCGCCATTCGCGCCGCGGCCGGGGCGCCTTCGTCCCTGGCGGCGAACGCTGGGTCACGCGCGACCGCGAAGAGCTCTTCACCTTCTTCGACCCGGGCGACCTGAAGCCGCCCTTGGCGGTCTACTTTTCGGGCTACAAGACCATGGAGGGCTTCGAGGGCTACCGCATGATGCGCCGCATGGGCTGCCCCTTCCTGCTGGTGAGCGACGCCCGGCTGGAAGGCGGCGCCTTCTACTTAGGTGACGACGAATACGAGCGCAACGTGTGCGCGGCGATCAAGGGTGCCTGTCGCGACTTGGGATTTTCCACGGACCAGGTGATTCTGTCGGGGCTTTCGATGGGCACATTCGGCTCGCTCTACTTCGGCACGAAGATCCCCGCCCGCGACATCATCGTGGGCAAGCCCCTGCTCAGCTTGGGCACGATGGCCGCGCTCGAGCGGCTCGAGCGCCCCGGCGTCTTTCCCACCTCGCTCGATCTGCTGTGGAAGACCTGCGGAAGCTTGGGAGGCGAGGCGGTCGAGCGCTTGGACGAGCGCTTCTGGCGCCTCTTCGACGGCACCGATTGGTCGGGCCGCGCGATCTGGGCCGCCTACATGATCGAAGACGACTACGACGGCACCGCCTACCCGCGGCTCCTCGAACACGTGAAGGGGAAGGGCGCCAAAGTGGTCGGCAAAGGGCTGCACGGTCGTCACAACGACGACACGCGGGGCATCGTGAGCTGGTTTTTGGGCCAGTACGCGCGCGTGCTGCGCGACGGATACGGAAGGGGCTAGGATTCGATGGCGCACGCAATCAAGAGCTGGACCGTCTATTGGGACGAATATACCAGCGGCGTCTACCTTTACGGGTCGGAGATTGTCTTCCATGCCCGCGACGACGTGGAGTTCACCAACGAGCTCATGCCCGCGGGCACGGTGATCCGCACCTGGCATTCGATGGTGGCCTTCCAGGAAAAGCGCATCGAGCCCACGCTGCCGATTATCGACGGGGAAGGGTCCTATCACGTGTCGGTCGACATCGACTGCGACGTTGACCAGGGCATCTTCCTGCGCTTCGTGTTCTTCGGGAAGAACGGCGAGGAGGCCGGTAGCTTCGTGATGGACGGGCCGGAGGCGGACATGACCTGCCCGCTGAAGACCTACAGCTACGACGCGCAGCTCATCTGCGCCGGCGGCCACGCCTTCCGCTTCCATTCCTTTACGATTTCGGAAAAGGAGCAGCGATGAGGGAAGGAAAGATCCGTGCGGGCGTCGCCCAGGTGAAGGCATACGCCGCCCGCATGCGCGCCTTGAGTGACGCCGACCTGCGCGCCGAAACCGCGCGCCTGAAGCGCAAGCTGGCCGCGGGCGCCTCGCTTGCCTCCCTCATGCCCGAAGCCTATGCGGCCGTGGCGGAAGCCGACCGGCGGATGCTGGGCTTTTACCCCTTCGACGAGCAGATCTACGGCGCCGTGGCCCTGGAGGCGGGCTGCCTGGCGGAAATGAACACCGGCGAGGGCAAGACGCTCACGGCCACGATGCCGCTCTATCTGCACGCCCTCACGGGGAAGAGCACGATCCTCGTCACGGCCAACGAATACCTGGCCTACCGCGACGCCGAGCAGCTGCGCCCCGTGTTCTCGTTTCTGGGGCTCACCGAGCGGGCGGGCGTGGCCAAAACGCCGGGCCGCACGTTTACCAACGACGAAAAGCGGGTCAACTACGCCGCCGACGTCCTCTACACGACCCACAGCGCGCTCGCCTTCGACTACCTGCTCAACAACCTGGTCGCCCGTGCCGAAGACCGGTTCCTGCGCGACTTCGACTTCGTGCTGGTCGACGAGGCCGATTCGGTCCTGCTCGATAGCGCCCAGATGCCGCTCGTGATCTCGGGCTCGCCGCGCGTGCAGTCGAACCTCTACGCGAGCGCCGATTTCTTCGTGTCGACGCTCAAGGAGGACCGCGACTTCGAGGTGGAGGACAAGTCGGTCTGGCTCACCGAAGCGGGCGTGGCCCGCGCCGAGCGCTTCTTCGGCATCGACAGCCTCTTCGCCCACAAGAACTTCGAGCTCAACCGCCACATCCAGCTGGCCCTGCGGGCGCGGGCGCTCTTCCACGCGCAGAAGGAGTACATGGTTTCCGACGAGGGCGAGATCGTCCTGCTCGACAACAGCATCGGCCGCAGCCTGCCGGGCATGAAGCTGCGCGGGGGCGAGCATCAGGCGCTCGAGGAGAAGGAACACCTGAAGATCACGCAGGAACAGCGCTCCGTCGCCTCGATCACCTACCAGAACCTCTTCCTCATGTTCCCCGAGATGTGCGGCATGAGCGGCACCTTTTCCGACGCGCGCCGCGAGCTGTGGCGGGTCTATCGCAAGCGCGTGGTCGTCGTCCCGCCGCATAAGCGCCTGCGCCGCGACGACAAGGCCGACCGCTACTTCATGTCCGCCGAGGACCAGTACGCCGCCGCCCTGAAGGAGGCGCTGCGCGCCCACGAGCTGGGCCGGCCCGTGCTCGTCGTAACGGCGACCATCCAGGACACGCGCATCTTTTCGGGCATGCTGGTGGAGCGCCACGTGCCCCACAGCGTGCTCAACGCCAACAACGCCTATTGGGAAGCCGAAATCATTGCCGCGGCCGGGCAGAAGGGCGCCGTCACCGTATCGACGGGCATGGCCGGTCGCGGCACCGACATCAAGCTGGGCTCGGGCGTGGCCGAAATCGGCGGGCTTGCCGTCATCGGGGTGGGCCGCATGATGAACACCCGACTCGAGCGCCAGGCCCGCGGCCGCGCCGGCCGCCAGGGCGACCCGGGTTCGAGCCAGTTCTTCGTGTCGCTTGAAGACGAGATCGTGACCCAGATGTTCGCGGAAAAGACCGACAAGATCCTCGATGGCGATCGGCATGCGTCGCACGCCCAGGTGAAGCGGCTCATCAACCGGTCCCAGCGGATCATCGAAGAGCAGAGCGTGTCGTCGCGCGAGCAGGCGGTTCGTTACGACCAGATTCTCCGCCGCCAGCGCGACATCATGTACGGGGCGCGCAACCGCCTGCTCGACGGCGAGGCGGTGGCCGAAGACGACCTGCGCGCAATCGTGCACGCGAACCTCAAGCGGTTCGTGGCCGCGCATCCCCAGCTTACCCCCGGCGAGCTCAACCGCTACGTGCTCGACAACCTCACCTACGAGCTTACCGGCGACGAGGCCGCCCTGTTTACGGGCGGCACGTCGCAGCTGCTCGCGCGAATGAGCGCCTATGCCGACGGGCTCCTGGCCGCCAAGAAGGCGCGGTTTTCCACCGAAGGGGCTTATCAGGACTTCCTGCGCGCCTGCATGTTGAGAGCGCTCGACGAGGGCTGGATCGAAGAGGTCGACTACCTGCAGCAGCTGCAGTACGCGATCACGTCGCGCGGCACCGCCCAGCGCAACCCCATCTTCGAATACAGCAAGGAAGCCTACCGGTCCTTCGAGGAAATGAAGCGGGACATGATGGAGCACATCGCCCGCAACTTCTTCTTGGCCGAACCGCAAGCGGGCAAGCACGGCAAGCGGACGATTCTCTTCCCCTGATCGAGGTGGGCGCATGATCTACAACTTCAACCTGGGCATCGGCTGGGCGTCGAGCGGCGTCGAGTACGCCCAGGCCTACCGGGCGCGGATGTTCCGCCTGCTGGGAAAGCCGGCGAAGTTCGTCTTCACCGACATGTTCCCGCAGGAGAACATCGAGCACCTCACGCGCAACATCGGCTTCAAGGACAGCGAGGTCGTCTGGCTGTATTCCGCCTTTACCGATTTCCGCATCGCGCCCGTCACCTACACGCTCGCGCAATTTCTGGCCACGCTCGCCGACGAGGACTATAAGGTCACGCGCACGGGGAAGGTCGGCCGGCTGCAGTTTTCCGATCCGGGCCGGTTCTGCTCGCTCTATTTCGTAGACGAGCGGCACGATGCGCTCCACCGCGTCGAGTTCGTGTCGGGCGGCTGCCTGGTGCGCAAGGACTACTTCACCTACGGGCGCCTGTATTCCGAATACTATGCCCCGCTCGACGGGCGGGCCCATCTCTACCTGCGGCGGTTCTTCAACGAGGACGGCACGGTCGCATTCGAAGAGATGCCGCAGGACGGCGACGCGCTCTTCCGCTTTCCCGACCACGTCTTCTTCTCGAAGGAGGACCTGGTCGGTCACTTCGTGCACTCGCTTGGGCTCACGTCCAAAGACACCGTGATCATCGACCGCACGACCGGCATCGGCCAGGCCCTTCTGGAAAACGCGGGCCCCGCTCGGGTGGGCGTCGTCGTGCACGCCGACCACTTCAGCGTGGCGGGCACCGACGAAGCGCACATCCTGTGGAACAACTACTACGAGTACCCCTTCGACATGTTCCGGCACATCGATTTCTTCGTCGTGTCCACGCCGGCGCAGAAAAAGCTGATGGAAGGCCAGTTCGCCCGCTTCGTGGGCGCGGTGCCCGAAATCGACGTGGTGCCGGTGGGCGGGCTCGACGCGCTCGTGCGGCCCACCGCGCCGCGCCGGCCGTGCTCGATCGTCACGGCCTCGCGGCTGGCGTCCGAAAAGCATCTCGACTGGGTGATTGAGGCCTGCGTCGCGGCGAAGGAAGCGGTGCCCGATCTCACGCTCGACATCTGCGGGGAAGGGGTCGAACGCGACCGCCTGCAGGCGCTCGTGCGCGACCGCGGCGCCGAGGGCTACATCCGCCTTCTGGGGCAGCGGGACATGGCCGCCGTCTACCCGCACTACGAGCTCTACCTTTCGGGGTCGACGAGCGAGGGCTTCGGGTTGAGCCTGATGGAGGCGGTGGGTAACGGACTGGCCATGATCGGCTTCGACGTGCCCTACGGCAACCCGACCTTCATCGACGACGGCAAGAACGGCTTCCTCGTTCCGGTGCGCGAGGCCATGACGGAAGCCGACCGCGTGCAGGCGCTCGCCGATCGCGTCGTGCGCTATTTCACGGAATGCGACCGTGCCGCGTTTGCCCAGCGGTCCTACGAGATCGCCGAAGCCTACGAAGAGCAACGGGTGGCGCTGAAATGGAAAGGTGTGATCGAGGGACGATGAGCGGCGAAGGCGTGCTTTTTCTCGACCGTTACGACGAGCAGGCGGCCCTGCTGCGCGCGTCGTTTGCCCAGGCCGGCTTCGCGGGGCCGGCAATCGTGCTTTCCGAAGACGTGGCCCTGCCCCTGGACGTGAGCTCGATCTACCGGCTGGCGGCGCAGGACGCGCAGCCGGCGCCCTTCCCCGGGGCCGTGCGCGAGGCGGCCGCGCCCACCGCCGCCGACGTACAGCGCTACCGGGTCGCCCACGCCGGCTGGACGCCCGGGACGGGGCGGAACTTCAACCAGATCGAGGTGCCCGATTACTGGGAGATTTCGGCCGATGGCGCGCGCGGGCAGGTGCGCGACCGCACCCACCTGCGGGCCCGCATCTTCTACGCCCGCGAGGCGGAGGGCCGCATCGCCTCCGACGTCGATTGGCTCGACGAGAGCGGCACCGTGCGCTTCACCGACCACTACGACCTTGCGGGCCTGCTCTGCGCCCGTACGACCTTCAACCGGAAAGGCCAGCGGTTCTGCCGCAGTTGGTTCGACGAACGGGGCAGGGAGCGCATCGTCGAGAACTACGTGACAGGCGACGTCATCGCGACGCGCGACGGGGCGATTCGCCTCTTCCGCAACCGGACCGATTTCGCCGTGGCCGTGTTGAAGGCGCGCGGGCTTGCGGGGGAGCGGATCTTCTACAACTCGCTTTCCACGCCGCTGTTCGTGGGCGAGCGGCTCGAAGCGGCGCCCAGGGGCAACGTGCTCTTCTGGCAGGAGCGGCCGCGGCCCGATGTTCCCGGCAACATGCAGCTCATTTTGAGCGGCCGTTCGCACACGAAGCGGATTCTGGTGCAGAACGCCCAGAGCTACGCCAAGCTGCGCGCGCTGGGCGCTTCGGGCGACTACCTGCAGCCGTGCGGCTTCGTCTACGCCTTCGAGCGCGACAATACGGGCGGCAGCGACGTGCTCATCTGCACGAATTCCGACCAGATCGAGGGGCTCGCGACCTTGGTGGAGGGGCTGCCGCACATGACCTTCCACATCGCGGCCCTCACCGAGATGTCGAGCAAGCTTACGGCCTTCGGAGCGCGGTCGAACGTGCGCCTCTATCCGGTGGCATCGAAGGGCGTGCTGGAAGGGCTCTTCGACGCTTGCGACTGGTATCTGGACGTCAACCGCGGCAGCGAGATCGTCTCGGCGGTGAAGCGGGCGTTTCTGTGCAACCAGCTGATCGCCGGCTTCGCCGATACGCTGCATCGCCCGCGCTACGTGGCGCCCGACCACGTGTGCGCGAGCGCCGACGACCTGGTCGCGCTCGTTGCGGGGCTGGCCGCGTCGCGCGATGCGCTCGACGAGCATCTCGCCCGCCAGCGCGCGGCGGCGATGGCCGAAGATCCCGCCGTCTACCGCCGCCTGCTCGTGTGACAACGGGGGCGCGTGATGTTGTCAATCCGCCGTGCACACGGCGAGGAGGTCCTTGCGGCTGTGCACGTCGAACTTGCGGTAGATGTGGTTGATGTGGGCCTTGATCGTCCCCTGGGCTACGAAGAGCTCGCTTTCCATTTCGGCCATGCTCTTCCCGCGCACGAGCAGCTGCAGCACTTCTTCCTCGCGCGGGGTGAGCCCGTGCTGGCGAGACAGGTCGGCCACGCGCATCGACACGCGGGCAGCGCGGCTCTCGTCGTCGGTTCCGAGCGCTTGCGCCGTGATGCCCCACTTCGAAAAAAAGATTGCGCTCGGTCACGAAGACCACGACGAAGATGGCGATGAGCACTACGGTGATCGTGTAGAAGATCGCTTGAGCCTCCGCCGGCGCCGCGTGCGCGGTTACGACCGCTCCGAAGCCCCAGCCGGCGATTTCGGCCAGGTAGCGGATGCCGCGCTCGATGCCGTTTATCCATACTGCGCTGATGCCGAAGCGGTAGGTGATGTTGCTCATCACGAGCATGATGAACATCGACAGCATCGTGTAGCCGGCGTCGTAGCAGAGCGCCATGAGCCAGCCGGGGTGGCCTTCGGCGGGCTGCACGAGCAGAAATCCGATGATGAACAGGGGGAAAGCGAGCTGATAGATCGTGTCGAAGTTGAACCAGCGCGCCTGCGAAAGCGCGCCCAGGAACACGAGGGCGGTCACGAGCATAGCGCCCGCGACGTTGCCGGCCACGAGCGGCTGAGCGGGCAGCGACCCGAAGCCGCCGGCGAACGTGCACACCGACATAAGCAGAATGGGCTTCCAGGGGAAGACGCGGGCGGCGTCCTTGCGCGTGGCGCGCGGCAGCTCGTGGTCAGGCAGGTGGCGCATGCTCAGCCGGACGTTCGCCGCGCTCACGAAGGGCAGCACGAGCGCGAAGAACATGAGGTAGGTGTCGCTCATTCCCATGAACAGCCACTTCATGCATTCGCCGGTGAAGATGGCGAGCGCGTGGTAGATGGCGACGCGCATGGGGTTGAGCGACCCGTAGAATTCGGCCCACATGAGGATGAGCGAGGCGAGCCCGGCGCCCGCAGCCACGAGGCCGGCTGCCTTGAAGAGGGGAGCGGTCAGGAAGCTGTAGGCCACAAGAAGGGCCGACCCTCCGACCATGGCCGCTAAGGTGAGCGCCATCATGCGGTTGTTGGCCCAGAGGGGCGTGATCTTCGCGGCGAGCAAGGCGAGCACGAGCGACGCCACGCCGATGGCCCCCTCGAACACGAAGTAGTCGAACACGCCCACACCGGAGAAGGCCCCGTAGCGAAAGAAGATCGAAAGCCAGGCGCGATAGACGCCCACGCCCAGAAAGACCATGGGTATGGCGACGATGCGGCGAGCCACCTCTCCCCAATGCATGCGGAAATCACGCATGCAGAATGCGGCGCTAACCACGAGAAATCCCTCCCTTTTCCTCGTATTGCGCACAAAACTATAGCAGAAGGTACGTCCGGACGCTGAATCCGCTTCAAACTTCTTCGGAGGGGATCAAAAGAAACCCCAGTTCAACGATGGGTTATGCGGCGGGTTAGGGAAATAACCGCCCCAGCCGATTCCAAAAGGAGCCCGCTTTGCCTACGTTCGGTTCGTGCGGAAACGTGAGGGACCCGCACGAAGGATAATGCAAGGAGGGGCATTCATCATGAAAAACGTATCAAGACGTTCGTTCGTCACCGCAGGCGCCGTTGCCGCATTGAGCGGAGCGGCGGTGCTCGCGGGCTGCGCGCCGCACGGGTCGTCGACGAAGGATTCCAAGCAGGCTGCCGACGGCGCCTGGGTGGGCCACGGCGTCGGCAAGCACGGCGACGTCGAAGTGGAAGTGGCCACCAAGGACGGCAACATCGAACGCATCACCGTGCTGAAGTCGCGCGAGACCACCGGCATGGGCGACGTGGCCATGCAGGAGCTCACCGACCTGATCGTCGACAACCAGACGCTCGACGTCGACACGGTGTCGGGCGCCACGCTGTCGAGCATGGCCTTCGTCGACGCCGTGGCCGACGCGCTCGACCAGTCGGGCGCGAAGTCGGAAGAGTGGAAGAAGCGCACGCCTGCGTCGCTTGAACGTACCGACAGCATCCCCGAAAGCGCCGACGTCATCGTCGTGGGCGGCGGTGGTGCCGGCTTCGCGGCGGCGATCACCGCGGCCAACAAGGGCAAGAGCGTCATCCTGCTCGAAAAGCTCGGCATCGTCGGCGGCGACACCTGCCTGTCGGGCGGCGAGATGGCCGTGCCGGGCAACTGGATCCAGAAGACGGCTGGCGTGTCCGACAGCCCCGAGCAACTCGCTCAGGATATGCTGAAGGGCGGCGACAACGTGGGCGACCCCGCGCTCGTCAACGTCATCGCCAACGGCACGCTCGATTCATCTGAATGGCTCACCTTTGAAGCCGGCGTGTCGTGGGAGCACGATCTGCTCTTCTTCGGCGGCCATTCCGTCAAGCGCTCGATTATCCCCAAGGGTCATACGGGATCTGAAATGATCGTGAAGCTTTCGGCCCGCGCGTCGAAGATCGACAACATCACCGTGGTGCGCAGCATGCGCGCGACCGAGCTGGGCAAGGACGCTTCCGGCAACGTGACGACGGTGAAGGCCGAAGACCAGCTCACCGGCGACACGCATACCTTCACCGGCAAGGCCGTGGTGCTTGCGTGCGGCGGGTTCGGCAGCAACGTCGACATGCGCGTGAAGTACAACCCCGATATGGACGACAAGATCCTTTCCACCGACAGCGTGGGCGCCACCGGCGACGGCCTCACGATGGCGAGCGCGCTGGGCGCCAATCTCATCGACATGCAGTACATCCAGACCTACCCGACCTGCGATCCCGAAACGGGCGCCCTGCTCTACGTCGACGACATGCGCTTGGAAAGCCGCGCCATCATGATCAACAAGGAAGGCAAGCGCTTCGTCGAGGAACTCGGCCGCCGCGACGTGCTTTCCGATGCGATCAAGAACCAGACGGGCGGCATGGCCTACATGCTGTGGGACCAGTCGGCCGTGGACGACACCGGTCTGCTCGACGAGCATGAAGACGAGTACGAGAACCTGGAAAGCCGCGGCATCATCGTGAAGGCCGACACGCTCGAAGAGGCCGCCAACCACTTCGGCATCGACGCTGACGCGCTCAAGCAGACGGTCGATACGTGGAACAGCTACTGCGCTCAGGGCAGCGACCCCGATTTCCACTACCGCGACACGATGACCCCCATTAAAGACGGCCCCTACTACATCAACTCGTACAAGCCGGCCGTGCACTACACGATGGGCGGCCTGCATATCAACACCGATGCACAGGTGCTCGACGATGCCGGCAACGCGATTCCGGGCCTGTACGCGGCGGGCGAAGTGGCCGGCCACAAGATGGGCACGAACCGTCTGGGCTCCTGCTCGATGGCCGACATCTACACGTTCGGCCGCATCGCCGGCGCCAACGCGGCGGCGTTCGGAGCCTAACATCCCCCCCCTCCGGGGCGCCCGGGGCCGCGTGCCCCGGGCGCTTTTGTGACAACGGGCGCGCGTGATGTTGTCGTGCCTGTTCGCTAGTGTCGGCAGGTATCGTTGGGACCGATCTCGCGTGCGGTGCCGGCGGCTACCTTGGCGGCGACTTCGGCGACGGTGGGCGCCTGGTCGTCGAAGTAGACGGGAATGCCCAGCTGCTTGAAGGCCGCCATGGGACGGGCGCCCATGCCGGCTGCGACGACCGCGTCGACGCCGGCGGCTTGCAGCGCTTGCACGGGGCTCAGGCAGCTGCCCTGTTCGCGGTGCGGGTTCGCGACGCCTTCGACGCCGGTAATCTTTCCGTCTTCGATCGTGACGATCGAGAAGCAGTCGCAGTGGCCGAAGTGGCCGCTCCTCGCGCTGTTCGGTCCTGCCTGTCCCATCGTAGGTACGGCCAGTCTCATCGTTGACATATTGCTCCTTTCTCTGTGACAACGGGGGCGCGTGATGTTGTCACGGGGACGTGAC
>JALCHN010000042.1 GCA_022644775.1 Eggerthellaceae bacterium
TGTTGTCACAGCATGCTGTGACAACATCACGCGCCCCCGTTGTCACGCAGCAACAAAAAAGCGCCCCGATGCGGGGCGCTTTTCACAGTTGAAAGAAAGAAAAAAGTGGCGGAGAGCTGGGGATTCGAACCCCAGATACCCTTTGGGGGGTATACTCGCTTAGCAGGCGAGCACCTTCGGCCTCTCGGTCAGCTCTCCGCGGACGTCGATTGACGCGGCTTGTAATGTTACCGCTCGTCTCGAGAACTTGCAAGGAGCGAAGCGAGGTTCACAACTTCGCCGCAAGATTGCCGCGCGGCGCGGCTGTGCTCGACGGGGCCTTCCGCCCAGCGAAACACGCGACGGCGGAATCCGGCATGCGTTCGGCGCGCCTTTCGGCCACCGCGAACGCGGCGGGAGCCGGCCAGTGCCATGCGCGCCCTTCGGCCTGTGCATTCGCAATCGGCGGGCCGATACTTTAGAATCGAACGGCCCGCACAACGAGCGGACCAAACCTCTCGCCCCTGGCTGAAAGCAGGTGACACGCATATGACAGACCGCCGCACGCGCCGCGCCCCGGCATCCTTCGCCGCCTGCGCGTTCGCGCTCGTTGCCTTTCTGTGCGTGCTCGCGCTCGCCTTCGCGCCCGCGGCCCGCGCTGACGGCATCGATTCCACCGGCACCTACGAAATCACCAAGGTCAACATCACCGCCGACGCGCAAAGCGACGGCTCGCTGCACGTGGTCGAACAGCGCACCTTCGTCCTGCACGGCGACGTCGACTGCATCCGCTGGAACATGCGTAGCAGCTCGTTCACGCTCGATTCGGTGCAGGTGGGCGTGCCCGACGAAAACGGCGACGTCCAGCTCGCCGACGCGACCCAGGCCACCTTCGACTTCAAATGGCGCGAAAAGGGCGGCCCCGGCACCCAATCGTACGCGGTCGACGCCGGCCGCAGCGATTTCTACTTCTACGTGTACGGCCAAGACGAGCAGGTCGTCATGCAGATGGACTACACGATCAAAGCCGGCGTCACCGCCTACAAAGACTGCGCCGATCTCTATTGGCAGTACATCGGAAGCGACTGGAAGGTACCCACCTACAACGTGACTTGTACCATCTCGCTGCCCGTGCCCGGCGGTGTGGCGCCCGTGCCCGGCGACACCGTCTACGCCTGGGGCCACGGCCCGGCCAACGGCACGCTCGCTTTCAACGACGCAGCCACCACGGTCACCTACCACGCCGACTACGTCCCGGCCCACGAGGCCGAAACCGCCCGCGTGCTCTTCCCGCGCACCTGGCTCACGAGCATTTCTGCCGACGACCTGAAGGCCCACGGGTCGGTCACCTTCAAAGACCAGATCCTGAAAAGCGAAGCCGAATGGGCCGACGGGGGCAGCTACCAGTACGGCTACTGGCTCGCCTTCTCGATTGCGATCGCCGTGGTCGCCATCCTGTTCGTGGCGGCCGCGCTCATCGCGCTGAAGCGCTGCGGGGCCTGGCGCACCCCGGCATTCCGCGCCCGCTACCTGGCCGAGGCCGCCTGCCCGGACGTCGACCCGGCCGTGGTCGCCCGCCTGTGGAACGGGGGAGCGCGCACCGACGACGAGGCGATCGTGTCGGTTATGCGGCTCGTGCGCCTGGGGGCCGTGCGCCTATCTTGGGTGGAGCGCGACGGCGGGCGCATCGCCTGCCTGGAACGCGGCCGCCGCGAGCTCGCGCAGGACAAGCTCGACCGCGCCACCTACGACCTGCTGTTCGAGAACCTGGCGGGCGGCGACGACTGCCTGTTCGAGGGCGACCTGGCCCAAATGAGCCCCGACCGGGCCGAAGCCTACCATCGCGCCCAGGCCGAATGGCGCGCCGCCGTCGACAAGGCCGTCGACCGCGCGGGCGTTTTCGGCACCGCCGGCGTGAAGGCCCAGGGGCGCTTCGGCATCGCGGCGATCGCGGTGGCCGTGCTTTCGGTGCTGTGGTGGTGGAACACCAAGGATTGGCGCCCGGTGGCCTTCCTGCTTCCGGCGGCGCTGGTGGTGCTCGCCCTTTCGAACTTCATGCCCCGCCGTACCCAGGCGGGCGAGGACTACCTGGCCCGCTGCAAGGCGCTCGCTCGCTGGATGGCCGAAGGCGACCCGGCACAGGGCCCCGCCGACCCGGCCGCATGGGAGATCCTCGCCGAATACGCCTACCTCTTCGGCGCGTGCGACCGCCTGGCCGCGATGCCGGCCGCCCAGGCTGCCGCAGCTCCCGCCGACGACGGCGTCGCCTGGCCCGACCGTGCCGAAGCGGTGCGAAAGGTGCTCGCGCATGACTAATGTCCCCGCCGGCGCCCCTGCCGCCGGCAGCCCGGGCACCAGTCTCTTCGACCGCCTGCCCAGCTGGGTCTACTACGCTATGCTCTTCGGTTGCACGCTTCTGTGGGGCTCATCGTTTTTCGTGGTGAAGGATGTGACCGAAGCCGTGTCGCCGGCCACCCTGGTGGGCATCCGCTTCACGATCGCCGCCGTCCTGGTGCTCGCCTTCTTCTTCAAGCGCGTGACGGGCCACGCCGACGCCGCCACCGTGCGCGCGGGGCTGGCCATGGGCGCTGCCTACTTTCTGGCCTACTGGGCGCAGACAGTGGGCATCACCGACACCACGCCCGGCAAGAACGCCTTCCTCACGGCCACCTACTGTGCGATCGTGCCCTTCCTCTACTGGTTCGTGGCGCGCCGCCGCCCCAGCCGCCTGAACATCGTCTGTGCGGCGTTGTGCCTGGTGGGCGTGGGGCTCGTCTCGCTCGACGGCGACCTTTCCATGCGCACCGGCGACGTCCTCACGCTTGTGGGGGCCGTGTTCTTCGCCGCGCAGATCGCGCTCATGGGCAAGTACGCCGGCGGCAAGGACGTCATGGCGCTCACCTTCTGGCAATTCGCCGTCACCGGCGTGGCGAGCCTCGTCGCGGGCGCCGCCACCGAGCCCGCGCTCGACCCCGAGGTCTTGCTCGCGCCTTCTATGCTCGCCCAGGTGGCCTACCTCACCTTCTTCGTGGCCTTTCTCGCCTGCCTCATGCAGAACGTGGGGCAGACCCATGTGCCGCCCGCGCAGGCGTCGCTGATTCTCTGCCTGGAAAGCGTCTTCGGCGTCCTGTTCAGCGTGGTCTTCTACGGCGAAACGCTCGCCCCGCGCGTGCTTTTGGGCTTCGTCGTGATATTCATTGCTATAGTGTCGAGTGAAGTTCTGGCAACGAAGGAGTTCAAATGGCCGAAAAGAAAGACAACATCATCTTGATCGGCATGCCGGGCGCGGGCAAATCGACGCTCGGCATCGTGATCGCGAAGATGCTCGGGTACGATTTCGTCGACGGCGACATCCTCATCCAGCAGCAGAGCGACAAGACCCTGCAGAAGATCATCGACGCGGTGGGTCCGGAAGGCTTCATCGCCGTGGAAAACGAGGTGCTCTGCAACCTCGATGCCCACAAGACGGTCATCGCTCCGGGCGGTTCCTGCGTCTATTCCGACGAGGCCATGCTGCATCTGGCCGAAATCGGCACGATCGTCTACCTGAAGGTCTCGCTCGACGAGCTCACCCAGCGCCTGGGCGGCCTGCACGAGCGCGGCGTGGTCATGAAGAACGGCATGGGCATGAGCTTGGCCGACCTCTACGAGGAGCGCATCCCCCTCTACGAGATGTACGCCGAAGTGACGCTCGATATCGACGGCATGTCGGTGCGCGACGCCGCCAACAAGCTGGTCGACATCCTCTCGATGCGCGAGGCGCTCTAGCGCATCCGTCGCAGAAGCCTATTGAATACGCCCCGGAACGGTCGCCGCATGCGCGTAGGCCGCCCCGGGGCGCTTTGTTTCCAATAGGTTACGCGCTGCGGCTTGACAAATTGTCCTTGCGCTATCGCCTGCGAGAGTGCATACTAGCGACTTGTCATCTTCTACGAGGTCCTTTGGATCCGTTTCGACGGAAACTGAGGACGGAGAAGTCTCTGGAGAATCTCTTAAATGGGGTGCCGAAGGTGTAAGGGCCGCGCATGCGGACCCGAATCTCTCAGGCAAGCGGACAGAGCAAAGGTGACGGCCTCTCGCAGGGGCCCACCGATGTACCGACATTTGCGACCTTCTTCAGTAGGAATCGTTACCGAAGGAGGTAAAGGCACGTGGAAGCCGTATTTTCCGCAATCAACACCGCGCTCACCGTGATCGACGACGCCGTTTGGGGCGTTCCGACGATTCTGCTCATCCTGGTGGGCGGCATCTTCCTTACTTGCCGCGTGCGCGGGCTGCAGTTCAAGCAGCTCGGCCGTGCGCTGCGCTACATGATGAAGAACGAAAAGGGCGGCTCGGGCGAAGTCACGAGCTTCGGCGCCCTGTGCACCGCGCTTTCCGCCACGATCGGCACGGGCAACATCGTGGGCGTGGCCACGGCCATTATCGCCGGCGGCCCGGGCGCCCTGTTCTGGATGTGGGTCGCGGCCCTGTTCGGCATGGCCACCAAATATTCGGAAGGCCTGCTCGCGGTGAAGTTCCGCAACTGGGACCACGAAACCGGCCACGCCCTGGGCGGCCCCTTCTACTACATCGAGCACGGCATGGGCAAGAACTGGCGCTGGCTGGCCAAGCTCTTCGCCTTCTTCGGCGTGTGCGTGGGCCTGTTCGGCATTGGTACGTTTACCCAGGTCAACTCGATTTCCACCTCGATAACGAGCTTCTTCGACCCCAATAAGGCCGCTACGGTACAGATCTTGGGCATGGATTATTCCTGGGCCACGGTCATCGGCGGCTTGGTGCTCGCCTTCATGGTGGCCCTCATTGTGATCGGCGGCCTGCGCCGCATCGCTTCGGTGGCCGAACGCGTCATCCCCGCCATGGTGGTCATCTACGTGGGCCTGGCCATCATCCTGATCCTGGTCAACCTCGACAAGGTGCCGGGCGCCTTCGTCGAAATCTTCGCTTCGGCCTTCGGCCTGCGCGCCGCTGCCGGCGGCGCCCTGGGCGCGATCATCATCGCCATGCAGAAGGGCATCGCCCGCGGCATCTTCTCCAACGAGGCCGGCCTGGGCTCCGCGCCCATCGCCGCGGCCGCCGCGCAGACCAAGGAGCCGGTGCGCCAGGGCCTCGTGTCCATGACGGGCACCTTCCTCGACACGATCGTCGTCTGCTCGATGACGGGCCTGGCCCTGGTCATCACGGGCGCCTACATCGACACCGACCTGCAGGGCGCCGCCGTGACCATGGCCGCTTTCTCGCAAGGCCTGCCCTTCCTGCCCGACGTGGTGACCAACTTCATGGTCATGCTCTGCATGGTGCTCTTCGGCTTCACCACGATTCTGGGTTGGGACTACTACTCCGAGCGCTGCCTGGAGTACCTCACCAACGGCAAGATGAAGGTCGTGAAGGTGTACCGCTGGCTCTACATCCTCTGCGTGCTCATCGGCCCCTACATGACCGTGGCCGCCGTGTGGACCATCGCCGACATCTTCAACGCCCTTATGGCCATCCCGAACATGATCGCCCTGTTCGCGCTTTCGGGCGTGGTGGCCAAAGAGACGCGCGACTACTTCAAGCGCCTGAAGGACGCCGGCAACGACGAGGACGCGATGGTACCCTACGTCAACGACACCGCCGACTGGAAGAGCGGCGCCCCGAGCGCGGGCGACGCCGCCTAGCGCCCCGAGCGCGGGCGACGCACAAAACGCGTTCGAAGCGTGCGAGCCAAGGGCCTGCAGCCGTGCGGTTGCAGGCCCTCTTTTTTGCGCGTGCGGGGCTTTGGCGCGGCGGCACGTTGATGGGTGGCGTGCGGAACAATCATGGTAGAATGACCTGTGCGCCTCCGTAGCTCAGGGGATAGAGCACCGCTCTCCTAAAGCGGGTGTCGACGGTTCGAATCCGCCCGGGGGCACCATGAAACCGCAGGCCAGGGGACGATTTCCCCTGGCCTTTTCTTTTTCCGAGCGCCCTCCTGGTCACATCTGGTCACATCTGGTCGCATCTCTCCCGAAAAGGCGCTTTTTCGTCTGCTTGCAGCATCTTGAAAAAACATGTTGACACGTAAATGGCGGAGATGTGCCGAAGTAAAAACCTATGCTGCACTTCGATTCTTTTGTGACCGCGTGCTCGAAAATATGCTGCACATCGGTATATCCGTGCCAGATGCGCGGTCGCCGGATGAGGCCAGCGGGCTCTCGCCTTGTGGGCGTCGGCACGTTGGCGAGCGCTCGTAGGCTCGCTGCTTGAAACCCAATGGAAACGCCTCTGCAAAGCGCCGAAAACGTCGGCGGACTTCAATGGGGTGGCGGGCTCGCGGCGCCTGGTGGATGGGGCGCGGCCGGCCCGCGCGCCAACAGGGAGGACCGGCATGGAAGAGATCGAATTCATCATCAACGGCGTGAAGCTCGAAGCGCTCATCGCGCTTCTTTCGGAATATTCCGACAACGGCATCTTCGTGACCCAAGGCCTGGGCTACGGCCGGCAGCACGGGCGCCGCGCGGTGTCCGACGACCGCGAGGGCGTGGCGCTGCTCCCCAAAGTGAGCGTGCGCACGGTGGTGAGCTCAGATGTGGTCGACGCGATCATCGACAACGTCGTCGACCGCCTGGGCGGCGGCACCTTCGGCAACGGGAAGATCTTCGTGCGCCCCGTGACGGGCGCGGTGCGCATGCGCACCAACGAGCGCGGGGAATCGGCGCTGTGACAACGGGTGCGCGTGATGTGACAACATCACGCGCCCCCGTTGTCATACGCTAGGCCCAATACGCGCGCAGGGTGGCGGGCATCATCTCGAAGAGCTTGTCGGCGGCCTCGTCCACCGTCACGTCGTAGTGTCCCTTGATCCATTCCTTGTACATGTAGCTGATGCCGTAGCAAAACACGTCGAGCTGCAGGTCCTCGGCAGGCGAAAGGCCCGCGCCCTGGCGGTTGGCGCGCGTGATCTCTTCCACCTTCGAGCGCGAGTAGGCGTAGATGTAGCTTTCGAACGAGTTCGCGCCCTGCGACCGCAGGGCCCCGCTGATGCGGCGCAGCTTGGTTTCGCCCAGGCTGAACAGGCGCGCGTAGAGGTCGCGGTAGTTCGTGATGCTCGGCGCGTCGATCGCCTCGTCGAGCATGTGCTTGTAGTTGTAGTTCATCACGTCGTACTTGTCTTTGAAGTAGCGGTAGAAGGTCGCCTTGCTCACGTCGGCCTCGCGCGCAATGTCCACCACCGAAATGTCCTCAAAGGGCTTTCGCTCGATCAGGGTGTTGAAGGCTTCGACGATGGCGAATTTGGTTCTCCTGACCATGCGCTGCTCCTTGTGGGTTTCGCGGTTCGGCATCACTCGAGACGATATGCCTCGGCCGTCTCATTATAAGACGCTTGCGCAGGGTCGATTCGTGACGGCATCCCTTCCGCTTCATAAACTTCCATCAGGAGTTATGTACGAAAGGTGGAGGGATATGAAACACTACGACGTACACATCGACGGCTACCGTCTCACCAACGCCGCGCGGTTCGGCCTGGCGGCGCTCGGCTTCTGCTTCGGGTGGGTAGGCGTGCTCGTCGACTGGGCCATCGGCCACGGCAAGCACCAGATGGAATGCAGCGCCGAAGACATCTACTTGGGCATTTTCGGTTGGGCCCTTTCGGTGGTCTGCTGGTTCGTGCTCACGGCCGCAGGTGCGTTGGCGCCGGGCGCGAGCCTTGCTGCGCTCGTCGCGTGCGGTGGGTCGGCGGTGCTCGCGGGCTCGGCCGGCGTGACGTTGGGCGCCGCGGCCCCCATCGACGGCTGGGCGATCTTTTTGCTAGTGGCCGCCTGCCTCTTCCTCGTCCTTTCGAGCATGTGGATCTACGGCATGCGCTTCAAGATGACGCCCGAAGAGAAGGCCGCCGTGCTGCCGGGCGACGACTGGATCAAGCCGGGCGAGCGCCATCTGCGCTACGACTCGGGCGTCACGATCGACGCGCCCGCCGCGAAGGTGTGGGCCTACGTGAAGCAATCGGGGCAGACCCAGGCCGGCTGGTATAGCTTCGACTGGCTCGAGCGCCTGTTCACCTTCGACATCCACAACCACTACGATATCCACCCCGAATGGCAGAACCTCAAAGCCGGCGACTACCAGTGGTTCCACCAGGCCCCGCTGTCGATAGGCGAATGGGTGACCGAAGTGTCCGACGTCGAGCCCTACGGCTGGGCGAGCCATTCCGACACGGCGACCGACCCCTCCTACAAGTACCGCGGCCCCAACGGCGAAGCGGCCCTGAAGCTGTGGTTCCGTCGCTTCTGCTGGACGTGGAACTGGCGGGTGGCTTCCGTGTCGGGCGACCCGTCGCGGTGCCGTCTGATCTGGCGCTGCGACTGCACCTTCGACCGCTGGCATCGCGCCAACAGGTACTTCGTCGTCTTCATTCTGGGCACCGCCTCGATCGTGATGGGGCGCGGCTACATGAATCGGCTGAAGAGCCTGGCCGAAGGCACCTATCGCTATCCGGACAGCAAGAAATAGAAGCGCCGGCCGCGGCCTCGCGCGAGGGCGATTCCGCGGCGCGCCATTATGCGATCAACGCCCGGGGGAGAACGGGCGAGCAAAGGAGAGAGACATGGCATTCGATACCGAAACTATCATCGTGGGCGCGGGCGCCGCGGGCATGAACTGCGCGCTCGACCTGCAGAAAGCGGGCCGCCCCTACCTGCTCATAGCCGACCGTATGGGCGGGCGCATCCTAAACAACACAAGCCGCCACATGAACTACGGCGCCGTGTTCTACTTCGGCAGCTACCGCACCATGCTGAGCAAGGAACGTAACATCTTAAAGCCCACAACCGACGTGATTTCGGGTCTGGGCGACGCGGCCTGCAACCCCGACGACACGCACCAGTACGCGGCCCTGTCGCTGAAGACCCTGGGCGATTTGCCCAGCCTGTGGCGCTATATGAAGTGGATGCGCACCGAATTTTTGCCGCACTACGAGCAGTTCAAGAAGCGCTGCGAGACGATGGAGGTGTCGCGCGCCCTGCAGGCCGACCCCTTCATCGACGGGCTCTTCCACGAAACGGCCAAGGATTTCATCAAGCGCATGAACTTCGGCCCCATCTGCAACGACCTGGTGAGCATGTTCGCGCACGCCTGCACGGGCACGCCGCCCGAAAAGCTCATGGCGCTCGATTATCTGAACACCGTGCAGCCGCTCACGATGGAGCTGCCGAGCATGAAGCTCGTCATGGACCTGAAGCGCTTCGACTTCGACGAGGACGGCATGACGGCGCGCCTGTCGCAGGGTGCGGGCGACGTGCTGCTGGGCAACCTGGTGACGGGCACGGAGAGGATCGACGGCGGCTGGAAGGTGACCACCGACCAGGGCGTGCAGAAGACCGCAGAGAACCTGGTGCTCGCCTGCCCGCTCGATGTGACGTCGAGCCTGGTGGCGGGCCTGCCCGGGGTGCCGGCGGTTGCGGTGCGCAAGCCCTGCGTGCTCTACGCCTACCTGCTCAAGGGGAAGATCCGCGACCATTACGCCCACCATACCGTGCATATTTTCAACGAGAAGACGCCGATCATCTTCATCGCCAAACGCGACGCGGCGACGTCGGGCGAGCCCCAGCTGGCGGGCGCGCAGGACGGCGAAGGCGTGTTCGAGATCTTCACCGAGGTCGATTTCGAGCAGCAGGGCCGTATGGACAAATACTTCGAGCGATACGAGATCATCGGCAAGAAGGCCTGGCCCAAGGCCATGTTCACGGGCCCGACCGAGCCGGTGCCGCAGAACCTGGCGCCGGGGCTCATCGTGGCCGGCGACGCGAACGGCCTGGGCATGGAGCCCGCGGCGATCAGCGGCGTCTACGCGGCCAACAAGATTCTAGGCAAGACCGTCGACTAGTGTGACAACAGGGGCGCGTGATGTTGTCACACCGTGATGTGACAACAGGGGCGCGTGATGTTGTCACACGCTCGCGCCCGCCGGCCCACAGCGCACCCCTCCTCGCCGACCCGCATTAACGCGCCTTTCGCGCCGATTTCCGCGAATTTCGGCAATTTCTTCCCGAAAGGCGCGTTAACGGAAGCGGGGCAGGGCAGCTGCCGTGAGTCAATGGGGTCACATCTCTTTGGCTCATTGCGCCGGGCGTGGCCTCGCCGAGTTGCATTAACGCGCCTTTCGCGTCGTTTCCGGCGAATTTCGGCAATTTCTTCTCGAAAGGCGCGTTAACGGGAGAGGGGCAAGGCTGCAGTCATGCCTTCGAAGGGAGAAGAGGGAGAACAGCATGGGAACGAAAACGATTCAGGTGAACGAAGCTGCGCCTGCGGGCAACGTCGACGAGCGCGGTCAGGTAACCTACCTCGACGCCGACCGGCTGGCCCGCAAGGAAAAACCCGACCGGCCCCTGTTCGAGCCTCATCCGAAGGGACTGGGGCTGAAGGATCGGTTCTGGACGCGTTTTTCGGTGCGCCCATGGAACTACGGTGCCTATGCACACGCCTTTCATTTTTTGCGTAACCAGCTGTGGCGCACCGCTCATCCCGACACGGTGGGCGGTAAACTCGTGCGCAACGTGCTCATGATGCCCAATGCGCAGAAGGGCAGTTCGGGCGGGACGGTGTTCAACCTGAACGTCGACCTTTCCGACAAACAGGGCAGTGTGGTCGTGCCCATCGACCTGGTGAAGCAGGCCATCGACAAAGCCGATTACATCGGCGGGATGAACCGCTGCCTGTGCCGCACGGCCAACAAGTGCGAGCATTACCCGGCCGATTTGGGCTGCCTGTTTCTGGGGAAGAGCGGGCAGGCGGTTGTGAAACACCGTATCGCGCGGGAGTTCACAAAGGAAGAGGCGTATGCGCGCGTGGACCGTGCCGCCGAATTGGGGCTCGTGTGCCTGTCGCTTTGGGTGGAAATCGAGCAGATCGTGTGGGGGCTGAAGAACGACGAGATGACCGACATGGTCGAAATCTGCTTCTGCTGTCCCTGCTGTTGCACGGCGCTCAATCTGTGCAAGGACACGACGCCTGACGTGCGCGCCCGGTTCACGCCGTCGGGCTTCACCGCTACGATTGACCAGGATACCTGCATCGGGTGCAAGAGCTGCATCGACACACGCTGCCCGCAGGATGCGCTGCATGTGGGCGCTGGCGGAAAGGTGACGGTCGACCAGGAGGTCTGCTTTGGCTGCGGCTACTGCAAGGGCGCCTGCCCCACGGGCGCGATCGCTATTCGCCAGACCATGCCGATGCGCGCCGGCATGCACGAGTATATGTTGAAGGAGTCCCGCATTGACCTCGCGGTCGACGGCTACCCGGGTGCGCATCTGCCATGAGTCAATGGGGTGACATCTCTTTGACTCATTGGAGCTGCATTAACACGCCTTTCGCGCCGATATCCGCGATTTGCGGCGATTTCTTCCCGAAGGGCGTGTTAACGGGGCGGGACCTACTCTAGTAACAAATGGGCAAACCGCGCTATCAAGGCTGTTTCCTTTGGGCGTACGCCGGGGCGGCCGGCGATGTGCCCCAAATCAGATTCGATCGGCACGGTTTGCCCGCCGAAGAGCGCGGCGTCGGCTTCGGCATCGCTTGCGCGGAAGTAGCGATCGGTAGTCGAAGGCAGCGCGAGCAGTCGGGGACGCACGCTCCCGCCTGGGGTTGCGATCGGTAGCTCTGTGCAATTCAGCCAGGTCAGCAACGTGCGATACATGGAGCGTGCGTCCATGGCCTCATGGTCGCCGGCCCAGCGTTCGAGCAGCTCGTTAGTGCTCCCGTAACCAAAGGCGTGCCAACCTCCTTGTGCAAAAAAGTCGTCGTTGAAAGCCCAGGTTGCGTACACGCGTCCGAACCGTCGTTTTGCGCTGGCGGAATCGTCGATGTTCCCCGTCTCGTCTTCCAACAGGCATTTGACGCTTCGAAGAAAGACCTGGTTTACCGGGTGGCAGGTAGCAGTGGCGCAGATGGGCAGGCAGGCGCGTACTCGCTCGGGGTAGCGTGCCGCCCATCCGAACGCCTGCATGCCGCCCATCGACCAGCCGGCTACCATGCGCACCTGTGTCACTCCCAGATGTGCAAGCAACGCCTGCTGGGCACGCACGTTGTCGTCCACGGTGGCATATGGTGCAGGCGGCGCACCTTCGTCGGTTTCGAACGTGGACTCCCCTCCCCCCAAGAGGCCGCAGCTCACTATCAGCCAGCGCTCGGGGTCGAACAGCGAATTGGGTCCGATCCACGGGCGATAGCTCGCACAGGTAGACGTGTAATAGCCGGGCAAGAGCACGCAATTGCTGCCCGCTGCATCGAGCGCCCCCTGCGTTTCGTATGCGATTGAAATCTGTGCGGGGGATTTCGCGGGTCCTATGGTTCCCGCGAATGCGTACATCTGCACCGGGACCGCCTCCTATCGGGGCTGAAGGGGTCTAAAAGAACTTCAGATATCGCTCGGTTTCCCACTGAGAGATATGGAAGTGGTAGTCCTCGCATTCCAGGCGCTTCATGCGTACCCATTCTGCGAACAAGTCGTCACCGAACACCGCGCGGGAAAGCGGGTCGGCCTCGAAGGCGTCGACCGCCTCGTCGAGCGAGCGGGGCAGCAGCTCGATGCCGCTCTTCGCGATGTCGGCATCGGTGTATTTGTGCAGGTTGTCGGTATGGGGCGCGCCCGGGTCGAGCTTCTGCTCTATGCCCTCGAGTCCGGCGGCAAGCATCATTGCGGTGGCAAGGTAGGGGTTGAAGGCGATATCGGCAGCGCGGCATTCCACGCGTCCTCCCGCCAAAGGTACGCGCATCATGTTCGTGCGGTTGTTGTTGCCGTAGCTGATGAACACGGGAGCCCAGGTTGAACCCGATGTCGACCCCTGGCGCACCAGGCGCTTGTAGCTGTTCACTGTAGGCGCGATGACGGCGCAGATAGCTTTCGCGTGCGCAAGCACGCCGGCGATAAACCAGTAGCCCAGTTGGGAGAGTCCTACGCCCTTCACGTCGTCGCCGTGGGGCTTAAAGAGGTTCTCGCCAGTTTCGATGTTTGCGAGCGACATATTCATGTGCGCGCCCGATCCCGTGCGATTTGCGAAAGGCTTGGGCATGAAGCTTGCGAAATGGCCGTGCTTGCGGGCGATTTCGCCTGCCATATAACGGAAGAAGCACACGCGGTCGGAAATGACCGTGCAGTCATCGTACATCCAGTCGATTTCGAACTGGCCACGGGCATCTTCATGGTCGAATGAGTACACGTCCCATTCCAGCGCGTTCATGGCGTCGACCAACTCGGTGAGCCATTCGAAGTTGTCGGTCGCCGTGCGTAGGTCGTAACAGGGCTTCGCTAGGATATCGCGGTCGGATACCGTCTGCGTACCCAGGTCGGTATCGTCGAGCACGTAGAATTCGGTTTCCACGCCGAGATTCAGACGGTATCCCAGCGCTGCTGCGGCATCGGTCTGGCGTTTGAGGGCGTTTCGGGAGCATGCGGGAAAAGGTATGCCGTGGCAGTAGAGATTAGAGGGGAAGAAAGCGGTGTCGGGACGCCACGGCAGGATGAAGCCGGCGTCGATGTCGGGATGGCTCGATACCTCTTCGTCGCTCACGTCTTGCGGCAAGCCGTCGAGCGCCGCGCCGGTGTACAGTTCCGATCCGCCGACCATGGTGGGGAAGTGATCAATCGGGACGATCTTTCCCTTCAAAGCGCCGTGCATATCGACGTAACCGGATACGGCGTATTTCACGCCCGCGCCCGCCAGCTCCTTCTGCTTTTGCATGATGTCCATGATGCTTCCTTTCAACGACTCCGGAAGAGAAGACTGCACTCGTATTCAATAACTTATTGAATACGAGTGCAGTATAAGAGGGAGAACGCGATCGTGTGTTGCACGGGTGTAAACTCTCAATAAGGTATTGGTTCTATATGGACTAGAATGCCTAGGTCGCGCCGCTGGCTGGTAGGGGTGCGATGCGTTTCGGTAGGGCGGATGGAAGCAGGATCCTCGTGACAGACGAGACCATGAAGCCAAAGCGGCGCAGCCGCGTGCATAGAGACGGATCGAAGAGCGCCGATTTCGAGAGCGAAATCGTAGAGGTGGCGACACGTCTGTTCGGAGAGAAAGGCTATGCCGGCACCACGATGACGGCGATTGCCAAGGCGGTGGGTATCGATCAGTCGTCTCTCTATTATTGGTTCCCTTCCAAAGACGCCCTGCTCGATCGCATTCTCTGCGGGAGCAATGCAGCAGGCAGCTTCGATGTGGCGGAAGGCGAAGACGCTGATGCGTCGGCGTACCTCTATGCGCTCGCTTACCGCGATACACTCAACCTCTGCCGTATGCCAATCGACTATTTCGAGCTGGAATTGGCGGCGAGCAAGGGAGGTGCGCGCTTCAAGAGCTTTTTTGCGTCTTACGAGCAGCTGGTGCAGCGCGTCCATGAGGTGATTGCGCGCGGCGTGGCGTCGGGGCAGCTGGTCAGCGACGACCCTTGGATGAGCTCGCTGTCGTTTCTGGTGGTCAACGAAGGCGTTCAACATCGCTACCACCAGATGAAGAAGGGATTCGATCCCTTTCACGATCTCTTCGATGGAAGCTTCGAAACACGCTCTGCCGAAGCGTACGCCCATCTTGCCGCCCGCGACGGCTTGTCCATGCTTGTAGTTGATCTCGCTTCCATCGGCCAAGCGCGTGAACGGGCTCAGGCGCATGGATGGCTCGCGTGACAAAGTGGGCGGGTGGTGTTGTCGCGTATGCGCGACAACA
>JALCHN010000043.1 GCA_022644775.1 Eggerthellaceae bacterium
TCTCGTTCGCAGTATCCGGTTCTCAAGGTCCTCCCGCGCCCCCGTTGGGGGCGGGCGCCGCTTCAAGCGGCAAGGAGGTATATTACGCTCCGCCCCCGCCCGGGGCAAGCGCGGGGCGCCTTCTCCACGGTTCCTCCATATATTGCAGCGTCAGAGACTCTCCACCTGCTGCTAGCCTCTTGCGTTTTCCCTGGTCAAATTGGTGTTTCTGAGAGCGATTGCAAGACATGCGACTCTTGGCGCCCTCCGGTCATCAGCACGACGCCATTCCAAAACGGGGTGGAACGGCAGGACGTTTTTCATTGCGACGAGTGGCACCTTACATCGCGCCCCCCCCTACTCGCCCTGCCGCATGCGGACGAGGCGTGCCCCTCGACATGCAAGCCGGCGTCCTGGCCGACCCGCGCATCTATACTTATTACTACGTGACGTTGAAAGGGGAGATATGGCTGAACGTTCGCTTCCCACGCCGGAACTGATCGATGTCGAACAGGTGGCCGACGGCTGGATTAAAAAGTACGTGCTTACCTACCGCTTGCCCGACGGGCGCGACTACCGCTACGAAAGCGTCTCGCGCAAGGGTCGGGACGCCTACGTCGAAGAGCTCCGCGGCCTTTCGGCGAACCCGCCCCATGCGCAGACTCCCGATGCCGTGTGCATCGTGCCGCGCACGCCCGACAACCGACTCGTGCTCATCAAAGAGTTCCGCTACCCCGTGAACAGCTGGTGCATCGCCTTCCCCGCCGGGCTCATCGACCCGGGCGAGACCTACGAGCAAGCGGTCGAGCGCGAGCTGCGCGAGGAAACCGGCTACGGCCTGCACCGCGATGCCGAAGGCAAGGCCCACGTGCGGCCCCTTTCCCAGCCTTCGCTTTCGTCGGCGGGCATGAGCGAAGAAAGCATTCAGGTCGTCTACGTCCATGTGGAAAACGAGCCCACCCTGGGGGCGGCGCCCGAATCGACCGAATACATCCAGGTCTTCACCGTGCCCGTGGACGACGTACCCGAGTTCCTGACCCACAACGCGACGCCGATCAGCACCCGTGCCCAGCTCATTTTGGAAACCTTCGCCCGCAACGTGGAACGTTACGGCAGAAAGACCCAGTGAGGCGCACGGCTGCGCTACCCACGAGCGCCCGGCCCCACCGTCGAGAGAACGGGCCGCCTTCTACTCTTTCTTATTGGCGAGAGCTGAAGGCGGCCCGCACAGGCGAGGGAGCCGGGCGCTTTTCGTTCTTGGGGCGCACGCGCGACGCTAGGACCGGTTGACCACCTGCACCTGCACGCTTTCGAGGATGTCGAGGGCTTCGGCGTTCAGGCGCTCGTCGGCCGAAGCCGTGCAGGTCGCGTCGACGATGATGGGGACTTCAGGGCAGGCGGCCTTGGCGAGCATGGCGTTGCTCACCACGCAGATGTTGCTCACGAGCCCCACGAGCTCGATGCTCGAAAAGGGCAGGCGGCCCACTTCGCTCGCCGCGTGGTTGGCCTTGTCGAGGTAGTTGAAGAGCTTGGCCGAGCCGAAGGTAGTCTTTTCGAAGACGAGGTCGCGGTCGAGACGCGCGGCGGCCGTGGCGCCGAAAAGCTCCCAGCCGGGCGTGCCTTCGATGCAGTGCTCGACGGGCAGGTTGCGCCCTTCCTGGGTGCGCAGGTAGTTGGACAGGTGGGTGTCCATCGTGAAGACGACCTGGTCGCCCTGCTCATGGTAGGCATGGATCTTCCCCGCGATGCGGGCGTCGAGCAGGTCGGCGCCCGGGAACCCGAGCGCCCCGTCGACGAAGTCGTTCTGGAAATCGACCACGATAAGCAAACGTTTCATTCTGCAAACCCTCCCCGCGCGCTAGCCCTGCGCGTCGTCCTGCGTTGCGGCGGCATCGGCAGCGTCTTCCGCATCGCCTTCGGCCGTCTCATCGTGAAGGGCCTGGGCCCGGTTGGCGATATCGATCGCCGTGCGGTAACCGCCCGACCCGTAGTTGAGCGCCTTCGACACGCGGGCAATCGTGGTGGCCGACGCGCCGGTGGCCTCTTCGATGGCCACATAGGGCTTACCGTCGTCGAGCATGCGGGCCACCGCCAGCCGCTGCGAGGTTTCTTTGATTTCGCGGATGGTGAACAGGTCTTCCATAAGGGCGAAGGCAGTGTCGGTGTCCTGCACCCCGACGAAGACGTCGAGAAGGGCTTCGACGCTCGGCGTACGCAGATCGCTCATATGTCATTTCCCCAATCTGATCAGACCGTATTCGATGGAATCGACCAGCGCGTTCCACGATGCTTCGATGATGTTCTCGCTCACGCCGACCGTGCCCCAGCTTTCGGTATCGCTGGCAGACGTGATCACGACGCGGGTGACGGCGCTCGTGCCGGCGTTGCCGTCGAGAATGCGAACTTTGAAGTCGACGAGGCCGAACCGGGCGATTTCGGGGAAGGACTCCCCCATCGCAAGGCGCAGCGCGCTGTCGAGCGCGCCCACGGGACCCACGCCTTCTCCCGTGGCGACGAACCGTTTGTCTCCGACGTGGATCTTGATGGTCGCCTCGCTCGCGGCATCGGCCGCCCACGGGCCGCTGTCTTCGCGATCGTCCACGATAACACGAAAGCTCTCGAGCGAGAAATGCGGCTTGAAAGCGCCCAAATGCTTGAGCATGAGCAGCGACAGGGACCCGTCGGCCACCTCGTAGGAATAGCCTTCCGATTCGCGGCGCTTCACGTCGTCGAGAATCTCCTGGTCCATGTGGGGGTCGTCGGAAATGTCGATGCCGAGCGCGCGGGCTTTCGACACGAGCGACGCCTTGCCGGCGAGCTCGCTGACGAGCACGTGCTGCAGGTTTCCCACGCGCTCGGGCGCAACGTGCTCGTAGGCCGCCGAAAAGCGCGCGAGGGCGCTCGCGTGCAGGCCGCCCTTGTGGGCGAAGGCCGCCGAACCCGTGTAGGGAGTGTGGGCGGGCAGCTTGAGGTTGGCCGTTTCGGCGACGAAATTGGCCACGTTGGTGAGCTCGGTGAGGTCGGGCACGCAGGTGCGGTCCATCTTGAGCTGCAAATCGGCGATCAGCGTGAGCAGGTCGGCGTTGCCCACGCGCTCGCCGTAGCCGTTGATCGTCCCCTGCACCTGCACGGCGCCCGCCTGCACGGCGGCCAAGACGTTGGCTACGGCGCAGCCCGCGTCGTTGTGGGTGTGGATGCCGATGCGCTGGCCGGGCAGGCGGGCGCACACGACTTCGACGATATCCTGCACCTGGAAGGGCAGCATGCCCCCGTTGGTCTCGCACAGGTCGATCGAATCGGCACCGGCTGCGGCGGCCGCGTCGAGCACGGCGAGAGCGTAGTCGGGGTTGGCACGATAGCCGTCGAAGAAGTGCTCGGCGTCGAAGACGACTTCCATCCCCGCCCGCTTGAGGAAGGCGACCGAATCGCGCACCATGCGCAGGTTCTCCTCGAGCGAAGTGCGCAGGGCGCGCGTGACCTGGGCGTCCCAGCTCTTGCCCACGATCGTGGCGATGGGCGCGCCGCTCGCGACGATATCGGCCAGACCGCCGTCGACTTCGGCCGGGGTGCCTTTGCGGCAGGTGGATCCGAAGGCGGCGATGCGGGCGTGCTTCAGGCCGAGCGTCTGCACGCGCTTGAAGAAGGCGATGTCTTTGGGGTTCGACGCGGGGAATCCGCCCTCGATGACGTCGATGCCGAACGCATCGAGCCGGGACACGATGGCGAGCTTGTCTTCAAGGGAAAACGAGATGCCGGCACCTTGTTCGCCATCGCGCAAGGTGCAGTCGTAGGTGATGATGCGAGCCTCGTTGGTCACAGCTAGCTCCTCGACGGCGGTTCCATATCGAACGGTTTCAAAATACGTTGAATTGTACTCCAACACAGTAGAGTGATTGTGCATCTTGCACGCAATGGATGTGAACGGTAACCCGGCGCGGGCGCCGCCCACGGGTCCTACGCGCGCCGTTCGAGCAGGTCGATGATTTCGGCCCGGCTGTGCACGCCGCACTTTTCGTAGATATGGCGCACATGGGTCTTCACCGTGGAAGCGCTGATCGAGCACGTTTCCTGGATGTACTTCGACCCGTGGCCCGTGGCCCAGAGCTCGAAGATTTCGCGCTCGCGCTGGGTGAGGCCGCAGGCTTCGGCCACCTGGCCCAGGCGCTCGCCGATGGGGGCGCCGGTGATTTCTTCGACCGCATCGCGCTCCTTCTGCGTGGGCGCTTCGAAGACGAGCACCGTGTCGGGGTCCTTCATGAGGAAGCCGAGCGCGACCATGAGCAGGCAGGTGCCCGAAATCGCGAAGGGCACGAGTTGGCCGTAGCTCGCCCAACCGATAAGCTGACCGGTCATCATGCCGGCTTCGACCGCGCCGCGGCCCAGCAGGAAGACCAGGAAGGCCGGCGTGCTCTGAGTGCGCGCCCGATCGGCGAGCAGGACCCAGCAGAGGATTTCGACCACGACGTCGACCACGGTGACGAGCGGGGCCACCACCCCGATGAGCGAGGAGCCGTAGAAGGCAGCGAGCAGCAAGCAGAGGGCGAGCAGGATCACCGCGCCCTTGAAGGCGGGGCCGACGCTGTAGCTATTGTTGCCCCGCAGCAAGCCCCACACGAAGAAGGCGCCGCACACGGCGAGGGCCACACCGAGCATGGCAAGCGAGCCTTCCATATAGGCTGGGGCGTCGAAAGCGCCCACGTAGATGCGCATGCCGCCGTAGACGAGCATGATCGCGAACAGGCTCACGGCAAGAGACCAGGGCAGCTGGCCCGTGGGCACGAGCAGGCGGTTCGAAGGGGGTTCGGGCTCGGCGGGAGCGGCGGGCGCGGGCGCTTCCGCCTGCACGTAGCGGGCGAACGCCTTGGCGTCGGGAATGAGGAAAGCGGCGAGCAGGGGCAAGACGATTTGCACGAGGCCCGTGGCCACAGGCGGCAGGGCGCCCACCGCAACATAGATGATGTGGGCGCAGAAGAAGGAGCCAGCCGTGGACATGATGATGCCGCGAAGGGACATCTCGCTGAACAACGACCCCCAGAACACGATGATCCAGCAGGTGGCGACCCCGGTGACCGCCGCGCCGAACACCATGAGGGGCAGCGGTTCCCAGGCGGGCAGCGCATAGCAGGCCGTGCCCGCCGCCATCGCGATGCCGGCGATATGCAGCGCGCGTTTCTGGACGAACCACCGCACCGACCGTCGCGAGAAGGCGATCACGAGCGAGAAGAAGGCCACGCCCGCCACGCAGGAGGCGATGTGCACCCAGAGCATGTCGAAGCGATGGGCGAAGCTGAAGTTGAGCGACGAGCTCGCGTTGAAGGACAGATAGACCCAGGCCCAGTAGAAGCAGAAGCCCAGAACCTGCGTCACGCGCAGGCTGAACGCATGCGACTGCTCCTGCGCGCTGGTTTCCGTATCGCGATGCGCCACGAGCCCTCCTTCTCTGGCGTTTCGTGCGTCATGATGCCGCGCTAGAGGCAAAACCAATCCGGATGCGCGGCGCGCAGGGCGGCGACCATGTCGTCGGGGACCTTTTCGAACCGCAGCTCCTGGGCGGCATCGGGGTATTTCACGCGGTCGACGGGGCTCGTGAACAGGCCATACGGGCGCGCCCAGAGGCCGGCGTCGCCGTAGAGCGCACGGTAGACCACGAGCGCCTCTTCGGTTTCGGAATGAAGCGCCGTGCCGAAAACCCAGTAGAAGTTGCCTTTGAAATGGCGGTAGGCACCCGGTTCGATGGCAGGCAGCGGCTCCATGTGCGTCCCTCCTCCCGTCGTTCGCGCACAGCTCCTCTATCATAGCGCAAGCGGAGGGCGGCAGAACGCGTCGGGGCCGAACAGGACAAAGGGCCGTCGCATGAGTCAGAGGGACCGCATCTCTTTGACTCACCAGATAAAAAAACGAGCCCGACGGCTGCAGTTCGTCGGGCTCGTTCGGACAAGCGGCGCGCGGGAGGGGAAAGGCGCGCCGCCGTCTCTTCGGAATTGCTCGGTTAGGCCTGGGTGGCGGCGTTCTCGCCGGCGATCTTGCCGAACGTCATGCACATGGCCAGGGAAAGGCCCTTGAGAGAGATGGGGTACTGCACGTTGAAACGGCCGCCCTGCGGAGCGCCGGCCACGTAGACGCCCTTGAGCTGCGTCCCGTCTTCGGCGTAGACGTGGCAGTCGCCGTCGGACACGGCACCGCCCAGGTTGGCGAGCGTGAGGGCCACGCCGCACTTGGCCGCGTAGAAAGGCGGGGTCTGCAGCGCGAAGAGGCGCTGGGAGCTCTTGAAGTAGTCGGTGTCTTCGCCGGCCTTGCACAGCTCGTTGTAGCGTTCGATCGACTTCTTGGCTTCATCGGCGTCGATGTCAATCTGGGCGAGCAGCTCGTCGAGGGTGTCGGCCTTGATGCAGCGGCCGTCGTCGACGGCAGCCTGGATGTCGGAAGGCGTGCGAATGTTGATCTTCTGGCCGTTGGCGTACCAGTCGGGCACGGTGCCGTCCTCGCGGTAGAAGCAGGCGCAGCCATGGTTGGCCGGGAAGTACTCGAGCTCCTGCGGCCACGCGCCGTCGAAGAACTGCCAGGCGAAGCGGTCGGGCTGGCGCTCGACCTGGTTTTCCAGCTGCTGGCCCGGGACGTCTTCGTTCATGAAGCGCTTGCCGTTCTTGTTGAGCCAGAGGAAGCCGTTGTTGCCGATGACGCCGCGGCCGTCGCTGCCGGCGCCGCCGCCCATGTGGTGGATCATCGGGGCATGCCACTGCTCGATTTCGGCGCCCGCCCAGGCGAGCATCTTGTGACCGTCGCCCACGTTGGTGTAGGCGCCGTTCTTGTCCATGTCGAGCGAGAGCTTCTGAATTCCGTTTTCAGCGCATTCGGGCTGGAAGAAGGCCATCATGTCGTCGTTTTCCAGGTAGTCGCCCGTGGTGATGACGACGCTCTTGGCGTTAATCTTGATGTAGGAGCTCGAACCAACTTCCTGAGCGTAGACGCCGGTGACCGCGCCGGAATCGTCCTGGATGAGCTCGACGCCCTTGGTGTCGTAGCGGACCTCGGCGCCCTTGTCGATGGCGATTTGCAGGTTCTTCTGCATCATGCCGGCCAGGTCGGAGAAGCCGACCGAGGTGGGATAGCAGGGCAGGACTTCCTTGGTGTAGTCGTAGTGCTCGGGGACGGGGTACATGTAGGGGAACAGGAAATTCGAGCGGTTGGCTTCGGGAATGTCCTCGAAGGTTTCCTTGGCCACGTAGAGGCTCGGGTCGGCTTCGATGAACCAGTCGAGCGCCGCGCCCGAATCGTCGAACCAGCGCGTGATGATGTCCTGGCTGGAGTGGTGCGCGCCTTCTTCCATGTGCATGTTGATGACGGTCTTCTTGTCCATGAAGCCGTCGCCGCGGCCCCAGGTAGCCATCGTCTTGCCGCCGATGATGGCCATGTCGGTGGCCACGCTGTTGATCTTCGACGAGGCTTCGATCGCAACGACGTGCGCGCCCGCTTCGGCAGCGGCGCGAGCCGCCGGACAGCCGGAAGCGCCCAGGCCCACGATCACGACGTCGGCGTCAATCGTTTCGGTGACGTCGGAATCGGAAATCTGCGGCTTGTCGCCGAGCCAGGGATTGGTGCCCGAACCGTCGTCGCCCTTGCCCGAGCCCGAAGCCGTCGAGCTCGACGCAGCGGCCTTTTCGGACTGCTTCTTCGGCTGCGCGCAGCCGGTGAGGCCAAAAGCACCCAAGGTGGCAGCGGCCACGCCGGCGCCCGTCAGGAAATTACGGCGGGAAATTGCATGTTCAGTCATAGGTATCACCCCTCTGTTCCGAACGCGCCCCTCCATTTGTTTTGCGCGTTCGTTGTTGAGCCCAGTATCGGCGGGCAGCTGCCCTTCATAACACGTCCAAAAGGGTCGAAATGCGCGGTTTTTTCCATCGAGTAAAAGGGGTGACACGCTGCGAACGGGGGGTTTGCATAGTTGGCGCACGGCACATAAGATGCCCGCCTGTGACAATTTAGGCGGTGATTGACGCGTGCGCGCGAGCGGGCGACGTCCGATGGGTAACAGGTGCGCAACGCGCATGACGGAGCGACCACACAATGTGCGCAAACGTTGCCCCGGGTGCGACATCGAGTCGATTGGGGGGGCGGCGCCGGTAACACGCCCTTCGCAGCGGTTTCCGTGGAATCGAGACCTCGGCCACGAGAAAGGCGTGTTGTCTGGCGAGCGGCATGGAGGCGGAACCCCGGCAACACGCCCTTTGCGGCAGATTCTTCGGGATTGAGTCCTTCGCCGCGCGAAAGGCGTGTTGTTCGGCAGAGGGGCGCGGCGGAATGCCTTCGCCGAGCGAAAGGCATGGCGCGGCGCGAAATCGTGTGGCCTTCTGCAGTGGCCGTGGAACATCGCGCCGCAGGAGAGTACACTTGAATGCCGAAAATTTCACCCGCACCGAGCAAGGAGCGCAATGGACCAGGCATTCGAAGAAGAACAGCAGCACCTTTCCGCCGTGTACCGCAAGCTCGAGGGCATCGCCAGCGAGCTCGAAGGCAAAATCGCGAAAACCGAAGCCGAAGCGGCCAAGCAGCTAAGCGACATGCGCGAAGAGCGCACGCTCGACTTCACCGACTACGAAAACGTGATGGAAACCGCCGCCGAGCTGCAATCGCGCAACGCCGAAATCGATTCCTACAACCGCGCCAACCAGGTCAACGTCGAAAAGTACCACCGAGCCCAGCTGCTCATGCGCCAGCCCTACTTCGCCAAGGTGCGTCTGCGCCTGCGCCCGGGCGCGCCGGCGCGCGACATCTACCTGGGCAGCGCCGGCATGACCGACGAGTCGAGCCGTCACTTCATCGTGGACTGGCGCAGCCCCGTGGCCGAGGTCTACTACAACCAGGAAAGCGGCGAGACATCCTACGAGGCCAACGGCCGCACGATCCACGTGAATCTCGAACAGCGCCGTCAGTTCGACATCGACCGCGACGTGCTGAAGGCCTATTTCGACACGACCGTGGCCATCGAGGACCCGCTGCTGCTGGCCGCCCTCTCCCATCAGCATTCCGAAAAGATGCAGGCGATCACGGCGACCATCCAGAAGGAGCAGAACGAAGTGGTGCGCCACGACGACGTGCCCGCCCTGCTCGTGCAGGGCATCGCCGGCAGCGGCAAGACCTCGGTCCTGCTGCAGCGCATCGCCTTTCTCTTCTACCGCGAACGCGAGAACCTCCGCCCCGACCAGGTCTACCTGCTCACCCCCAACCCCGTGTTCGGCTCCTACATCGACGAGGTGCTGCCCAACATGGGCGAAAGCAACCCCCGCCTGTTCACCTGGCACGATTTCCTGGAGAAGATGGGCCTCGCCGACCACGGCATGGGCACCGACACGACCGCCGACGAGCTGCGCGCGATCGACGCCGCCGTTCCAGGCTTCCGCCTGCGCCCCGAGCACTTCTGCGAGATCCGCGAAGACGGCGAACTGCTCGTGAAGGCCTCGCAGGTGCGTTCGGCCGTGGAAAAGTTCGGCCACCTGCCTTTGGGCTCGCACCTGGCGGCCCTGGTGACCGACGAGCTGCACGATCGCCTGAACGTCCGTCTGGGCCAACTGGCCGGCGACGAGAAGACCAAGGCCGCCGTGCTCGATATGGACCCCGTCGAGCAGCAGCGCGTCTTCGGCGAAACCCTGAACCCGCAGAGCGACGAGGAGCTCGCCGATTACGCCAAGCGCTACGTGAACTATCGCTTCGGCGCCGCTCACGACCAGATCGAAGACGCCCGCTGGATCAACGTCGACCGCATCGGCCGCGAGATCCTGGGCACCCCGCACCTGTCGTCGACGGCCTACCTCTACACCAAGATCGCCGCGACCGGCATCACGCGCCGCGACGCCCGCTACGTGATGATCGACGAGGTGCAGGACTACACGGGCGCCCAGCTCATGGTGCTCGCCCGCTACTTCAACAAGGCCCACTTCCTCCTGCTGGGCGACCCCAACCAGGCCATCAAGGAAGGCACCGCCACCTTCGACGAGATTCGCTCGATCTTCGCCGAGGTGCGCGGCCAGGTCGACGAATGCAAGCTCATGACGAGCTACCGTTCGTCTCCGGAAATCACCGACCTGTTCACCCGCCTCATGGATTCCCGCGAGGCCATGAACGTGTCGTCGGTACAGCACGCGGGCACGCCGGCCGGCATCCATGCCTACGAAGACGCCGATGAATACCTCGCGGCGCTCAAGGATGCGGTGGAAGCCGCCACCAGCGAGCCCGGTCTGTGCGCGATCATCGCCGCCGACCGCAGCCGCACCAAGTGGCTCGCCAAGCAGCTGGGCGAGACGGCGACCTACATCCACGGTCAGATGTCGCTGCCGGCCGAAGGGGTCGTCGTGCTCGATTTGTCCACCGCCAAGGGGCTGGAATTCGACCACGTGATCATCCCAGACGCCCAGCCCCAGGCCTACCCCGACACGCCGCTCGCCAAGCGCCGCCTCTACACGGCGCTGTCGCGCGCGACCCACAAGGTGACGGTGCTCGCCCAAGGCGAGCTCACGAGCCTGCTGAAATAGGGCGGCGGAGTTCGCGGACGGGCGGACGCGCGCCTCGCTGCGGGCCGCCGCAGCCGCTGCGGGCTGGCGCGGCCCGCACGCAGCCCACCGCCGCCCGGCGCAGCTGTCGCACTCCCCACATCGCCTTGGCCCCGCACGAAAAAGGCCCTGCAGCTGCAAGCTGCAGGGCCTTTCGCATCCCGTAGGCACAAGCGCCAGATGCGCCGTCTTACGCGTAGAAGAGGATGTCGTTGTAGGTGGGCACAGGCCAGTAGCCGTGGTCGGTAACCGATTCCATCGCGTCGACCGCGTCGCGCAGGTTCTGCATAGCCGGCACGACCTTTTCGGCGTAGGCGTTGGCCTGCTGCTGGCTGTCGGCAATCGCTTCGGCAGCGGTATGCTCGGCCTGCAGGGCGCGCAGGGCGGCGTTGATCTTCTTGATGCCGTCGAGCAGGACGGTGAGCGACTGGTGCTGGTCGGACAGGTCGGCGTCGGGCATGGCCTCGCGGATCGTCGTGATGCCCTTGGCCACCTTGGTCGCGTAGGCGCTGATCGCGGGCACGTAGTTGCGGTGCGCCATGCGCTCCATGAGGTTGCACTCGATGTTCAGGGTCTTGGTGTACTTGTCGAGCTTGACCTCGTAGCGGCTGCGGACCTCGGCTTCGGTGAGGACGCCGAACTCTTCGAACAGGTCGAAGGTCTTCTGGTCGACCAGGCAGGGCAGGGCCTCGGCGGTGTTCTTATGGTTGGCCAGGCCGCGCTTTTCGGCCTCGATGGGCCACTCTTCGCCGTAGCCGTTGCCGTCGTAGATGATGCGCTGGTGAGCGGTCAGGTCGTCCTTGATGTACTTCAGAGCCGCCTTTTCGAATTCCTCGCCTTCCAGGCCTTCGGTAGCATCGGCGAACTTCTTCAGCGCGTGAGCCATGGCCGTGTTGAGAATCATGTTGCAGTCGGAGAGGTTCACCTGGCTGCCGGGCATGCGGAACTCGAACTTGTTGCCGGTGAAGGCGAAGGGGCTCGTGCGGTTGCGGTCGGTGTTGTCCTTCAGGAAGTTGGGCAGCACGTCGACGCCCAGGTCCATGACGGCGCGCTCGGCGTTTTCGTAGGCATGGCCTTCGATGATCGCGTCGACGATGCCCGAAAGCTCGGTGCCCAGGAAGATCGAGATGATCGCCGGCGGCGCTTCGTTGGCGCCCAGGCGGTGGTCGTTACCGGCCGACGCCACCGACATGCGCAGAAGCTCCTGATAGTCGTCGACGCATTCGATCACGCAGGTGAGGAAGATCAGGAAGCGCAGGTTCTCGGCGGGGTTTTCGCCCGGGTCGAGCAGGTTGGTCTTGCCGGTGGAAAGCGCCCAGTTGTTGTGCTTGCCCGAGCCGTTGATGCCTTCGAAGGGCTTTTCGTGCTGCAGGCACACCAAGCCGTGATGGGAAGCGAGCAGCTTCATCTCTTCCATCGTGAGCAGGTTGTGGTCGATGGCGGCGTTGGAGTTTTCGAACACCGGCGCAAGCTCGTGCTGACAGGGAGCCACTTCGTTGTGCTTGGTCTTGGCCGGCACGCCGAGCTTCCACAGCTCGTCGTCGACCTCCTTCATGAAGTTGTTGACCGTGGGACGGATGGCGCCGAAGTAGTGGTCTTCCATTTCCTGGCCCTTGACCGGCGGCGCGCCGAAGAGGGTGCGGCCGGCGACCATGAGGTCCTGACGGGCTTCGTAGTCCTTTTCGGAAATGAGGAAGTACTCCTGTTCCGCGCCGACCGTGGTGACGACGCGATGGCCGTCTTCGCCGAAGTGGGCGAGCACGCGGTTGGCCTGGTCGGAAATGACGCTCATCGAGCGGAGCAGCGGGGTCTTCTTATCGAGCGCTTCGCCGGTGTAGGAGCAGAAGGCGGTGGGAATGCAGAGCACTTCGTCCTTGATGAAGGCGTAGCTCGTGGGGTCCCACGCCGTGTAGCCGCGGGCCTCGAAGGTGGCGCGCAGACCGCCGCTCGGGAAGCTCGAGGCGTCGGGCTCGCCCTGGATGAGCTCCTTGCCCGAGAACTTGGTGATGGCCATGCCGTCGCCGTCGGGCTCGAGGAAGCTGTCGTGCTTTTCGGACGTGATGCCCGTGAGCGGCTGGAACCAGTGGGTGTAATGGGTGGCGCCGTGTTCGATGGCCCATTCCTTCATGGCGTGGGCAACGACGTTGGCGACCTCGATGTTGAGGGGCGTGCCCTCTTTAATCGTGCTCTGCAGGGACCTATAGGTGTCCTTGGGGAGCTTTTCCTTCATTACGCGATCGTTGAAGACCATCGATCCGTAGATTTCTTCGATCCTACTCGTCATACGAGCTCCTTTGTGCCTGTCGACCGAAAGCGGCGGCGGCCCGCTCCGCCTGGATGCGGCCCCGCTTGCGCTTGCTTCCGTAAAGGATACCAGTAGATTGTTTCGACGATTTTTCAATCGTGTTGAATGTTCGATTACGAGAAGAGGCCCGCAGCGACGAGTGCTGCAGGCCTCTTCCATATAGGCGAGATATGAACGGCGCCTAGCGCTTGCTGAACTGCGGGCGCTTGCGGGCCTTCTTCAGGCCGTACTTCTTGCGCTCGACCATACGGCTGTCGCGCGTGAGGTAACCGGCCTTCTTGAGCTCGGCGCGGTACTCACCGGCGGTGAGCAGGGCGCGGGCGATGCCATGGCGCAGCGCGCCGGCCTGGCCGGAGATGCCGCCGCCGTTGGCGCGGGCGATAACGTCGAAGTGACCTTCGGTGTCGGTTACCTTGAAGGGGGTGGTGGCGTAGTCGACCAGCTGCTGGCGGCCGAAGTATTCCTTGGCCTCCTTGCCGTTGACCGTGACCTTGCCGGTGCCCGGGACGAGACGGACGCGAGCCGTTGCGTTCTTCCTACGGCCGGTGCCGTAATACATTGCTTCACCTGCCATTGGTTATTCTCCCATCTTGATCTCGCGGGGCTTCTGAGCTGCGTGCGGATGTTCGGGGCCCGCGTACACCTTGAGCTTGAGGCCCTGGGCGCGGCCGAGCGTGGTCTTGGGCAGCATGCCCTTCACGGCATGCTCGATCACGCGCTCGGGATGCTTCTGCATCGCTTCGGCGAACGTCTCGCTCTTCAAGCCGCCCGGATGGTTGGTGTGATGGAAGTACTCTTTCTTAAGAGCCTTCTGGCCGGTGACGCGAACTTTGTCAGCATTGATGATGATGACGAAGTCGCCCGTGTCCACATGCGGGGTGTAGGTCGGCTTGTGCTTGCCCTTGAGGATGTAAGCTGCCTTGGCAGCGACGCGGCCGAGGACCTGATCCTTAGCGTCGATCAGGACCCACTCGCGCTCAACTTCGTTGGGCTTGGCGTAGTACGTCTTCACTAGTGTTCCTCCGTTGACTGTGTCCTTGCGTTCGCTTGGGCGAACCCAAGGCGGTGTCGTTTTTCAAAAGTGCGGCGCATCACGCTGCCGGTTTCCTACGCCAGCACGGACGTGTAGGCCCTGGACGACCTGCGTTCCGCTGCGCATGTCACTGCGTTACGGGGCTCTTGAAAGCGAACTTTGCTAGTTTAGTGCGCGCGAGGGGGCAGCGTCAACGCGCAATCGACCGGCGTGCGGACGATTTCCGCGGGTTCCACACGATTTTCAAATGCGGGCGTGTCAGGGGGACGGTTCTCTTTGACACACCGCGGTGTGTCAAAGAGAACCGGGACGTGCGGACAATTTCCGATACACCCTACCGCGTCGCCGTCGTCGCCCGCCTGTACTGCATCGGGCTCATCCAGCCCAGAGACTCCTTCGGCCT
>JALCHN010000044.1 GCA_022644775.1 Eggerthellaceae bacterium
TGATGTTGTCACAGCGAGCTGTGACAACATCACGCGCCCCCGTTGTCACGCCTAGTCTTCCACGTGGTAGAAGCGAGCGAAATTGTCGTAGAAGACCTTTTGGTTGTCTTCATGCGAAAGTCCCAGCGCCAGGAAGCGCTCGATCTCGTCGGACGGCGACCACATGGGGAAGTCGGTGCCCCACATGATGTGGTCGATGCCCAACTGGTCGATCAGGTAGAGCACCACGTCCTTCGGCGCCCACTTCAGCGTGCTGCTCGTATCGAAGGCGACGTTGGCGCCTTTCAGCACCTGGGCGGCCATGACTACCGGGCGGCGGTCCCAAATGCGGCAGCAGCCGAAGTGGGCCGCATGCACCTTCAAATCGGGAATGGCGTCCATCACGCGGGCCAGGCGTTCGGGCGCGCTGTAGTCGTAGCGCTCGTCGCCCACGTGGAAGAGCATCGTGAGGCCGCGTTCGGCCGCCCCGCGGTAGAGCGGCATCATGCGCGGGTCGTCGAGGTTGAACTTCTGCATGTCGGGATGCAGCTTGATGCCTTGCAGGCCCAGCCGTTCCACCTCGTCGAGCACGGCGCCGAAATCCTCGCAGTCCTGGTGCGCCGTACCCAGGCCGATGAATTCGGGGTGCGCCGCCACCTGTTCGGCGATGAATTCGTTGATGCCGCTCACTTGCGAGGCCTTGGTGGCCACGCTGAACACCAGGAAGCGGTCGACGCCCACCTTCGTGGCGCGGTCGAGCATTTCCTGGGGCGTGGGGTTCTCGTCGTACATCTTCACGTTGAAGGGCGCCTTGTCGTAGAAGGCGCCGATCGCATCGGAGGCCTTCGCGGCAATTTTCTGCTTGTACACGTGGCAATGGGTATCGGCTACACGGTAGGTGAAGCCGTCGGATGCGGTAACGGTCATGGTCTTCCTCTCGCTTTTTTATGAGGGTAGCACGAAACGCGGAAGGCGCACGGGCGGCAGGCGTATCCTCACGGCGCTCACGCGCGGGCCGGGCGTCGAAACGAGTCCTGCGCCCAAATCCAGGGGCCACGCACTCAGCGCGCCACGGCCAGGGCACCCCGTCCTAGCGGCGCTTGCGATGCGGGCGTGGCTTGCCGCGACCGCGCATGCGGGCGGCCACCTCGTTTCGCTCCTGCTGTTCGGCGTTTTCGGTCACCAGGCGCACGTACGATGCCACGCGTTCGGGCGAAAGCGTGCCGGCGGCCACGGCGGCCTGCACCGCGCAGCCCGGCTCGTTGGTGTGGGTGCAGTCGCGGAAACGGCAGTCGGCCGCAGGTCCCGCCACGTCGGGGAAGGCGGCGTCGATGCCCTCGCGCGAATCCCACAGGCCCAAACCGCGCACGCCCGGCATGTCGACCACGTAGCCGCCGCCCGGCAAGGCCACCATCGACCGGTTCACCGTGGTGTGCCGGCCCTTGCCGTCGGTCGCGCGCACGGCGCTCGTTTCCTGCACCTCGCTGCCGGCGAGCAGGTTCACCAGGCTCGATTTGCCCACGCCCGACCGCCCGATGAGCACGGCCACCGCGCCAGCGGGAATGAAGGCCCGCAAGCGCTCGATGCTTTCGGGGCGGCGCTCCGACACCACCACGACGTCGACGCCCGGCGCCGCCATGGCCCGCACATGGTCGCGCACGGCATCGACCTGATCGGGGCTTTCGGCCAGGTCGGCCTTGGTGAGCGCCACCACCACATGAGCCCCCGTGCTCTGCGCAAGCACGAGCTCGCGTTCCAAGCGCCGCTCGTTGAGCTCGTGCACGGGGTGCGCCACGATTACCGCATCGAAGTTCACCGCAAGCACCTGAGCCACCGTGCGCTCGGCCGGATCGCGTCGCACAAGCTCGCGCGTGCGCGGCTCGATTTCGGCGATCTGCGCGATGTCGGCATCTTCGGCCACTTCCACCTGCACGCGATCGCCCACCTGGGCGCGCACATCGGCCCCCTTCACCAGGGCCACCGCATGCTTGCAGCGAAACCGTCGACCGTCGGCGGTTTCCACCAGGGGAAATCCGCGGTCGATCTGCACCACCAGAGCCGCCTCGCGCATCACAGGTTCCTCTCGCGCATGATGTAGTAGGCGATCGCCAACACCAGACCCACCGCACACACGATGATGCCCGGCACGAAATCGTCGAAGTCGAACTCCTCCTCGTGCGTCTGGCCTTCGGTCACCGCCGTCACGCTGTCGGCGTGCACGTCCATCGTTCCCTCATGCTCGCTGCAGGAGAGGTGGTAGGTGCCCTTCACGCGCAGGATCGTGCCCGTCTTGTCGAAGGCGCCGTAGGTGTCCACCAAGCTCACATCGTCGTCGTCCACGAGCACCGAAATCGATCCGGGCGCCTTTTTGTCGGTGCTCGACAGGGTGAGCCAGGTCTTGCCTTCGTCTTCCAAATCGTGCACCGCATCGCCCACGACTTCGCCGGTGATCTGCACGGTCGAGCCTTCGTAGGTGGGGTCGGCGTTGATCAGGTCGTAGATGCTCGTGTCGTAGAGGAAGGAGTTGTCCGGCATCTGCAGGGGGTTGATCACGTTGGCGCTGTCGTTGTCGTCGGCCCAGGCCGCTGCCGTGGGCAGGGCACAGGCCACAACCAAGGCCAGGGCGCAGAGCGCGGAAGAAAGGGCACGCGATTTCATCGTGAACGGTCCTTCCTCCACTGGCGCAGGCGCTTGGGCGTGCGCGGCTTCAACGACACGAAGATCTTGATGCCCACGGCGAGCAGGGTCACGTATTCCAGACGGCCCGCCCACATCTCGATTGCGTAGACGACTTTGAGCAGAGCCGGCATGTCGGCCGACGTGATGCCGGTCGAGATGCCGCCGTTGCTCGCCATCGCGATGCTTTCGGTCACGGCCGAAACGGCGTCGTAGCCGTAGGCCACGCCCACGAGCGCGCCCACGATGTAGACGAGCACGAACATGATGAAGACGGTCATGGCCGATTTGACCTCGTCTTCGCCCAGACGGCGGCGGCCGATGTGATGGTAGTTGGTCACCAGGCGGGCCGACTGGGGCGACGCCACGCTCTTCAGCGTTTCATAGGCCGAAAGGGCGATCACAGCGACGCGCTTGAGCTTCACGCCGCCGGCGGTCGACCCCGACGAGCCGCCCACGGCCATCGCGATCGCGAACACGAGCAGGGCGCCCGATGGCACGATCGTGGCGAGCTGGTTGCTCGTGAGCTTGGTGAAGCCCGTGGTGGTCACGGCCGCCACGAAGTTGAACAGACCCGTGCGCAGCATGTCGGGCAGGCTGTTGAAGAGGTTCGACGCCGAAAGGGCGAAGATGAAGATCACGAGCATAACCGCCGACCAGATGATGCCGGCTTTGATTTCGGTGTCGCGGAAAAGCGACCCCACGCGCCCGTGGAGGATTTCGGACTGCACGGCGAAGTTGATGCTGCCCATCACCATGAGCACCATAAGGACCAGCTCCACGAAGGTGCTGTGGTAGTAGACGATGTTGGTGCTCGGGGCCGTCATGCCCACGGTCATGAAGCCGGCGATCGACAGCCACACGCCCTGCAGGGCCGCGCGCACGGGCTCGATGCCGTGCACGGTAAGCGCGATGGCGAGGATCACCGATGCCACGGCGATCGCCGATGCGGAAAAGAGCGCGATGAAGCGGGCGGTTTCCACCACGTTGGGCAGTACATGGTCGCTACGGCCTTCCGATTCGTAGAGGCTCGAATCGCTCACGCGGCCGAAAAGTCCGAACGACATGCCCACGACGATCAAACCCACGCCGCCGGCGTAGGCCGCTGCAAACCGCCACATATTGTCGGCGATCGAGAGATGGTCGGGATCGGACATGATGGAAAGGCCCGTGGTGGTGAACAGGGCGATCGAATCGAAGAGGGCGTCGCCGTAGGAGTTGTAGTGGTTGGTGAGCGAAAGGGGCACGGCCGCCACGCAGGCGACCACGATCCAGGCGAACACGGTGACGGCGATGGCCTGCTGTCGGTTCAGGCGGCCCGACTCGATGCGGAGCATGCGCAGCCCCGAGCCCAGGCAGAGCGCCAGGCCGATCGAGATGAGGTACCGCGAAGCCGGTTCCCATTCGCTGAAGATCAGGGCCGTCACGAAGGGAATGATCATCGCCAAGCCGGTGTATTGGATGAGCACGCCCAGGTAATGGCAGATAACGCGAACGTCATAGAGTGTGTAGCGCTGCCACATACGCCTACCCGATCGCGAATCGCACGAGCGCGACGATGATGCCGAGCCCCGCGATGAAGCACAGGATGCCGAGCACCAGGGTCACGAGCCCCATAAGGGATTCGGATTTCCTCCGGCGCCGGTCGCGCTTCGATATGACTGCCAATTTTTGCATGGCTGCATTCTAGTACACAGATACGAAAATGCACGCGCTACCAGGAGTTCCACGCAGTTAGGCGTGGCGAAGGCGGAAATGCGGGCGTCGGGAGCGACTAGATGCACCGGCGGCGCAGGCGCACGCACGCGAGGCGCGCCGGCGCGGGCGCTGCCCGCCGACCCGTGAACAGCAAGAAGGCGGCCCCGAAGGACCGCCTTCTTTCATCTCGCGGCAACGCACGCGGCAACCGGGAGCGGGCGCTGCGGATGCTTCACGCCCTCAGCGACCGACGCGACTGCTATCGCCGTGGCCTCCTCGCTTGCGCGGCAACCGGGCGACACCCTATTGCCACGCGCTTCGCGCGGCGCGCTACCGCCTGGGCCGCCCGCAGCCTAATCGGCAAGCTGCGGCTGCTCGTGCTGCGGGTTGTCCACCTTGCAGACGTAGTGCAGCTCGGCATCGATGTCGATGGTCACCGTGGCACCTTCCATCACATGGCCGCGCACCATTTCGTTGGCCACCAAATCGACCACCTGCTTCTGGATGAGGCGCTTGAGCGGGCGGGCGCCGAACACCGGGTCGTAGCCCTCGAGCGCCAGCTGCTGCTTGGCGGCCGGCGTGACCTCCAGCTTGATGCGGCGGTCGGCCAAGCGCTTGCGCACGTCGGCCAGCTGCAGGTCGACGATCGGCTCGATGTTGTCGAGCGTGAGGCTGTTGAAAATGATCACGTCGTCGATACGGTTCAAGAACTCGGGACGGAACGTGCTGTGCAGCGCGCCGTCGACCGCGTCCTTCATCTTCTTCTGGTCGCCGTGCTCCGCGTACTCGCGGATGTACTGGCTGCCGATGTTCGAGGTCATGATGATGATCGCGTTCTTGAAGCTCACCACGCGGCCCTGGCCGTCGGTCAGACGGCCGTCATCGAGCACCTGCAGCAGGATGTTGAAGACGTCAGGATGCGCCTTCTCGATCTCGTCGAGCAGGATCACGCAGTAGGGACGACGGCGCACCGCTTCGGTGAGCTGGCCGCCCTCGTCATAACCCACGTATCCCGGAGGGGCGCCGATCAGACGCTGGACGCTGAACTTCTCCATGTACTCCGACATGTCGATGCGCACCATGGCGCGCTCGGTGTCGAAGAGGTACTCGGCCAGTGCCTTCGCGAGCTCGGTCTTGCCCACGCCCGTGGGTCCCAGGAACAAGAAGCTGCCGATGGGCTTGTCGGGGTCGGAAAGGCCGGCCTTGTTGCGGCGAATGGCGCTCGCCACGGCCGACACGGCTTCGTCCTGACCCACGACGCGCTTGTGCAGCACCTCTTCGAGGTTCACGAGCTTTTCCATCTCGCCCTGCATCATCTTGTGCACGGGAATGCCCGTCCAAGACGACACCACGTCGGCGATGTCCTCCTCGTTGACGACCTCTTCCAGAATCGCGCCGTCTTCCTTCATCTTGTCGATTTCGGCCTTGGCGGCAGCGAGCTGCTTCTGCAGGTTGGGAATCGTCGCGTAGCGCAGCTCGGAGGCCTTGGAAAGGTCCCCGTCGCGCATGGCGCGCTCGACCTCTTGCTGAGCGTCGTCGAGCTGGGTCTTCAACTCGTTCTGACGGTCGATCGTGACCTTTTCGTTCTTCCATTCGGCGTTGCGATGGTCCAGGTCCTCCTGGGCGACGGCGATGTCATGGGTGAGCTTTTCCAAGCGCTCCTGGCTTGCCGGGTCCTTTTCCTTTTCGAGGGCCTGCTTTTCCATCTGCATCTGCATGAGCTTGCGGTCGGCGCGGTCGATGTCTTCGGGCTTGCTGTCGAGCTCGATACGGCGACGGCTCGCCGCTTCGTCCATGAGGTCGATGGCCTTGTCGGGCAGGAAGCGGTCGGAGATGTAGCGGTTCGAGAGCTCGGCGGCGGCCACAACGGCGTTGTCGGTAATCGTCACGTGATGATGGATCTCGTACTTCTGCTTCAAGCCGCGCAGGATGGCGATCGTGTCTTCGACCGTGGGCTCGCCCACCATGACCGGCTGGAAACGACGGGCCAGGGCGGCGTCCTTTTCGATGTACTTGCGGTACTCGTCCAAGGTGGTCGCGCCGATGGCGTGGAGCTCGCCGCGGGCCAGAGCCGGCTTCAACATGTTGCCGGCGTCAAGGCTGCTTTCGCCCGACGCGCCGGCGCCCACGATCGTGTGGAGCTCGTCGATGAACAGGATGATGCGCCCATCGCTCTGCTTCACTTCGCGCAGCACGGCCTTCAAGCGGTCTTCGAACTCGCCGCGGTACTTGGCGCCCGCCATCATCGAGCCCAAATCGAGCGCGATGATCTCGCGATCCTTCAAGCTGCTCGGCACGTCGCCGGCCACGATACGCTGGGCCAGGCCCTCGACGATGGCCGTCTTGCCGACGCCCGGCTCGCCGATGAGCACGGGGTTGTTCTTGGTACGGCGCGAGAGCACCTGGATCGTGTGGCGAATCTCTTCGGAACGGCCGATCACCGGGTCGAGCTTGCCTTCGCGAGCCTGCTGGGTGAGGTTCTGACCGTACTGCTCCAGGGCCTCGAACTGGGCCTTCTGGTCGGGTTCGGTCACGCGGGTGTCGCCGCGCAGCTCTTCGTAGGCCTCTTCGATGTTCTTGCGCGTGAGGCCCGCCCCGGTGAGGATGCGGCCCGCCTCGCCCTTGTCTTCGGAAAGGGCGAGCAAGATGTGTTCGGTGGTCGCGTAGCTGTCGCCGAGCTTTTCGGCGATCTTCACCGCATTGTCGAGCACCTTCAGCAAATCTTGGCTCGGCACGCTCGGCATGCTCGACCCCGTCTGCTTGGGCAGGCGCTCGACCGCGTCGGTGGCCTGCTGGGCCAGGGTGGCCGCGTCGGCTCCAATGCGCTTGATGATCGCATTCAGGTTGTTTTCTTTTTCATTGAGCACTGCAGCGAGCAGGTGAAGGGGTTCCACCATCGCGTTGTCGTGCTCGCTGGCCAAGCTCATCGCATTCTGCAGCGCCTGCTGCGAGGTGATGGCCAGCTTGTCCATTCGGAGTGCCATATAGGTTCCAATCCTCAGGTTCTTGTAGTCCCCTGCCAGCCTGTCCTACGGCAGGCGGCGCAGCGCGTTAGTCTGGGCGACCACGAGCGAGGTCACGCTTTCGCGCGTTTCCAGCTCGCAGACGCGATCGGCCAAGCGCCGAATCTTCTTGTGAAGGCTGTCGAGCTCGCGATCGCGATCCTCGATCCGTCCCTGCAGGTCGAGGATGCGAATCACGCCGGCCAGGTTGATGCCCTCGCCGGTAAGCTCGTTGATGAGTTCGAGCCGATCGATGTCCGCCTTCGAATACATGCGCGTGTTGCCGCTCGTGCGCTGCGGCGACACCAGGCCCTTCTGCTCGTAGGAGCGCAAGGTCTGCGGATGCACGCCCGCAAGCTTCGCGGCCACGCTGATCATGTAGAGCGGCTCGTTGTACGCGTCGTCGTCCATTACCAGCTCCTTAGCGTGTCATGCGAAGCGGCTTGGAAGGCCTCGAGCGCCGAACGCTGTTCGTCGGTCAAGGTCTTCGGAACCCGCACGCGGACCTTGGCGAGCAAATCGCCCGTGCCCGATCCTTTCACGCGCGGCGCGCCGGCTCCGCGCACCTTGAGCGTGGCGCCGTCCTGCGTGCCCGCGGGAATCTTCATGCGCACCGTCTTGCCGCCGGGCGTGGGCACGTCCACCCGCGCACCTAGGGCGGCTTCGGCGATGCTCACCGGCACGTCGATCAGCACGTCGGCGCCGTCGCGCTTGAAATAAGGGTGCGGGGCGATCTTGGTGGTGATCAGCAGGTCGCCGCGCGGTCCGCCGTTTTCGCCCAGGCCGCCGCGGCCCTTGGCGCGCACGCGACCGCCGTCCACAGCGCCCGCGGGAATCTTGCAGGAAATCGTTTCCGGATCGCTCATCCCCGGCACGCGCACGGTGACGCGCTTGGTGCACCCGTTGAAGGCCTCGTCGAAAGTCACGTTCAAGGTGACGCTCACGTCGTTGCCCTTGCGCGGGCGCGGCTGCCCGCCGAAGGGGCTACCGCCTCCGAAGGGGCCAGCACCCCCGCCGAAGTCCCAGTTGGTGCCGAAGGCCCCGTCGCCGCGGCGGATGCTGTCCAGAATGTCCTGCCAGCTGCCGAAGTCGGACCCGTTCATGTTGACGGTGAAGCCGCCGCCCCCGAAGGGGTTGCCGGCACCGCCGAAGGGGATCTTGCTCGCATCGCCCGTGCCGTACTGGTCGTAGAGCTTGCGCTTCTTTTCGTCGCCCAGCACCTCGTAGGCTTCGTTGATCTCCTTGAACTTCTCCTCGTCGCCGCCGGCGTCGGGGTGATTCTTGCGGGCCAACTTGCGGAAGGCCTTCTTGATTTCGTCTTGTGTGGCGTTACGTGGAACGCCGAGTGTCTTGTAGTAGTCCGGAGTCGAGCCGGGCATGACGCTCCACCTTCCTTTCGTCGTGTCGCGTTTCCGCGATTTCGTCCTCTGCGAAGCAGCGGGCGGGTTCGCATTTCGCTCGCCCGCCCGCTCCACTTGCTATTCGGCCTTGTCGGCCTCTTCTTTCTTTTCCCGTTTCGGGCCGCCCGATGTGACGGTGACCATTGCGGGCCTGATGACCTTTTTGCCCATCTTGTAGCCCTTTTGGTACACGTCCTGCACCGTTTCGTCGGGGACCTGGGTGTTATCGACCTTGGCCACCGCCTGCGCTTCGAGCGCGTCGAAGGGCTGGCCGGCCGGGTCAATCACCTCGACCCCCGCCTTCACGAGCACGTCGACGAGCTTGGTGTGCACTTTCTGCACGCCGTCGAGCAGGTCGCCCTCGCCGTTCTTCACGGCGTACTCGATACTGCGCTCGAAATCGTCGAGCACGGGAAGCAGGTTGCCCACCAGCTTTTCGTTGGCGCGCTTGCGCTCTTCCTCGCGCTGCTCGTTGGTGCGGCGTCGGTAGGTGTCCCATTCGGCGTGGAGCCTCATGAAACGGTCCTGCCATTCGGCTGCTTCGGCCTTGGCCTTGGCGACCGCGTCGTCTGCCGAAGGGGCCTCCGCTTCGTCGGCGGCCGCATCGACGTCACCGGCCGCCTCGGCGGGCTGGCCGGCGGCAGGCGCCGCTTCCGCGCCCGCCGCCTGGGCCTCTACCGTGGAATCTTCAGCCGCATCGGTCGCCTGTTCGGTGTGATCCTGATGCTCTTCCATGATTCCTACTTCCCGTTGTTCTTGTCGTCGTCGACCACTTCGTAATCAGCTTCGATCGGGGAATCGTCATCCTGCTGCGGAGCCGCGCCCTGGGCGCCGGTCGGAGCGCCCTGCGGCGCGCCCTGGTTCTGGCTGTAGACGACCTCGCTCAGCTTGTAACCTGCCTGCTGCAGCTTTTCGGTCGCCGCCTTGATGGCGTCGATGTCGCTGCCCGCGAGCGCCTGCTTGGCTTCGTCGAGGGCCGCCTGGGCGTTCTGCTTGGTGTCGGCCGGAACCTTGTCACCGAGCTCGTTGAGGGTCTGCTCGGTGGCGTTGACCAGGGAGTCGCAGTTGTTGCGCGCTTCCACTTCTTCCTTGTGCTTGGCGTCTTCCTCGGCATGGGCCTCGGCGTCCTTCACCATGCGGTCGACTTCGTCGTCGGACAGAGCCGTGGAACCGGAAATCGTGATCTGCTGCTGCTTGCCGGTGCCCAGGTCCTTAGCGGACACGTTCACGATGCCGTTGGCGTCGATGTCGAACGTGACCTCGATCTGAGGCACGCCGCGGCGAGCCGCCGGGATGCCGGTGAGCTGGAACTTGCCCAGGGTCTTGTTGTCGCGGGCCATTTCGCGCTCGCCCTGCAGGACGTGAATCTCAACGGAGGTCTGGTTGTCGGCCGCCGTGGAGTAGATTTCGGTCTTGCGGGTCGGGATCGTGGTGTTGCGGGGGATCATCTTGGTCATGACGCCGCCCATGGTTTCCACGCCCAGGGACAGAGGCGTCACGTCGAGCAGAAGGATGCCTTCCACGTCGCCGGCGAGCACGCCGCCCTGAACGGCAGCGCCCATGGCAACCACTTCGTCGGGGTTGACCGACATGTTGGGCTGCTTGCCCGTGATCGTCTTCACCAGTTCCTGCACGGCGGGCATACGGGACGAACCGCCGACCAGCAGCACTTCGTTCACATCGCCGGTGGACAGGTTGGCGTCGGACAGAGCACGCTGGACCGGCTGCTTGCAGCGCTCGAGCAGATCGTGGGTGATGCGCTCGAACTCGGCGCGGGTGAGCGTGTAGTCCAGGTGCTTGGGGCCCGTGGCGTCGGCGGTGATGAAGGGGAGGTTGATGTTGGTCTGGGTCGTGCTCGAAAGCTCGATCTTGGCCTTTTCAGCGGCTTCCTTCAAACGCTGCAGAGCCATCTTGTCGCCGCGCAGGTCGATGCCGTTTTCCTGCTGGAACTTGTCGGCCATCCAATCGATCACACGCTGGTCCCAGTCGTCGCCGCCCAGGTGGTTGTCGCCGGCGGTCGAGCAGACCTCGAAGACGCCGTCGCCCAGCTCGAGCACCGACACGTCGAACGTGCCGCCGCCCAGGTCGAACACAAGGACCTTTTCGTCCTTGTTGGTCTTGTCGAGGCCGTAGGCCAGAGCCGCAGCCGTGGGCTCGTTGATGATGCGCATGACCTCGAGGCCGGCGATCTTGCCGGCGTCCTTGGTGGCCTGGCGCTGCGCGTCGTTGAAGTACGCGGGGACGGTGATGACGGCCTGGGTGATGGGGCTGCCCACCTGCTTTTCGGCGTCGGTCTTCAGCTTCTGCAGAACCATGGCGGAAATCTCTTCCGGCATGTAGTCCTTGCCGTCGATGTCGATGACCGCGCGGCCGTCCTTGCCGTTCTTCACGTTGTAAGAAACCGTCTTCTGCTCATCGAGCGTTTCCTGATAGGAACGGCCGATGAAGCGCTTCACCGAGGAGATCGTGTTCTCGGGGTTCGTGACGGCCTGGTTCTTGGCGGCCTTGCCGACCACGCGCTCGCCGTCCTTGCGGAAGCCCACCACGGACGGGGTGGTGCGGTCGCCTTCGGCGTTTACCAGAATCTCAGGCTCCGAGCCTTCCATGACAGCCATCGCCGAATTGGTGGTGCCCAAGTCGATACCGATGATCTTGCTCATGTATCTATCCTTTCAGTTGCCTACTAATGCCTTGATTGCGTAGGGGGAAATTCCGTACTCAGAATTTCTTAACGATTGGGAATATAAAATCTTAGTGCGTAGCTGTCAAGTTTTCTGCATTACGCGCAGTAAACGTTACTATTAGGCTTTGACCTGGGCTTTCTTCTACCGAAACGCCCTTTCGTGCCCGGTTGCATCGGTCTGCACCCGTTCCGTAACGTGCCTGTTACCCACATCGGCGCTCTCTTATGCATGCCCCGAAAACGCAGAAAGCCCCAGCCGGGTGGCTGGGGCTTTCTCGAAACTGCTTCTCTTGGTCGCGTTAATCCTCTTGGATTTCCGTGATGGCGCCCATGGGGCACTCTTCCAGGCAGTCGCCGCAAGCGATGCAGGAATCCTCGTTGGCGACCACGCACACGCCGCCGTCGACTTCCAGAACTTCCTGAGGGCACGCGTCGACGCAAATGCCGCAACCGATGCAATCATCCGTGCTGATAAGAGGCTTGGACATAGTGTTCTCCTTCTCGTATTTCCTACCCGTCCGCTACGGGGAGCGCTGTCATGTAGCGCAAGATACCATCTTCGACGGGCATTGCAAGAAGGCTCGATGAAATTGCCGTTCGTCGATGGTGAGCGGAGCCCATCTGCTGGTGGGCAGCGCGTGGCGCACACTATAGCGCACCCGCGCGGTGCCGTAGTGGGACAAATCAGCAAATACGGGGAAGTTGTTGCCCCACCAACATGTCGAGAATGCGCGTGCTCCCGAAACCCGTGCGCACGGTCACGCGCGTGGGGCGGCTGGGGTCGGTCGCCGTCACGTCGCCGATGATCGCCGCATCGGCACCATAGACGTTGGCGCGCATGGCGGCCAGGGCCGCGTCGGCTTCGTCGGCGGGCACCACGCAGACCATCTTGCCTTCGTTGGCCACCTGCATGATGTCGTAGCCCAGCATGTCGCAGGCGCCGCGCACGGCGTCCTTCACCGGCACGGCGTCCTCTTCGATCACCATGTCGACGCCCGACTGCTCGGCGAGCTCGTTCAAGGTCGAGGCGATGCCGCCGCGCGTGGGGTCGCGGAAGCAATGCACGTGCGGGGCCGCCGCGAGGACGTCGGCGATGAGCCCGTTGAGCGGGGCCGCGTCGCTCTGCAGGTCGGCGTGGAAGCTCAGCTCCTCGCGCAAGCTCATGATCGTGATACCGTGATCGCCCAGGGTGCCGCTCACCAGGATCTTGTCGCCGGGCGCGCAGAGCTCGCCGCCCAGATGGCGGCCTTCGGGCAAAAAGCCCACGCCGGCGGTGTTGATGTAGATGCCGTCGCCGTGGCCGCGGTTGACCACCTTGGTGTCGCCGGTGACAATGCGCACGCCGGCTTCCTTGGCGGTGGCCGCCATCGAGGCGCAGATCCGCTTGAGGTCCTCCATCGGGAAGCCCTCTTCCAAAATCATGCCGCAGCTCAGATACTGAGGCACCGCGCCGCTCGTCGCCACGTCGTTGACCGTGCCGCAGATCGCCAAATGCCCGATGTCGCCACCGGGAAAGAAGTGCGGGGTCACCACGAAGCTGTCGGTCGAAAACGCCAGGCGCTCGCCGGCCGCCGGCACGGGCAGCACCGCAGCGTCGTTGCCCTGGTTGAGTTCGTCGTTTCCGTACGCTTCCATGAACACGTCGTCGATGATGCGGCGCATCATCGTGCCGCCGCTGCCGTGTCCAAGCAGTACCGTTTCGTCCATCATGAGTCCTTTTCCTTGAATGCCGATGCGTCTATCGTAGGGTCGCTAGAAGTATTTGCCCGTTGTCGTGAGAACGAGCTTGCCGGTCTTGACGCCCTTGGTGCCCAAGATCAGGTCGGCCAGACCCTGGATCTCGCCCGTTTCGCCCTTCATGATGATCACTTCCAGGCACCATTCCTCGTTCATGTGGATATGGGTGGTCGAAATGATGCTCTCGTAATACTGGTGCTGAATCGCGTCGAGTTTGTCGCGCAAGACGCTCGCGTGGTGGTCGAACACGATTGTGAGCGTGCCCATGACCTCCATGCCGGGCGTGGAGCACTCGTCTTCCACCAGGGCTTCGCGCACCAGGTCGCGCACGACCTCGCTGCGGTTCTTCGCCAGACCGCGCCGGGCTACCAGCTGGTCGAATTCCACGAGCAGGTTTTCGGGCATCGCGACCGAAAACCGCATCAAATCGTTTGCCATGCAAGCTCCTAACATGAAAAATCCCCTGCAGGGCGCCCTGCAGGGGAGAGGGTTCGGGCGAGGTAAATCGCTATACCAACTTTACTTGCACGTTGGCCAGGCGCTCGGCATCGTCTTCCAACGCGTCCTGGGCATCGGTCATGAGCGCGCGGGCGTCGTCGAGCAGGGACTGGGCCTGGTGCATGATCTCGCAGGTCTTGTCGTAGCCGTTGTCGCCGGCGAGGTGGGCCAGCTTGTGCATCCAACGGCGGTTCACGGCCAGCTGGTCGTCCATCTGCTCGAGCATCATCTTGTACTGGCCGGTGTTAACTCCATTTGAGCACATAGCGAGGCACTCCTTTGGTCGTTTGTTCTACGTATGACCGCATTATGGTGCAGGCCGGCGGCGACAACAACCGACAAGGGTGAAAATGTGTGAAGAATTCTTCCGCAAGTAACATGTGACAACGGGGGCGCGGACGTGCGGACTCAGAATGAGACAGTTTGGAGTCCGCATGGGAAAGAAGAAGTACGCGCCCGAAGAGGTCCTTCGCGCGGTGAGCCTTGTCGTCGACGGCGGGATGAGCCTTCGCGAGG
>JALCHN010000045.1 GCA_022644775.1 Eggerthellaceae bacterium
CACCATGGTGTGACAACATCACGCGCCCCCGTTGTCACCTACCACAAATCATTAGAAACCGTAAATGCCGGGACCTCGCTACGGCTTCAGGTCGGCCGGCTACCCCTCGAATTTCTCGAAATAGCCCTTGCTGTCGTAGGCGAACCGGGTGCTCTTGATCTTGTAGGAGATGATGAACGGCAGGCGAATCATGAAGCCGATCAGGAACGCCACGCACAGCAAGCCCCACAGATCCCACGGCACGAATGTGCCGGACGTCACGAGCCAGTGCAGGCTGAATACGCCGACGGGCAGAAGCGTGCACCAGGCAGTGGCGAAGCCAGGGGTGTACAGAGTTCTCTCGCCCATCGGGCCGTAGTGCCGCAGGCTCACGATGCTGAAAATGGTGTGCACCACGGTCTCGCCGATGCCGAAGAACGCCGCGAACAGGACGAACATGTTGCCCGCCGTGGGCGTGAGCGCGAACATCGCGATGAACAGCAGCTCCGCGCCGAAGTTGGTGATCATGTCGGTTAGGCGGTTCTCGGGGTACGCAAGTGGCTGGTCGGACTTCTGAATGAGCTTGTTCATCATGAACGGGAAGCCGGCGGGCCAGGCCAGCTCCTCGAACACGTGCAGCGGCAGCAGGATGCAGAGCGCTCCCATTATGCGCTCCTGCACGCTCCAATCGGACCAGGCCACAATGCCCACGCACAGCATGATGGCCCCGAGCAGATAGGTTGCGCGCAGCCAGGGCTGCCCGCACCACCAGTCGAGCAGGGTTTTCCTTGTCGATGTCATTTCGGCTTCTCCTCGTCACCTCGCAATGACGTAAAGCCCGAGCCGCCACCGGCGGCCCGGGCTCCTTGTACAGGCAATGCCTACGCGATTCCCAGAATCTCGTTCGGGCCGCCGGCCTCAACATCGGCGACGAAGCGGAAGAACTCGTCGACCACGCGCTGCGGGCAGTCGATCTCCATCAGGTGGCACTCGCCCTGTAGAATCACCGTATGCGCGCCGCGGGTGTTCATGATGGCGTACATGTTGGACTCGTAGAAGTCGTTGAAGAACGGGTCGTCGGTGCCGAACAGGTAGCCCACCGGGATGGACAGGCCCTTCAGGAACTCTTCGCACTCCTCGAGCGAGTCCCACACGCCCTCGGACGCGCCGGCGTACTTCTGGATGACGGACGCCATGGCCATCGTTTTCTCGGGATCGGCCTTGTCCATGCCGATGGCCTTGACTTCCTCCATCTTCTTGGCCAGGCCCTGCTGCGGCTTGCGCAGGCCCGCGCTCATCATCTGCGCCGGGTCGCCGGAGCTCATCATCTGGAACCACCGGTTGTCGGTCTGGCCCTTCAAGTGCGGCGCCAGGAAGAAGCTCGCGAGCGCCTTCACCATCTCGGGGTGGTTCTTGACCATGTACCAGCCGGGGGTCGTGGAGTGGCACTTGCCGAAGTGGATGAAGCGCTCGATGCCCATCAGTCGGCAGAACTCGTACTGGTCCTTGCCCCATTGCTTGGCCCAGTTCACGGAGCCGTCCTCGTTGAACTCGTCGGCGGGCCCCTCGAAGCGCATGATCAGGCCGTACACGTGGTAGCGCTCGGCGATTGCCTCCATGATATCCATGAACGTGTAGAAGAAGAACCCGGGGAATACCACGACCTCGTCGTGTTCCTGCCCGCGCTCGCAGTAGGTGAGCTCCGCGCCGTAGCTCGTGGTGACGGATTTCGCCTCGCCCTTGATCTTGAAGTCCTCCATTGCCGGCCTCCTTCGCCGTCGCTTGCTTTCGATGGCTTAAGGATGTCGCAGGCGGAACGCTCGCTCAATCACCAAAAGGCGATGCGCTATTATGATAAGCAACATTAGGTTGTTATTTGCATGCATAAGCAATGGATGGCGGCGAACGTTCCCGGAAAAGGAGGGCACCCATGGAAGGTAAAGAGGACCTGCGTGTGGTGAAGACGCGCGCGAACATCCAGGCGAAGTTCGTGCAGCTGCTGCGCGAGAAGGGCTTCCAGCGCGTCACCGTGCAGGACATCCTGGACGCGGCGCTCATCAACCGCACGACGTTCTACCGGCACTACGACTCAAAGTACGACCTGGCCGACCGCATGGCCGGGGACTTTCTGGAACGGTTCGCCATGGCGCTCGAGACCGCGCGTGGCGACCGCACCACCGGGCTCGCCGCGATGTACGCGATGCTCGTAGAGGACCGCGAGCGCACACTCGCACTCTGGGACCTACGCACCGATGGCACCGACGTCCGCGCCCGAATGGAGCGCATGCTTCAGGAGGCCTACCCCGCGCTCGTGGGGGACGATTCGCTGCCGGCGGACGGCTTCCAGCCCCGCGTGTTCTCGGCAATAGCCCTCACTGCATTCCGCTACGTGCTCGAGGGCGGCGAGGGGCACTCCATGGACGATGTCCGCGCTGGCATGCGCGGATACCTGCAGGCGTCGGGCAGGGTCCTCGCCGCCTTCGAGTAGCGCCTAAGTCAACGTCGGGCGAGCGTCGCTCGACCATGCCCAGCTTGCCCTGCCATTGCCGCCGATACCGACTCCATCCGATGCCTCCGCTCGCCTGCGAACGGCTTCCTGCGAGCCGAGTATCGGGTGCGGCAGCAATGTGAAGCAGAGAGAAATACGGGCTAGGCTCGAACCTGGCCCGCCATGCGTAGATCCGTTTTGCCCGGAACGCCCTAGCGTGCCGTCGCCTTGACGAGGGCCGCCATATTCTCGCCAAGCTGGCGCAGCGTCTCCTTCCAAACGCGTCCTCTCCGCTGTTGAGCATCAGGTTCCAGTAGGTCGACGATGCCACCGCAGCGGTTCGTCTCGACGCGCTTCTCACAGGGCTATGCAGCCGCGCACGGGCTTCACGCCAATCCAGATGCGCTCGCTCTCCACACCCGCATCCCACAGAAGCTCGTGTTGCACGACCCCACACGCACCACCACGGACATCAACACACATGTGAACGTCGACGCCGAGTACGCCGACATGGAGCTCATGCAGATGGAGTTCATGAATGACCGCACGCATCGAAAAAGCGCTCCTACCACATGACAACGGGGGCGCGTGATGTTGTCACACCACGGTGTGACAACATCACGCGCCCCCGTTGTCACCTACCACAGGTGGAAGATGCCGTCGTCGGTGCGGCTCACCTGCACGGGCACGTCGAAGAGGGCGCGCATCCGCTCCTGGGTGACGAGCGCCTCGGTGGGGCCGTCGGCGACAAGGCGACCGTCCTTCACCAAAATCGCGCGCTTGAACGCCGGCTGGATGTCTTCCACCTGATGGGTGACGAGCAGGATGCTGCGGCCCGAATCGGCCATCCGGGCCAGGGCCTGGCGCACGTTCCACATGCCTTCGGGGTCGAGCCCGGCGCAGGGCTCGTCGAAGACGACGATCTGCGGGCTGTTCACCAGGGCGCGCGCGAAGAGCACGCGGCGCGCCTGGCCGGTGGACAGGGTGTGGATCTCGCGATCGGCCAAATGGGCGCAGCCCAGCTCCTCCATGCGCGCCAGGGCGATCTCGCGCTGGGCGTCGGTGACCGTGAAGCGCGCCGGCACGCCCAGACTGCCGAAGAAACCGCCCAGCACGATGTCGATCGCCGGCAGATGGACGGCGATCTGGTCCTGCATCGAGGTGGACACCACGCCGATCACGCACCGCATCTCGGCGGTGACCGGGCGCGGATTGCCGCAGAAGAGCACGGGCGGCTCGTCGCGGTAGAGGGGCACCATCTCGCGCGTGAGCAGCTTCACGAGCGTCGACTTGCCCGCCCCGTTGGGGCCCAGGATCGCGATGGCCTCGCCGTGGTCGATCGTGAGCCCGTCGACGGTGAGGATGTCGCGGCCGTCGCGCCGCACCACCGCGTCCTTCAGCTGCAGCAGGGGCACGGACGCGTCGGCGAGCGCGGCGGCGAAGGCCGGGCTGATTTCGTTGCTCATGGGGCTTCCTCTCGCAATCGGTTACCGATTACGCATCGTCCACCACCAGATAGTGCACCGTCAAGGGGCCGTGCACGCCTTCCACGCGCACGAGCTCGATGTCGGCCGTGTTCGAAGGCCCGGTGACGAAGACGAGCTGGCTGGGCATGGCGTCGTAGCGCTCGCGCACCGCATGCATGACGGCCATCATGCTCGGCTCCAGGCGCGAGGCCGGCACGAGGGCGACGTGCACGGTGGGCAGCAAGCTCACCGAACGACCGTGGCCCGCGCGCACGACCTGCAGGATCGTGCCCGTTTCGGAAATCGCGGCGTCGGCCACCGTGACGCCCAGTTGGGCAGCGGCTGCCTTCTCGATGCAGGCGTCGCGGCCGGCGCGGGCATCCCAACGCCAGGCGCCCTGGGGAGCGGCGGCTTCCAGGGCGGCGGCCACGCCCCACTCGTCGAGCAGGGGCTCGTCGTCGAAGACGGCGCTGCCGCCCGCCGTGGCGGCGATGTCGGCCACGGCGGGCGCCGCGCCGGCACGATCGGTGTGCGACACGTTCACGTGCGCGCCTTCGGCTTCGGCGCAGAAGCGCTCCATCCGCTCTTCGGCGGAAAGACCGTCGGAAATATGGGCGGGAATGAGCTCGTCGGTGTCGATCTTCACCACCGTTTCGGGCACCGCGTCGTGCCCGAGCGCCTCGGAAATCGGCGCGAGGAACTCTTCCATCGAAACGTCGTGCTGGCTCATCGGGCGTCCTTTCCCTTCTCGGGCGCGCTGCCCTCTTCCTTTTCGTGCTTCTTGAACCAATCGCGGAAACGCTCGTCGGCCAGGCGGTTGAAATCGCGGTTGCGGGTCCAGGCGCCGAGCACCGGGATCCACGCCGTGGCCGGGCCCAGGCTGTCGCCGTTGTGGGCGAGCGGCTTCATGCCGCGGGCGGCCACCTTGGTGGCGACGTCGTAGAGCGGGCGCGAGCTCAAGACCTTGCCGGCGGTCACGAAGGCGCGGCGCTCGATGGGCCCCGCGTAGCCCTGCGCGACCATGTTCACGCGGTGCTGGCGGATGAGGTCGTGCAGCGGGATGTCCATGGGACAGTTGCTCGTGCAGGCCGAGCAGAGGCTGCAGGCGTAGGGCAGCTTGTCGACCTTGTCGTAGCCTTCCAGGCAGCTGGTCATCACGATGCCCATGGGGCCCGGGTAGATCGACCCGTAGCCGTGGCCGGTGATGTGGCGGTAGACCGGGCAGATGTTCAGGCAGGCGCCGCAGCGGATGCAGCGCTCGATGGCGGAAAACTCGCTGCCCAGAATGTCGCTGCGCCCGTTGTCGATCATGATGATGTGGACGTCGGTCGCCCCGTCGCCCTCGCCTTCGTGCGCCGGGCCGCAGTCGACGGTGAAATAGGACGTGAGCTTGGTGCCCACGGCGGAACGGACCAACAGCGACGTCATGAGGTCGAGCGATTCCAGATCGGGCACGATGCGGTCGATGCCCACCAGGACGATCTGGGTCTTGGGCAGGGTGTCGACCATGCGGCCGTTGCCCTCGTTGGTCACGAGCGTGGTCGAGCCGGTGGAAGCCACGGCGAAGTTGCAGCCGCGCACGCCCACTTCGGCGGCGAGGAACTTCTCGCGCAGGTGCACGCGCAGGAAGCGGGTGATGTCTTCGGGCACCGAAGAGCCGGCGTAGCCCAGCTCGTCGTGGAACATGCGGGCGATGGCCTCGCGGTCCAGGTGCAGGGCGGGCACCACGATGTGCGAGGGGTGGTCCTTGGCGGTCTGCAGGATGGCTTCGGCGCAGTCGGTTTCGACGACCTCCATGCCCGCTTCCTCGAGGACCTCGTTCATCCCGATTTCCTCGCTCATCATGCTCTTCGACTTCACGCAGGTCGACGCGTGGGCCTCTTCGAACACGTCGAGGATCTCGCACAGGGCGTCTTCGGCCTTGGGCGCGAAGTGCACATGGGCGCCCGCCGCGGTGGCGTTGCGGGCGAATTCGGCCACGTAATAGTCGAGGTTGTTGTTCACGCGGTTGCGGATCGCCCGCGCCGCGTGGCGCATGTCCTCCCAGTTGGGAAGCTCGCCGATCACGGCGTTGCGCTTGTCGTAGAACACGTCTTGGGCGCGTTCGACCGCTTTGTGGGCGAACTCGTCGTCCAGGCAGGCGTCGACCCGCTCGGCGAGCGTGGTGCCTTCGTTGTAGAGAATGGCCATGGTGCGCCTCCTATCGGTTGTCGAGAACTTCGGCCAGGTGCATGCAGCGCACCTCGCGGCTGGTTTCGCCCTCATCGCGCATGCGGGTGAGCTCGCCCTGCACGTTCAAGAGGCAGGGCGCGTCTTCGAACACGGCGATGTCGGCGCCCGTGTCGATGATCGTCTGGGCCTTTTCGTGCACCATCTCGCATGAGATTTCGGGCTCCTTCACGCTGAAGGTGCCGCCGAAGCCGCAGCAGCGTTCCGCGAAGGCCATCTCGACGTAGTCGATGCCGTCGACCGATTTCAGCAGGTTGATCGGCGCCTCTTCGATGCCGAGCAGGCGGGTGAGGTGGCAGCTCTTGTGGTAGGTGGCGCTCGCCTCGAGCTTGCTACCCAGCACCGCGGAGGCGTCGGTGACGCCCAGAACGCGGTAGATGAAGTCGGAGAACTCGTAGATGTTGCCGGCCAGGCGCTGCTGCTTCTCGAGCAGGGCCGGCTTGTCCTGCAGGTAGGGAGTGTAGTCGTGTTGGATCGCGAACATGCACGAACCGGTGAGCGACACAACGCAGTCGTAGTCGGCGTAGGCGTTGACCATCTGCTCGATGATGGGCATGGTTTCGGGGGCGTAGCCCGAGTTGAGCAGGGGCTGGCCGCAACAGATCTGCTTTTCGGGAACGGTGATGTCGCATCCCAGCCGCTCGAGCACGTGCACGGCTGCGATGCCGATGCCCGGATAGAACATATCCACCAGGCATCCAGGGAAAAATGCGATTTGCATGTCAGATCATCTCCTTCGTCAAGCGCGATACCATACCAGCGCCCTTCGAAAATCAGGCACGCCTAAGCGGAATGTGCGAAAATGCCCCGCGAACGGTGGAGGCGCGGTGCCGCGCGTGCACCGCCCCTCCACATCGCCCGGCGAAGGGCGTCTTCTTCGTGCGGCCGCAGCGCCCCCGCCACCGGGGGGGGCGGTGCAGGCCGCAGCCGCCTTATGCCGTATGCACCGCTTCGGCCATCGCGCGGACGTAATCGCCCACGGCGCCCGCCGCCTGCGCTCCTTCCGCACCCACGATCTTCACGATGGCCGACCCCACGATCGCGCCGTCGGCCAGGTGCGCCATGTGCGCGGCCACATCGGGCGTCGAGATGCCGAAGCCCACGGCCACGGGCACGTCGGTCACCTTGCGGATCGTGGCCACGATGCCCTCGAGGTCGGTCGTGATCTGGCTGCGCACGCCGGTGACGCCCAGGCTTGACACCAGGTAGATGAAGCCCGGCGCCTCTTTCGCAATCATCGCGATGCGGTCCTCGCTCGTGGGGGCGATCATCGCGATCAGGTCGATGCGGTGTGCAGCGAAGGCGGGCGCGAACTCCTCGCGTTCCTCGAAGGGCACGTCGGGCAGGATGAGCCCGTCGATACCCACCTCTTCGGCGCGCGCCGCGAAGCGCTCGATCCCGTAGGAGAAGACCACGTTGGCATAGGTCATGAAGGCGAAGGGGGTATCGATGTCCGCGCGCAGGCGGGCCACCATGTCGAAGATCTTATCGGTCGTCACGCCGCCCGCGAGCGCGCGGGTCGACGCCTCCTGGATGACGGGGCCTTCGGCCGTGGGGTCGGAAAACGGGATGCCGAGCTCGATCAGGTCGGCGCCGGCGGCCACCATAGAGCGCACCACCGCCTCGGTCGTCTCGATGGTCGGGTCCCCGCAGGTCACGAACGGGATAAATGCGTTCCCCTTTTCGAACGCGGTAGCAATCTTGCTCATTACAGATCGATGTCCTCTCCGCGGTAGCGGGCGATCGAGGCACAGTCCTTGTCGCCTCGGCCCGAAATGGTGATCACGATAATCTGGTCCTTGCCCATCGTGGGCGCGAGCTGCATGGCGTAGGCCACGGCGTGCGCGCTTTCGATGGCGGGAATGATGCCCTCCATGCGGCTCATGTACTCGAAGGCGCACACGGCCTCTTCGTCGGTCACGGGCACGTACTGGGCGCGACCGATGTCGTGCAGGTAGGCGTGCTCGGGTCCGATGCCCGGGTAGTCGAGCCCGGCCGAAATGCTGTAGACCGGCGCGATTTGGCCGTATTCGTCCTGGCAGAAGTAGCTCTTCATGCCGTGGAAGATGCCCACACGGCCCGTGTTGATCGTCGCGGCCGTTTCGAGCGTGCTCACCCCGCGGCCGGCGGCCTCGCAGCCGATGAGCTTGACTTCGGGGTCGTCGATGAAGTGGTAGAAGGTGCCCGCCGCGTTCGAGCCGCCGCCCACGCAGGCGATGACGGCGTCGGGCAGGCGGCCTTCGCGCTCGAGCATCTGCTCTTTGATCTCTTTGGAGATCACGCTCTGGAAGTCGCTCACGATCGTCGGGAAGGGGTGCGGGCCCATCGTCGAGCCGATGCAGTAGTGGGTGTCGGCCATGCGGGTCGTCCATTCGCGCATGGCTTCCGACACGGCGTCCTTCAGCGTACCCGTGCCCGTTTCTACGCTGCGCACTTCGGCGCCCAGAAGGCGCATCTTGTAGACGTTGAGGGCCTGGCGCTCGATGTCGACCTTGCCCATGAAGACGACGCATTCCATACCCATAAGGGCGGCGGCGGTGGCGGTGGCCACGCCGTGCTGGCCGGCGCCCGTTTCGGCGATCAGGCGGGTCTTGCCCATCTTCTTGGCGAGCAGGGCCTGGCCCAGCACGTTGTTGATCTTGTGGGCGCCCGTGTGGTTCAAGTCCTCGCGCTTCAGGTAGATCTTGGCGCCGCCCAAATCTTCGGTCATTTTCTTCGCGTAGTAGAGCAGGCTCGGGCGGTTGGCGTAGTTGTTCAAGAGGTCGGAAAGCTCGGCCTGGAAATCGGGGTCGTTCTTGTAGCGGGCGTAGGCCTCTTCGAGCTCGATGACGGCGTTCATCAGCGTTTCGGGCATGTACTGCCCGCCGTGAATGCCGAAACGTCCTTCAGGGTTGGTCATGGGAAAACTCCTTTGGGTAGGGATGGATGGGAAACGGAAGGGTGACAACATCACGCGCGGTCGTTGTCACCGGCCGTTGTCACGGCGCGGGCGAAGGCCCGCATGCGGCCCAGGTCCTTGGCGCCGCCCGCTTCGATGCCGCTGCTCACGTCGACCGCGAACGGCGCGAGGCGCCCAACGATCGCGCCCACGTTTTCGGGGTCGAGGCCGCCGGCCAGGAAGAAGGGGCGGCAGGCAAGCTCGACGAGGGCGTGGTCGAAGGTCTCGCCGGTACCCATCCCGTTGTCGAGCAGGATGGCGTCGGCCGTGCTTTCGCAGGCGGACCGCACGTCGGCGGCCGTGCGGACGGTGCGCGCGTCGATGATGCGGGCGCCGGCTACGTCTGCGAGGGCCAGGCCCGCCGCCCGCCGCAGGCGCTCGATGTAGGCCGCGTCCTCGCTGCCGTGCAGCTGGGCCACGTCAATCGTGCCGTCGGCCAAAAGCGCCGCGACCGTATCGACGGGGGCGTCGACGAACACGCCCACCGCGCAGATGCCCGGCGCCAGAAGCCCGCGCAGAACACGCGCCCGCTCGGGCGAGACCGCCCGCCGCCGGCCGGGCACGAAGACGAAGCCCACGTAGTCGGGCCGCACGAGGTTGACGGCGGCGATATCGGCGGGCGTGCGCATCCCGCACATCTTCACCCGGGTCATCGTAGCTCGCCCCGCAGCTCGTCCAAGGCCGCCCGTTTGTCGACGGCGCGCATGAGGGCCTCCCCCACGAGCACCGCGTCGACGCCCGCTTCGCGCATGCGCGCCACGTCGGCGGCCGTGCGCATCCCGCTTTCGGCCACGAAGAGCACGTCGGCGGGAACGAGCGCGCGCAGGCGCTCGGCCGTGCCCACGTCGACGGTGAAATCCTTCAAGTTGCGGTTGTTCACGCCCACCACGCGGGCGTCCGCCGCGAGCGCCGTGCGCACTTCGGCCTCGTCGTGGGCTTCCACCAAAGCCGACATCCCCAGCTCGTCGCAGAGCTCGATGCCACGGGCCACTTCGTCGGCCGAAAGCAGGCTCGCGATGAGCAGGACCGCAGACGCGCCGAGCAGCTTGGCCTCGTAGATCATGTAGGCGTCGACCGTGAAGTCCTTGCGCAGGCAGGGAATATCCACGGCCGCGGCGATGTCGCGCAGGTAGTCGTCGCTGCCCAGAAAGCGGGTAGGCTCGGTGAGCACCGACACGGCGGCGGCGCCGGCGTCTTCATAGGCGCGGGCGATGTCGACGTAGGGGAAGTCGGGCACGATGAGCCCCTTCGACGGCGAGGCCTTCTTGCACTCGCAGATGAAGGACACGCCGGGCCCCGAAAGCGCCGCTTCGAAGGGGAAGGCGCCGGTCGCGGGCAGGGCGTGGGCGGCCGCCGCCAACTCCTCTTCGGGCCGCTTCGCACGGCGCGCCGCCACGCGGGCCCGGGCCGCGGCGGCCAGTTCGTCGAGAATGGTTGCCATGTTCGTCCTTTCCGCCCGCACGCGCTACTTGTTCGACTCCGCGACGAAGGCGGCAAGCGTCTCTTCGGCCGCCCCGCTTGCGATCTGCGCCTGGGCGAGCGCGACGCCGTCGGCAATGGTATCCGCCTTGCCCGCCACGTAGAGGGCCAACCCCGCATTCAACAGCACCACGTCGCGCTTGGGGCCGGTAAGGGAGCCCGCAAGGATCTCGCGCGTGATCTGGGCGTTTTCGGCCGGCGTTCCGCCCACGATGTCGTCTTTGGTGCCGCGGGCCAACCCGAAGTCCTCCGGCGCGATCGTCATGGTGCGGTAGAAGCCGTCGCGGATCTCGCAGACGGTGGTCGGCGCCGAAATCGAGGCCTCGTCCAGCCCGTCCCGGCCGAAGATCACTGCGCCGCGGCGCACGCCCAAACTCGAGAGCACCTTGGCCAGCGGCTCGACCAGGTAGCCGTCGTAGACGCCCAAAAGGAACAGGGTCGGCTTGGCCGGGTTGGTGAGCGGCCCCAGGATGTTGAAGACCGTGCGGATGCCGAGCTCCTTGCGGATGGGGCCCACGTACTTCATGGCCGGATGGTACTTCTGCGCGAAGAGGAAGCAGAGGTTGTCGTTTTGAAGCTCGCGCAGCGCCGTGTCGGGGTCCTGGTCCAAGTTGACGCCCAGCGCCTCCAGGCAGTCGGCCGTGCCCGAAAGGCTCGAGGCCGCGCGGTTGCCGTGCTTGGCGACCTTCACGCCCGTGCTCGCGACGATGATCGCCGCCGTGGTGGAGATATTGAAGCTGTGCGCGTGGTCGCCGCCGGTGCCCACGATGTCCATGACCTCCATGCCCGAATGCGCCACCGGGGTGGCCAGCTCGCGCATGGCCGCCGCGCTGCCAGAGATCTCGTCGAGGGTTTCGGCCTTGGTGCTCTTGGTGGAAAGCGCCGCCAGGTAGGCCGCGTTCTGGGTGGGCGTGGTCGCGCCCGTCATGATTTCGCGCATCACCGCGTAGGCCTCGTCGTAGGTGAGGTCCTGCTTGTCGACGATCTTCTTGATTGCCTCTTCGATCATGGTCTTGGTCCTTTCGTTTCTGTATGGGTAAAGAGTCGGTGGGTCAAGGGCGCAGCGCCCGCACCGTCACGATGGCGCGCCGTGCGCCCGTGTGAGGCCGATGAAGTTCTCAAGCATCCGCCCGCCTTCGGGCGTCATGATGCTTTCGGGATGGAACTGCAGGCCGAAGGTGGGGGATTCCGCGTGCTGCACCGCCATCACCTCCCCGTCGTCGGCGAGGGCGGCAACGGCCAGGCAATCGGGCAGCGTGGATTCGTCCACGGCGAGCGAATGGTAACGGGCCGCGGGCGTCTCGGTCGGGCAACCGGCGAAAAGCGGGCTGCGCGTATCGAGCGTCACGATCGACTGCTTGCCGTGCATGAGCTCTTTCGCGTAGCCCACCGTGGCGCCGAAGGCCGTGCAGATCGCCTGGTGGCCCAGGCACACGCCCAGGATGGGCACCGTGCCCGAAAGCTCGCGGGCCACCTGGATGCAGACGCCGGCGTCTTCGGGGCGGTGCGGGCCCGGTGAGAGCACGATGCCCGCCGGCGCCATCGCGGCGATCTGGTCGACGGAAAGCTCGTCGTTGCGCACGACCGCAATGTCGGGCTCGATGCCGCCGATGAGCTGGTAGAGGTTGTAGGAAAAGCTGTCGTAGTTGTCGATAAGCAGGATCATCAGCGCAACGCCTCCGCTTCGTCGAGGGCGGCCACCATGGCCGCGGCCTTGTTGATGCATTCGCGGTACTCGCGTTCGGGGACCGAATCGGCCACGACGCCCGCGCCGCTGCGCACGAACACGCGCCCGTTCTTCTTGTAGGCCAGGCGAATGCCGATGCACACGTCCAAATCGCCGGTGAAGGACAGGTAGCCCACCGCGCCGCCGTAGATGCCGCGCTTGTTGCCTTCCAGGTCGTTGATCAGCTGGCAGGCCGCGAGCTTGGGCGCGCCCGAAAGGGTGCCCGCCGGCAGGACCGCGTCGATGCAGTCGAGCGCGTCGAGGTCGTCGCGAATCTCGCCGCGCACCGTCGACCCGATGTGCATGACGTGCGAGTAGCGCAGAACCTCGTGATAGCGCTCCACTTCCACCGTGCCGAACTTCGACAGGCGGCCCAAGTCGTTGCGGCCCAGGTCGACGAGCATGTTGTGCTCGGCGAGCTCCTTGGGGTCGCCCAAAAGCTCGGCTTCGGCGGCGTCGTCTTCGGCGGGCGTGGCGCCGCGCGGGCGGGTGCCGGCCAAGGGGAAGGTGTGCAGGACGCCGTTTTCCAGCTTGACCAGGGTTTCGGGGCTCGCGCCGGCCACTTCCACGTCGGTGCCGGTGAAGTAGAACAAGTAGGGGCTCGGGTTGATCGTGCGCAGGGTACGGTAGGCGTTGAGCAGCGTGCCTTCGTAGCCGGCTTCCAGGCGGTTGGAAAGCACCACCTGGAAGATGTCGCCTTCGTGGATGTGGCGCTGGGCCGTGCGCACCATGTTGCAGTAGCTCGTCTCGTCGAAGAGCTCGTGGGCCGGCGTGGTGAGGCGGCCGGGCTCGTCGGCGGCCATTTCGCCGTCCTCGAGCAGGCGCTCCATTTCGTCGAGGTCGCGCAGGGCCTTGCGGTAGCCGGCCTCGCCCTCGCCCAGGTCGGCGTCGACGATGAGCAGGATCTTCTGCTTGTAGTTGTCGAAGACGATGACCTTGTCGAAGAGCATGAGGTCGACGTCCTTGAAGCCTTCGGTGTCTTCGGCGTCCAGGCGCAGGGCGGGTTCGGAATACTTCAGGTAGTCGTAGCTGAAGTAGCCCACCAGGCCGCCGGTGAAGGGCGGCAGGCCGTCCACGCGCGGCAGGCGGTAGGCGTCGAGCAGCTGGCGGATGTAGTCGTCGGGGCGGCTGGTGTCGATCTTCAGGGCGCCGGCTTCCAAATGGCCGTTCACGCAGGTGAACCCCAGCTTGGGCTGGTAGCCCAAGAAGGAGTAGCGGCCCCATTCGCGGCTCTCCCCTGCCACGCTTTCGAGCAAAAAGCAGTGGTCCGACACGTTGCGCAGCATGCGCAGCACGTTGACCGGCGTGTAGGCGTCGCTCATGATCTCGCGCGCGAGCGGCACGCGGGCGGTGCCGGCGCTGGCGGCGAGCGCGGCCGCCTCTTCGTAGGTGAAGTTCACCATGGCCTTCGTCCTTTCCGACCCTTGCAGGTCCCAAGTCCGACGAGGCCATAAAAAAACGCCCCGACGGAACTTCCTTACAGTTCCATCAAGGGCGAATCGCATCGATCCGTGGTGCCACCTTGATTCACGGCATGCGCCGTGCGCTTTGCGGAATGCCATCACATTCCCGGCTTCTTACGCGAGCCTTGCGTCGCGGAATACTTGCACTGCGTGCGTTCCCCGCGCCCTCTACGGTCCATTTGACGAGTCGTGTTGTGCCCGATTTCCACCATCGCGGGCTCTCTGTGACAGCGTGTTCGCCGTTACTTCCGTATCAACGGTTTGTCGCTCTTCGGTTGTGAATGACTGCACTATAGCGTCGGCACTTTACCCCGCGCAAGCACGAATTTGAAATTTTTTGTGACAACGGGGGCGCGTGATGTTGTC
>JALCHN010000046.1 GCA_022644775.1 Eggerthellaceae bacterium
TGCGCCGCCACCGGCGCCGAGATTCGCGCTTAGCAAAAGGCTTCGGCCCGGCATAGAGCGTTTCGCAAAGAGCCCGCTTCGGCGGGCTCTTTTCGTGACAACGGGGCAGGATGGTGACAACGGGGGCGCGTGATGTTGTCACGCCGGCGTGTGACAACATCACGCGCCCCCGTTGTCACCACCCGCTGTAGGGGCGACAGCGAAGCGCCTCGCCCCGTCCCGCGCGCAGGAAAAGCCGCAACCACCCGAAACGCCTCAACCTGCACACGCCACCTTCTCCCAATCGGTCCCAACAACAACCCTGCCCTCAAGCGGACCTGTGCACGGGGCGGGCGGGCGCGGCGGGCGCCGTTGGAGCGCCCCGCCAAAGAAGCGCGCGTGAGAGGGCGCGCCTGGTAAGGCCTGTCGGTCGTGCGGCTGGGGTATGCGATGACGCCCGCTCCGACCCATCGGCGCGCCCCGAGCGCGCTTCGACGCGGGATAAACGCGACCCGGCGCCCACCGCGCCCTCCCGCCCCGGCGACCCGCTCTGACCTGGGGAAACGCCACAATTACCCCACAGGGGTCATTCCCGCACGCGCGTATCCGGTCGCATAATCGCCCCATATTCAGACGGGATCCGAAGAGTGAAGGAGGGAATCTCATGTCTGAAGAAGGAAAAGGGGAAGGGACGCCCCAGGACGCGGCCGCAGCGGTCGAGCCCGCTGAAAAGAAGCGCAAGAACAAGTGGCTCGTGCTCGGCGTGATCGTTGCCGTGCTCGTGGTCGCCGGTGTCGGTTTCAACATCTGGCACGAGCAGCCGAGCTTCTGCAACACGGTCTGCCACGCGCCGATGGACAACTACGTGGCCAGCTACACCTCCGACGACCCGGGCATGCTCGTCACCCCGCATGCCAAGGCTGGCGTGAACTGCCTCGACTGCCATAACCCCAAACTCGACGAGCAGCTCACCGAAGTCGTCGCCTGGAGTGCCGACAACTTCCCGGTCGACGAGCAGGGCAACCTGGTCAACCCCGATGCCCAGAATATGGCCAGCCCCGAATTCTGCCTGAAGAGCGGCTGCCACGACTGGAACGACGTGGTCGACAGCACCTGGGGCTTCGCGGGCAACGACGCCAAGTACAACCCGCACAGCAGCCACCAGGACGGCTCGGTGCAGTGCGGCGACTGCCACAAGTCGCACAGCACCTCGACGCTCTACTGCGGCAAATGCCATGCACTGAACCTGCCCGAGGGATGGGAGAACACTCATGACGCAGACTAACTTTTCGCGTCGCAGCTTCCTGAAGGGAGCCGGCATCACGGCGATCGGTGCGGCCGCCATGGGCGCGCTTTCCGGTTGCGGCAACGGCGTGCAGGCTGCGAACGCCGAAAGCGCCAGCGCTTCGTTCGACGTGCGCACGCAGGGGACGACCACCCCGTCGTGGTTGGGCGAGGCTCCCGACGTTGCCGAATCCGACATCACCGAAACGCTCGACTACGACGTGGTTGTCGTGGGGTGCCGCACTGGTGGCTTGCCCGCCATCATCAGCGCTGCCGAAAACGGCGCTCGTGTGCTGGGCGTCGACCAGCAGCCGTCGGTTCAGGCCCCGCGCGAGGACATCGGTGCGATCAACTCGCGCCTGCAGCAGGAGGGCGCAGCGGCCCATCCCGATTGCGCAATCGACAAGGACGTCGCCCTCGACGACCTCATGCGCTACTCAAACGGCGTGGCCGATCGTCGTTTGCTCAACGTGTGGGCCGACGAATCCGGTGCCCTGGTCGACTGGATCACCGACATCATCACCCGTAACGGCCACTACAAGATGAACTGGGAAGCCGGCGTGGGCAACACCGATCTGCCCGAGCGCGCCTGGGCCACGAGTCACAGCCCCGAAAAGCTCGTCGACGACAAGAGCATCACCTTCGGCACCGAACTGAAGGAGTACGCCGAAGAGATTGGCGCGGAATTCCGCTGGAACACCTCGCTGATCAAGTGCGAGCAAAACGAAGAGGGTCGCGTCACGGGCGTCATCTGCCGCGATGACAACGACAAGCACTACATCCGCATCAACGCGAGCCACGGCGTCATCCTGAGCACGGGCGGCTATGCGGCCAACACCGAAATGCTCGAAGCGCGCCAGCCTTGGAACCAGCAGATTCGCATCAACATCCCCATGGGCGGCGGCAACTCCGGCGACGGCATCCGTGCGGCGATGTGGTGCGGCGCCCATATGGATCCGGTGGGTACGAGCGTGCTGTTCAATCGCGCGGCGGTCAAGCCGAGCGAAACGGCTGGCTCCGACGTGAAGGGCTCAATGTTCTGGTTCGGCGAGCAGCCCTTCTTGAAGGTCAACCTCAAGGGCGAGCGCTTCACCAACGAAGCTCTGCCCTATGACTACGTGCTCCACGCGGCCATGATGCAGCCGGGTTCCACATATGTGGACATCTGGGATTCCAACTACTTCGCCGACACCAAGGCCTTCGACGAGCACGGCTGCTGCCGTCTCTATCCCTGGGACAACGGGGCGCCGTCGAACAAGGACATCTCCGAAATGCCCGCAGCTCTGCAGAAGCTCGAGGACAACGGCTACGTGCAGCGCGCCGACACAATCGAAGAACTGGCCGAAAAGCTCGACGTGCCCGCCGACACGCTGAAGGCCACTTGGGAGAACTACAATGCCTATGCCAAGGCGGGTCACGATCCCGAATTCAACAAGGAGCCCCAGCGTCTGATCGCCCTCGACCAGCCGCCCTACTTCGGCTGCCGCACCGGCTGCTGGTTCCTTGCCACGATCGACGGCGTGCGCATCGACACCAACATGCACCCCATCGACGACAACGGCGACCCGATTCAGGGCCTCTACACCGTGGGCAACGATTCGGGCGGCATCTTCTGCTTCACCTACCCGAGCCTGTTCGTGGGCTTCGCGTGCGGTCGTACGATGACCTTCGGCCGTCGCGCCGGCAGGCTCGCGGCCACGATGGAAGCTTAAGGGCTTTCGCACCGGAACTTACACGGTACAATTGCACGGCGGTCCCGGCTGGGACCGCCGTTTTCGCGTAGGTAGGGAAGGGGACCGAACCATGACGGAAGAAAAGGTCGCGAGCCTGTTCGCGAGCGGTCGCCTGTGGTCGACGGCGGCGGCCCTGGCCTGCCTGGAGCTTGCCGCTATCGCGATGAACGCGGCCGTCTTTCCCGCCTTCGACGCAGTATACGCGCCGGCGCGCGACTTGTCGGTGCTTGCGAATGCCCTGTTTCTGCTAGCAGTGGGCGCTCTGGCCACCTTTAAGCCGCAGGTCCTGCACCTGAAGTCGTTCGACGTGATCACCTTCGCCTGCCTTGTGGGCGGCGCTCTGCTGCTCCTGCCCGCCCTGCAGATGGGCAATGCCCCGCTGCTCGTTGTGGCGTCGTGCGTGGTATCGATCGGTCGCGCGGGCTCTCTGCTCTTCGTGGGGCTGGCTCTGCTCGACCTGTCGCGCTATCAGATATGGATCTCCGTGACGGTGGGCTTTCTCGCGGCGCTCGTGCCGGTACCCCTGCTTTCCGAGGCTCCCGCGTTCGTGTGGGCCTTGCTCTATCTGGTGCTCCCCGTCATCGCCTTCGGCCTCGTGTTCAAGGGTGCCCAGCCTCTCTTCGACCAGGCGAGCGAAGGTGAGCCCCCGGCCGAGGTGGCCATCATGCGCCCGGCCACCTTCCTGCCGCTCGCAAGCCAGCTCTTCGTCTGCCTGCTCCTTTTCCATGCGGCCTTCGGCTTCAGCCTGCGCTTCGACGAGGCCCTGCGCCTGCCCTTCGCCGACGCCCTGCTCGCCGTGCCGCTCGCGGCGTTTCTGGCCTATCTGGTGGTGTCGCGGAAGACCCCCAACGACGACGTGCTTGCCCGCGTGTCGATTCTCTGCGTGATTGCCGGCTTCTTCGTGGTCACGAGCAGCAACCGTGTGGCGCTCGTGTCGAGCAACGTCCTTCTTTCGGCAGGCAACACCCTTTTCGATATGGTCGCGTGGGCCGTGCTCGCCGAAATCGCCAACCGCAATCGCGCCGGCGCCGTTGCCGTGTTCTCCTGGGGCCGCGGCGTGTGCGCTCTGGGGTCGATTGCTGGCGCGGCTCTGGGCGTGTGGTGCAACTCGCTCATCGCCACTTCGCCCGATCTGCTCGAATTCGTGTCGGGCGTCATGCTCGTGGCGGTGGCGGCCTACGCCCTGCTCGGCTTGCGCACCTTCAGCTTCAGCGAAACGGTCGAGCACGTCGACACCGGCGAGGGCCCTGCCGCGGCCGCGTCGCCCGAAGACGTGTTCGAGGCGCGGTGTGCCCAGGTCATCGAGCAGTACGGCCTTTCCAAGCGAGAAGGCGAGGTCTTCCGCATGCTCGCGCGCGGGCGCGACCGCGCCTACGTGCAGGAGCAGCTCGTCATCTCGCGCAACACGGTGAAGGCCCACGTGCGCCACATCTACGAGAAGCTCGGCGTGCACAGCCATCAGGATCTCATCGACCTCGTGCAAGATTAATGTGACAACGTCACCTGCCCCTGTTGTCACCGTGACGACGGACAACAGGGGCGCGTGATGTTGTCACACGCCGGCCCCGGCGACTCGTGCGCCCCTTTCGCGTGCATGCGGCGTCCCCTGCTGCTCTTTCGCCGCAGCGGGCGCCGCAGGTCGGCGCGCGCTCTCCGCGCCGGCGCCGCGCACCTTTCTGGAACTTCCTCGTTCTCCCATGGCATAGTCGAAGCGTGTGGTGGCGACGATGTGGCGATCTCCGCGCACAGCGACCTAGGGAGGGACGCACAGTGAGAGATGAGGAGAGATGCTATGGGAGAACGTGCGGGTGCGGACCGTGAACGGCAGGCAGCGGAAGGCGAGGTGTACGGGTACGCGCGCGTGTCGTCGGTCGACCAGAACCTGAACCGGCAGCTCGATGCGCTGCGGGCGTTCCCGGTGGCGGCGGACCGCATCTTCGAAGACAAAACGAGCGGAAAGGACTTCAACCGTCCCGGCTATCGGCGCCTTATGCGCACGGTGGGCCCCGGCGACGTCATCGTCGTGCAGAGCATCGACCGCCTGGGACGCAACTACCGCGAGATCCTCGACGAATGGCGAACGATCACCCAGGTCAAAGAGGCGCAGATCGTGGTAATCGACATGCCCCTGCTCGACACGCGCGCGGCGGCGCACAGCGTGACCGGGCAACTCATATCCGACATCGTCCTGCAGCTGCTCAGCTACGTGGCGCAAGTGGAACGCGAGCACATCAAGCAGCGGCAGGCGGAAGGCATCGCGTCGGCCAAAGCGCGCGGGGTGCGGTTCGGCCGTCCGCACATTCCGCTGCCGCCCCAGTTCGACCAGGTGAGGGGAGCGGTGTCGGCCGGCCGCATGACGCGGGCCCAGGCCGCTCGCGCGCTGGGCGTGAGCGCGTCCACCTTCGATCGATGGGTGCGCCGCGAGAGGCTCAAATGATGGCAGAAGCGCACATTTGAAAACCCTTGTGAGATTTCTGTAATTTTCTCAAAACGTAGACCTTTTGACGACGGCGCGCTCGGCGTGCAAGACATTCGCCTGCAGTCGGCCGAGCCGTCGCCGCGTGCAGCGACGGCTCGCCCGAACGAGCGCGTGTGCGTCCGGGCGAGCGTCGCTTCGGCCGCGTGAGCTGGGCGCACGCGGCCGACTAGGAGGCAATCCCCTCGGTGCATGTGTGTGGTGATCCGCAATGACCTAGAAATGGGGAATGGTCAATTGGTGAGAGAATTGCCCCCTTGCCGGCCGCGTGCGCCTGCGCATCCTCTGGTCTGCCTTTGCAACCTAGCGCTTTTCCCTATCCAAAAGGTCTGCTTTGTGACGAGCAGGACAAGGGATGGGGAATCAGATGGGAACAACCGAAGACGGTACGCGCGAGCGTGCGCTGAAGGGGATTGCGGCGACCGTGGCCGCGGTGGCGGCGGTGGCGGCCGTACAGGCGCCGGCCGTTGCCTACGCCGAAGATGCTGCCGAAGCGGCGGACGGGCAGCCGGCTGCCGCGCAGGGCGCCGATCAGGGGAAGGCGGCCGCGAGCGCCGATGAGGGAGCGCAGGCCGCAGGCGATGCTGCCGCGACGTCCGCGAGCGCCGCTTCCGAAGCGTCCGCGCAGAAGAGCGCTTCCGCGGCGACGCAGAAAGAATCCGCTTCCAAGGCCGGCGCCGCTCGCGCAGACGACACCGCCGCCCAGTCGGGCGACGAAGCGAGCGCTGCGGGTGCCGCCAGCCTGGAATCAGGCACCGACGGCCGCTACGAAGACCACGGCCTCTACTTGGTAACCGTGCGCTACGTCGATGAAAACGGCGCGCAAATCGCCCCGAACTATCAAACCGAACTGCGCGCGGGCGCCTCGTGGAGCGCGGCTAGCCCTGCAATCGGCGGCTACGACCTCGCCGATGCGTCGCAAGCCCGGCTTTCCGGCACGGCGGAAGGCTCCGACCACAATCCTGTCTACACGGTGGTCTACCACGCCAACCTCGCCACCTACACGGTGGCCGTCGAGCTGCAGGTGGGCGACGGCTACCGCGTGGCCCGCACCGAAACGCGGACGGCGCCCGCCGGCACGCGGGTGGCCGCTGCGCCCGAAGACATCGCTGGCTACCATTGCGTTACCGGGGAAGCCGACCGGGCGACGACCGTCACGGCCGACGGCAAAGCCGTGATCGAACTTCGCTACGATCAGGACGTTCCCAGCTACGGGGTCTACTTCGAAACGGGCGGGTCCTACGTGGCGCCCCAGACGGGCCACGCGGGCGACACGCTTGTGGCGCCCGCCGCGCCCACCAAGCAGGGCTATGCCTTCGCGGGCTGGGATACCGACGGCGACGGGGCGGCCGACGCCCTGCCCACGGCGATTCCCGACCATGACGTCACCGCCCGGGCCGTGTGGGCCCCCGCCCAAGCGACCTACCAGGTGCGCTACTACCTGCAGCGGTCGGGCGACGAATACGGCGGCGAAAAGCACTATCGGCTTATCGAAACCCGCACGCTCACGGGCGCGACCGAGTCGACGACGCCCGCAGCCGAGCGCCTGGACACGAACAAGGGCGCGGCCTATCAGTACTACCAGTACGCGCGCGAGACCCAGGCGACCATAGCCGGCGACGGCTCGACCATCGTGGGCGTGTTCTACGACCTCAAGCCGGTGACGGTGAGTTACTACGTGTCGATCGACGGGGTGCACGTGCATGACGCAGACCTCATCGAGAAGAAGACGCTTCTGATGTTCCAGGATTTCTATCTTCCCGGTACGGACGCGGCGCTTTCCTTCTACAAGGCGCACGGTGGGAAGGCTTCGGGCTTTGAAGGGTACCTGAACAACGAAAGCGGGTACTGGCTTGCTGCCGGTAGGGTGATGGTCACGCCTATCGATGTGGCCTTCACGGGGTCCGGGTCTCTTGAATCGACAGTCATCGCCCTGTTCGCCGATGGGCTGGTCATGACGTATTCCCGCAATGTCAATGAAGGATTGATCCCGGGCGATTACTCCGCCGACCCTGCCTTTAGGGAGGATTCAACAGAGGGGGATTATCACTGGTTTGTGGGGGAGGGCGAGACTACCCCCTGGAAACCCGTTCAGTGGCGTTGCTCGAAGAGCCATTGGGACGGGAAAGACGAGAGCACGATCGATTGGGGGCCGTGGCAGACCTTCGACGAATCCTCGCTCGATGCGACTGGCCACTATACAGTGCCCGGAGGGGGAAAGAGCTTCGACCGCGTCAACCAGAACGTCGTCGAATTCCGCTTCGCCCGCCGTTCCTACACCGTCACCTACTACTCCAACGGCGAAAAGGTGGGCAGCGTCACGCGCCGCTTCGGCGAGCAGTTCGCAACGGGGGAGGGGGTCGACGCTTCCGTCCTCGCGCCCCACGACGGGCTCGTCTTCGCCGGCTGGGCGGTCCGGCCCACCGCGACCGCCACGGTGAAGGGCACGCTCACGATGCCCTCGCAGAACGCTTCGCTCTACGCCCTGTGGAAGCGTCCCGACGTGACGGTGACCTTCGACGCGGAAGGCGGCACGCCTACCGCCGCGCAGACGGTCGCCTGGGGCGCCAAGGCCTCCGCGCCCGTCGCGCCCACGCGGGAGGGCTACACCTTCGGCGGCTGGTACTACTTCGGCGAAGGGTCGCCCGTGCCTGCCCGCTTCTCGTTCGACCAGGCGCTCGAGAGCAACATGACGCTCTATGCGGCGTGGAAATCGACGGCGGAGCCCGTATCCTACACGGTGGTGCACGTGACCGGCGACGGTCGGGTGCTTGCGCGCGAGACGCACCAGGGCCTCGTGGGTGAAACGGTCACGGCCACCCCGCTTGCCGCCAGCGACCCGGTGCGAGCGGGCTATCGCTACGTGTCGTCGACGGGCTCAACGCTCGACCTTTCGCGGAATGCGGAGGGCAACGTGATCACCTTCGTCTACGCCAAGGACCCGGCATACGCCTATGTGGTGCGCGGGATCGATGCGGAAACCGGCCGCGACATCGCCGATATGCGCTGTATCCTTTCGGGCGACGCCCTCATCGACGTCGACGCGCCCGTGGTGAACGGCTGGCGCGTGCGCGGCGCCGGGACGGGCTACGTGGGCGCATTGGGATCGCGCGAGGTCGTCTTCGTCTACGACCGCGTGGCGCAACCCGCAGCTCCGGAAGGCGAGCCCGCCGCGCCGCGCGGCGCCCATGCGGCAGCCGGGAGCGCGACGGCGTCCGCAGCGGCGGGAGATGTGGAAGCCCGCGCCAAGCATGCGGCCCCTGCACCCGAAGCGAGCGCCCTGCCCGCGACCGGCGACGAAGCGCCGGCGGCTCCGCTTGCGGCCGCAGCCCTCGCCGGCGCGGCCGTCGCCCTGGGCGCCCGGCGCCGCGGCAAGCACGCGCGCCGCTAACGCATCCGTGTGACAACGTCACCTGCTCCCGTTGTCACCGTGACGACGGACAACAGGGGCGCGTGATGTTGTCACGCGCGCAACGAAAAACGCGGCCTGCCCGGCTCTTCGCCCGGCAGGCCGCGTTTCGTTTCGGGGGTGCGCCAGAGGGGAGGGCCCTCTTGCCTCCTATTCCTTCACCACGGTGAGCAGCATCTTGTAGCCCTCGATGCCGCGCACCGCATGCTCGGCGCCGGCGGGCATGACGATCGCCTGGCCGCGGGTGAGCACGTGCGGCACGCCTTCGAGCGTCACTTCGCCTTTGCCGGCGATGCAGGTCACGAGCGCGTCGCCCGGGGCGGAATGCGCGGCAATCGATTCGCCGTCGCCAAAGGCGAGCACGGTCATCTTGCAGCCCGGCTGCTGGGCCAGGGTCACGCTGTTCACAGCGCCCGGCTCGCAGTCGGCGATGCCGGCAAGCTCGAAGGTGACGGACTTTTCGACGTTCTTGATCAAATCGGCCATAGGAGGTCCTTTCTCGCGGCTCTTATTCGTTCACGTTCAGCTGGAAGATCTTGAAGGCGCCCTCGCCGGAAACGGCGTGCGGGACGCCGGCGGGCACCATGAGCGCGCTACCGGCGGGCACGCGCTCGTCCCGGTCGGGCAGGGACACGAGCGCCGTGCCCTCGACGCCCAGGTAGAGGGTGTCGCCGGGGTAGGTTTCCTCGCTCACGCTCTCGCCCTCGCCGAAGGCGAGCAGGAGGGCGTTGGCTGCGGAAGACGTGGTGAACTGCCGGCTCGACACCTGGCCCGGCTTGCAGACGGCAAGGCTGGACAGGGGAGCGGCATGGTCGGTGGGAAGGTTCTTCATCGGGTGCTCCTTTACGTGGGGCTTCGTGCTTTTCGGCACGAGCATACGGCCCGCTTCGCCCTGCGTACGTTGCCGTTGCAACGGCCCGCCTGCGTTTCCGCCCCGTTGCTTTCCGCTTGGGCATTCCTCTTAGAACACGATGTGCTGGCGAATGTCGTAGCCGTCTCGCCGCAGGCCGGAATCGAGGAAATCGGCCTCTTCGGGCACCACCTTGATCAGGTGCAGGTGGTCGCCGGCGCGCCGTGCGGCCTCTTCGGGAATGCGCTTGGCCGAAAGCGCGCGCTGGAATTCTTCGGATTCCGGCTCGACGATCGTCGCCGTGCCCTGAACCTGCGCGCTGTGCAGGGCGCCGTATTCGGTGCCCGTGTCGAACACCGCCAGGCTCACGTGCGGGTTGCGCGCCAGGCAGGCGAACTTGCGCCCGCCTTCCGAAAAGAGCCAGAAGGCCCCGTCGCGCCAACCGTACTCGATCGGCGTGCACCGCACCGCGTCGCCGGCGCCCGTCGCCAGGGCGCACACGTGCCGCGTCGCCAGAAACGTCTCGAGTCTCTTGCGCGCATCGGGCGCTTTCGCCCCGCTCGCGTCGCGCTTTTCCCAGAATTCTGCCGCCTGTTCGTAATCCATGGTCATCGCCTCCGTCGCCATGTTACCGCGCGAGGAAGCCCAGGTACTCGTCGAAGACGTTGAAGAGCATGTCGCCCGAGCAGACGGCGATCTCGCCCTCGCAGCCGGGCACCGCCTCGAAGGTGAACAGGTCGGCGGCGCGCGTCAGGACGAGCGCGGGCACCACGTTCACGTCCGGACCCATCGCCACTTCCAAAAAGGGCGCGTACTTGGCCGCCTGCGCCACCTCTTCGGGCTCGATCGCGCCCTTCATCTTGAATTCCAGCGAGAAGGCCCATCCCGGCGCCGCGACGAGGACGTCGGTGTAGATGCGCACGCGCCGGCCGCGCTTGATGCGCACCTCGAAGCAGACCTCCCAGTCGGCGCAATCCATCTCGGAAAGGTCGCCGAACAGCTGCCGTATCGTCGCGTATTCGTCGCGGAAGGAGTGGATGAGGCCGCGCGCGTCGTTCAGGTTGCGGCCGATGCGGGCGCACCCGGCCTCGAGCGCGGCAAGCCAGGCGTCCTCGCTTGTCGCCATGAAGTCGGCCGCCGTGCCGTACCAGCCGCAGTAATCGGCGAGCCCCACGTGCGGAAAGCCCTGGCGGATAAGGCCCCACCAGCGCCATTGGTCGTCGCAGTAGCACAGGTCGTGGATGAACGGCGAGTTGTAGAGGTAGTGGTTGACCGCCTTCTTGTCGATGCCGCAGGCGGCGGCGATCTCGCGCGCCTTCACGCCCTCGTGGCCGCAGATGCAGGCGTAGATCGCGCGTTCGTTGTCGTCGGCGACCGACCGTGCCATCTTTCGCGCCTCCTCCGTTGCTGCCCGCCGCACCCCGTGCGTCATTCGTGCCCTGCAGTTTCCCACATTCGCCCCGCTCGTGTCGAAAGGAAAACGAATCGTTCACGCCGCGCCTGCGCAGGCGCGGGCCTCGCGCGCCCTGCGCTATCCTTCCAACGAACCACACGTGAGAGGAATACCGTCCTATGAACACCAACGTCATCGATTTCGACGCTAGCAAGCGCGCCGGCGACCACATCGTGCGCGGCACCGCCGCCGATGGACAGGTGCGCGCCATCGCGATTTCCGCCCGCGCCACCGTGCAGAAGGCCCACGAAATCCATGCCACGAGCCCGCTCGTCACTGCGGCCTTGGGCCGCCTCATGATGGCGGGGCAGATGATGGGCGCCCTGTTCAAGAGCCCCGACGAGCTCATCACGCTCACGGTCGCAGGCGACGGTCCCGTGGGCGGGCTCACGGTCACGGCCAACAACAAGGGGCAGGTCAAAGGCTTCGCCAACAACCCGCACGCCTGGCTGCCCCTGAACGCGGTGGGCCACCTCGACGTGGGCGGCGGCCTGGGTCACGGCATGCTCACCGTCGTGCGCGACCAGCCCGGCATCGAGCCCTATTCGAGTCAGGTCGAGCTCGTCTCCGGCGAGATCGGCGACGATTTGTCCTACTACTTCGCCATGAGCGACCAGGTTCCCACCTCGCTCGGCGTGGGCGTGCTCGTCAACCGCGACACGTCGGTGCGCCAGGCGGGCGGCTTCATCGTCCAGCTCATGCCCGGTGCGACCGATGAGGTGACAAGCGCCCTGGAAGCCAACGTCAAGCGCGTGAGCTCGATTACGACCATGCTCGAAGAGGGGCTCGCGCCCGCCGACATGCTCGAGCGCGTCCTTTCCGGCCTCGATTTCGAAGAGCTCGAGGTCATGCCCGCCTCCTTCCACTGCGGCTGCAACGAAGACCGGGCCGAACGGGCCGTGCGCGCCCTGGGCCGCGCCGAGCTCTCCGACATGATCGAGAAGGGCGAGCCGGCCGAAACCGTCTGCAACTTCTGCGGCAAACGCTACCTGTTCGGCCCCGACCGCCTGCGCGCCATGCTCGCTGACTAGCGCCGTTGCACCGGCGGCCCCACGTACGTTTCGCGCTACCATAGGCCCGCGGCCCCTGCGGGCCGCCCATCCTACACGAAAGGCATCACCATGATCGTCACTACCACCCCCACCGTCGACGGCTACCGCATCACCGGCTATTACGGCATCGTGTTCGGCGAAGTCGTGAGCGGCGTCAATTTCATCCGCGACTTCACGGCCGGCATCCGCAACTTCGTGGGCGGCCGTTCGGGCGGCTACGAGGAAGAGCTCACCAAGGCCCGTGACGAGGCCCTGGCCGAAATGGAACGCCGCGCCGCCGAAAAGGGCGCGCACGCCATTGTGGGCGTCGATATCGACTACGAAACGCTCGGCGAGGGCGGCAGCATGCTCATGGTGAGCGCCACGGGCACGGCCGTCACGCTCGAGAAGATCCAATAGGTCCGGCACCGCGCGAGCGCGTTGCGGCACCGGGCCCCGGCGTGATCGGTGCCCAGCGGGGGAGCGCGCCTTCTTTCCGCTTTGCGCGCGCCATTTGCTACCCTTAAGGCATTGCACGCGTTTCCAATCGAAAGGATTGCCATGGAAGAGATTGCTCAACCGGCCGGCGAGGCTCCCGAAGCCGCCGCGCCCGCGTCCGAAAGCCCCTACACGATTGAGCCGCTGGCGACCGAAGACGTCACCTTCGACCACTTCTGCGCCTGCGACATGCGCGTCGTGAAGGTGAAGGATTGCGTGGCCGTGCCCAAAAGCAAGAAGCTGCTGCAGTTCACGCTCGACGACGGCACGGGCACCGACCGCACGATCCTTTCGGGCATGCATCCCTTCTACGAGCCCGAAGACCTGGTGGGCAAGACCCTCGTGGCCATCGTGAACATCCCGCCGCGCAAGATGATGGGCATCGAATCCTGCGGCATGCTGCTCTCGGGCGAATGCATGCGCGGCGACGATGAAGTGGTCAACCTCCTCATGGTCGACGACAAGATCCCCGCCGGCTCGAAGGTCTGCTAGCGCCGCGCGGCGATTCTGCGGTGCCCTCACGCAAAACGCCCCCGCTTCCAGTGACGAACTGCCTTGTAGCGATACGAAGGACGGTTCGGTTCATGGAAGCGGGGGCGTTGCTGTGCGCGCGGTCTTGCGGGACGCCTAGTCTTCGATTTCCACCAGGGTGATCTCGAAGTTGAGGTCCTTGCCGGCCATTTCGTGGTTCAGATCGAAGGTGGCCACGCCGTCTTCGATTGACACGACCTTGGCGGGGATGGGCTGTCCCATGGGGCCCTGGAAATAGACCGTCTGGCCTACGGGGAGCTGCTCGACGTTGGGGATCGTGTCGGCGGGCACGCGCTGGATCAGCGATTCGTCGCGCGGGCCGTAGGCCTGGTCGGCGGGGATGTGGACGTTCTTGGTCTCGCCCTGGGCCATGTCCTTCACGGCTTCGTCGAAGCCCTTGATCATCTGGCCGGCCATGCAGGTGAATTCGATCGGCTCGCCGCGGTCGACCGACGAATCGAACTTGGTTCCGTCGTCGAGCGTGCCGACGTAGTGCACTTTGACTTTCTTGCCTTCGTTGCTCATGAAGACGCCTTTCACTCAATTGAGCCGCGCGAGGCGCGCGGTGTCGGTTGGGCCATTATATCGCTTCGGTGTGTGACAACGGGCGCGGGGGGTGTTGTAGCAAGAGA
>JALCHN010000047.1 GCA_022644775.1 Eggerthellaceae bacterium
ACCGCTGGCTGACGTACTACAACGAGGAGAGGCCGAAGGAGTCTCTGGGCTGGATGAGCCCGATGCAGTACAGGCGGGCGACGACGGCGACGCGGTAGGGTGTATCGGAAATTGTCCGCACGTCCCGGAGGCCGTTGTCACGCCGCGCCCGATTACACCCCGCGAGCGTCGGGGTCCCAGACGATCTTGTGCAGCTGCACCTGCAGACGGGCGTTCAGGTTCCGCTCGATGAGGAAGTTCGCGATATCGACCAGGGGCATCTGCCCGAACACCGGGCTGAAGAAGACCTGGGCGGCCGGCCGATAGGCGGCAAGCACCGCTTCGGCCGCGCGCAGGTCGCCTTCGGTCCCCACGACGAACTTGAGCACGTCGCGATCGGTGAGGCGGCCAAGGTTTTCCGCTCGCATGCGGTCCTCTTCCCCGCTCGAGGGGCTCTTCCAATCCATCGTGTAGAACACGTTGGCGCGCGGCGCGGGCAGGGCGATGCTGCCGTTGGTTTCCACGTTCACCTCGAAATCGGAAAGCGCGTCGAACAGGGGGGCCAGGTCGTGCAGCAAGGGTTCGCCGCCCGTCACGGTTACCGCGCGCGCCCCGAAGCCCGCCGCGCGCGCCGCGATCTCGCCGGCCGTGAGCACTTCGTCGGCGGGGCCGGGCTCGAAGGCGTAGGCGGTGTCGCAATAGCTGCAGCGCAGGTTGCAGCCCACCAACCGCACGAAGGTCGCCGGCAGCCCCGCGCGGGCCCCTTCTCCCTCGATACTGTGAAAAATCTCGTTGACGCGATAACGCTTCGCCGACTCGTTCATCTTCTACTCCCTGAATGTGGGACACTGCTGGAAACGGGCGAAGCGCCCATCGAACGCAGCGCCCGCCACCAGTGTCCCACAAGGAGGCCGCCATGAGGCTGTTCATCGCCCAACGTTTCGATACCGACGCGCCCGCCGCAGCGCGCGTGGCCGCCGCCCGGGACCGCCTGCACGAAATGGCCGAAACGGGCTCGTTCGTACCCGACGAGAACCTCCATCTCACGCTCGCCTTCTTAGGCGAGGTCGACGAGGACCGCATCGAGGACGTCGAAGAAGCCATCGATGCGGTGACCGGGTCGTTCACAAGCGAGCTCGCCTTCCGCACCGCCGGCCGCTGGCCGCAGAAGTCGGGCAAGCGCTACGTGGGCGACGTCTGGAAGCTCGACGCGGAAGCCAACAGTCGGCTCGCCGGCCTGCAGCGGGCAATCGCGTGCGCCCTGACCAAAGCGGGTTTCGAGCTGCCCGAGCGCGACTTCGCTCCCCACGTCACGCTCGCCCGCCGCGTCCTGCTCGCCGAATCGGCGCCCGACGTCGACGAAGCCGCCCGCATCGTGGCAGGCGACCCCTTCGCCGCCCACCTTTCAACGGTGAGCCTGATGGAATCGCAGCTGCGCCCCGACCGGCCGCCGCAGTATTCCGAAATCTGCGCGTGGGAGTAACATGAGGGCGCATACCGACGAGAGCGCGCGCCGCGGGAACGGCCGCGGGCAGGGGGCGGCGGCGCTGGCCGCACGCCCCGAAGGACAAGGAGGCAGCATGCCCACCAAAGAGCAGCGACAGGCCGAAGCCAAAAAGCACCTGGGCCTGATGAAGGCCGTGTTCGCGAAGGAAACCGCCGCGAGCGCCGAAGCCGCAACGATCTACGAGGACGGCGAAGGCCGCGAGCTCGACATCCCCGAAGCCCGCTTCGACGCCACCGCGACGCCCGTGTCGACCGATTTTTCGGTCACGGCCCTGTTTAAGCGCGAGGGCAAGGCAGCCGTAGTCGACCCGGCGGCCTTCAGCAAGCCGGGCGGCAACTACGAAGCGGGCGCTTTCGGCCCCGAACAGGCCCTTTGCGCCGAAAGCAACCTCTACCCCATCCTGCAGAAGCTCAAGGGCTCCTACTACGACCCCAACCGCGACTACTGGTGCGGGCAGCTCTTCACCGACCGCGCCGTATTCGTGCCCGACGTGGCCTTCATGCGCGACGGGGCGATTCGCAAGGCCGGCGTAGTCGTGGTGGCCGCGCCGCATCGCACGCACGCGCTGCAAAACCACCGCTCCGAAGCCGAATGCGACCTCACGCTCGCGTCCCGCATCGAGACCCTGCTGCGCATCGCGGCGGCCAACGAGGTCGACGAGCTCGTGGTGAACGCCTTCGGCTGCGGCGTGCTGGGCAACGATGCCGCGCAGGTCGCCGGCCTGTTCAAGGCCTGGATCGACGCCCACCCCGGCGTCTTCCGCGTCGTGGCCTTTGCCGTGCCCCGCGCCCAGCTCGACGCCTTCACCCAGGTTTTCGGCGCACCCGAAAAAGAGGAGGCCGCCCCGGCGCCGACTCCCGCCAGCGACGAGGACGACGAGGGGTTCTCGATCGACGACCTGCCCGAAGGCGTCACCTTCCGCTCGTAACCAGTGACAACGGGGGCGCGTGATGTTGTCACATACGTATGTGACAACATCACGCGCCCCCGTTGTCACCCGTTGTCACAAGGAGACCGCATGCTGTTCGTGTACTACCCGAAATGCTCGACCTGCCGCAAAGCCAAGAAATGGCTTGATGACCAGGGAATATCCTACGAGGAACGCGACATCGTCGCAGACAACCCCACCGCCGGCGACCTGCGCGCTTGGCACGCCAAGAGCGGTCTGCCGCTCAAGCGCTTCTTCAACACGAGCGGCATGCTCTACCGCGAGCAGGGCCTCGCGAAGAAGCTGCCCTCGATGAGCGAAGAGGACCAGCTCGCCCTGCTCGCCACCGACGGCATGCTCGTGAAGCGGCCAATCCTCGTGACGGACGACACCGCCATCCCCGGCTTCCGCGAAGCCGCCTGGGCCGAGGCGATCGCCGCAAGCCGTTCCTAGACCGAAAGGGGCCGCGCGATGGACGACGAGAAGAAGTGGGAGCAGATTCGCCGCGCGCTTCGAGCGGGAGCCGCCGGCGATGAGGTCGCGCCCGTCACGTCCACCCGCACGCTCTTCGGCATCAAAAGCCATGCCGAAGAGGTGATCGAAGCCGCCGTCGCCGCAGACGAAGCCGTGCGCGCCGCCCGTCGCCGCGCACGTAATGCGCCCGATGCGGCTACGGGCGCACCCGGGCCCGAGGCCAAGACGGTCGCGGCGACCGACGACGACGGCCTCGACTCGCCCACCGCGCCCGCTTTCGGCAGCCCCGCCGACGCTTGCCCCAGCAAACCCGCGCACCCCCAGGAGCCCTAAATGGACGCGTCAGCGTACTCGCTGTGGCTTATCGACCACATCGCTCCCAACGGCGGGCTCGTGCCCGCGATCATCGACTACCTGGCCGTCTTGGTGGGCGCGGTGGGCGGCGCCACCTTCGCCTGCGACCGCAAGCTCGACGTGATCGGCACCGTGTCGCTGGGGCTCATCGCCGGTTACGGCGGCGGCGTCATGCGCGACCTCTTGCTGCAGGACCAAGGCATCTACTTCACCCAGCACCCCTACCTGGTACTCGCGACGGTGGCGCTGTGCATCCTGGTCTTCTACGCGCGGCGGGCCTTCCGCAACCTGCATTCCGCCGTGTTTTTGCTCGACGCCCTTTCGGTGGGCCTGTTCGCCGCATCGGGCGCGAGCAAGGCCTTCGCCTGCGGAAGCGGCATCGTGATGGCCTTCATCCTGGGCGCGATCACCGCCGTGGGCGGCGGCGCCCTGCGCGACGTGTTCGTGGGCGAAGTGCCCACCATCTTCAAGGAAGGCGAATTCTACGCCGTGGCGGGCCTGGCGGGGTCGTTCGTCTACGTGCTCTGCAACCCGATCTTCGGCATGGACGAGGTCTACGCCCTCATCCTGTGCATCCTGGTTACCACGGGCCTGCGGTACTTCAGCGTGTGGTTCAACTGGAACACCAACGCCGACCCCCACGACCTCACCGACTACATGGAACGGGGCGAGCGGCACGCGATCGACGCCATCCGCTGGCTCTACCTGCGCGGCCGCCTGCCCAAGCCGACCCGCTACGCCGGCATCCGCCGCCGCAAGGACGACAAGTAGCGTGACAACGGGGGCGCGAGGCTGCTACTGGCGGTAGGTGGACAGGAAGCGCTCGAGCTTCTGCATGGCCTCTTTCAGCACCTCGATGCGGGGCAGGTAGACGATGCGGAAGTGGTCGGGCTTGTTCCAATTGAAACCCGAACCCTGCACGATGAGCACCTTTTCCTGCTTCAACAGGTCGACGGCGAACTGCACGTCATCGGTGATGTGGTACATCTCGGTGTCGATCTTGGGGAAGATGTAGAAGGCCGCCTTGGGTTTCACGGCAGTGATGCCCGGCAGGCTGTTGAGCGCGTTGTAGATGTATTCCCGCTGCTCGTAGATGCGCCCGCCCGGCACGATGTAATCCTTCACGCTCTGATGCCCGCCCAGGGCCGTCTGCACGATCGACTGCGCCGGCACGTTGCTGCACAGGCGCATGTTCGACAGCATGTCGATGCCCTCGATGTAATCTTTGGCGATGCTCTTGTTGCCCGAAAGGATCATCCAGCCCACGCGGTAACCGGCGATCATGTGCGACTTCGAAAGCCCGCTGAAGGTCACGCAGAACAGGTCGGGAGCCAGGCTCGCGATCGAGATATGCTCTTCCCCGTCCATAACCAGGCGGTCGTAAATCTCGTCGCTGAAGATCATAAGCTGGTTCTCGCGAGCGATGTCGACGATCTCCTGCAGCACCTCGCGCGGGTAGAGGGCGCCCGTGGGGTTGTTGGGGTTGATGATGACGATGGCCTTGGTGCGCGGCGTCACCTTCGAGCGGATGTCGTCCATGTCGGGATACCAGTCGGCCTGCTCGTCGCAGATGTAGTGCTTCACGGTGCCGCCGGCGAGCGTGGCGCAGGCGGTCCACAGGGGGTAGTCGGGTGCGGGGATGAGGATTTCGTCGCCGGTGTCGAGCAGGGCCGACATGCACAGATTGATGAGCTCGGACACGCCGTTGCCGGTGTAGACGTCGTCCATCGTGACGTTGGGAATGTGCTTGGTCTGCGCGTACTGCATGATGGCTTTGCGGGCGCTGAAAAGGCCCTTAGACGGCGAATAGCCCTCGCATTCGGGCAGCTGGCGCGCCATGTCGTAGACCACTTCGTCGGGCGTGCGGAAGCCGAAGGGCGCCGGGTTGCCGATGTTCAATTTGAGCACGTGCGTGCCCGCGGCCTCCATACGGTTGGCCTCTTCGACCACAGGGCCGCGCACATCGTAGAGAACGTTATCGAGTTTGGAAGACTTGTTGAAGGTGCGGCGCATGGGCGTTCCTTTCGCGGAATCGGCAGAAGGGGAAGGTTGAGAGGCGGGTTCAACGGGAGACGGAGCCGGGGCGGCCGCTCGAGCCGGCGGGGCCGGAGGCGTCGCTGCGGCAGGCGCCGAGCTCGCCGCGGAGTCGGCCGCAGGACCGGCGGAAGGCCCCTCGCCCGATTCGAGCCAGGCGCAGCTCACGCCGAGCGCTTGGGAAAGAAACGCCATCGTCGCAGGTCGCGGGGTGGTTTTCCCGCTCACGTACTGGCTGAGCTGGCTTTTTCCGAGCTTGACGCCCTCCACCTGGGCTCGATGGATCACGTCGACCTGCTTCATGCCCGCCTGGGCCATGGCCCGCTTCAGCCGATCGGAAAACGACGTTTCGTCCACCTGTACACCTTGCCTTCCGCACGGTTCAAATTGAACTGGTTCAATTTCGCTGGGATGCAGCATAGCACGTTGAACTTGAACTCACACAATAAAGTTCAAGTTCAACGGGCGAACGGAAGAACTGTGACGCCGCGTCTAGCGCGTGCGGCGGTAGGCGACGGCCTGGTCCATCGTGAGCGCCTGCTCGTAGGAGAGCTTGGCATCGAGGTAGGTGGCGTTGACCGCGTCGAACTTGCGGGCGCTTTCCACGTATTCTTCGTGCAGGCGGTTGGATTCGGCGGAAAGGCGCGTGTAGTCGGCGTAGGCCGACCGGGCAGCGCCCTCTTCCTCGCCGATCTGCGCCAAGAGCTCGTTGATTTCCGCCACCGCCGGCGCGCTGTGCGGCAGGGCGTTGCCGTCGGCGTCGGCCGCCGCCAGGGCAGCAAGCGACGCCTCGGCGTCGACCTGGGCCATCGTCGCGGCGTTGTCGCGGGCGGTCGCCAACTGCCTGCGGGCTTCTTCCACCGCCGCCTTGGCTGCGGATTCATCCTTCTGGGCGTCGAGCAGGGCTTCGGAAGCCGCATCGCGCACCTTCGCGGCCGCGATCGAGGCTTCGCGCAGGCGCTCGAGGTCCTGGAAGTCGGTGAGCAGGCGGTCGTAGACGGCCTGGGCCGCCGCATGCGCGTCGTTGACGTCTTCCAAGGCTTCCTGCGCCTCGTCGTGGTCGCGGCGCGCCTCGCGATAGGCCGCATCGGCCGCATCCGCCGCCTTCGCGACCGGATCGAGATCGGCCGTGGCGGCCGCGAGCTTGTCGCCGGCTACCTTCAGCGCCGTGCGCTTGGCGGCCGCCGTTGCCGTGGCCTTCTTCGCCACCTGGTCCAAAGTTTGCAGGTCGGAAAGCGACTGGGCGCGCTTCTGCTGCAGGTGGTCGGCCTCATCATGGAGCTTTTCGATGCGGGCGACCACCTTGTCGAAGGTCTTCTGGGCGTTGTTCGCCGCGTCGCGCGCCTCGTCGGCCGCCGCGCGGGCGCGCACGTTGGCCATTGTGGCCTCCTGCACGCCCCGATGGGCCGCCCGCGCCGCGTCGAGTGCGGAATCGGAAGCATAGCGGGCCGTGTCGGCCTGCACGCGCGCCCGCTTCGCCCGGTTGAGGGCCGCTTCGAGCGCCGCGCGCTCGTGCGTCGCGTCGTGCAGCTCGCGATCGATGCGGCGCAGGCGACGGCTAATCGACGAGTATTCGGCCTTGTCGGCCGCTTCGAGCGAAGCATCGGCCACCAGGCTCGCCTGTTCGGCGTCTTCCACATCTGAGGTGAGGGCCTCGACCTGGGAGGCAAGGGCGTCGCGGCGGGCTTCGGCGTCGCGGCGGGCTTCGTTGGCCGCGTCGGCCGCCTTCTGCGCGTCGTCGAGAACGCGCTGCTTGTCGTCGGCCGCTCGCCGGGCCGCGGCCTGATCGACCGCGGTCTGGGCCACGTCGTCGAAGGCCTTATGGGCGCCGGGCACCGCCATGCAGGCGATGTCGAACTGGTGCTTGGCCGCCTTGGCCGCAGCGACCGCCTCTTGCTTGGCCGTCCGGGCGGCTTCGAGCGCCAGTCCCGCTTCCACCGCGCGGGCCTGGGCGCCGTCGAGGTCCTCTTCGGCGGCCGACACCGCGTCGGAATACGATTCGGCCGCCGCGTCGAGCGTCACGTGGGCTTTGGCCGTGAGCTCCTGCACGGTGCGGTTGGCCTTCCCCACCCGCTCATGGGCGTCCTTTGCCTGGGCTTGGGCGGCATCGCGGGCGGCAGTGCGCTCGCGCAGGTCGGCCAGCGCCGCATCGTAGGCGGCCTGCGCCGCGTCGAGCTGCGCCTTCAGTTGTTCGGATGCGCTTAGGGGCGTTTCCTTTTTCTTGAACAACCGCAAGCCGATTCCTCCTCGAACCGCCGAAACCAATAACGCGAACAGCAGCGCGTGCGCCGCTAGAGGCCCAGCAGGGCCTTAAGGCCGATGGCCACGAGCACGACGCCGCCGAGCACCTGGGCCCGATCGCCGAGCACCTCGCCGAACCGCCGGCCCACCAAAAGGGCCACGGCGCAGCACGCGAAGGTGGTCGCGCCGATGGCGAGCGCCGACGCGAAGATGTCGGCGTTCGCGGCGCGCAGCGACACGCCCACTGCGAACGCGTCGATGCTCGTGGCGATCGCCTGCATGACGACCGTGCCCACGGTGAGCACATGCACCGCGTCGGGGGCGGCGGCCGTCGATGCGCCCGCCTCGTCGGCTTCGCCGCCGCGCAGGGCCTTCACGCCTTCGCGGATCATCGAGCCGCCGATGAAGCCCAGGATGATGAAGCTCACGATGCCTTCATAGGTTTCCACCGCTTCGGCGAACAGATCACCCAACCAGTAGCCGGCCACGGGCATGAGCGCCTGGAACACGGCGAAAGCCACCGGGGCCATCCACATCCGCCACCGCGCTTGGCCGCGATAGGCGAAGGTATCGGAAATGGTCACCGCGAAGGCGTCCATCGCGAGCGCCATGCCCAGCACCAGAAGTTCGATTCCAGACACGCGCCCGCCTCCTGTGAATTCGCTTCTCGACACGATAGCAGACGCCGTGCTCTCAGCTATCCCTAAATAAGGACAGTTAATGGCCGGGCGCCGAAGGCGTCGCAGCGCCCCGGAAGGCCCGGCGCATTCCGCGCGCTTCCCGCCGCAGCATCATGCCGTGAACCGCTATCATAGCAAACGCATTCCAACCTTACAGCCTAGGAGGGCCCATGCCATCGAGCTCATACAAAGCGAAGCAAATGATCGTGATGCGCCGCGATTTGAAGATGCGCAAGGGCAAGATCGCCGCGCAAGCCGGGCACGCCTGCGTGGAAGCGGTCCTCATGGCGCTGGCCCGCGAAGGCCGGCTCGACCAGGTGCGCACGATCGCCGACGCTGCGGGCAACCCCAATTGGGTCGTGCTCGACCATGCCGCAGGCGACGCCTCGCCCCTCACCGATTGGTTCGACGCGGGCGTGGCCAAGGTGTGCGTCTACGTCGACGGCGAAGAGGCCCTGCTCGACATCGCCCAGCAGGGGCGCGACCGCGGCTTCGCCGTGGCCCTGATCCGCGACGCGGGCTTCACCGAATTCCACGGCGAGGCCACCTACACCTGCCTGGCCTTCGAGCCCCTGCCCGCCGACCGCATCGACCCGATTACGGGCGACCTGCCCCTCTACTAGCGCAGGCGCCAATCGCGCACGCGGCGATGCGGCCTTTTTCCGTCGCAGCTGAGCGACAATTGTCCGACGATAAGCCTCTATCGTCGCATTCGTTTGCGACGAAAGGGTGCTATCGAAGCGAAAGCGAGAATGGCCGGTTCGACCTGAGGTCCGAGCGACCATCCCCGAAGTCCCGGCGCCTTCGTCCAATGCGGCCGAGGATTCGACCCAAGAGCGCGACTTCCGCATGCGCGCTACCTCGATCCTTTGGGGCGCAGTAACCGTCAAAATGGGTTTGCGGCGCGGCGGTTGCGCAGTTCCTGCTCATTTCGCACAGCCGCTGCACAAGAGCTGCTCGTTTTGCAAGGCGATTGCAATCCACTGCTCAACTTGCACGGCAGCTGCAGAATTCCCGCTCGTGATGCACGGCCACTGCACGCATCCGCTCGTTGCGCACGCTCATCACAGGGATTTTCGAGACCGACCCCCATGAACGGGGTCCCCTGCTCGTTTCGCACGGAAAAGTCATGCCGAACACGAGAATCATGCTCGCTTCGCACGGCTCTTGCAGGATTACGCTCGTTATGCACGTCCGTGTCAGAATTCAGCTGCATGTTCTCTGCAAAACGAGTTTTCCGCCACGGTTTCCCTGCCGGCGTGCAGCAACCGTGCATCTTGAGCAGCCGGCCGGACGGACACCGAGGCGGAAAAGCATTACGGGGGCCGTGCGCCGCCTCCGTTGATTACGGGCAAACACATGGAACCTAGCGGCCTGCGGCCACAATCTGCCCTCGCGAATCACTTGACCGGCTCCTACGAAAAAGCGGCGGCGAGGCACCTGCCCCGTCGCCGCTTGCACACGCCGCGCGCCGTGCTTAGAAGTTGTCGGCCTTCAGCTCGAAGAAGGACTGCGGATGGTTGCACACCGGGCATACCTCGGGCGCCTTGGGGCCGATCACCACGTGGCCGCAGTTGCGGCAGACCCAAATCGCGTCGCCCTCGCGGCTGAACACCTTGCCGGTTTCGATGTTATCGATGAGCTTGCGATAGCGCTCTTCGTGCTGCTTTTCGATTGCCGCCACCTTGCGGAAGCGCTCGGCGATTTCGGTGAAGCCCTCCTCTTCGGCGGTCTTGGCGAAGCCGTCGTACATGTCGGTCCACTCGTAGTTTTCGCCCGCAGCCGCATCGTTCAAGTTGTCGAGCGTGCCAGGCACCTCGCCGCCGTGCAGGTACTTGAACCAGAGCTTGGCATGCTCCTTTTCGTTGTGCGAGGTCTCTTCGAATAGGGCCGCGATCTGCTCGTAGCCGTCCTTCTTGGCCTTGCTCGCATAGTACTGGTACTTGGTGTGGGCCTGCGATTCGCCCGCGAAGGCGGCCTGCAGGTTGACTTCGGTCTTCGATCCCTTGAATTCCATGCGCTTCTCCTTTGCATGTAGGAAACCTAGCTGGGGCAAGCATACCATGCCGCCGGCGCGCGCCAGCGCCGGACGGGCCTATTCTCGGTGCTTGAACACCGCGCTCGTGAAGAACGTGAGGGCGCCGATGACCAGGCAGATGCCCACGCCGAGCCAGACCAGGTCGAGCCCGCCGCGCCCGCTGAGGACCACGCCCAGGAAGTACACGCCAAGCATCACGACGATGACGCTGATCAGACGTTCCTTCAAATCGTCAAGGTCGTGGAATTCGAGCCACTTGGGCAGGGGAATCTTGTCGGTCACGAACAGGCACACGAGCCCCAGGGCCACGATGTAGAGCACCACGCCCAAGAGGAACATGTCGGTGTATTCCACCAGTTCGATGGCGAGTTGGTTGAGGTCGACCCCGCCTTCTATGTAGTGGCCGATGGCCGTGAAGGCGTCGACCGCCGTGGCAAGCGTGAGCGCGAAAGCGCAGATGGCCAGGGCGAAGGCCGGGATGAGCGCAATCATGCGCGTGCCGCCCACCACCCGCCGGGCCGCAGCGCCGCGCCGGGAAGGCGCCTTCTCGGGCGCGCAGAGAGAGGGCTTCGAAACGTCGGTATCCTTGTGCGTGTCTTCCACCGTGGTTCTCCTTGCCTGTGGGCCGTCCTGCGGCTCAGGTAACGCCGCGCTAGCCGCGCAGCAGATCGCCGTATTCCTTCATCGCCTTCTCATAATACGTGTAATGCTTGACGCAATGGGCGTCGCTGGCGAAGTAAGAGTACAAACCCGCCTTCAAGAGCTTCTTCGCGGGTTTCTTTTCGGCGCCGAACCGGCCGCCGGCGATGAAGTCGGTGCTCGCCTGCAGCTTGCAGCCCATCCGCACGAGGTTTTCGGCGATCGAAACGTCCTTCTGGATGGCGCGGTAGCGTTCGGGATGGGCGATGATCACCTGGTAGCCCTGCCCCTGGATTTCGTAAATCGTGCGCTCGTAGCGCGCGAAATCGGCCGCCGTCGCGTTCGTTTGCAGTTCGAGCAGGAATTCCCCCGTGCCGTCGAAGGCCAGGTACGGAATCCACTGCGAGCCCAACTCCCAGAGCTTGGCGATGTTGACCTCGAACCCCATCGTGAGCGGGAAACCGCGCGCCTGCCTGCGCAGGGCCTCGAATGCGTCCCACATGACGTTGTAGTCGAAGTAGGGGTCGCGAGCGTGCGGAGTGCACACGATCTGCGTGATGCCCGCCCGATACGCCGCTGCGAGCATGGCGAGCGATTCGTTGATGTCGCGCGCGCCGTCGTCGACATTGGGGAGAATATGGCAATGCAGGTCCCGCATGGCGGCCCCTTTCTACTGAAAAGAGCGGCCCGAAGACCGCTCTGCGTACGTTTATCGTCTGCGGCCGCGCCCTTGGGGAGGCATGGCCACCGTTTCGCTCGCGCTGCGATTCTGCTGCGTGAACCCGCGCTGGGGCGCCGCCGCTTGCTGGGGCGCCGCCGTCTGGCCACGATAGGCGGGCATGGCGCTGCCGTGGGCGCCGCTGCCGCCCGCGGGCGTTTGGCGATGCGCGCCGCCCGCGTACGACCCGCGCGCAGCCTGTGCCGACGGGGCGAAACCCGTTCCGGGCGTGCTCTGGCGCACGGGGGCATCGGACACGTTGGCCTTGCCGCGCCGCTTGGAATCGCCGCCCTTGGCATAGTACTCGCTGTAATAGTTGTTGTTCTTGTATTCGGCGAACGTTTCGCACAGGCCCAAGAAATGGGCCTTGCCCTTGACGAGCTGTTCGTAGGAATGCCGCAGTTCCGCGCGCTTGACGAAGTTGGGGCGCGTGACGAGGATCGTGCCGTCCACATGGCTGGCGAGCACGGCCGCATCGACGAAGCCGCCCACCGGGCAGGTATCGTAGAGCACGTAGTCGTAGCGGTTGGCCAGCTGGCCGATGAGCTTGTCCATGCGGGTGCTGCCCAGCACGTCGGCGGGATTGGGGATGCCCGGCTCGACGTCGAGGAAGTACATGTTGGGCGTCGGGGTGGGCACGACCGCCTGCGCGATATCGACCTCGCCCATGATCAGGGAGTAGAGGCCCTTCTGCGGGTGCAGGTTGAGCTCGGTGGCCAGCGAACGGCGGCGCAGGTCGGCTTCGACCAGAAGCACCGTGCAATTGCTCGCCGCGATGGCCTGCCCCAGCAGAATCGCCGTGGTGGTCTTGCCTTCGTCGGGCACGCTGCTCGTGAGCATGATCGATTTGATCGGCTTGTCGACCGCCTGAAAGCGGATGTTGGCAAACATCGTATCGGCGGCGTTCTGAGCTTCGAGCATGCTGCTCGACGCGCTGCGTTGTTTCTTGGCCATCTTTGTGTCCCCTATGCCTTGATTACCGGGATGCGCCCGATAACGGGCAGGTCGTCGAGAAGTTCCGAAGCTTCTTCGCTGCTGCGCACGCGGGTGTTCACCATGTCGGCGATCACCACGATCGCGATGGCGACGAACAGGCCGAGCAGGAAGGCGACGGCCACGTACATGGCCCGCGGCGGGCCGCTGGGGGCCGGCGAAGCGATAGCCTGGTCGACGACGTTGATGGATTCGACGTTCATGACCTCGCGCGCCACGCTGTCGGTGGAAGAGGCCAGCTGGTTGGCGACGTCGGCCGTGCGGGCGGCGTCGGTGCCGGTCACGGAAAGCGTGATCACGCGCGTGGTGGTTTCGCTGTCGACCGAAATCTTGTAATCGCTGAGCGTAGCCATCCCGAGCTGGTTGGCGGCGTCCTGCTGCACGTGGTCGGACTTGATGAGCGAGGCCACATCGTTGGTGAGCAGCTGGCTGGCCGTCAGGTCGGAATTGGAAATACCCTGATCGTTGCTCGTGCTCGTCTTGGTGAGCACGTACATGCTCACGGTGGAGGTGTACTGGTTCGGCATGACGGCGTAGGCGTAGACGCCCGTTGCCAATGCGAACAGAACGGGCAGGATGACGACAAGCTTCAGATGCTTTCTGAGCAGCTTGAACAGCTCGATGAGAGTCACAATTCCCCCTGTGGGACTCGCGCGGACATTTTACACAGTGGTCCTTAGTATACTCGGTAAGGAATGGGCCTGCTTTCCTCCCGGCGAAACTACACGACTTTCACCCATCGCGCCTGTTCGGAGCCGAATGTATGACAACGGGGGCGCGTGATGTTGTCACAGCCAGGCGTGACAACATCAC
>JALCHN010000048.1 GCA_022644775.1 Eggerthellaceae bacterium
CGCGCAGCCGCGAGCGGCGCTCTACGCGGCGGGCGCCGACATCGCGACCGCATCGCGGTCGACGGGCTACTGCCACGGAATGCTCGGGTCGGTGGCCCACGCCGACACGACCCTGCGCGATGCTGTCAAACAGGACTGGGACCTCGTCGTATTCGTGGGCGGCAACGGGGCCGATACCTACTTCGACGACGCCGACGCGCACACGCTCGCGACCAAACAGGTCGAAGCGGGCAAGCCGGTGGCGGCCATCTGCATCGCGCCGAGCACCTTGGCTCGCGCGGGCGTGCTGAACGGCTTGCACGCGACGGCCTGGCCCGACCAGGAAACCGATCTTGTGGCGCATGGGGCGATTTGGGACGGCACGCCGGTGTCGGTCGATACGGCGGCATCGGGTTCGGTAGTGGTCACGGCCAACGGACCCAAGGCGGCCTTCCCCTTTGGCCAGCAGCTTGTGGGCGTGCTTTCCGCGGAATAGGCGCGCCGCGAGCAGTGTGGGGAATGCGCGCTCGCTAGAACGCGGCGTCGAAGGGGCTCGATACGCTCGCCTCTGCGGCGCCGCGCGTGAGCTCGGATATCTTTTCGAGCAGCGGCTGCTGCGTGCCGTCGAGCATGCGCAGCGTGAGGGTGACCCTGTCGGTATAGACGGTGTCGGCGACATGGGCGCCGCAATCGGCGGCGATGCGCACGAGCTGATCGTAGCGGGGATAGTCGATCGTCACCGTGACGTCGACGCAGCGGGAAATCGTGACGACGTGGGCTGCTGCGATGGCCTCCTGCGCCGCCTGCGTGTAGGCGCGCACGAGCCCACCCGTGCCCAACAGGATGCCGCCGAAATAGCGGGTGGTCACGCAGATGACGTCGGTGAGCCCTGCGCGCTGGATGACGTCGAGCGTGGGCATGCCGGCGGTCTTCTGCGGTTCGCCGTCGTCGGAAAAACGCGCGCGCCCGGCCGGCCCCCAGCCTCCGTCTCGCAGGACATAGGCGTAGACGTTGTGGCGGGCCATGCGGTTGGCGGCCCGCACCTCTTCCAAGAATGCAAGCGCCGCATCTTCGGTGTCCACAGGGGCCAGCTGCGCGATGAAACGGCTCTTCTTGATTTCGATTTCGCCCTTCGCCGGGGCTTCTATGGTCTTGTATGCGCTCATGCGGGAAATTGTAGCAGGTCGGGCCTGTGGGGCGCGCAGGGCGGTATGTCGCGCACGCGCGTGTAGGGTGCCATGCAAATCAAGTGCAGGCCCGTTCCCGCGGCATGGGGCGCGTCGTGAGTTTGGGGACGCGTGCATGGGCCATCGCGCCGTAGCGCACGCTCCGCGCATACCCCCAACGAAAACGGCCTCCCGCATCCGAAGAAGCGGGAGGCCGTTGCGAGCGGTGCGGTGCTGCAGCGCGCTAGCTCTGGAAGACCAGGTGCGCGACGATCACGATGAAGGTGGTCATGAGGCCGGCCACGGCGAGGGCCACGCCGCTCATTGCGCCTTCGAGCTCGTCGATTTCGAGCGCGCGGGACGTGCCGATCGCGTGCGCGGCGGTGCCCACGGCCACGCCTTTGGCGATGCGGTTCTCGATGTGGAAGAGCTTGGCCATGTAGGGCGAGAAGATTGCGCCCAGAATGCCGGTGATGATCACGGCGGCCACGGTGATCGCGGTGATGCCGCCGAGCTCCTGCGACGCGGCGATGGCGATCGGCGTGGTGACCGACTTCGGAATGAAGGAAATCGCCATGTCGTGCCCCAAGCCCAGAAGGCGGCAGAGGGTGTAGGCGCTCACCATCGACACGATCGAGCCCACCAGGCAGCCTGCCACCACGGGCACGAAGTGCTCTTTCAGAATCTTGCGCTGACGGTAGACCGAATAGGCAAGGGCCACAGTCGCCGGCCCCAGCATGAAGGTGAACAGGCCTGCCGCCTGTTGGTAGGTTTCCACCGGCACGTGCAGCAGGGTGAGGGCCAGGATGAGGCCGATCACGGTTACGAGCATGGGGTTGAGCAGGGGCGACTTCACCTTGTGGTAGAGGATGACCGCCAGCTCGAAGACGGCGATCGACACCACGGTGGCAACGATGAAGCGCAGGGCGACCATGAAGTCGAGGTTGCTGATCACGGAAACGGGATCCATTAGCGGGCCAGCTCCTTCGTCGCGGAAGCGGCGCGCTTTTCCATCAGGCGCTGCACGAGAACGACGGTCGCCGAAGTGGAAAGGAACACGAGGACCGTGGTCACGATGCAGACGAAGGCAAACTTGAGCGCCGCTGCGCCCTGAAGGAGCGAGACGCAGCCCATGATGCCCACGCCGGCGGGGACGAAGAAGATGGACATGTTGTCGATTAGATAGTCGCAGGCCATGCCGACGTGCTTGCGCTTGAGGATGCCGGTGACCAGGCAGGTGAGCAGCAGGCCCATGCCGATGATGTTTCCGGGAAGGTCGATGGGAAGCACGCTCGAAATCGCGCATCCGAATTCATAGACGGCGATAAGAACACCCAACTGACCTGCGATAATCAGGCCCTTCTTCATCTTCAACGACATGTGAAACGATCATCCCTCTTGTTGTTATCAACTTGTTTATTGGTGGGGAGGTAAGCATACGGCCGTTCTGCTGCATCCCCGGAATGCTCCATGGAACGTGCACGTAAGGGCAACGGAGCGTTCATAGGGGAGATGCTCGGCACCGTTCGCTCATCTCTTCGGCCGTTTGTCAGATTATCGACTCTTTTGAATACCAGGCGGTCAATTCGGTTGTGCTCTTTATAATAGTGTGCATAAAAATTGCCGAAACGAGGATGCGTCATGCACGAACAGCTGAAACTTGAGAACCAATTGTGCTTCCCGCTCTACGCCGCCGCGCGCGACGTGGTGAAGCACTATAAGCCCATGCTCGACGAGTTGGGGCTCACCTACACGCAGTACATCACGCTCATGGTGCTGTGGGAGGTGGGTGAAGCGCCAATCAAGGAAATCGGTGCGCGCCTGCATCTTGACAGCGGTACGCTCACGCCGCTCTGCAAGAAGATGGAGGCCAAGGGCTTGGTAGAGCGCCATCGCGACGTGCATGACGAGCGCAACGTGATCGTGTCCCTTACCGATGCGGGCCGCGCGCTCGAAGACCGGGCGGCGCACATTCCCGAACAGATGAGCGCCTGCATCAATCTTTCACCCGAGGAGTTCCACGAGCTCTATCGCTTGCTGTATAAAACGATAGAGAGTCTCGACTGCGAGGAAAATGAGGTATCGCATGGATAAGGCAGAGATGATGGAACGGATGCGCATCAACATCCCGGCGCTGAAGGAGTGGCAGGACGCGATCAAAATCATCGAGGTCCCCGAACCCGGTCGCGTGCACTACACGGTGGACGTCCCCGAATCGCTCGCGAACTTCCATGGGGCCACGCACGGCGGCACCGCGGCGTCGATCTGCGACACGGGTGCGGGTTTCGCGATGTACAGCTACGGCGACAACAACGTGTGCAGCAGCGCGAGCATCGAATACGTGCGTGCCGAGCCGGTGGGCAAGCTCGACGTGTGGACCGAGCCCATTCACAAGGGCCGTTCGATGGCCGTGATCCGCGTGTCGGCGCGTTCGGCGGCCACGGGCAAGCTTCTGTTCGAGGGCACGCACAACATGTTCATCTTGGGCCGCTTCGAAGGATTCGATGAGTAAACTCGATCGGAAGAGAGTACGCATAGTGACAAAGGGGTCGTCGTCTTGCGAAAGGCGACGACCCCTACTTTATGCGCTGTCAGTTATAGCCGCACGGTAAGGGTGCTGCCGGCGTGGGACTTGTTCACGACGATTTGCCGGTCGATGCGTTCGCGCAGGTCTTCCACGTGCGAGATGATGCCCACCATGCGGTCGTCGTTGCCCAGCTGGTCGAACACGCGCAGGGCGAGCTCGAGCGTGTCGGGGTCGAGGGTGCCGAAGCCCTCGTCGATGAACATGGTATCGAGGCGGATGCCGCCTGCCTGCTGCTGAATGACATCGGAAAAGCCCAGGGCCAACGACAGCGAGGCGAGGAAGCTCTCGCCGCCGGATAAGGTCTTCACGTCGCGGGCCTTGCCGGTGTAGGCGTCGAACACATTCAAGTCGAGTCCCGACTGCTTGCGGTTATCCTTCGACTGCGCGCTTCTCTCGAGTCGGTAGCGGCCTTCGGACATGAGGGTAAGGCGCTCGTTGGCGGCGTCGAGCACGTTGTCGAAGTAGACTCCCTGCACGTAGGTCTCGAAGGAGAGCTTGCCGAGCGCGCCGGGCACAGCGCCGGTGGCGATATCGGCCAGGGGCGCGATGGTGCGATAAGCGGTTTCGGCTTCTGTGTTGGAATCGACCAATTCTTCGATGCGGCGCTGTGCGGCCTTGTTGACCTTGATGCGCTCGCGCAAGGTGGAAAGTTCGGCTTCGGCGACTTGGGCCTCTTCGGCCGCCCGGGCGCGCTCGGCCGAAAGCTCTTCGGCGGATTCTGCGGGCGCTTGGGCCAGTTGCTCGCGCAAGCTGGCCACGCGTGCCGTCTGCTCGGTCATCGCCTTTTGAGCGTTGGTGAAGGCGCTCGTTGCATGCTCGAAGTCCTTCCTCATCTGCGTCAACTTGGCTTCGAGCGCGTCTAGGTCCGCCCGCGCCTGCTGGGCCGACGCGTAGTCGGCCGAAGCGGTGAGCGTGTCGATTTCGGCTTGCGCCTTCGTGTAGGCGGAAGCAGCGGCATCGGCGGCCGTGCGGGCGGCTTGAAGGGCGGCATCGGCCGCGCGTACGGCTTCGGCAGTGGCAGGCCGCTGCTCGATGAGGCGAGCACGCTGCTCCTGCCTTGCGCGCGCGGCCGCGCAGGCGGCTTTGGCGACGGTGATGCGCGAAGCGAGCTGCGCTTCTTTGGGCAATTCCGTTTCCTTGGCCTGGGACAGGCTGCAGGCAAACCGGCTTTGCGCCCAGGCTTCCTGCGACGAGTGGGCCGATTCGAAGGCGGCCGCCGCGCGCGCGGCCGCGGTGCGTGCTGCTTCGGCGGCCGTGCGGGCCGCCTCGAGGGCGCCGCGCGCGGCTTCGAGGCGCTGTTTTGCCTGATCGATGCGCTTGTCGAGCGCAACCGCCTGCGTCTGCTGGGCTTCGAGGCGCGCTCGTTCCGCTTCGGCGTCGCTTGCCGCCTTGCGGGCAGCTGCGGTAAGGCTTTCGAGCGCGCGTGCGCTCGCGGCGAGCGGGTCGCGATCGTCAGATCTGTCGCCGGTGGGTGCGGCTTGGCCCGTGAGGGCGACGGCGAGGGCGTCGATGGTGCGGGCGAGGGCGGCCGCATGCGCATCGAAGGCCGATTGGGCAGATGCGCTTTCCTGCGAGGCCGTGCCCATCTGCGCCCGCGCGTCCTCTTCGGCTTGCTTCAGGTCGTCGAGTTGCTGCTGGGTGGGCGCGTCGTCTGCGAGCGCGGCTGGCTGCGGATGGTGCGTCGACCCGCAGACCGGGCAGGGGGCGTCATCGGCAAGCGACTGGGCGAGCACGCCCGCCTGAGCGGCGAAGTAGCGCTGTTCGGCATGCGTGGCCGCCTGTCGCGCCGCTTCGAAACCCTGCGACGCCTGGGCGAACCGTGCGCGGGCGCGGCTGGCCTCAGCCTGCAGCGCACGGGCACGCTCGAGTTCCGCCGTGCGCGCCGTGGCGCTGTCGCAGAGGCCTTGAGCTGCGGAAACAGCGCCACGTGCTCGTTCGACCTGCGCGTCGATGCCGCGTAGGGCCTCGCGCGCCGCTTCGGTTTCGGCGAGATTGTGCTGGGCGGTATCGCTCGATGCGCGCGCCGCTTCCAGATCCCTCTGACGGTCTTGCGCCGTACGCTGGGCGTCGCTTGCCGACTGCTCCTGGTTTGCCAACTGCACAAGCGCGCTCTTCAGCTGCAACACGTCGGCCTGTTGGGCGCGCAGCCGCTCGAGTTCTGCGTCGGCGTCAGCGCGCTGTTGGGCCGCGTCTTCCAAGCGGGCCAGCTGGCCCTCGAGTTCTTCTCGGGCGGCTTTTGCCTGGTCGTAGCGGGTGCGTGCTGTGGTAGCGCTGGCCTCTGCTCTTTCGGCGGCCGCCTTCAGCTTGTCGAGCTCGGCGCGTTTGGCGTCGACCTGGGCGATGACGCCGATTTTGGTGCGGGTGTGCGCGATGCGGGCGGCGAGCTCTTCGCGTGCGGGCTCTTTGGCCCGTTCGGCACCTGCTGCCGCTTCGAGCTCGGCAAGCTCTTGGGCGTGCGCCTGCACGTAGGCTTGGGCGGCGGCCAGCTGGACGCGGGCTGCCTGGGCTTGCTCCGCTTGGCCTATGCGCTGGTCGAGTTGGGACACGGTCGCATCGAGTGCGGCCTTCCGCGTGCCGGCGTCCTCGCGCGCGTTCTCGTTTGCGGCGTTCACGCGCGCGATGAGCGCGAGCGCGGCCTGGGCGTAGGCGATGGGGTGGGCAGCCTGCTGAATGGTGCGCACCTCTTCGGCTTCGGGGCTTGCGGGGTCGCAGGCGATCTGGCCGAAGGGCACCATGAGGTCGTGCTCGATCGTTTCCACGGTCTGCTGCAGGGTGCGCTTGCGCTGGGCCAGGTCGTCGAGGGCCTGCTCGTAGCGGTAGGTTTTGAAGATGCGGCGGAAGATCTTCGACCGCTGCGCCGTGTCGGCGGTGAGCAGGCGGCCGAAATCGCCCTGGGCGATCATCACGATCTGCGAGAACTGGTCGGCGTCGATTCCGAGCACCTCGCGCACGGCGGCGTCCATGTCCGAAGGTTTGGTAGCGAGCACCGTATGGGTGGTGAGGTTCTCGAATTCGGCGGAACCCAGATCTTCGACGATCTTGTCGCCGCGTTTGGCTTTCCGCATGTGTCGCGGCACGCGACGGGCGCGGTAGAGTTGGTCCTGGTGCTCGAACACGAGCTCGACGAAGGGCTTGTCGTCGGGGTCGGCGTAGTCGCTCGCGAACGAGCCCGCGGGACGCAGGTTTCCGCTCGCCTCGCCGTAGAGGGCGAACTTCATCGCGTCGAAAAGGGTGGTTTTGCCGCTGCCCGTGGGGCCGCAGACCAAGAAGATGCCGCCCGCTTCGAGCGGGGAAAAATCGATCGTTTCATGCCCGGCGTAGGGGCCGAACGCGGAAAGTTCGAGCGTGACCGGCTTCATGCGCCCACCTCCTCGTGCGATGCGGCGCCGCGTGCGGCCGCGCTGTCCTTGTCCTCTTCTGCCTGGAACAGGGATGCGGCCACCGCGCGCATAGCGCTTGAGAGGTCGTCTCCGGTTTGCGCCCGCCAGAAGTCTTCCAAAAGGTCGACCGGGTCGAGGGCCGCCAGGCGCTCCCGTCGCTTGGCGGGCGCGTCGGCCTTCTGCGCGCGCGTGTCGAAATCGAGCTGCATGACGTGCGGGTAGAGGGCGCGCACGCGTTCCATTGCATTCATGAGCGCGGGGTCGGTAAGCGTGACGTGCAGGTAGTCGTCGACGTGCGGGTCGTTGGTCGCTGCGGCCTGCAGCTCTTCGAAGGAGCACTTCACCTCGCGCAGCGACCGTTCTTCGTCGAGTTCCACGGGCGTGTAGGAACGGAAACGCCCGCCTTCGGGCGCAGCGGGGCCGCCGTCGATATCGACGATGCCGCACGATTTCTTCCGTCCGGCCTCGCTGAACGAATAGGGGTAGAGACTGCCGCTGTAGCGCACGGCATCGCGCCGGACGCGCTGGGCGCCGTGGATGTGGCCGAGCGCCACGTAGTCGAAGGCGTCGAAGGCAGACGCTTCCACGCTGTCGAGCCCGCCGACCGACACGGTTTCGGAATCGCAGGTTTCGGGTCCTTCGGCGCCGTCGACCACGAACTGGTGGGCCACAAGGATGTTGGCGGCATCGAGCGCCAGGGGCTGGTGGCGGGCGGCGACGCGCAGGGCGTCGGTGTAGGTGGCGATGGATTCGGCTTCGTCGGGGTAGGCGAGCTTCACGTGCAGGGGTCGCACGAAGGGGAGCAGGTGAATGCGGGCGCGTTCGTTTTCGCTGGTGAGGTCGACGAACTGCGGTTCGGAAGAGAAGGGTCGGGCGATGTGCACGCGGCTTCGGTCCATGAAGCGGGCGCCGAAGGCGAGCCGGTCGGCGCTGTCGTGGTTGCCGGCGATGAGGATGCAGAGCACGCCCGTTTCTGAAAGGTCGGCGAGAAAGCTTTCGAGCAGGTCGAGCGCTTCGACGGGCGGCACCGGCTTGTCGAACACGTCGCCCGCGACAAGCACGGCGCTCACCTTCTCGCGGGCGGCGATGCGCACGATCTGGCTGAGGGCGTGCCGCTGCTCGTCGATGAGCGAAAAGCCGCGCACGCGCTTGCCGATGTGCAGATCGGCGGTATGCAGGAACTTCATGGAACCTCCCAACGGTATAGTGGTTCGCACCATACCACGGCCCGCCGGTTTCAGGGGTACCACGATAGGGACTGCAACAACGGTGACAACGGGGGCGCGTGATGTTGTCACACGGCGAAGCCGACGTGACAACATCACGCGCCCCCGTTGTCACACGAAGTGACGGTTTCTTGTCGAACGTCAGCCACGCGCATGGCTCCCCTTCCCCGTCACGTAGTCTTGAACTATCAACAATTGACGCGTTTCTGCGGCATTTCAGGATGGGAATCTCCTTGATAGAACTGAAAGACCTGCGCAAATCGTATAAGACGGGCGATTTCGTCCAAAAGGCGCTCGACGGCGTGTCCTTGAATTTGCGCGACAACGAATTCGTGGCGATCCTGGGCCCCAGCGGTTCGGGCAAGACCACCTTGCTCAACGTGCTCGGCGGCCTGGACCACGCCGACAGCGGCGACATCGTCATCAATGGCACATCTACTAAAGACTACAAGTCGAAGGATTGGGATACCTACCGCAACCACCGCATCGGCTTCGTATTTCAAAGCTACAACCTCATTCCCCACCAGACGATTCTGTCGAATGTGGAACTGGCGCTCACCCTATCGGGCGTAAGCCGCGCCGAACGCAGTCGCCGCGCCAAGGAAGCGCTCGAGGCCGTAGGCCTGGGGCAGCACATCAACAAGAAGCCCGCCCAGCTTTCGGGTGGCCAGATGCAGCGCGTGGCCATCGCCCGCGCTCTGGTCAACGACCCGGAAATCGTGCTCGCCGACGAACCTACCGGCGCGCTCGACACCGCCACCGGCGTGCAGATCATGAACATCCTGAAGCAGGTCGCCTCCGACCGCCTGGTCGTCATGGTCACGCACAACCCCGAGCTGGCCGAACAGTACGCGACCCGCATCGTGAAGCTGGCCGACGGCCGCATCACCGGCGACAGCGACCCCTACGACCCAGCGGCCGGCATCGGCGTCGAGTCGTCGGTCCGCACGGTGATCGCGCCCCCGGTCGACGCCAAGCAAGGGGCCAAGAAGGCGAGCATGTCCTTCCTCACGGCGCTCGGCCTTTCCTTCAACAACCTGATGACCAAGAAGGGTCGCACCTTCCTCACCGCTTTCGCCGGGTCGATCGGCATCATCGGCATCGCGGCGATTCTGGCGCTCGCGAGCGGTGTGAACAACTACATCGCCGACACCGAAGAGGACGCCCTCACGAGCTATCCGCTTACCATTACTAAGAGCAGCTTCGACATGACGAGCCTGCTTTCGGCGACGATGGGCTACACGGGCGGCGACAGTTCCGGCAGCGGCGACGAGTCGTCGTCGGACGACCCCAACGCGATTCCGCAGACCAACATCATGTCCGACATGTTCGCCGAGGTGAAAAGCAACGACTTGAAGTCCTTCAAGCAATACCTCGATTCGGGCGATTCGGGCATCGATCAGTACGTGAACACGATTCAGTACAACTATGCGGTCACCCCGCAGATCTTCATGGCCGACACCGACGCCAACGGGGTCAAGCAGCTCAACCCGAGCTCGTTCGCCTCGCTGTTCCAGAACAGCATCAGCACCTCGTCGCTGGCGACGACGAGCAGTGGCATGAGCATGTTCAACGAAATGCTCGATGACCAGGACATTCTCGACCAGCAGATGGACGTGGTGGCCGGCCACTGGCCCGAAAACTACGACGAGGCCGTGCTCGTGCTCAACGATTCGGGCGGCCTTTCCGATTACGCCCTCTACAGCTTGGGCGTCTACGACCCCGATGCGATGACCAACATGGCCGAAGACGCGATGAACGGCAACGAGTTCACCGTGCCCGAAACGAGCGGCGACTTCACGATCGACGATGCGCTCAACCTGCACTTCATGGTGATTCCCGCGGCCAGCGAATACCAGTACAGCGCGTCGAGCGGCACCTGGACCGACATGTCCAAGGACACCGACTACATGAAGCAGCAGGTCGACAACGGCATCGACCTGAAGATCGTAGGCGTGGTGAAGAAGAGCGACACCGCCACGTCGGCCGCGCTTTCGGAAGGCGTGGCCTATTCGCCCGAGCTCACCCGGCAGCTCATGGCCCAGGCTGCCGACACCGACATCGTCAAGCAGCAGCTGGACAACCCCGAAGTCGACGTCTTCACCGGCAAGACCTTCGAAGAGCTGCAGAGCGAGCAGGGCGAGGACTTCGACATGTCGTCGATGTTCAGCGTCGACCAAGACAAGCTGAAGGACGCGTTCAGCTTCGATTCGAGCGCGTTGGAAAACGCCGGGTCGGGCATGAGCCTCGATACGAGCTCGCTCGATTTGGGGAACATGGACCTGGGCGGCATGGATATGTCGGGCATGGATATGTCGTCGGTGACGAGCATCTTCAACGAAGACACGATGAAGCAGGTCATGCAGAACGCGCCGACCTTCCAGTTCAGCGGGCAGACGGCCGGTGACGGAACCGCCGCGGGCGCGGGGCAGGCCGGCGGGGCCGACGCCTCGCAGGCGGGCACGGCCCTTACCGACGAGCAGCAACAGCAGATTTCGGAAGCGGCTTCGAAACTCGCCGCCGGCTACGCGGCGTGGGCGACCGAGCATTCCGATGAAGTGGCTAAGAAGATCGCCGCGGCCGGCAACGATAAGGACGCCCTGCAGAAGGCCTACCAGGAACTCATCGCCGAGTACATGCAGACCCCCGAAGCCCAAGCGATCGTGGGTCCCCTGCAGGAAAGCCTGACACAGAGCATGCAGGACCAGATCAATTCCGCCATGCAGGATTACATGACCAACCAATTCGCCCCCTACCTGGCCCAGGCCATGCAGAGCATGATGGAGCAGGCGGCCCAGGCGATGGCGATCGGCATGGCCCAGCAGATGCAGACCCAGATGGCCGCCGCGACCGGGCAGATCGGCTCGCAGCTGTCGAGCGCGATTTCGGGTCAGCTGCAGAGCCAGATGAGCGAGCTTTCGTCCGCGATGCAGAACGGCTTCACCTTCGACCCGCAGAAGTTCGCCGACGCCATCACGGTGAACATGTCGCAGGAGGACCTTACGAGCCTGCTCACCAACTACATGAATTCGAGCGACATCACCTACGACAGCAACCTGAAGAAGCTCGGCTACGCCGATGAGGACAACCCCGAGTCGATCAGCATCTACCCGATCGACTTCCCCGCCAAGCAGAGCGTGATCGATATCATCGACGCCTACAACGACCAGCAGACCGCCGCGGGCAACGACGAGGGCACCATCCAATACAGCGACATCGCGGGTACGCTCATGAGCTCGGTGACGAGCATCGTGAACACGATCAGTCTGGTGCTCATCGCCTTCGTGGGCATCTCGCTCGTGGTGAGCTCAATCATGATCGCGATCATCACCTACATTTCGGTGCTCGAACGCAAGAAGGAGATCGGTATCCTGCGCGCGATGGGCGCCTCCAAGCTCAACATCGCCAACGTCTTCAATGCTGAAACGATCATCGAGGGCCTGATTTCCGGCGTGTTCGCGATCGCCGTGGTCTATATCGCATCGGTGCCGGTGAACGCCTTCGTGCTGCAAGGGTGGCACGTGCCGAACGTGATGGCCCTGCCGCCGCAGGACGCGCTCGCGTTGATCGCGATCAGCGTGGGGCTCACCTTCATCGCCGGCCTCATCCCCTCGTCGATGGCGAGCCGTCGCGACCCGGTGGAGGCGCTGCGCAGCGAATAGGCGGCGCAGGGGAAAGTGTCGGGAAGGCAACGGGCGCGTAGCGCCGCGGTTCCGAACGCCGGATGCCGCCCTTCCCCGCTGCCGGGATGCGTACTATATGAATCGCAAACTCGATTGCGAAAGGAAGGCGTCGTGAGGCGCATAGGGTTGTTCATCATCGGCATGGTTCTCGTGCTTGTGGGCATCCCGATGCTCGTCCTGCCGGGGCCCGGCCTGCTGGCCATCGGCGGTGGTGCGTGTTGCATCGCACGGGCGTTAAGCCCACGGCGCTCGCAATCGTAGGCACCTTACATAGTTAACCCGGTAAGCCGCTCGTGGTTCCTTCTCCTTTCTCCTTCACACGTGCGCGCTTCTTTGCGAAGGCCCAGCGAATTCTCGACGCTGGGCCTTTTGCTGTAGAGGGGCTCGTGGGGCGGGCGGGCGCGGCGGGAGCCGGCTCGCGCTTGCCCCGCGTCGAAGCGCGCTCG
>JALCHN010000049.1 GCA_022644775.1 Eggerthellaceae bacterium
TGTTGTCACGCACAGGCGTGACAACATCACGCGCCCCCGTTGTCACACGGAGTGACGATTTCGCAACGGTGATATGCGGCCAGGATTGGCGCGGTATGATGTGCGCGGAAAGGAGCGTACATGGCCCACTCTGGCTACTACGAATACTACGAGCGCATCTCCCAGCCCTTCATGCGGCTTGCGCGCCCGCTCGCCATCGTCGACAAAGCGCTCGTGTACGCCTTCGTCGCGATTTTCGTCGCCCTCGCAACCTTCCTGTTCGTCACGCAGGACCCGCGCGCGGTGCGCGTAGTGCTCACCTGCGCGATTTCGTTCGCCTTCTGCACGATACTGCGCTTCGTCCTGAACAAGCCGCGCCCCTACGACGAGTTCGCCATCCACCCGCTCGTGCGCAAGGACGTCCACGGACTGTCGTTCCCCAGCAGGCACGTGTTCAGCGCAGCCGTCATTTCCGCCTCGCTCGCCTACGTGAACGTGCCGCTTGGCATCGCGGCCTACGTGCTCGTGGCCCTCATCGCCGCGGTCCGCGTGATCGGCGGCGTGCACTACCCGCGCGACGTGGTCGCCGGCATCGTGCTGGGCACCGCCTGCGCCCTGGTGGGCTACCTGCTCATTCCCTAGGCTGTGTCAGGGGGACGGTTCTCTTTGGCGCACCGCGGTGCGCCAAAGAGAACCGTCCCCCTGACACAGCCGCCTACGCCACGCCCGCCAGCTGAGCCACGAGCCGCACGGCGAACACGGTGAGCACCACCAGGATGATCGGCCGCACAATTGTCTGCCCCTTCGAGCTGAACATCTTGGCGCCCAGGTAGTTGCCCGCGATGTTGAAGGCGCCCGAAAGCAGCCCCAGCCCCACGAGCACCACCCCGTTGGACAGGAAGACCACGAGCGCGGTCACGTTGGTCGTGAGGTTGATCGCCTTCGTGACGCCGGCGGCGCGGAACACGTCGAGCCGCGCCGCGCCGGTGAGCAGCAGCATGAGGAAGGTCCCCGTGCCCGGCCCGTAGAAGCCGTCGTAGATGCCCACCGCGAACGCGATCGCCGCGCACAGGGCGAGCGTCCGCCCCGCCGACAGGGCCGGCTTTTCGTTCACCAGATCCTTCTTCCACACCACGTAGAAGGCGATGAAGGGCAGTGCGACCAGCATGAACACGGTGAGCGCGAACTCGCTGGCCACCAGGGTGAGCCGAGCGCCCACATACGACCCCGCGAGCGCGAAGGCCACGCTCGCCCCCGCCGTCTTCCAGGGAATGTAGCCCCGCTGCGCGTAGTGCCAGGTGGCGACCGCCGTGCCCATAGACGACGACAGCTTGTTGGTGCCGATTGCCAGGTGCGGCGGCAGCCCGCAGAACAGATAGGCAGGGATCGAAATAAGCCCGCCTCCCCCGCCGATCGCGTCGACGAAACCCGCGATGAAGAGCAGGGGCAGCACGATGGCAAGCCCCCAGGCGGGCATGCCGCCGGTGAAAAAGGTCAGCAGATCCATGGTGCTCCTTTATACGCAAAGGACGGGCCGCCGCATCCCTGCGGGACCCGTCCCTTCGGTACCCGGGTCCACGCCCGGCGCGCGTCGCTACTTCTTGCGGACGACCGGCTCTTCGACGTCTTCGAAGATGTCGGGCGAGCCTTCCTCGCCGATTTCGGTCGGTTCGCCCTTGGCGGTGAACTCGTTGACGTCGACGGGGCTTTCGGGTTCGGAAACCGAATCGAGGTCAACGGCCTCCACGTCGTCGTTCTTGAACACGCTCACGTCGAGGAAGCCGGTGAGCTTGCCCATGATCGTGGTGACCACGGCGTCGCCGGTGATGTTGATCGCGGTGCGGCCCATGTCGAGGATGCGGTCGATGCCCATGATCATGGCCACGCCTTCGGCCGGCAGGCCCACGCTGTTGAAGACCATCGCGAGCATGATCGTGCCCACGCCCGGCACGCCCGCGGTGCCGATCGACGCCGTCACGGCCGTGACCACGGTGGTGAGCAGCATCGACGGAGTCAGGTCGATGCCGAAGGCCTGGGCGATGAACACCACGGCCGCGCCCTGCATGATGGCGGTGCCGTCCATGTTGATCGTGGCGCCCAGGGGGATGGTGAACGACGTGACCTTGTTATCGACGCCGACCTTCTTTTCGAGCGTTTCCATGTTGAGGGGGATCGTGGCGTTCGACGAGCTCGTGGAGAAGGCGAACACCATGACCGGCCAGAACTTGCGCAGGAAGTGGAAGGGGTTCAGGCGGGTGAACAGGAAGAGCAGCAGCATGTACACGACGAGCAGCTGCAGGGCCAGGCCCAGGTAGACCGTGCCGATGAACTTCACCATGGGCAGCATGCCGTCGATGCCCAGGTTCGCGAAGGTGCGCGCGATCAGGCAGAAGATGCCGATGGGGGCCACGCGCAGCACGAGCCCGATCACCTTCATCATGACGGCGTTGAACTGGGTGAAGAAGCGGTTGACCGTGGCGACCTTCTTGCCCAGGCGGCCCAGGATGAAGCCGAGCACGAGCGCGAAGAAGATGACCTGCAGCATCGAGCCGTCGGCCATGGCGCTCACGATGTTGGTGGGCACGATGTTGATGAGCACGTCGGTCATGGTCTGGTCGGTCGAGGTGGCCGAAGGCTCCACCGACACGACCTTGCTCAGGTCGAGGCCCACGCCGGGCTGCAGGGCACTGGCGAGCCCCAGGGCGATAACCACGGCGAGCGCGGTGGTGCACAGGTACATCACGATCGTGCCCACGCCCACCTTGCCGAGCATCTTGGGGTCGCTCATCGAAGCGGCGCCCACGACGATCGAGCAGAAGACGAGCGGGATGACGAGCATCTGCATGAGGCGAATGAACCACTGGCCGAAGACGTAGAAGACGCCCTCGATCAGGATGTTGTCGACGGCCGACCCGCTCGGCACCGTGAAGCTCAGCACGATGCCCACGACCACGCCCGCCACGAGCGAGATGAGGATCCAGCTCGTGAGGCTCAGTTTTTTCTTTTTCGTATCGCCCGCGTTCGGCGCGCCCTTGGGCGCATCCTTAGCGGCAAGAGCGCTCTCTGACATGCGCCCATCCTTTCAATAGCGCGGCGTCCGAGCGCCGTGCGTCTGCATAGCAGGTGGATTCTACCGCGAAGTTTACGAAATTGTTACAGAGGGGCGCGAAATTCGTCAGTTGGAAACAGAACAACCAGTTAGTTGGCCAGCGCACGCATGATGTCGCCGATCGAGTAGAGGCTGCCGAAGGCCACAACGAGCCCGTCGGGGCCGGCGAGCATGCGGGCGGCGTTGACGCCGCGCTCGATCGTGGCGGCTTCGAGCACGTTGGCCGCGCGCTGGTCGACGTGCGGGGCGGCCGCAACCGCCTCGCGCACGGCCTGGGCCAGTTCGGCCACGGGCAGGGCGCGCGGGTTGGGCGGCTCGATGCACACGACGGCCTTGGCGTAGGGCAGCACCGTATCGAGCATGGGGCGGTAGTCCTTGTCGGCGAGCACGCCCACCAAGAGCACCGCGTCGCGCCCCGGGTAGTTCAGGTCGAGCGAAGCCGCGAGCGCGCGGGCCCCCTGCGGGTTGTGCCCGCCGTCGACTACGAATTCGGGCGCGTGCCCCACCACTTCGAAGCGGCCCGGCCACGTGGCCTGGGCGATGCCGTTTTCAATCGCCATCTGCGAAATCGTGAAGTGGCGGCGGCGCAGGGCCTGGGCGATCTCGATCGCGAGCGCGGCGTTTTCCGTCTGGTAGCTGCCGCGTAAGCGGGTGCGCAGGTGGCGGACGTCCCCGTAAGAGAAATCATCGGGCGTGCCCGAAAGCGCGCTCGAGTCGACCACGGTGAGCTCGCAGCCCTCTTCGGCGCACTTCGCCTGGATGACCGCCAGGGCCCCGGGGTCCTGCGGCGCGCTCACCACGCTCGCCCCGTGCTTGATAATGCCCGCCTTCTCGCCGGCGATTTCGGCAAGCGTCGAGCCGAGCAGGGCCGTGTGATCGTAGGAGATCGGGGCGATCGCGCACACGTCGGGCGCGGCGACGACGTTGGTCGAATCGAGCCGGCCGCCCAAGCCCACCTCGAGCACGGCCGCCATGACGTCGGCACGGGCGAAGCACACGAGCGCCACCGCGGTCATGAGCTCGAATTCGGTGGGGTGGTCGGCCATGGCTTCGGCCTGCGCGCGCACCTCGAGCGTGGCGGCCGTGAGCTCTTCGGGCGACACGTTTTTGCCGTCGATGCGGATGCGGTCGCTGAACTCGATGATGTAAGGGCTCGTGAACAGGCCCGTTTTGAAGCCGGCGTTGCGCAAGATCGCTTCGGTGAAAGCGCAGGTCGAGCCCTTGCCGTTGGTGCCCGCCACGTGAACGATCCGCATGTCGTCCTGGGGATTGCCCAGCCTGTCCATGAGCTCGCGGATCCGCTCGAGCCCCATCCGGCTCGAGCGCCAGCGCGGCTCGTTGATGTAGGCGACGGGGTCGAAGGCGGTTTCGCTGGTCATAGGGGTCCTTCCGAAGCGATTGGGGTCAGCAGATTCGATAGTACCGCCAACCGCGCGCGCCATGCGATGCCGGCGACCTCTTCGCGGAAATTACCCCAAGCCCCGCCCGTCCCGGCGGCGCGGGACGGGCGGGCCCCTGCTATGCTTGAGGGAACCGACCGAAAAGGAGGGCCCATGGAACGCACGCAGGCGCAGGTGCGCGTGATCAGCAGCAACGAGTTCGCCGCGATGGCGCCCACCTTCCACCACCGCGCCGCCCTTTCCACGATGCGCACGGTGCTCGCCTGCCATGTGAGCATGCTGCGCACCTGCATCGCCGGCGGCATCTACCTGCCCGACAAGGACGACCTGAACGTCGACCCCCACCCCATCGCCTTCTATCTCGACCGCAACCAGCTGCTCTTCGTGGACGATTCGCAGGAGGTGGCCGAATCGCTTGGGCGCGTGGGCGACATGGAGCCGCGCACGCCCGCCTGGACCCTCTTCCGCGTGATGGAGGATTTCCTGCTGGACGACGCGCCGTTTCTGGAAGAGATCGAAAGCCAGCTCGAGGCCCAAGAGCAGCTGATCGCCTCCGACGCGATGGAAGACGCGAGCGACGTGGCCCGGCTGCGGCACAACCTGGTGAAACTCGACTTCTACTACGACCAGATGGAAGAGGTCGCCTCGATCATGGCCGACAACGCCAACGAGCTGCTCGACCCCGACGAGGCGCCCCTGTTCGACGCGCTCGCCCGCCACGCCAACCGTCTGTCCGACCGCACGCAGTCCCTGAAGGACTACAGCCTGCAGCTCTACCAGATGTACCAGGTGCAGTTGGACAAACGGCAGAACGAGGTCATGCGGTGGCTCACCGTGGTGACGACCCTGTTCGTGCCGCTCACGCTGATCACGAGCTGGTACGGGATGAACTTCACCACAATGCCCGAGCTGTCGAGCCCCTACGGGTACGCAGGCGTGATCGTGCTGTGCGCCGCGATCGTGGTGGTCGAGCTCATCTTCTTCCGCCGCAAGCACTGGCTCTAGCGGGGCGCGCGGACGCTCGCGCAGCCGCCCGGCGACCCGAGAGCAACCGGCCTGCCCTGCAGCCGACTGCGGCGCCCCTAAGCCTCCCTACAGTTCCAGGGCGGTCTGGGCGTCGCTTTCGGCGATGAGGCGGCCGAGCGTCGCGAAGTCCTCTTCGAGCGCCGCCTGCTTGGTGCGGTCGTAGATAGCCGCCGCCGGATGGTAGATGGGAAAGACCTTGAACTTGCCCGCCATCTGCAGTTTTCCATGCAGGTGCGTGATGCCCACCTGGGTTTTCAGGATGAATTTAGTCGAGAAGTTGCCCAGGGTCACGATGAATTCCGGGTCGATCGTGCGCGTCTGCTCGCGCAGGAAGGGCGTGCAGGCCTGGATCTCTTCAGGGCGCGGGTCGCGGTTTCCCGGCGGGCGGCACTTGAGCACGTTGGCGATGTAGACGTCGCGCTCGCGGTCGAGCCCGGCGATTTCCAGCAGCGCGTCGAGCTTCTTGCCCGCAGCGCCCACGAAGGGCTCGCCCTGCAGGTCTTCGTTCTTGCCCGGCGCCTCGCCCACGATGAGCACGCGCGCCCGGGGGTTTCCCACGCCGAAAACCAGGTTGGTGCGGCCTTCCCACAAAGGGCAGCCATGGCAGGCCTCGGCTTGGGCGCGAAGCTGATCCAAGGGAATGTGCGGCTTGTGCATCGCGGCCTCCTTACACGTAGAAGCGCGGGAGGCGGCGGCTGAAACCGATCGTGATCTCGTGTTCGATGGTGTGGGCGTTGTAGGCCATTTCGGTGATCGTGGTCACGGCGTCGCCGTCGCGGCCCACGATCGTCACCACGTCGCCGATCTGCGGGTCGAGCCGCTTGCGCGTGCCATAAGTGCGCAGGTCGACTTCGAACATGCACTGGTCCATGCAGATGTTGCCCACCTGCTTGCAGTACTGACCGTCGAGGATGAAATTGGTCTGGCCCGACAGCATGCGCACCAGGCCGTCGGCATAGCCCAGCGGCACCGTGCAGATCTTCACGCTGCCCGGCGAACGGTAGTTGAGCCCGTAGCTCACGCCTTCGCTCATGGGAACGGTCTTCACGTCGGTGATGCGGGCGTAGACGCTCATGGCCGGGTGCAGGTCGACCATGCCGCGGGTTTCGGGGCACGGATGGTAGCCGTAGAGCGAAATGCCCTGGCGCACCATGTCGAAGTGGGTCTGCGGGTAACGGTAGATGGCCGCCGAATTGGCCGCCGACACGGTGCCGGGGTCGATGCCGGCCATCCGCATGTTCTCGATGGCTTCGGTGAAGCGCTTGAGCTGGATCTCGAAATCGAGGTTGGCCGGGCAGTCGGCCGTGGCGAAGTGGGTGAAGGTGCCCACCTGCTGCAGGGCGCGGTGGAACTGCACCTGGCGCTCGAATTCGATCACGTCTTCGGCGCGCACGCCGATGCGGTTCATGCCGGTGTTCAGAGCCAGGAAGAAGGGGGCCTTCATGTGATGGGCATCGGCGGTTTCGCCGTAGGCCAGGGCGAATTCGGGCGTGTAGACCGCCGGCGTGATGTGGTAGCCCAAAAGGAGCGGGGCCGCGGTGGCCGGGGGCTGGGCGAGCAGGAGAATCGGGGCGCTGATGCCGGCCTTGCGCAGGGCGATGCCTTCGTCGACCGTGGCGACCGCGAGCTCGTCGGCGCCGCTGTTGAGGGCCGTGCGGGCCACTTCCACCGCGCCGTGGCCGTAGCCGTCGGCCTTCACCACGGCCATGAGCTTGCAGCCGGGGCGCAGGAGGTGCTTGGTGACCATGACGTTGTGGCGAATCGCCGACCGGTCGATTTCGATCCAGGCCCAGCGGCGCTCGCGCTCGTCGATTTCGTCGATGCGGGCCTCGTCGAAGGGGATGGCGCCCTTCTTCTGTTCGGAAGACGCGACGTCGATGTACTTGAAGCTGTTGTTCTTGCGGCTGAATCCGGTGAAGCCGTTCAGCGGTTCGTCCTTGGTCACGGTGAGCCATCTCCTTCGGAAAAATCGTTTTCACAGTATAGCGCGCGGCCCCTGCGCGGGCCGTTCGGCGAACGAGTTTTCCGCAGCAGGGCAACGCGGCCTCCATGCGGCGGGCGGATGGGACGCGGGCGGGCACAAGCTGCCAGGTGCGTGCGAGCGGACGCGGGCGGCGAACGAAGGCCCCGCCGCTTGAGGCCCCGCCCCGTCCCGAGTCCCGCGCGGCGCCCGCCCCGAAACGCGAAGCGCCCGCCTGCGGAGCTACCACAGGCGGGCGCGGGGGCGCGAGACGTCCCGAAGTATCAGTGGCCTTCGCCGGCCATCATCGACACGGCGTGCGGCAGGGCGGGCTTGATCCCTTCCCAGTTTTCGCGGGCGGCCTTCTCGCTGCCCGGCAGGTTGACCACCAAATGGCGGCCACGCTGCATGCACAAGGCGCGCGAGAGCATCGCGTGCGGGGTGATCTTCAGGCTGTAGGCGCGCATGGCCTCGGCGATGCCGGGGACGTTGCGTTCGCAGACGTCCATCGTGGCCTCGGGCGTCACGTCGCGCAGGGACAGGCCGCTGCCGCCGCAGGTGAGCACGATGTCGGCGTCGAGGTCGTCTGCCGCGTGCACGATGGCCGCGCCGATCTGGCCGCGGTCGTCTTTCACCACCGTGTGGTCGACGACCGTCCAACCTTCGGCCTCCACGAGCTCGACGAGCACCGCGCCCGCAGTGTCCTCCTTCATGCCGCGCGTGTCGGAGCAGGTGATGATCGCCACGCGCGGGATGTGCGCGTGCGGCGCCTTGCCATGGGCCACGTCGTGCGCGTGGGCGGTTTCCGCTGCGTTCGTCATTACAGGATCAACTCCTCGGGGATGTCGAGCAACAGGCATTCGAGCTCGTCGCCGGCCTTTTTCGCTTCAAGGCCTTCGGGCATGATCGCCAGGCAGTTGCTGCGCTGGATCACGCCGAACAGGCCGCTCGACTGGTTCTTGGCCGGCGTGACCAGGTAGCCTTCGGCATCCTTTTCGAGCGTGGAGCGCAGGTAGATGCGGCGCGGATCCTTCTTCTTCATGTCGCGCGTGAGGCGGGCGCGCACCTTGGTGTGGTCGAAGTGGGTGTAGCCCTGCATCTTGCGCAGCGCCGGGCGAATGAGGGTTTGGAAGCCCACGTAGGCAGCCGCGGGGTTGCCGGGCAGGCCGAACACGGGCACGCCTTCCACCAGGCCGAACGCCTGCGCCTTGCCCGGACGCATGTTGACGGTGGTCATGTGCAGGTCGCCGAGCTGGGCGATGACCTCTTTGATGAAGTCGAAGTCGCCGTTGGCCGCGCCGCCGGTGGTCACCACGAAGTCATGGCTGGGAACGGCTTCGCGCACGGCCTGGGCCAGGGCGTCGAAGGTGTCTTCCACGATGGGGAAAATGTCGGCGATGCCGCCGGCCTCGCGGGTGAGCGCCGCCATCGCGTAGCTGTTGGAGTTGCGGATCTTGCCCGGGGTGGGCACTTCGGTGGGCGGCACGAGTTCGGAACCGGTGGCGATGATCGCCACGCGCGGGCGACGGTAGGTGGGCACCTCCATCACGCCGCAGCTGGCCAGAAAGCCCACGCCGGCGCTCGTGATGACCTCGCCGGGTTCGACGATCACTTCGCCGGCCCGGGCCTCTTCGCCGGCCTCGCGGATGTTCGAGCGCTCCTTGGTGGGTGCGGTGAAGGCAACCGTGCTGCCGGGCTTGCCGTCACCTTCCACGACGTCGACGATCTCGTACTTCACCACGGCGTCGGCGTCGGCGGGCAGCGGGGCGCCCGTCATGATGCGCACGCATTCGTCGGCGGCGATGGGGCCTTCGTAGACGCTGCCGGCAGGCTCTTCGGCGATCACGCGCAGCTGGACGGGGGCGTCGGGCGTTGCGTGCGCGATGCTCGCGCTGTGCAGGGCGAACCCGTCCATCGCGGTATGGGCGAACGGAGCGATGTCGATGTCGCTCGCAAGCGGCTGGGCCGCAACGCGCCCGACGGCGTCGAGCACGGGCACCGTCTCTCCCCCGAGCGGCTGCACCAGGGAAAGGACGAGCTCGCGCGCGTCTTCGGGCGAAATCATCTCGTTAATCATTTCCACCTCGCAGGTTGGCTTGTGTCAGTGCTGACCATTATAACCGTTTGAGAATAAAGTAACGAGCAGGGACGAAACGGGATGAGCGTGATAGGGAAAAGCCGCGGCGCGTGGGCCCGGCGGTGGCACGGGCGCCGACGCGCGGATGGGGCGGGCGTGCGGGCAAGGGCGCGATAGGCGCACGCCATGCGATATCGGACAAAGTGAGAACCGCCTTACGGGATTCGGAATAATCGACGCGACCGTGCGGGCCGTATCCTTTCATTCAGCTAACCGACCGAAAGGACGCACCATGGGATGTAGCACCGACGCCGCACAGGACACCGCCGCCGCAACCGCCAAGGAGGCGAACCTGGGCTTCGCCACGCGCTGCATCCACCACCGTGCGCACTTCGCCGACCCGGCCCATTCGGTCGTCGAGCCCCTCTACCTGTCGACCGCTTTCGACCATTCCGGTTCGAAAATCGAAGGGGGCCACATCTCGAACGGCTACGATTACGCCCGCTGTCAGACCCCCACGCGCGAAATCCTTGAAGACACCGTGCGCTCGTTGGAAGGCGGCGACTCCTGCGTGGCCTTCTCTTCGGGCATGGCGGCGATCGCCTGCCTGTTCGAGCTGTTCGCGCCTGGCGACCGCATCGTGACGTCGTGGGACCTCTACGGCGGCACCATCCGCCTCTTCGACGCCGTGTCGCGCAAGAACGGCTACACGATCGACTCCGTCGACACGTCCGATCTGACCGCCACGCGCGCCGCGCTCGCAGACGGCGCCGCCTGCCTGTTCGTCGAAACGCCCACCAACCCCACGATGGCCGTTTCCGACATCGCCGCCCTCGCCGAAGAGGCCCACAAGGCGGGCGCCCTGCTCGCGGTGGACAACACCTTCCTCACGCCCTACTTCCAGAACCCCCTGAAGCTCGGCGCCGACGTGGTGGTGCACAGCGGCACCAAGTACCTCAACGGCCACAACGACGTGCTCGCCGGCTTTTTGGTGAGCGGACGGCCCGACCTTTCGGAAAAGCTGCGCTACCTTTCGATGACCACCGGCGCCACGCTGTCGAGCTTCGACGCCTGGATGGTGACGCGCGGCCTGAAGACCCTGCCGCTGCGCATGGAGCGCCACCAGAGCAACGCGCTCGCGCTGGCCGAATGGCTGCGCGACGCGCCCCACGTCGCCTACGTGAACTATCCCGGCCTGCCCGACCACCCCGGCCACGACCTCTGCCTGCGCCAGGGCACCGGCTTCGGCGGCATGATCACCTTCGGCACCGACACGCACGAAGCGGCGCGCCACGTGCTCGCGAGCGTCAAGGTCGCCGTGTTCGCCGAAAGCTTAGGCGGCACCGAAACGCTCATCACCTACCCCGCCGTGCAGACCCACGCCGACCTTTCGGAAGAGGAGCGCCAGGCCAAGGGCATCGACGCCTGCATGCTGCGCATTTCGGTGGGCCTAGAAGACACCGACGACCTGATCGCCGACTTCGCCCAGGCGCTGGAGGGCTGCTAGATGGGACACTACGATTTCGACGCCGTCATCGATCGGCACGGCACCGGCTCGCTGAAGTACGACTGCGCCGAGCGGCGCGGCAAGTCGCCCGACTTGCTGCCCCTGTGGGTGGCCGACATGGACTTCCCCACCGCCCCCGCCGTGGTGCAGGCGATCAAAGACCGCGCCGACCAGGGGATTTTCGGCTACACCGAGCCCGACGACGCCTACATGGCCGCCCTGCGCGACTGGTTCGGGCGCCGCTACGGCTTCCGGCCCGAAGCGAGCTGGCTCACGGTGACGCCCGGCGTGGTGTTCGCGCTGGCCCAGGCCGTCCGCGCGTTTTCGGCCCCCGGCGATGCGGTGCTCATCCAGCCGCCCGTCTACTACCCGTTTTCGGAAGTGGTGGAAGACAACGGCCGCACGCTCGTCGAAGCGCCGCTCGCCTACGACGACGCCGCGCACACCTACGCGATCGACTTCGACGCCTTCGAGCGCGTCGTCGCGGAAGCGCGGCCCAAGATCTTCCTGCTGTGCAACCCGCACAACCCGGCCGGTCGCGTGTGGTCGCCCGACGAGCTGCGCCGGCTCGGCGCCATCTGCAACGCCCACGACGTGCTCGTGGCCTCCGACGAGATCCACGCCGATTTCGCCCGCCCGGGCTTCACGCACACCGTCTACGCCACGCTGGGCGACGCCTTCCGCAACAACTGCATCGTGTGCACGGCCGCCACGAAGTCGTTCAACCTGGCGGGCCTGCAGGCGTCGAACATCTTCATCCCCAATCCGCAGCTGAAGGAGCGCTTCGACGCAGCCGTGGCGCAGGCCGGCTACAGCCAGCCCAATTGCCTGGGGCTCGTGGCCACGCGCGCCGCCTACGAGCAGGGCGAAGAGTGGCTCGAGGAGCTGAAGGCCTACCTCGACGGCAACTACCGATTCATGGTCGATTTCCTGGCCGCCCACGCGCCCCAGCTCGCCGTGGTGCCGCTGGAATCCACCTATCTGGCGTGGGTCGATTGCCGCGCGCTCGGCCTCGACGACGAAGGCCTTACCGATTTGGTGGAAGGCAAGGCGGGCCTGTGGCTCGACATGGGCTACGTGTTCGGCGAGCCGGGACGGGGCTTCATCCGCTTCAACATCGCCTGCCCGCGCTCGGTGCTCGCCCAAGCGCTCGAACGGCTGGTCGCCGCTTTGTAGGGCGTGACAGGGCGGACGGAGGTTGTTGTCGCGGGCCAAAGCCTGCGACAACAACCTCCGTGGGTCAAC
>JALCHN010000050.1 GCA_022644775.1 Eggerthellaceae bacterium
CTTCAGCTTCGCTCTGGGCATTTCGCGCGGCTACCCGGCCGGCGAACCGGTCGCTATGGTCCCTGGACTGCGTGCCGTGCACCAGTGGGGCGTTGTGGCGGTGTCGCTCGCGCTTATCTGGTGGTCGGCCTTCAAGCGTCGCCAAATCAGCTTTTCCCTGCTCTGGCGCATCGAAATCTGTCTCGTCGCGGCGGGCGTGGTCATCCTCACGATGTTTCCCGGCGACCTCGACGAGCTGGCGGTCGCGGTGGTCAACATCGCCGACACCCTCATGCTCGGTGTGCTGTGGGTGACGGCCCAGGACGTCTCGCGCCATTCGAGCTACCATCCCTTCGCGGTCTTCGGCTTCGCCTGGGCCGCCCGCGTGCTCGCGCGCAACGCGGGACGCTTCACGATCGGCATCGTGGGCACGGCCTCGCAGACCGCCAACACCGCGATCGGCGTGCTTGTGCTGCTGCTGTCGCTGAGCGTCGCCCTGCTTCTGTCGAACGGGATTCCGCGCACGCGTGCGCTGTTCAGCGACGACCGCCTGGGCGTGGCGGACGGTGCGCAGCCTACACGGGCCGCTTCGCTTGCGGCGCGCGGGTCTGCGTCCGCGCAGGCGGAAGGCGCTGAAGGCGCTGTCGGCTCTGACGCGGTGCCCGCTGTGGAGGCGCCCGCCGCGTTCGCGCAGGTGCAGACTGTGGAAGCGGCCGCTGAAACACGTGCGGAGCAGGCTGCGGAAACACCCGCCGGGAAAGGCGGGGAGAACGATGCGGAAGGGCCCGCCAACGTGCGAGCCCTGAACGCCGTCCAAGAGTCCGCGGCGCCTGTCGCGAAACGAACCGCTTCCGCTGCCTCTGCTCACGCGCCCGCGGTCGGCGCAGCGCCGTCTGTGCGTGCGGCCTCACAGCCGGCCCGCCCCGCGCAAGGCGAGCTGCAGGCCGAAGGCCCTGCCGCTGTTTCCGCGTCTGCGCAGGCCTCCGCGCGCTCCGCGAATGGCCAGGCCACTGCCACCCAGACCGCTGCCGCCGCACCCGCACCCGACGCCCGCACCCCGCGCGAGCGCCTTGTCGACTGGATGGCCGACGACCGTAAGCTCACCCAGCGCGAGATCGAGGTGGCCCTGCTCATCGCCACGGGCCGCAGCAAGGCGGTCATCGCCAAAAAGCTTTTCGTGTCGGAAAACACCGTGCGCACGCATGCCAAAAACGCCTACGCCAAGCTCGGAGTGCATTCCAAGCAACAGCTCATGGACGTGCTCGAAGCCCACATGGCCTAGGTGCGCCCCGCTCCGCCCGCGTGCGCTCTGCGCTCCTTTTACGCCCGCGCAGCTTCGGCGAGCGACGCCAGAATCTCCCCGGTGCGCTCGATGCCGTAGCGCGAGCTGTTGACCGTGACGTCGTAGTTGCGGCTGTCGTCCCAGGCGGTGCCCGTGCAGAACCGGCAGTGCTCGGCCCGCTCGCGGTTCACCTTCTCGATCATGGCCTGCGCCGCCTCGCGCGGCACCCCGTCCCGCTCGACCACATGGGCCACCTCGTCGTCGATGTCGCCGCGCACGAACTGGCACAGGGTGTTCGCACGGCCGCGCAGGATCCAGTTGGCCAGACGGCCCACGATCACGCAGTCGCCTTCTGCGGCGATTTCGCGAATCACGCGCTCCTGGGCGCGGAAGAGCCGCTCGGCTTCGGGAAGGTCCTCTTCGCTCACCGCCTCGCCGCCGGCGTAGGCCCGGTAGAAGGCCTCGAGCGCGCTGCCCGTGCGCAGGCGCTCTCCGTAGGCGGCCACCTCGTCTCCCGAAAAGCCCTGCGCGGTCATCCGCGCGATGATCTCGCCGTCGTAGAAGCGCACGCCGAGCCTATCGGCGATGGCCCGCCCGATTTCGCGTCCGCCGCTGCCGTATTCGCGCGCGATGGTCACGACGAAGTTGCCTTCGGGCACGGCGGCACTCGCCGCCGCCTGCTCTTCGGCCTCCGCGCGATTGCCGGGCAGCAGGGCGTATTCGAAGGCCTTCAGATGCTTGCTGTAAAAGCCCACCACGAGTCCCGTGCACACGGCGCTCACCACGGTGCCCTCGCGCACCGACACGAGCTGGCCGAACAGGACGAAGTTGAGCAGAGCCGCGGTCGCCGCCATCGTTGAATCGCTGATCACGCGCGCGGTGCCGAACTCGCGGTGCAGCACGCCGGCCAGGGCACGCGAAAAGCCGTCGCCGGCCATCACGCCCACGTGGCTGATCAGCGTGAGATAGGCGCCGAAGGCGAGCACGCAGACGCCCGCGAGCAGGGTGGCGAAGCGCAGGGCGTAGGCCTGGGCGTCCAGGCGGACAGGGTGAGCATGGCCACATCGACGAAGGACCCGAAAAAGAGGCAGAGCACGAACTGCTGAATCAGGTCGAACCAATTGCGCTCGCGCACCATGAAGATCTGGGCCACGACCAGGGCGGCGTTGAACAGGGCGACCCAGGTGCCGTAGGACAGTTGGGTGAGCGGAATCGAAAGCGTGTAGGGGATGACCGAAATGGCCGACGTGCCCAGGCTCGATTTGGTGAGCAGGGCCACGCCCAGCGAGATGCAGTAGATGCCTGCGAACATGACGATGTAGCGTTTCACGCGTTGCCCGATGCTCACGCGGGGCCTTCCTTCCATATATAGTTGCGCGGGGATGCTTCCACCGTACACGAGACGCGTGCGCCGTGCGGGCGGGCACGGCGCGATGTGAAGGAAACTCTATGGTTGTGGAAGGCACGTGCGCGGAAGATCCGCGCCGCCGCCGCGCCCTATCCCAGACTTCCTCGGCGATTTCCTTCACCAGGGCGAGCTTGGCCCGCTGCTCCTCTTCGGTGAGCTTGTTGCCGATCTCGCACGAGGCGAAGCCGCGCTGGGGGCTCAGGTAGAGGCGGTCGAGCGGCACGTAGCGGGCGGCTTCGTGGATGCGTACGATCACGGCGTCCTTGTCTTCCGGCTTGGGGCTCTTGGTGATGATCAGGCCGAGCGCATGGAGCTGGGCTACCTCTACCGGCCCCACCGCCCGCTCACGCCCCTGGCCCAGCGCTACCTCGAGCTCATGAAGGCCGACGTGGCGCCCTGGCGCGACGAGCCGGCGGCGGCCCGCTGAGCGCGGGCGCGTGCCGCCGGCGGCGTGCCGTTTCGGGTAGACTGGTGCCTCGGAATCACGGGGGAGGGACCGATGACGAATTCAGACCAAGAGGGGCGTATCATGTCCGTGCAGCGCCTGGGGTGGGGCTTTCTGCTCGCCTGGGTGTTCTGCACGTTCTATACCGACATCGCCGCCGATGCGCTCGGCAGCGCCCGCATGGACGCGGTGCTCGACCCGTGGGTGCGGGTGGTGGGTTCTACGCTGCCGGTGCTCGTGGCGGTTGCCGTGCTCGTCGCGCTTGTGGCCGGCGAGCGGCGATGGGGTCCGCTCGTGTTGCGGCGCGGGGTGGCGGCGGCCTCGTCGGCGGCGGCGGCCGTGGGCACGCCCCTGCTCTTCTCGTCGGCGCCCGCCGACCTGTCACAGATGGCTCCCTTTGTCTTCGGCGCCCTTCTCACCGGCGGCGGAAGCGCCTGTCTCTGGGTGCTGTGGGGCGCTTGCTATGCGCGCCTGCCGCAGGAGGAGGTGGAGCGCTGCGCACCCGTGTCGGCGGTGCTCGCGGCCCTGCTCATCCTGGCTGCGTCGGCGATGAGCGGCTGGGTGGCCGTGGTGTTCGTGTCCCTGCTACCGGTGGTCTCGGCGGCCTGTGCCCTTGCGTCATGGCACGAGCTTGACAGCGTGCCCCTGCCTTACGAAAGCGCCGCCGGTGACGCCCGGCTCCACCCGCAGGCTGCCGCGATACCGCGGCCGACGGATGCTCTGCGCGCGATGGGCCGCAGCGGATGGGGCATCTTGGTCGCCTGCCTGTTCGTGTGCGTCGAAGGCGGCTTCTATGGTGGCAACCGGTCGTCGTCGCTCGAGCTGCAGGCGATCATCGTCGCAAGTGCCCTGTTCATGGTGGGCATCGGCCTCTATTCGGTTGCGGGGCCGCGCCGCGTGTCGGTGGCCTACCTTTTCCGTTGGATGTGTCCCTTGCTCGTGGCGGGGTTTGCGGCGCTCGTGGTGGCCGGCGCATCGCAAGTGGGCGCTTTCGCGGCCTTCGGGGTGTCGCTTGCGGCCCGCTTCGCTTTCTGCGTGATCACCCAGATGTTCTTCGCCCGCTTCGCTGCGCGCGGGGTAGCCACACCCACGCAATCCTATGGGTTGGGTTGGATTTTCGTGCATCTGGGCGACCTGCTCGGCGTGGTCGTGCTCGATGCGCTCGACGGTCCTTTGGCGGCGGGTGCTGTCACGGTGGCGCAGGTTGCCGCAGTGGCCACCGTCCTGCTCGTGGCATCCACGATGTTCGTGCTCGACGACGACGCGAGCTTCGCGGGCCCAGCCGACGATGGGCGCATGGAAACGGACGCCGATGCGAGCGCTGCGGAAGGGCGGGTCCCTGCGGCGCCGCCCTTCGACGACCGCGTCGCCCAGATTGCGCGCTCGATCGGCCTTACCCCGAGGGAAACGGAGGTCTTCGTCCTGCTCATGCACGGGCGGTCGGTGCCCTATATTCGCGACGAGCTCGTGATCTCGCGCGACACGGTGGCTACCCACGTGAAGCACATCTACGCGAAGGCGGGCGTGCACTCGCGCCAGGAGCTGCTCGACCTCGCCCAGGACGGCGACTGATTCCGCGCCGTGCGCGTCCGTCTCGCGCCCCGACCCGCGTGCCGGTTCCATAGCCCGCCATGCACGCCCGCTCTGCGGTCCTTCACCCGGCCAGCGGCCCGCCGGGTGGCCAGCGCGCCGGCACACTGGCCGTTTCGCGCGCCCGCCTCCGCCTTCCGCATCGGGGGATTTTCATGCGTTTCGGGAAAATTTTGAGAAATTACCGCCGATTTTTACACAAACGTATGAAAACGCGGCGCCGGCAGGACGGGATGCGCCTCCTCGTGACATGTGCGCCGCATACGCGAACGGCCGGTCCTGCGGGGCCGGCCGTTCGTCAGGAGGGAGAGCGCGTTGCCGCGCTATTCGATGCCGCAGGCGTGCTTCGCCGCGATGCGGGCGAAGGCGCCCGAGCGTCCGGCGTTGATGCCGGTGAAGTTGCTCGGATAGTTATGCGGATAGAAACCGCCCTGGTCGTTGCCGCAGACGTAGAGACCGTCGATCGTGCTGCCGTCGGCGCGCAGGGCTTGGCTGTTGGTGTCGGTGATCACGCCGTTGATGGTGACAAGGAAATTGCCCGACGTGCGAATGGCGTAGAAGGGAGCGGTGTCCACGGTGCTGCAACGGTAGGCCGCCTTGCCGAAGTCGGTGTCGCCCTGGGCCATCATCTGGTTGTAGCGCGCCACGGTGGCAAGGAAGGTCTGCTGGTCGTCGGCGTCGGGGAACATGGTCTGCGCGAGCTCCTCGATCGTGTCGCACTTCTTCAGCGCGCCCGAATCGAGCTGAGGCTGCATCCAGAAGCTGTCCAGGTGCTCCTTGGTCATGGCCTCGCAGTCGTAGACGTCGGCGTTGAAGGCGCTGCCGTCGGGCGCGGGCGCAAGGCGGCTGCACCCGCATGTATCGAAGCGCTGGATGTCCTCCCAATAGGTGCCGTCGAAGACCTGCCAGGAAAAGCCCTTGGGCTGGCGCGTGCCCTGCGCGTAGATTTCGGGGTAGGTGGAATCTTCGTTCATGAAGCGCTCGCCGCGCACGTTGACGCGCAGGAAGGGCTGGCTGGCCGGAAGGAAGAGCGGGTTGCCCAGGTCGGGGCCTACTTGTTCGTCATCGTTGACCACGCCGCGGTTCCACACCATTGCCCCGCCGCCTTCTTCGAGCACCGCGCCTGCCCAGAGGGCCATGCGGATGCCGTCGCCTTCTTCGGTCGTGGCGGCCGTGCTCGTGCAATAGGAAAGCGCGGAAGGGCACAGGTCGGCGATCATGTCCTTGTTGGCGCCGTAGCCGCCCGTGCATACGATCACGCCGCGGGAGGCGTTGTAGCGCTTGTAGCTTTTGTCGGAGGCCTGGGCGATGACCCCGGTCACGCGGCCCGCGTCGTCCTGTACGAGCTGTTTGGCCGGCGTGGAGAACTCTATCGTGCCGCCGGCTTCAAGGAAGAGGTCGCGCATGACCTCCAGGTGCACGTAGGCTCCGTAGTTGGGCCCCTGCGGATTGAATTCGCCCATGACCGGGTTGGTGCACATGGGCGGGTAGTAGGCTTCGGCGTCGCTGGGGGCGTGCCACTCAAAGGGGAAGGTCATGCCCTTGGGCGTTTCGATGTCTTCGAGCCAGTCCATGAACTCGCCCGATTTTTCGCACCAGGTTCGGTACAGGGCCATGCTCACGTCGCCCGACTCCACCTTGCGGGCGTAGTTGATCAGGCGGGCGGTGTCCTGCTCGTGACCTTGGGCGTGGCGCGATCCCCAGCTGCCCACGGCTTCGCGGGCCATGGCGATGTCGCTGCCCTTCTCGAGTACGATGACGTTGAAGCCCTTTTCCTGCGCGGTCATCGCGCCCATGAGCCCCGCGTTGCCGGCGCCTACCACCACGAGGTCGCAGTCGACGGTTTCGGCGATGTCGGTGATGGGCTCGGGCGCGTCGCGCCAGCTCGATGCGGCGGCCGTTTCCTTGGCGCGCTCGCTTTGATTCTTCGGGCTCGCGCAGCCGGCGAGCGCCTGGGCGCTCACGACGCCGGCGGCGGCGATGCCGCCCCATTTCAACAGGTCGCGACGGGTCATGGCGGTATTCATGTGCATCCTCCCTCTCAAGATGCGACGCGGGCCGGCAGGTCTGCAGCGCCGGCCCCGCGCCGTTTCGTGACGCCGCGCGTTGACTCTCGCCGGCGGCGCCGTTTCATCGATATGAGTGCACCCTACGGGCGAAACGGGGCGCGCGCATCGCGCGAAGGCTGGTATTTTCGCCTCACCGAGAATAGGGGATATGGCTTTGAACTGGGACGATGCGGAAGTGTGAGCGCGCGAGCGCCTGCGTGTGCGCGGAACGGGCTCCGGGATGGGGTCGCCGGGGGCAGCCGCGCCGGTCGCACCGAATAACGCGCCTTTCTCGGTGGCGTCCTTCGAAATGGGAAGAAACGCTCGAGAAGGGCGCGTTAATGCGCTGCCCGCGCCGATCTTGGTTAGCTGTCATCTCCGAATAACGAGCCTTTCTCGATTGCTTTTCTCGAAATGAGCGGATTTGCACGCGAAAGGCGCGTTATCGCCCGCCGACCCCGCCGCATGCCGCCCCTCCCTCGGCCACCCCGTCGCCCCGCCTCTCGCTCGCGCGGCTTTGTGCAGCGCGTTCACAATCGCTTGCGACCGCATTTCCACGCTGCTAAAATGTCCAAGTTTCTTATTACACATGCGCGCTGGACTCGCGTCTGCTAGTGGCCCTGCGGGGTTGCGGACTCGAGGGCGAAGGCGTGCAGAGGATTAACGAATGGAGCTGTAACCATGGAAAAGGTCTCTATCCAGACCCTGCTCGACGCTGGTGCGCACTTCGGCCACCAGACCCGCCGTTGGAACCCGAAGATGAAGCCCTATATCTTCGGCCATCGCGGTGACATCTACATCATCGACCTGAAGAAGACCCTCGTCGGTCTCGACCAGGCCTACACCTTCGTCCGCAACCTGGCTGCCAACGGCGGCACGATCCTGTTCGTGGGCACCAAGAAGCAGGCCCAGGAAGCCGTCGCCGAAGCTGCCAACAGCTGCGGCATGCCCTACGTGAACGCCCGCTGGCTCGGCGGCATGCTCACCAACTTCGTGACCATCCGCTCCCGCGTGCAGCGCATGGAAGAGCTCGAGGCCATGGACACCGACGGCCGCATGGAAAAGCTCCCCAAGAAGGAGCAGATCCTGCTGCATAAGGAGCTCACCAAGCTGCAGACCAACCTCAACGGCATCCGCAACATGAAGAAGCTCCCCGACGCGATCTTCGTCATCGACACCAACCGCGAGGTCATCTCGATCCACGAGGCCCATCGCCTGCACATCCCCGTTGTGGGCACGATCGACACCAACTGCGACCCGGACGACGTCGATTTCGGCATCCCTGCCAACGACGACGCCATCCGCTCGGTCAAGCTGTTCGCCGACTTCATCGCTTCCGCCGTCATCGCCGGCCTGGGCGCTCCCGTGACCGCCGAGGAAATGGCCGCCGAAGGCGAAGCCGCTCCTGCCGCCGAAGGCGAAGCTGCCCCTGCGGCCGAAGCCGCTGCTCCGGCCGCCGAATAGGCGCCAGCGCACCGTACTTTGGAACGAAGCGGCACCGCATGAGCGATGCCGCTTTTTCACTACAGACCAACGAAAGGAACCTCATGGCTCAGATTACCGCCGCAATGGTCAAGCAGCTCCGCGAGATGACCGGCGCGGGCATGATGGAATGCAAGAAGGCTCTGACCGAAGCCGACGGCGATATGGACGGTGCCGTCGACGTTCTGCGTAAGCGCGGTCTCGCCGCTGCCGCCAAGAAGGCCGGCCGCGCCACCAACGAAGGCCGCGTGGGCGCCGTCGTCAAGGGCAACGTCGCCGCCGTGTGCCAGGTGAAGTGCGAAACCGACTTCGTGGCTCTCACCGACAAGTTCGAAGGTTACGTCAACGCCTTCACCGAAGCCGTCGTCGACAACGACCCGGCCGACGTCGACGCCCTGCTCGCCAGCGAGTTCAACGGCTCCACCGTGCAGGACCAGCTCACCGAAGCCATCCATGTGATCGGCGAGAACATGCAGATCGGCAAGTTCCAGCGCCTTTCCATCGAAGGCACCGGCGCCATCGTTCCCTACATCCACATGAACGGCAAGATCGGCGTGCTCGCCGCCTTCACCTTCGGCAAGACCGAAACCGCCGCTGACGAGCGCTTCCTGGCCATGGGCAAGGACGTCGCCATGCAGATTGCGGCCATTCCGCCCGTCGCCCTCGACGAGTCCAAGGTCCCGGCCGAAGTCGTCGAGCACGAAATGGGCATCTACAAGGCTCAGGCCGCCGAATCCGGCAAGCCCGAAGCCATCCAGGTCAAGATCGCCGAAGGCCGCCTGAAGAAGTTCTACAAGGAGAACTGCCTCGTCGACCAGGCCTTCGTGAAGAACGGCGACCTCACCGTGGCCGAATACATCGCGAGCGTCGCCAAGGAAATCGGCGACGACATCAAGATCGTCGACTACGCCCGCATCGCCCTGGGCGACTAATAAGCCACAAGCCGCGCGCTCGCGGGCGCGCGGCCTTCAAGCGGCCCACCATTCTGCTCTTTTTCGCAAGAGCGGGAAGCGGTGGGCCGCTTTGCGTATAATCGTCTGCGATATACAGACGCGTACCCCGCACGTCACGCGGGAATGGTCCCACAACGCACGAAAAACCAAGGAGCGGCCCATGTCAGAAGAAGTTATCATCGCTCGTCAGACCCCCAACCTCACCGGCACGGTCAAGGCGTCGGGGGCGAAGAACTCGGCGTTGAAACTGCTTGCCGCGGCTATTCTGGGCCATGGCCCGAGCGTGATTCGCAACGTGCCCCTCATTTCCGATATCACGGTCATGAGCAAGGTCGTCGAGCGCCTGGGCGGCACGGTCACCCGCGACGGTCACGTGCTCACGGTCGACACCACCAACGTCGACAAATGGGAGACCCCCTACGAGCTCGTGTCGAAGATGCGCGCGAGCATTTCGGTGCTCGGCCCCTTGATTGGCCGCTTCGGCCGCGCCCATGTGGCCATGCCGGGCGGCTGTCAGATCGGCGCCCGCAAGATCGACATGCACCTGGTGGGCCTCGAACAGCTCGGCGTTGAATTCCAGATCGACCACGGCTTCCTGATCGCGACCACCCCCAACGGCCTGCATGGCGGCGACGTCATCCTCGAGTTCCCCAGCGTGGGCGCCACCGAAAACACGATGATGGCCGCCGTGACCGCCAAGGGGTCCACGACGATCGAGAACGCGGCCTGCGAGCCCGAAATCCACGACCTGGCCCTTATGCTCAACGAAATGGGCGCCCAGATCGAGGGCGCGGGCACGTCGGTGATTCACGTGCACGGCGTGTCTCTCGACGATTTGAAGCCCTGCGACCACACTACGGTGGGCGACCGCATCGAAGCGGGCACCTTCCTGGCCGGCGGCGCCCTGCTCGGCGGCCCCCTCACGGTGACGGGCGTGAATCCGGCCCACCTGCGCATGGCCATCTTGAAGCTGCGCGCCATGGGCGTTGATGTGGAGGCGGGCAACGATTGGGTGAGCGTCGAGCGCACCCGCCCGCTCAAGGCCGTCGACATCCAGACCCTGCCGCATCCGGGTTTCCCCACCGACCTGCAGGCCCAGTTCATGCTGCTCTGCTCGCTGGCCGAAGGCAATTCCGTCATCACCGAAAACGTCTTCGAGAACCGCTTCATGTTCGCCGCCGAACTTTCGCGCATGGGCGCCGACATCACGATCGACGACCACCATGCCGTCGTGCGCGGCGTCGAGAAGCTTTCGGGCGCGCCGGTGGTGTCCACCGACCTGCGCGCGGGCGGCGCTCTGGTGCTTGCCGGCCTGGCCGCCGAAGGCGAGACCATCGTGCGCAAGATCGCGCACATCGACCGCGGTTACGAAGACTACGTAGGCAAGCTTTCGAGCATCGGCGCCAACGTCGAGCGCACCGTGGTGGATTCGATCTAACCCATGATCATGAAGCGCAACGACAAGCGGGCCTCCGAAGAGCTTTCCCGTCAACTCAACGAATCGCAGCTCGGCACGCATATCGTGCACAATTCCGAGCGCGCGTCGAACACCCATGTGAATTTCGGCAACCAGCGCCGGCAGAGCAAGGCCAACCGCGGCGTGGTGACCCACGTCACCCCCAACACGCGCTCGCGCGAGTCGCAGGCCAGCTACGCCCGTCGTCGCCGCACGCCCGACTACGTGCTCGCCGACATCCGCAAGCGCCGTCGCCGTCGCCGTGCGGTCACGGTCGCGGTGGTGATCATCGCGGCGCTCGTGGTGTGGCTCGTGTCGTCGTTCGTCTTCTCGTCGTCGGTCGACAACAAGATCAAGATCAACGATTCCCAGGTGACGAGCGCACTTGCGGCCCCGTCGTCGTCGACCGATCCCTACTACGTCCTCGTCGCCGGCGAGAGCATGGAGGAAGGCAAGCGCTACCAAGGTCCGCGCATGCTCGTGCTCGTGCGCGTCGATTCGCAGAACAAGCAGGTCACCTACATCACGCTGCCGTGGAACACCCAGGCCACCCTGGCCGACGGCAACGAGCATCCGCTTTCGCAGGCTCAGGAAGAGGGCGGCGACGCCGAGCTCATCAGCACGGTGTCCGACCTCACGGGCGTGTCGATCGCCCACTTCGTGAAGTTCCAGAACACCTCGCTCGCCGCGCTCGTCGACGCGATCGGCGGCGTGAGCGTCGATTTGCCCGAATCGGTGGACGACCCCAACGCCGGCACGATCTACCTCGATGCGGGCGAGCAGACCTTGAACGGCGCACAGGCGGCCACCGCGGCGATGGCGTCCAACTACAGCGACCCGCTCACCGTGCAGTCGAAGGTGCAGTCGCAGATTCTGCAGGCCCTCGTGGCGAGCATCGAGGACAAGGGCGGGCTCTCGAACATCGCGACGTTCGACACCATCGCGGGCGACTTCCAAACCGACCTGTCCTACAACGAGGTCAACGACCTACTTGCCCCGTTCGCGGGCGCCGACGTCGACGTGCGCACCGCCGCGCTGCCCGGGTCCTATGCCGCGAGCAACGGGGTGCCGGTGTTCACGACGTCGAAGACGGGCATCCAACAGATCATGTCGCTCATCGACCAGGGGCAGGACCCGGCCCAGGCCCAGCAGGAGCTCATCGACAGCGTCGACGCTAGCCAGTACACGGTGACGGTGAAGAACGGCGGCGGCGTGACGGGTGCGGCTGCGGCGGCGGCCCAGCTGCTTTCGGCCCAGGGCTTCCAGATTCCGGCGACGCCCGACAACACCCAGCAGCAGGTCTACACGGAAACCCTGGTGGTCTACAAGAATTCCGATACCAAGGAAGCGGCCGAAGCGGCCGTGCAGGCAATGGGGCAGGGGCGCACCACGAGCGCGAGCGCCTACTACTCGTTCAACACCGACCTGCTCGTGATCGTGGGCAAGGACTGGGTGAGCAAGACCTCCTAGTATGACAACGGGGGCGCGTGATGTTGTCACACGCGCGTGTGACAACATCACCTG
>JALCHN010000051.1 GCA_022644775.1 Eggerthellaceae bacterium
CGACGAGCTCCCTCTTTCCCCCGTTGTCACCTACCGTCATCGCTACTTGGCGATAACCGTAAAGTCACTGAAGCGGTAGAGGGAAAGAGGGAGCTCGTCGCCGTAATAGGCCCAGCTCGCGTCGTTCATGGACTCCCGCTCCGCGCGGCCGTCCCGCACGTCACGCATCGCCGCGAGGATGTCGTCGATGCAGCGCGGGTCCATCACGAAATCGTTATGCGAGGCGTAGACGGCCTTCACGTAGGGGAAGCGCTCCTTCACGCGCTCGAGCGAGCGCACATAGCCTTCCACCGACGAATGACCCATGAAATCGTTGTCGAACTGCACGTAGATCGCGCCGTAATAGAGCATGTCGCCGCCGAAGAGCACAGCCGACGCACGGTCGTAGAGCATGAGGCTGTCCTGGGTGTGGCCCGGCGTGTGCGCGACGTCGACCACGCGCCCGCCCATGTCGATCGCGGCCCCGTCTTCCACCGGGCGCACCGTATAGGGCGCTACGGCGAACGTGCGCGGGTCGAAGCCGGGCGGATAGCCCCACAGGAACATGTCCTCGTCGACCTGGTTTTCCAGGAAGCGATGCGGAATGCCCTCACGGCCCTGGCGCTCGACGAGCGGGTTGACGGACGCGAGCACCTCGTCGAAGGAATGCGCCCCGCCCGTGTGGTCGAAGTGAAAGTGCGTGTTGACCACGACGAGCTCGCCCTGCCACAGCTCGTCGATCACGGGGCGGATGTTGGCCATGCCCGTGCCCGTGTCGATGAGCAGGGCGCAGTCGGCGCCCGGCAGCAGGAAGACGTTTACTTCCTGCAGGTGGCCGGGTTCGCAGACGGCGAGCACGTCGCCCGGCAGACGGTAGCATTCGTACCAGCCCTGGTCGTGCGCGAGCGGCACGCGCTCGTACTTCGCGTAGTAGGGCCGCCGCACGGGTTCGCGCCATTTTGCCATGAGAGGTTCCTTTCGTCGGGATTCATAATACCTCTGTGACAACGGGGGCGCGTGATGTTGTCACAGCTCGCTGTGACAACATCACGCGCCCCCGTTGTCAGGCGCAAAAACGCCCCGCTTCCATCGCGTTTTGTCCCCGCAACCCTTACCATGAAGTCAACGCGGTTGGGCACGGGCCCGCCGCCAGGGGAAGGATTGGGGAAGCTCCATGAAGAAGTTCGCGCAATCGAAGGCCGGAAAGGTCGTCATCGCGCTCGTCGCGCTCCTGTTCGTGGGAGCCATCGCCCAGCCGGGCCAGCAGACGGCGAACGTGTCGTCGTCGATGCCGCAGGAGACCGCCTCGCAAGCCGCAAGCTCGTCGCAGGCCGACGAGAGCTCTTCGGGCGGCGCTTCCGCAGAGGCGCCCGCCGCAGCGCCGGCGGGCAGCGCCGACGCGCCCGCCGCGGCCGGCGTGAAAGCCCACTTCATCGACGTGGGCCAGGGCGATTCGGAATTCATCGAGCTGCCCGACGGCAAGACCATGCTCATCGACGCCGGCGTGCCCGACGCCGGGCAGACGGTCGTGTCCTACCTGAAGGGACTGGGCTGCACGCGCATCGACTACCTGGTGGCCACCCACCCTCACGCCGACCATATCGGCGGGCTGCCGGCGGTCATTTCCGCCTTCGACATCGGCGAGGTCTGGGCGCCCAAAGCGACCAACACCACGCAGACCTTCGAGGCCTTCATAGACGCGGTGCGCGCGAAGGGGCTGCAGATCCATGCGGGTTCGGCCGGCATGGACATCGTGGGCGCCGACGCGGGCTATTCGGTGTCGATCATTGCGCCGCCCGACGGCGTGAATTCCGACGATTACAACGATTACTCGCTCGTGATCAAGCTCGTCTACGGGAACACGTCGTTCCTGTTCACCGGCGATGCCCCGGCCGAAACGATCGCCGCCGCCCAGCCGGGCCACGTCGACGTGCTGAAGGTCGCGCACCACGGGTCGAACACGGGAACCACGGGCGCGCTGATCAGCGCGCTTTCGCCCACCTACAGCGTGATTTCCTATGGGATCGGCAACGATTACGGCCATCCCACCGAAAAGGTGCTCACCATGCTCACGTCCCACAGCCAGCATGTGCTGGGGACGGGAGCCAACGGGACGATCGCCATCGCGAGCGACGGAACGACCGTGACTGCCAGCTGCGACCGGCCCGACGCCCAGGTAGAGCCCGGCAGCAAGGGCGGCAACGGGTCGGGCGGCGGATCGAGCGGCACGGCTGCCGCGGCGGCGGGCGCTGCCGCGGGCGCGGGCACCGTGGTTGCGGGCGACGAATCCGCCAACGACACCGTCTACATCACCGCTTCCGGGAAGGGCGAATGCTACCACCGCAAGGGCTGCTCCACGCTGAAGCGATCGAAGCTCGTCGCCGTTTCCCGCTCCGACGCCGAGGCCCAGGGCCTGCGCCCCTGCACCAGATGCAACCCGTGAAAGGAAGGCTCATGATCGTCGACCGCATCGAAGGAAACCAGGCCGTCGTCGAACTCGCGTTCGGCTCGTACAAAAACGTCCCCCTGTCGCAGATTCGCGGTCGCGTGCGCGACGGGGCGGTTCTGCGCCAAACGGGCGCCGACGCCTACGAGGTGGACGAGCGTGCCACGTCCGACGCCGCCGCCCGCATCAGCGAAAAAACCAAGGGGCTGTTCATCTAGAAGACGATGCAACAAAGGGCGCTGCCCACGCTGGGCCGCGCCCTGTCCCGCCCCGTTAACGCGCCTTTCGGGAAGAAATCGCCGAAATTCGCGGAAATCGACCCGAAAGGCGCGTTAATGCAGCCCGGCGAGGGACAGCCAGCGCAATGAGCCAAAGAGATGTGGCCCCTTGACTCATTCTAGATGCGTAGCGAGTTCGGCTGCGAATCCCATCAGGTACCGCTGGTCACCTGCAAGGCTGAAGGCGGTGATTCCGAAGGGCAGGCTGTCCGCCGCTTCCACGCCCGGTAACGCAAGCGCTGCTAAGTCGCACAGATTGCAGTGGTTGGTATAGAGACCCATCTGGGAATTTGCTCCGACTGGGTCTTGATCAACCTGCGCACGAGCAAACGTTCCGCCGCAAGTCGGCATTACGAGCACGGCATCCGCCAAGTCAAGCTGCGCGCGATGGCGGCATTCCTGCAAAAAATGCATGGCATCGAAGAGGACTTCAGCGGTAAGTTCCTCGCGCGCACCGCTGCGCAGAATCGATTCGGTAACCGGCAGGACGTCGCCTGGATGCGTCTCGACGAACGAGCCCAAGTCGGCCCAGCGCTCGGCCACCCAGGGACCGTCATAGAGCACCGCCGCCGCTTCGTTAAGGTACGAGCAATCCATTGCGCGCACCACAATCCCGCGCTCCACGGCAGCTACGCGCAGCGCCTCGACGGTGGCATCCCAGCTGTCCTTGTAAACGTGAGCGAAATCCCCATAGAAGGCAGGCTGCTCGCTCGGCAAGCAGATTGCATCCGGCAGCTCGCACGACGCCTGTGCAGTCTCCTCGTAGAAACGGCTATACGCACAGGCGGTATCAAAACCGCGGGCCACCGCATCGACCGCTCGCACGTCCTCCACCGAATGCGCGAACACCGTTACACAATCGAGACTCGCGCACGCAGGCACCACACCCGCCGTCGACCACGAGCCGAGCGGCGGCTTGAAACCCATCAGCCGGTTGAGCGCCGCCGGCACGCGACCCGAACCTGCCGTGTCGGTACCCAACGCAAAGGCCGCCATTCCTAAAGCCACCGCTACTGCCGATCCTGACGACGAGCCGCCGCTGATCAAATCGGGGTTCAGCGCATTGCGGCACTCGCCATACGGAGAGCGCACGCCCACTAGGCCGGTGGCGAATTGGTCAAGGTTGGCCTTCCCCACGGGAATCGCTCCGGCAGCCACCAGTCTTTCCACTACCGTGGCGCTCGTCTGCGGCGTGTATGCGTAGGCAGGGCATCCAGCCGTCGTGGGCACACCGGCAATATCGATGTTGTCCTTCACGGCAAAGGGTATGCCCCACAACGGCGTTTCAGGCGTGGGCCCGCTTTCGGAAAGAGTCACAAGGAACGGCTCTACGAGCTCCATTGAAGGCGGCTGCACCCACACGCAATAGTCGGCAGACTCTTCGGCCCGGCGAACAATCTCTTCCACCACCTGGCGCGGGGCCGCAGCTCCAGTCGCATACGCGCGGCGCAGCCAACCTATTGTCAGTTCACGAGGTATTTCCACCATGTCGCACCCCTTTACACTTCCGCCGCCGTGGAAACGGGACGCACAGCCGTCGTCATCTGCCCATAGGTCACCATATCGCCCGCTTCCACGTACACGCGCTCAACGCGACCGGACACCGGAGCTGTGACGGGAAACTCCATTTTCATGCTCTCGAGCACCATAAGCTCGTCGCCCTCCTTTACCTTGTCGCCTTCCGAAACGAGCACCTTCCATACGGCGCCGGCGATGCTCGCCTTGCCCTCTACGCAGCCTTCGGGCACCGTCTCCGGCAGGGCAAACGAAGGTGCGGCTTCCGCCGATTCGAACGTATCGAGCCCCTGTTCGACCCAGCGGTCGTGCTCCGCCTGGAATGACGCTTCCTGGCGCTCTTTGAATGCCGCGATGCTTTCGGCATTCTCGGCGAGAAAGGCCCGGTAGGTCCCCAGATTGAAGGTCGTTTCCTCAATGCGCGGATTGAACCGACCTCGGAGGCAATCCTCGCGCAGCTTCAAGATTTCGTCGGCACTCACTGGATAGAAACGCAACTGGTCGAAGAAGTTGAGCAGCCACGGTTTATCCGGCTCGAAAGCTTCGGTGGGTTGCAGGGGGTTCCACATCTGCGTGGTGCGCCCCACGAACTGGTAGCCACCCGGGCCCTCCATGCCGTAGACGCACAGATAAGCGCCACCGATACCCACGGCGTTTTCGGGCGTCCAAGGACGGGCTGGATTGTATTTGGTGGTCACCAGCCGATGGCGCGGATCAACCGGCGTGGCCACCGGAGCACCCAGATACACATCGCCCAGACCTAAGACCAGATAGCTCGCCTTGAACACGATACCGCGCACGTCTTCGATAGAGCCTAGCCCGTTGATGCGACGGATGAACTCGGGGTTCGAAGGGCACCAGGGCGCATCGGGACGGGTTGTCTCCTGATAGCGGCGCGCAGCGAGCTGAGTCTGCGGGTCGTCCCACGACAGAGGCAGATACACGATGCGCGATGGCACCGTGACATCGTCGAGCGGCGGAAGACCGGCGTCCGCCTCAACCGCCAACGCGCACGCGTCTTCTCCGGTCATAATTGCGGGATTAAAGTGAATCTGCAGCGAGCGAATGCCCGGCGTAAGGTCGACGATGGCGGGGTCGGCCTCTTCGAGCGCCTGCATGAGCAGGTGCACGCGAAAGCGAAGAGCAATGTCGAGCTTCATGGGACCGTATTCCACGAGCACCGCGTCCTCGCCCGACCGTCGCACAACGAGCCGATCGTCGCCCTCTCCCGCATCGTAGAGAATGGCGTCACGGGCGGAGATGCCCGCTTCGGGAGCAGGTAGGCTTGGGAGGTCAGGCATGTCCGAATTCGGTCCCTCCGCAGCAACCGTCCGCACGCACACTTCCACGCCCTCGCGCACGCGGCGAGCCGTCTCGGTCGTGACAAGCTGAAAGCGCACGGTATCGCCCGGCTTCAGCTGGCCGAGCTTCCAGCGCTCCCCCACGGCCACGACCACAGGACAGACGAAACCGCCCAGACTCGGACCGTCAGGGCCAAGCAGAATGGGCTGGTCGCCCGTGAGGTCGAGCGCCCCTATCGCATAGGGGTTGTCGTGCACGTTCGAAGGATGCAAGCCGGCTTCGCCCCCGTCGGTGCGCGTCCATTCGGGAACGGGGCCGTCTAGACGTACGCCCGTACGAGCCGAGTCGAAGTTCACTGTGAAGGTGCTCGCGCACAAGTCGTCCAAATATGATGCGGCAAGAAACTCCTCCGTGGGCTGCGGCCCGGCCAGCACGCCAATCGTCCACGCGCACGCGATGTGCGGCTGGGAGCTTTCGGGGAGGCACGCGCCCACGCGACCCGAAAGTGCCGGAGCGCTAAGACCGATCACGTCACCCGCACGCAAGGCACGGCCGCCGTGGCCGCCGAAACGGCCGTCGATGAACGTCGAAGCGCTGCCCAGCACGCGTGCGACGTCGAGCCCGCCCGCCACGCACAGGTACATGCGCATTCCCGCAGAGGCAAGGCCCACGTCGAGCACCTGACCACGCTCAGCATGGGCGACTCGATTGCTCTCAATTGGCGCGCCGTCGAGCGTTGCGGGCGCTGGAGCGCCGGTAAGGACGAAATCGATTCCGCAGCGAAAGCGGACCGTAGCTCCCTTCATGGTCATCTCCAACCCCGGAGCACTCTCGTCGTTGCCCAACAAGGCATTGCCCAAGCGGAAGGAAAGCATGTCCATCGGACCGCACGGCGGTACTCCCACCGCCCAGTAGCCCGTAAATCCCGGATAATCCTGCACCGAGGTTTGAATGCCCCCGTCGAGTACCTCGATGGCCGCCTCATCGGGCAGAAACCCGTCGAGCATCCGGGTGTAAAGTTCGCCCGCTTCATAGCGCTCGTCAGCAAACAGGGCGCGCAGATAGGGCAGGTTGGTGGTGACGCCGTAAATGTGGGTGTCCGCCAGCACACCGCGCATCTTCGCCACTGCCTCCTCGCGCGTCTGCGCATGCACGATGACCTTTGCGAGCATGGGGTCATAGAGCGAAGTGACTTCCACTCCCTTGCGCACCCAGGTCTCCACACGAGCACCCTCGCCGAAGCGTACGTCGTCGATCTTCCCCACGGCAGGTAAAAAACCGTTGAAGGGATCTTCTGCGTACACGCGCGCCTCAATCGCCCAGCCTTGCGGCGCATGCACGAGCCCTCGCACATCCGCCATATCGCCAGCCGATTCGCGCACCATCCATTCGACCAGATCGACGCCCGAGCACTCTTCGGTGATGCCATGCTCAACCTGCAGGCGCGTGTTCACTTCGAGGAAATAGAAGCGCTCGCTGTCCGAATCGTAGAGGAACTCGACGGTTCCGGCGCTCCGGTACCCCGCAGTACGGGCGAGCGCTTCGGCGGCTGCCAGCAGACGGGCGCGCACGCCTTCGGGCAGATGGGGAGCTGGCGTCTCTTCAACCACCTTCTGATTGCGGCGCTGCACCGAACAATCGCGTTCCGCAATGGCGACCACATCGTCGGCAGTGCCGAAAATCTGCACTTCCACATGACGTGCGCGAGCAATATAGGCTTCAAGGAACACGCCTCCGTCTCCGAAGTTGGCCTGCGCCAGATGGCGCACCGCTTCGAAGGCGCTCGCAAGCTGGTCGGCATCGGCGCACACGCGCATGCCGATGCCGCCGCCGCCCGCCGTGCTCTTGAGCATAACCGGATAGCCGATCTCCTCTGCCGCGCGCAGTGCCTCATCCACATCGTTTATCAGCCCCGTACCCGGAAGCAGGGGAACACCCGCCCGTTCGGCCAGGCTTCGCGCCACATGTTTCAGACCGAATTGCTCGATCTGCTCGGGATCGGGTCCGATGAAGGTGACGCCCGCCTCTTCGCACGCACGGGCAAAGGCCACGTTTTCGGAAAGGAATCCATAACCGGGATGAATGGCACAAGCCCCCGTTTGCACGGCAGCGGCAAGCACTTTTTCGCCGTCCAGGTACGTGTCTTGCGCTGAACCCGCTCCCAAGCAGACGGCCTCGTCAGCGCGCTCCACATGCAAGCTGTCCTTGTCGGCTTCAGAATACACCGCCACGCTCGCCACGCCCATGCGCGCAAGCGTGCGCTCGATGCGTACGGCGATAGCCCCACGGTTGGCTATCAATACTTTGCTGAACATCCGGTCACGCATCCTTCCTTACTCGATCTCGCTGTCGCTTCGCACTCGCTAGGCGTCCCAGATAATCATTTCCACCGGGGTGGGGTTGTAGGCATTGCAAGGGTTGTTCAGTTGGGGACAGTTGCTCACAAGCGCCATCACGTGTTCGATTGCGCGCATTTCCACGTAACGACCGCTCGCCGACACGCCGTCGTCGAACTTCAACCCGCCTTCGGGCGTCACCGGGACGTTCATGAAGAAATTGATATTGGGGGCAAGGTCTCGCTTGCCGATAAAATCAGGGCACTGCTCGGCGATACCCATCATGAAATCGTCGCGGCAGTTGTGCATGTAGAGCTTCTCGCGAGCATAGCGCACCGTGTTCGACTGCGCCGAGCAGGCGCCGCCAAGGGTGTCATGGCGCCCCGTGGTGTCAGCCGTGATTTCAAGCAGGGGGCGGTACTGCTCGGAGCGCAAAATCGTGCCCGTAGTCAGATAGATGTTGCCCTGCGCCACAATCGTCGCCGTAGCGCTGTAGTGGTCATCGGGATCGTTCACGTCGTAGAACGTGGTATCAACGGCTTGATTGCCCTCGATGTCGAGAATACGCAGCGTCTGACCCGGCAAGAGCTCGTGAATCCACGGTGTGCCTGCGAGCACCGTTTCGCGATAGATGGCGTCTTCCGCATCGAGCGCGCTCTGCTTTTCAATAAATCCGTACATATTCGTTTCCTTCCACGTCTAGCGGCCGAGCAGGATGTAGTACTCCCACGTGTTTTCAAATGCGCGATAGTTTTCGGTGCGGTGTTGTACGCACTCGTCGGTCAGTCCCACGGCCGGCGCATCGAAGACCTGCACGGTGACGGGAACCGCCGGATACGTAGTAGCCGGGTTTAGGGGATTGGGCGTGTTGGAAAGGATAACGATGCAATCCATCTCGGTGCGCAGCGTGACGGTGGCCCCTTCGGTGCACCAACCCGGTTCATAGTGCATGGTGCCGTCTTCGTTCACGTAGACCTTGCTGAACAGGTTCACGCAAGGTACTAGGTCGCGCATCGTCATGCCGTTGCGCACGAGCTCCATCTCAACGTTTTCCATTCCGCAGCGCAACCAATCGTTGCGCTGCTCCTGGTAGGTGGTCGTCCCGTACTTTTCGTCGGTGGCGGCGCGCGTGGTCAGACCGGTGATCGTGTCGTGCCAGCCCAGGCTGTCCTGCACAATGCTCGCGAGAACGCGGCCGTTATCGCTCATGAGCACGTTTCCCTGGGTCAAATGCGCCGTGTACTGGGCCTTCAGCGTATCGGGCATGTTGTAGCGTTCCGACGTGTCGAGCATGTTGTAGAGCAGCAGCGCTACATTCGCGTCGGCGCCTTCGGCCTTGAAGTGCACAAGCTTCCCGCGGCCGATCGCACCCGACCACTTCTCGCCGGGGCGCAACGTCTTCTCCCAGAGCTTCTGCATGATGATGTCTCCTTTTCTCTTAGAGGGAACGAGTTCCCGTGTTTGGTATCGATGCAACGAAACCGACATGCGGAACGGTCAGTCAGCGATGGGCGCGGAAAGCTCGGCACGGGCGCGGGCCAATTCGGCGTCCACGGGGAAACCGGCCTTCTTTGCATGCTCGTAGAAATCGAGGTCGTCTTCCCGCTTGGCCATGACCGCCCGTTCGTAGAGCGCTTGCGAAGTAATCGTGCGTTCACCTTCCAGAAGGGCCATTTCCGTCTTCTCTTCGCCGTTTTCATCTGCCGTACGCGGACACACCGCCGCAACGAGCAGGTAGGACCCAAGCGACAGGCCGAAGGAAATGAAGGTGACCCATCCGTCCATATCAGCGCTCACCAGGTCGTTCGGAAGGTAGAGCAGGGTGTTTTCGGCACCGTAGACCGTAGGGCACAGTACAAAGAAGGTCACGCGCACCGCTAGCCCCACGATCGCGCTGGCGAACACCGCCTTGCGCGATGAGCGCTTCCAGAACAGGCCGCCGAACAAAGCCGGAATCAGGCAGCACAGCATAAGGTCGAAGGCGAGCGTGAGCAAAATACCGGTTTGCTGCAAACGCGCAGCGATGTAGATGCCAAATAGCGTGAGCGGGACCATGCACAAGCGCACGTAGCGCAGCTGGGGATCGTGATGGGAAAGGTCGGAGTCGCGACGAAAGCCAGCGATGTTGCGCACAATCATGTCGGACATGCCCAGAATGGCACCCGACGCCGTAGAGAAGGAAGCTGCCACGATGCCTGCAAGGACGAGCATGCTGATCGCCGGCGGCGCATAAGTATCGAGCACCTCATAGAGCAAGGGGTTGCCGTCGTATTCCATACCGAGCGACCCCAGCGATCCAAGGGCCACCATCGCGTAGATGACTCCGATGACAAAGGTGAGGAATGCGCCAATGAAGCAGGACTGGCGCGCAACCTTGGGATTCTTTGCCGAGTAGATGCGCTGCTGGAAATCGATTGCTACGATATCGCCGATGCCCAGCGAAAGGATGGTCGCCCAATTGATAGACGAACCGGCTGCAGGATCGTAGAGCTGTTCCCAATCGAAGGGGCCCATACCTTCGGGCACCGTGAACCCGTAGGTAAGACCGAAGAAGATCGCGAGCACTATAGCCGCTATGAGCGTGATGACCGTTTGAATCGCTGCGGTATAGGCGTCGGAGTACAGACCGCCGAACACGGTATAGAGCAGCACGAGACCACCGGCGATAAACAAACCCGCAATATAGGGCAACCCCATGAAGTAGTTGAAGAGATAACCGCAGGCCACCATGTTGCCGGCGAAGAGAATCGTATAGGAAAGGACCATAATCACCGATGCGAGCTTTTCGAAAGCCTTGCCGTATTTCACACGGAAGAAATCGCCCAGAGAGAACAAGCCCATTTCGTTCATGGGCTTCGCCACGAACAAACCCGAAAGCAGCAGGGCGATCGATAGCCCGATGGCAAGCAGAGCGCCCGACCAAAAACCGCCCTGGGCAGTGAGGTCGACGTTGCCCAATGTAGCGTTAGAATCGACAGCCGCAACCATAAGCGCGGGTGCCACCAGGTAAACCGGCATCATTCGCCCCGCCACAAGAAAGTTCTGCGAGTCGCCTTCGACCTTCCTGCCTACGAAGATGCCAACGAACAGGATGAGGACCACGGTAAGGCCCACACCCACCAATAGCATGCCGTCCATACACATCACCGCTTCTCACTCGGTTTCAATACGCTATTGAAAATACGAGCAGTTTGTTAAGCGGCTTGAGCTGAACCGTTTCTATTCAATTAACTATTGATGTGACAAAGTGGGCGGGTGGTGTTGTCGCGCATACGCGACAACAC
>JALCHN010000052.1 GCA_022644775.1 Eggerthellaceae bacterium
ACAACATCACGCGCCCCCGTTGTCATACCGGCTAGCGGATCGAGGGCGCCTCCGGCACCCTGCCGTCGATGAAGAAGATCCGGTACCACTCCAAGAACGCGTAGACGATCCAGATCTTGCGGCTGTTGTCCGCCGCACCCGCCTTGTGGTCGTCGAGCAGCTTCAACAGCAGGCTCACATCGAAGAACTCGAGGGCCGCAGGGCTCGTGAAAGCGTGGTGCACGCGCTGGTAGAAGGGCTTTTCGCGCAGCCAGGCGGCGATCGGCGTGGGGAATCCGAGCTTGCGCTTCTGGGCCCAGTCGTGCGGAATCGCCCGTTCGGCCGCTTCGCGCAGGGCGATCTTGGTCTGGTCGGGCGACACCTTCTGGCTCACGGGCAGCGTCGAGGCGAACTCGAAGACCTTCTTGTCGAGGAAGGGCACGCGGCTCTCGAGCGAATGGGCCATGGCCATCTTGTCGGTCTTGAGCAGGATGTCGCCCGCCAGCCAGAACGCCATGTCGACGCGCTGCATGCGGGTCACCTCGTCGAGGTCGGCCACTTCGGCATAGGCGGGCGCCACGATCTGCTGGGGGTCGGGCACCGCAGGCGGGCGGCGCAGCAGGCGGTCGCGTTCGGCCGCGCTGAAGGAGACGTCGTTGGCGTTGGAGTAGTACCAGTCCTCCACCGGCCCGCTCGCGCGTTCCAGATAGTTGGCCCCGCGCACGCCCAGGGCCCGCGCCGCCCGCGACGCGGCCCGCAAGAGCCCGCTCGGCGCCCAGCCCAGGCGCCTGCTTGCGAGCGGCGCCTGGTAGACACAGTAGCCGCCGAAGAGCTCGTCGGCGCCCTCGCCCGAAAGCACCGCCTTCACCTGCTGGGCAGCCAGCCAGTCGACGAAGTAGAGCGACACGGCGCTCGGGTCGGCCGACGGCTCGTCCATGTGCCACTGCACGCGCGACACGGCGTCCCAGTACTCCTCCTGCCGGATGTGCTTGCTCGCGTTCGCGACGCCGAGCTGGTCGGCGAGCTCCTTGGCCCAGCTCACCTCGTCGCGGTTGCCCTCGTAGAGCGAAAAGCCCACGCTGAAGGTGTGGATTGCGGGATTCTCCTTCGCCAGGCAGGCCGCCAGGTAGCTCGAGTCGATGCCGCTCGACAGAAACGACCCCACCTCCACGTCGGCCACGTTGTGGTAGCGCACGCTCTCGCGCATGGCCGCGTCGATTGCATCGACAGCGTCGGCTTCGCTGCGATTGCGGTCGATAGCGTAGGTGGGGCGCCAATAGCGGCGCTCGCTGATGGTGCCGTCGGCATGCACGCGCAGGCAATGGCCCGGCAGCAGCTTGAAGACGCCCTTGAAGAAGGTTTCGGGCAGGGCCGAGAACTGGAAGCAGAGATATGCGGCCAGGGCGTCCTCGTTGAGCGCGCGCTCGTAGGCGGGATGCTCCAAGATGCTCTTGATTTCCGACGCGAAGATGAAGTGCCCCTGGCGCTGGGTGTAGTAGAAGGGCTTGATGCCGAAGAAGTCGCGCGCGCAGAAGAGCTCGCGGGTCGCGCGGTTCCAAATGGCGAAGGCGAACATGCCGCGCAATCTGTCGAGCACGGCCTCGCCCCAGGCAAGGTAGCCCACGAGCAAAACTTCGGTATCGGAATCGGTGGCGAATTCCCAGCCGTCGGCGGCAAGCTCGGCGCGCAGGTCGCGGTAGTGGTAGATCTCGCCGTTGAAGACGATCGCATAGGCCCCGCGCGCCGTCGCGCTGCAGGCGTCGGCGCAGGGCGCGCCCGCGGCCGTGCGGGCGGGCGAGGAGATTTCGGCCGCCCGGGCGCCGGTCGAGCGGACCATGGGCTGGCTGCCGCCTTCGAGGTCGATCAAGGCGAGGCGGCGATGCCCCAGCGCAATGCCGTCGGCCACGTAGAGCCCCTCGCCGTCGGGCCCGCGATGCGCCATGACCTCGCACATGGCCGAAAGGATGGCTTCGTCCCCTTGGGTCGCATTGGTGAATCCGCAGATGCCGCACATGGCTCTGGCCCTCTTCCTCTTGTGCGCCCGCCACGCGCAATGCGGCAGGCGGCGGCGCCCAAAGAACCGGGCACGCGCTTCGCCCACCCGGCGATAATCCCTCTTCGAGTTCCCCACCATACACGTACCTGCTGCATTGCCCCGATTCGTCACAACATCGTTAAATACTAAGCGTATCGACGCGTCCCAGCGCCTCCCCACACGCATTTGAAACGTACGGAGATCGCGGCCGTCGCGGGCGCTCCCGCATCTGATACCCTGATGGCGCACGCCCGTGCGTCAGCGCAGCAAAGGAGAACAGCCGTGACCCAACCCCGTACCGCCAATGGCACCGTCGTCGGAACGCACCCCGCCAGGGAATCCGCCCGCCGTCCGATAGGCATTCTCTTCGTCTGCCACGGCAACATCTGCCGCAGCGCGATGGCCCAGTGCGTCATGCAGAAGCTCGTGGACGACCGCGGGCTCGCAAGCCTCTTCCGCATCGATTCGGCCGCCTGCAGAACCGACGAGATCGGCTCGCCCATCTACCCGCCCGCCGCCCGCGAGCTCGCCCGCCACGGCGTGCCGACGCTCGGCCACAGGGCCCGCTTGGTCACGGCCGCAGACGGCGACGCCTGGGACTACCTCGTCTATATGGATGCAGAAAACGAGCGCGATCTGGCCCGCATCCTGGGGCCTGAGCCCACCGCCCGCGTCTGCCGGCTCATGTCCTTCACGATGCGCTGCGACGACGTGGCCGACCCCTGGTACACGGGCGACTTCGGCGCCACCTACGCCGACGTGCTCGAAGGCTGCTCCGCCCTGCTCGACTTGCTCTCCTAGCAAGCCCATGAGTCAATGGGGTCACATCTCTTTGACTCATTGGCCCTCCCCGCAGGGAGGCGCCCTTGCTGCATACGAACATTTGTACTAGTATATGCGGTCATGACGACGCAGGAGGAACATAACGATACGACCGACGCGCTCGCGGGGCTCAACCCGGCGCAGCGCGAAGCCGTGACGGCGACCGAAGGCTACGTGCGCGTGGTCGCCGGCGCCGGCAGCGGCAAGACGCGGGCACTCGCCCGCCGTTTCGCCTACCTGGTAAACGACCTGGGTATCATGCCCTCGCACATCCTCTGCGTCACCTTTACCAACAAGGCCGCCAACGAAATGCGCCACCGCATCCACCTGCTCACCGGCGACAACGACACCGCCTACGTCAACACCTTCCACGGCTTCTGCGTGAGCGTGCTGCAGGAAGACGCGAACGCGGTGTCCTACCCCAAGAGCTTCCTCGTGCTCGACAATTCCGACATCAACGCGATGCTCGACATCGTCTACGAGGAACGCGGCCTCACCCTGCGGGACATGACCTACGGCAAGGCCCGCGACATGATCGAGGTCCGCAAGACCATAACCCAGCCCCACTACTACTACGACCTCATCGCCGCCTCGCCCGACCTCGTGCTGAAGAAGTACCGCGAGGCCACCGAACCGGCCGACATCATCTTCTACGGCTACCTCTACCAGGAGAAGAAGTGCTTCGGGCTCGACTACAACGACCTCATCGTGCTCACCCTGCACATCTTCGACACCAACGAAGAGGTGCGGCTCAAATGGCAGAAGCGGCTCGAGTACGTGATGATCGACGAATTCCAGGACATCGACCCCCTGCAGTACCGGCTCATGGAGGTGCTTTGCGCCTATCACGGCAACCTCTTCGTCGTAGGCGACCCCGACCAGACCATCTACACCTGGCGCGGTGCCAACGTACGTTTCCTGCTCGACTTCGACAAGAAGTTCCCCGGCACGCGCACCGTGCAGATGAACGAAAACTACCGATCGACCCCGCAGATCACCGCCGTGGCCAACGCGCTCATCGCGAAGAACAAGCTGCGCATCAAGAAAGACCTCGTCTCCCAGCGCCCGCACGGGCCCAAAGTGGCCTGCTACCACGCCGAAGGCCAGGACGACGAAGCCGCATGGGTAGCCGGCCAGCTCACCCGCCTACACGAGGCCGGCGCCGCCTGGAAGGACCTGTGCCTGCTCTACCGGGCCCACTACGTCACCCGGTCCCTGGAAGACGCGCTCGCCGCCCATGACATCCCCTACACCATCTACAGCGGGGTGGCCTTCTTCGACCGCGCCGAGGTGAAAGACGCACTGTCCTACCTGCGCATGGTCGCCTTCAAAGACGACCTGTCCTTCGCCCGCATCGTCAACGCGCCCAAGCGCAACATGGGCGAAAAGCGGATGAAGTTCCTGCGCACCTTCGCCGAAGGCCAGCAGATCTCGCTCTACCAGGCGCTCGTGCGGTCGCTCGACGACCCGCTCTTCAAAGGCACCAAGGCGCGGGAGTTCGTCGATCTGGTGGAACGCTTCAGCGCCGAAGCCGGCAGCCGGCCGGTGAGCGAGCTCTTGTCGGCCCTGCTCGACGCGAGCGGCTACGAGCGCGCCCTGCGCACCGAAGGCAGCCAAGAGCGGCTCGACAACCTCGCCGAGCTGCGCCAGTCGATTTACGAGTACGAAACCACCTGCGGCGAGGAAGCCACGCTCGACCAGTACCTCTCGCACGTGTCGCTGTTCAGCAACCTCGACGCGGGCACGGGCGACGACAAGGTCAAGCTCATGACGATCCACGCCGCCAAGGGCCTCGAGTTCCGCCACGTCTTCGTGTGCGGGATGGACGAAGGCATCCTGCCCTCGCGCAAGACGCAGACGATGGAAGCCATGGAAGAAGAGCGCCGCCTGGCCTTCGTCGCCTTCACGCGCGCGCAAGACACGCTCGCGCTCACCTGCGCCGAAGGCACGGGGCACGATGGCATGCCCCGCTACCCCTCGCGCTTCATCCTCGACGTGAACCCGGCCCTGCTCGATTTCACGACCCCGCTTTCCGATTCGCTCATCGCCGAAGCGCGGAAGTTCTACCGCTACAAGGACCGCCTGCTGAAGACGTCGCACGAGGACCCGGCCTTCGAGATCGGCGACGCCGTGCGCCACGCCGTCTTCGGCAGGGGCACGATTCTGGCAATCGACGTCGACGAGGGCAGCTACCGCATCGCCTTCGACGGCATCGACACCCCGCGCACGCTGTCGATTCGCGCCAAGCTCGAACGCGCCTAGACGGTGTCCATCTGCGCGAGGTCGTCCGCCGTGCGCGCGATCTGCTCGTCGCGCGAAATCGCCGGTGTGCCGTCGCCGTCCTGCAGGCCGTAGTCGCCGAAGTAGGAATGACACCCGCCTTCGATCACGTCCTCGACCGCCTGGGGGATGTTGCCCCGGTTCTTCTCGTAGGCATCGCGGTTGAGCACGCCGTCGTCGCTTCCGTAGACCGACGTCACCGCCAAGCCCGCATCGCCCAGGTCTTCGGTCGCATAGGCCCCGCAGAGCAGAAGGCCGCGGAAATCGCCCGCATGCCCGGCCGCGTACGACGCCGCCATGGCCCCGCCCAGGGAATGCCCGCCGATGTACCACCGGCTCACCTGGGGAAAGGCGGCCTCTTCCCCGTCGGCCGCGTTCACATCGAAGACCGCCAGGTTGAAGGGGAAGCGCACGAGCACGCAGGTGAAGCCGCGTTCGGCGCAGGCCCGCATGAGCGGTGCGTAGGCTTCGGGCGCGACCTTGCCGCCCGGGTAGAAGATGAGCCCCGCCCCGTTCGCGGAGCCGGCGGCCGGAGCGAACACGGTATCGCCGTCCTCTTGCACGGTCACCGTCACCTCCGCGTCGCTCGCAAGCGCCGCGCGGGCCTCGTCGCCCGCCGCATACGACGTGTTCAGATACACCGCCGCCGCGATCGCCAAGGCCGCGACCACGGCGGCCGCGACCCACAACCATTTCCGCTTGCGCCCCGTGGGGCGCCCCGTCGCCCGCCCCACGCTACATCAGCTTCGTTTCGGCCAACTTGCGGTCGGCATAGCGCATGAGCCGCACGATCGGCTTGCGGATGGCGAAGGCGAGCAGGAACGAAACGGCCACGAGCGACGACACCGCCACCATCGCGATCGCCCATTCGTGCCCGTAGGCGCCCGCGATGCAGGCCTGCATGGCCCGCATGCCGTGCACGAAGGGCAGGAAGGGATAGAGGCTCTGGAAGAAGGGGGCCGAAAGCTCGATCGGGAAGATGCCGCCCGCGCCCGCCACCTGCATGACGAGCAGGATCACCGAAAGCGCCTTGCCGATGTTGCCGAACGACAGCACCAAGGTGTAGATGAACAGGCCGAAGCACTGCCCCACGAACACGCCGGTGAGCACGAAACGCACCGGGTCGACGCACTGGATCTGCAGGAAGTAGACATCGCCCAGGCACACGGTGAGGCTCTGGCCCAACAGCAGCAGCGAGAAGATGCCGAAGCGGCCGAAATAGGCTTCGCGCGGCTTGAGGTTGGGATAGAGGGCCCGCCGCTCGGGCGACAGGTGGGTCTGCAGCATGACCGCCAAGATGACCGCGCCCACCCACAGGGTGAGCATCGTGTAGAAGGACGCCATCGACGAGCCGTTGTTGGCCATCGAATACACGGCGTTGCGCTCCATCTGCACGGGAGCCGCCAGGAAGTTGGCAATCGCCGTGGAATCGGTGCCCACCAGGTCCTTCACCTTCGAGAAGTCGCCCGCCGCCACCGCGTCGCGCAGAGCGTCGCGGTCGCCCTGCAGATCGCCTGCCAGGGAATCGAGCGAGTCGGCCGCCGTGTCGAGCGCCGCCTTGGTCTGTCCCAAGCGCTCGGAGAGCGACCCGGTCGCCGCGGAAAGGGAATCGGCGGTGTCGGCCAGCTTCTCGCTCACCGCATCCGACGACGACGCGACCGTGGAAAGCGAGCTTTCCAGGGCGTCCACCTGGGACTTCAGGTCGCTTTCGTAGCTGTCCTGCAGCTGGGTCACGTCGGCCTTGGCCGCGTCGACCGCGTCGCGCACCTCCTGCTTGCTCGCCGCCGCGTCCGTCACGCCGGAATCGATGTTGTCGGCGCTTTCGGAAAGCGCGCTCGACGCTTGGTCGAGGCTTTCGATGACGCCGTCGATTTCATTGGTGGCCAGACCCAAATCGGCCATCGCGTCGCGCACCTGCTGGAAGGCGGCGCGCTGGTCGTCGGCCTTGCCGGCAACCGTGCGCAGGGCCGAGCTCGCGTCGCCGGCCGACGCCCCCAAGGCGTCGAAGGCCGCGTCGCTTTGGTCGCGCAGGGCGTCGAAGCTGGCGGCGCTCGCGGACAGGGCGTCGTTGACGCGGTCGGTCACCCCGTCGAGGCCGTCGGTCGCATCGCCGAGCGCGCTCGAGGCGTCGGAAATCGTGTCTTTGGCCGACTGGGAGCTCGTGCCGGCACCGTCCATCACCTTCGACGACGAATCGACGAGGGTGTTCACCGCGCCCACCAGGTTGCCCAGGGCCCGCACGCTGTCGGCGGCGCTGCGCGTGTCCTGCACCGACGCGTCGATGCGGGCGCCCACGCGTTCGGCGTAGGATTGCAGATCGCTGCTCGACCCGTAGGCCGACAGATCGCCGAGCACCGACAGCCCCACGTCGGCCACCGTGCTCGAAAAGGCCGTGCGGATGCTCTCCTGCACGGTGTCGGCGCCCACGTCGGTCACGTGCGAAGCGATCGGGTTGATCTTTTCGTTGACGTAGTAGTCGATCTGCGCGGTCTGGGAGTTCTCGTTGAAGATCGACATCATGTCCGAGCTGAAGGTCGACGGAATCACCAGGGCGGCGTAGTACTTCCCCGACTTCACGCCTTCCACCGCCTCGTCGCTCGTGACGAACTGCCAGTCGAAGCTCGAATTGCCGCGCAACTCGGATTCGACCATGTCGCCGATGTTGACTTTGATCGGCAGCAGGTCGCTTTTGTAGCCCTCGTCCTGGGTGGCCACGGCCACCTTGAGCCCCTCGGTGTGGTGGTAGGGGTCCCAGCTGGCGGCGTCGTTGAACCAGGCGTACATGGCGGGCAGGAGCATGAGGCCCACGAGCACCACGACGGCCAGGGAATTGCCCACGCCGTGCTTAACGTCGTCGGCGAAGATGCGGAACACGTTCTTCATCGCCGGTCGCCTCCTTCGCGCGCCTGGCGCCGGGCGTCGCGGCGCTCGAGCTCCTCGTGGACGCGCTCTTCATGGTCGGCCGAAAAATCATGGTGGCGCATGGGCACGTGGTCGAGGGCCTGGGCTTCCATATCCTCCTGCGACTGGGACACCAGTTCGAGCTGGCCGTTCCAATAGTCGTGCAGGTACTCGATCGCGATAATCGCGCCGTCGATGACCACGACCGCGATCACGAAGGTCACGAGCAGCTCGACCTTGGTGTTGGGGTCGGGATCGACCTGGAAGACCGACATAAGCACGATGATCGCGATCGGCAGCAGGAAGACGATGAGCTGCCCCGCGCCTTCCAAGGCCCGGTAGCTCTTCTCGAACTTGGCCGCGCTCTCGGCGATCCGCGGACGGAACTGGTCGTTGTCGTAGAGGGCGCGCAAGACGTTGCGGGCCCGGTAGCGCTGCTGGAAGACGCCGTGCTCTTCGGTGATCATGAAGGTCGTGTCGGCCAGGCGCTTGTCGAACAGGACGTTGAGGTTCTGGAAGTAGGGACGCAGCACCATGCCGACGAAGAAGGCCGCGGGCACCATGAGCAGCAGCACCACGAAATCGTGGACGAGCTCGCCGCCGTAGATGCCGCCGATGGCCTGGCGCATGGCGTCGATGCCGTAGGTGAAGGGCAGCAGCGGGTGGATGCCCTGGAAGAAGTCGGGCATCATCTCGATCGGGTACATGCCCGACGACCCGGGGATCTGCATGATGAGCAGGACGACGGCGAGCGCCTTGCCGATGTGGCGGAAGGAGATTGCGAGCATGTAGACGATGCTCACGAAGGCCAGGCTCGTGATCCACGCGCTCACGAGCAGGGCCGCCGGGTCGGCCACCCCGAAGCCGAGCAGGAAGACCTCGCCGAGCACGATCACGGTGGCCTGGATGAGGTTCACGCACAGGTAGAGGAAGAACCGGGCCAGGTAGGCCTGGGAAGGCGACACGTTCTCGAAGCCCTCCCGGTCGATTTCGAGCTTGATGATGGCCACGAGCATGAAGCAGCCGATCCAGATGGCCAGGTTGGAATAGAAGGGCGCCACCGCCGCCGCGTAGTTGGAAATCGGGTAGACCGATTGAGTGCTGATCGTAAGCGGCGACGACATGAACGATCCCACCTGCGAGGCGTCGAGGTGCTCGATGTCGACGATGCTCGAAAGGTCAAGCGAGCTCGCCAGCATCGAGAGGTCGGAAATCGTGGTGGAAAGGCCGTCGCGGGCGCGCGTGAGCGTGCCGCTCGCGTCGGAGAGCGACGACTGCATCTGGCCGATCACGGAATCGACCTGGTCGAGCAGGCTGCTCACCTGGTCGATTTGGGGACCGAGCCCGGCGACCGTTCCCGAAAGCGAGCCGAGCGTGCCCGCCACGGTGTCGGCGCTCGTCGAAAGCTGGGGCAGCACGTCGACGTTGAAGCTCTTGGTGGCCTCCACCATGGCGGAGGCGCCACCGGCCGCCCCGTCGTTCATGGCCGTGACCAGGCTCGCTACCGAAAGCACCGACCGGCCCAGGTTGTCGCTTGCCGTCTGCAGGGAGGAGATGCTCTGCTGCAGGGCGTCGTTGCGCTCCTGCAGGGGCGCAAGCACGCGGTTCTCGATGTCGGCGCGCACGGGGGAATCGGCGGGCAAACTCGATGCGTCGAGATGCTGCTGCACCGTGTCGATCGCGTTCTGGTTGCGGTCGGCCACCGTGCGCAGGTCGGCCAAGGCGCCGTCGACCTGCGACTTTGCCTTCATCGTGCGATCGCGGTAGTCGGCCACCTTCTGGTTGGCGTCGGCAGTCGTCTGCGTGAGCGCCGTCGCCGACTTGGTCAGGCCGCCGGTGAAGGCCGTGTTGAAGTCGCTCGACGCGCTGCGCACCGTGCCGAGCGTCGACTGCGCGTCGGAAAGCGACTGCTCGATGCCAGGCAGCATGTCCTGCATCGCGTCGAGCGAGTCTTGGGCGCTAGAAACCGTGCTGCGCCAGTCGTCGAGCCCGCCCGCCGAATCGTCGAGCAGGGCGATCACGTCGTTGACCTGGCTTTCGGCATCGGAAAGCGACTGGCCCGTCGCCGAGGTGCGGGCGTTCACGTTGCTTTTCAGGGTGCCGGCGGTCTGCTTGACGATTTCGGCCATGGCGGTGGACACGCTGCCGGTGAAGGAATCGTTCACCGCGTTGCCGATCGTCGACGAGCCGGTGTCGGTCACCTTCACGGCCGTGCCGCTGTACTTTTCGTTGACGTAGTACTCGATCTGCGGGTTGTCGGTGCGCCCGTCGAGTACGCCCGCCAGATCGGAGCTGAAGTTTTCGGGGATGATGAAGGCGGCGTAGTACTTGCCCGATTCCACGCCCTCGCGCGCTTCGTCTTCTGACACGAATTCCCAGGTGAAGGCATCGTTTTGCTGCAGCTGGGTGACTATCTGGTCGCCGACGTTGACCTGGCCCATGCCGTCGATTTCGGCGCCGGCGTCGTTGTTGACCACGGGGATGTGCATGTTGGCCGTGAGCTTGTAGGGGTCCCAGTTGGCCTCGATGCAGTACCAGGCGTAGGCGGCGGGCAACAGGCACATGCCCAGCACGACGCCCAAGGCGAAGGGGTTCTTCACGATGCGCTTCACATCGCGCCAGAACACGCTCAGCGCTGTTTTCACGAGGAAGCTCCCTTCTGTGTGTTTTTATACCGAATGTATAAATATAGGAAATTCCAGGAAGCTTTCAGGTTGACGGGGCGAGCCGCCAAACGGTATCTGCCGATTCTCCACATTGTGTGACAACGGGCGCGGGGGGGGGTGTTTAAAAACAAGTGGG
>JALCHN010000053.1 GCA_022644775.1 Eggerthellaceae bacterium
CCTCGCGAAGGCTCATCCCGCCGTCGACGACAAGGCTCACCGCGCGAAGGACCTCTTCGGGCGCGTACTTCTTCTTTCCCATGCGGACTCCAAACTGTCTCATTCTGAGTCCGCACGTCCGCGCCCCTGTTGTCACACGCAACCCGCAGCAGGGGCGACAGCGCAGCGCCTCGCCCCGTCCCGCAGGCAGAGCGGGGTAGCGACGATACGCGGAAACGGCCAGCTCTTCGCCGCCAGACTCCCTCGCCGACACGAAGATGAGCGCAATTTGACGTAAATGTCTCTATTTCGCGGAATGCCGACGCCCGTCTACGCTCGTATGCATATTTTGTTATACATATTCTTATCTATTGTCTATTTTCATTGACTGAAAAGCGCCACAGGCCCTTGATTCCTTCCCACCATCCGCGAATTAGAGAGATTTACGTCATTTCCCGTCCCGAAACGTGCAAGGCCGCCGCTGCGGCAGGGGCGACAGCGCAGCGCCTCGCCCCTCCCAGCGAGCCCCAACCGCCAGCGTGTGACAATATCACGCGCCCCTGTTGTCATACACAGGTGTGACGACATCACGCGCCCCTGTTGTCACACGCAACCCGCTGCAGGGGCGACAGCGCAGCGCCTCGCCCCGTCCCGCGGGTGCACCGGAGCCGCGACCCAAGCGCCCCAACCAGGCGAGTCCCACCCGGCACCAGGGGCGCGAGCGAAGCGCACGCGCCCCGTCCCGCAGGTCGCCTGCGGCCGCAACCGCCCAAAACGCCCCAACCCGCACACGCCACCCCCTCGCGGGCGACCGCAACAACCCCTGCCCCAAAGCGGACCTGTGCACGGGGCGGGCGGGCGCGTCGGGCGCCGTCGAGCGCCCCGCCCAAGAAGCGCGCGTGAGAGGGCGTGCCTTGTGAGATTTGTCGGTCGTGCGGCCGGGGCATGAGGTGACGCCTTCCCCGACCCGTCGGCGCGCCCCGAGCGCGCTTCGACGCGGGATGCGCGCGAGTCGGCGCCCGACGCGCCCGCCCGCCCCGGCGACCCGCTCAAAACGGGTGAGTTCAGCTCCCGAATCGGGTGAAAAGCCCCGGTCGCGCTCCTCCTCACCCGCACGGCGGGCTACCGTGTGACCCACATTCACGTCTGGGCACCGACCGCCCGGACCGAAAGGGAGGGACAACATGACCGCACAACACCAAGGATTCACCCGCAGACAATTCACCGAGCTTTTCGCCGACGGTGCACTCGCGCTCTTCGCCGGAGCCGCCATGGGCTGCGCGCCCAAAGACAACGCGGCGCGCAACGGCAATGACAAGGTCGCCGAAACCGTCGACTGCGACGTGCTCGTCGTGGGCGGCGGCGGCGCAGGCGTCACGGCCGCCGGCAAGGCCGCCGAAGCGGGAGCCAAAACCATTCTCATCGAGAAGATGTCCTACCTGGCGGGATCGAGCTCGCTGGCCCTGGGCACCTTCTACGGCGCCGGCACGCAGCTGCAGAAAGCCGCCGGCATCGACGACTCGCCCGAAGGCCTGCTCGCCTACTTCCTCAGCCGCAACGGCGACAAGCTCGACTACGACATGCAGAAGTTCTGCGCCGAGCACTTCGGCGAAACGATCGACTGGCTCACCGGCGAGCTGGGCGTGCCCTTCAAGGACAAGGTTTCCATCAAGGGCAAGGACACGGTGCCCCGCGGGCACAACTGCGCCACGAGCGCCTTCGACGCGTTGAACGCCGTCACCCGCTTCGCCCAGGACGCCGGCGTCGACTTCCGCTTCAACATGGCGGCGCAGAAGCTCGTCATGAACGGCAACGAAGTCGCCGGCGTCATCGCCAAAGACTCGCAGGGCAAACTCGTGCAGTACAACGCCAAGCAGACCATCATGGCCAGCGGCGGCTTCTGCCGCAACCCCGACATGATCGACTACTACATGCCCGACTATTCCGGCGTCTACACCGAAGTGGGCATGGGGCTCACCGGCGAGGGCCTGCAGATGGGCCTCGACCAGGGCGCGGCCTACGTGGGCCACGGCGGCACCAACGGCATCCTTGCCTGCCCGATCGACGCCGGCCAGTCGAAGCTCATCAGCACCAAGGTCCTCTGGGTCGATTCCAACGGCGAGCGCTTCGCCAACGAAGGCGGCCAGACCCACGAAATCTACTACCAGGTGGCCCACTTCCCCGACCAGAAGTTCTACGCCATCTACGACCAGGCCCAAGTCGACGCCCTGTCCGACAAGCTGAAAGCCAGCCTGGAGCGCGGCATCCGCGACGGCTTCGCCGCCAAGGGCGACACGGTCGAAGCGGCCTGCAACGCGATGGGCGTGAACGGCTCGGCCGCCGCGGCGACGCTCGCCTCCTACAACGCGCTCGCCGCCTCCGGCACCGACACCCAGTTCAAGAAGAAGGCCGATCTGCTCGTGCCCCTCACCCAGGCGCCCTACTACGCGATCCAAATGGGCGTGTGCACCCACGGCAGCTTCGGCGGCTACCACGTGAACACCGACTTCCAAGTGCTCGACAACGACGGGAACGCGATTCCGCGCTTCTATTCCGCCGGCGAAGTGTGCTGCGGCACCTTCATCTACGACGACTACCCCGCAGGCGGGTGCGGCCTCAACTGGTCGTACACGTCCGGCCGTTTCGCAGGCGCCAACGCGGCAGCTGCGGCTCTGGCATAAACCCCTCCCTGGGCGCCCACGGCGCCCGCACGGCAAGGCCCCCGCTCGCGCATCTGCAGCATGCGAGCGGGGGCCTTCCGCGCAGGAACGATCTCAAGAATCGCACCACAGCTATTCGGTTGTGCACGCGGAAACGTCGCGCGCCCGCCTCAGACGAAGCGCCTGCCCCGTCCCGCTAGGCGTAGAGCTCGCGCTCGATGAGCGCGTTGTCCATGTCGATGCCGTACCAGATCTTCTCGCCGGCGGCCGCCTGTTCGATCATCATGCCCAAGCCCGGCACCGTGGTGCAGCCCTTGGCCTTGGCATCGTTGATCAGCTGGGTTTCGCGCGGGAAGTAGATCGTGTCGGCGACGACCATGCCCTCCTTGATGAAATCGGACGGCACGGGGGTTTCGGTCGAACCTTCGCCCATGCCCACCGGCGTCGAGTTGATCAGAATGTCCGACGCCTGGATGCAGGCCGCGAGCGCGTCCTTGTCGGCGGTATCGTGCACGGTGATCGCGCAGCCGGTCTTTTCGGCCACGCGGGCGACCAAATCGTTGGCGCGCTGCCAGTTGGCGCCGTCCTTCACCTCAAACACGTCGATCGACGCGAAGCCATCGAGCGCGCCCTGAGTGAGCACAGCCGAACCGGCACCGCCGCAGCCCACGAGCGTGACCTTGGCGCCCTTATCGGCAACGCCGTGCTTGCGCAGGTTCTGCATGAAGCCCATGCCGTCGGTGTTGTAGCCCTTGGTCTTGCCGTCCTTGCAATCGACCACGTTCACGGCGCCGATCAGCGCGGCAGCGTCGTCGAGCTCGTCGAGCAGCGGAACGATCGCCTGCTTGCAGGGCATCGTGACGTTCGAGCCGTCCCAGGTGTCCATGGCCTTCATCGCACCGATGATGCCCGGCAGGTCCTCCTTTTGCACGTCGAACGTAAGGTAGACGGTGTCGACGCCCGCATGCTCGAACGACAGATTGTGGGTGGCCGGCGACAGCGAATGGTGCGTCGGGTTGCCCAGCAGGCTGATCAGGTGCGTGTGTCCGCTGATACGTTGCGATTCTCCCATGGGTTCTCCTTCTTTTGAACAGGCCCTCCCCGGGCCGGGAAACCGAAAACGAAGCGCGCTACGAGAGCACGTCGTGCAAATCGGCCATGATACGCTTGGCCTGGCCCACGGCCACCTGACCGGGCGCCGAAGCGTCTTCCAAGGCACAGAAGGTGAGCGCGCTGCCGAACTGCTCGCCGGCCAGGCGCGTGATCGACCCGTCGCGGCCCATAGCCATCGTGAGCAAGGGACCGGCGTCGTGTATATGGGCGGCCTCGTCGGTGGCGGCGAGCAGGGCGAGCGCGTCGCGCGGGCACGTGGCCATCACGGCGATTTTGGGAATGTCTGCGCCCAGGTCGCGCATATGGGTGAGCAGGCCCACCATCCAGTCGATAGACGGGGTGCCTTTGAAGTTGTGGTAGGACACGACGGCGACCACGTGGTGGGCGTGGGCGCAAGCGACGAGCTCGCGCACGGCTTCGTCGCCGATCCAGGTCTCGACATCGACCATGTCGACGGCGCCCGCCTCGATCACCGCTCGGTTCAAGGCCACGTAGTCGGCCACGGGAAGCGTGCATCGGCCGCCCTGCGAGGTCGAACGGAAGGTGAAGAGCAGGGGATTTTCGGGCAGCTGGTCGGCGAGAACGCGCGATTCGGCGGCCATGGCGGCGGAATCGTGCAGGGCCCGGCAGAAGTCGGCGCGCCATTCGAAGCAATCGACGCCGGCGGCCTTGCCCGCTTCGATCTGGGGCAGCACGGCAGCCGCGTCCTTGCCCATGAGAGAGACGATCGTCTTGGGGGCGCCCGTCCCGATTTCCGTGCCTTTAACGGTCAGAGATGCCATGAGCATCACCCTTTCGAACGCAGTGCGCGCATCCCACGCCGCGCGTGCGGCCGGTCGCGTTGCCCCCATTGTAGCCGCTCGGGCACCCGTCGCGCGCACGCGCCTCCCCGCAACGAAGAAGACGGCGGGGAACGAAATGGTTCCCACGCCGCCTTCGGCACGAAATCTATAGGTTGGCCCTTGACGGGGCGCCTGGCCCCTTCGGCTACTCTTCGATCTTGCGGTACTGCCCCGCCTCGAGTTCGGGAATGGGCGTGTCGTCGACCTCCTCGAGGTGCTTGTCATAGACGTAGTGCTTGGTGCCGGCAGCGATGACGCCGCCCAGGGCGATCACCGCGATGCAGTTGGGCACCGCCATGAGGGCGTTGGTGATGTCGGAGACGTTCCACACAAGCTCTCCGCCGCCGATGCAACCCCAGAAGACGAAGATCAGGAAGACGATCTGATAGGGGCGGATGCCCTTCTTGCCGAACAGGTACATGACCGCGCGGTTACCGTAGGTCGACCAGCCGAGCATGGTCGAGTAGGTGAAGAGCACCATGCCCACGGCAAGCACCAAGGGACCGAGCACGGGAATCGACGCGAACGCCTTGGTGGTGAGCTGGGCCGCTGCCGTGATGTCGCCGGAAAGGATGCCGGCTTCGATCGAGGGGTCGGACAGCATCGTCGAGACGAGCATGAGGCCGGTGATCGCGCAGATGATCACGGTATCCCAGAAGGTGCCGGTCATCGACACGAGCGCCTGGCGGGCCGGGTTCTTGGTGGTGGCGTTGGCAGCCACAAGCGGAGCGGAGCCCAAGCCGGATTCGTTGGAGAACAGGCCGCGCTTGAAGCCATATTGCAAAGCGAGCGCGATGCCGCTGCCCACGGCGCCGCCGAAGGCCGCCTGGCCGGTGAAGGCGCAGGTGATGATCAGCGAAAGAGCCTCGCCCACGTACTGCCAGTTGAGCGCGATGATCACCAGGCAGCCCGCCGCGTAGAGGATGGCCATGAGAGGCACGAGCTTTTCTGCCACGCGGGTCACCGACTTAATGCCGCCGATGATCACGATGCCCACCAGAATGACCAGAAAGACGCCGATCATCGCGTTGGCCGCCATCATCGTGTCCGACCCGGTTTCAAGACCGGGGATGTAGGAGGTGATGACGCCCGCAAGCGCGTTCGACTGCACCGAGGCGCCGATGCCGAAGCTGGCGATGAAGGCGAACACGGCGAACAGGACGGCGAGCACATGGCCGAGCTTCTTGTGCTTCAGGCCGCGCTGCAGGGCGTACATGGCGCCGCCGAGCATTTCACCGTTCTGGTCCTTCACGCGGTACTTCACCGAAATATAGGTTTCGGCGTACTTGGTCGCCATGCCGAAAACGCCCGTGATCCACATCCAGAAGATCGCGCCCGGGCCGCCGGCGAACAGGCCCGTCGCCACGCCGACGATGTTGCCGGTGCCGATGGTGGCGGCAAGAGCGGTGGTCAGCGCACCGAACTGCGAAACGTCACCTTCGGCATCGCCGTCGGCCCGCGAGACGGACAGCTTGATGGCCGTGCCCACCTTGCGCTGGATGAAACGGGTGCGCACCGTCGAATAGATGTGGGTGCCCAACAGCAGGACGATCATCGCCCAGCCCCACACGAACGTGTCTATCTGCCCTACGACATCCGTGATGACTCCGATAATGTCCATAGCGCCTCCAATCGTCCGGGAATGTGATGCATCATTCTAGGCATGGGCGCGTTTCCAGCCCGTTAATGAACCGTTCGCGGTCTGTTAACGGTAGGAGCGAGACGATTGGGGACGAAGCATGACGATGCGGGCGGAACGCGGGGCAAAAGCCGCGGTCCCGGCAAGCCGGAACGCGGGGCAGATGCCGCAACGCCCGCGCTACTCCTTGCGCGCGGGCGCGCCTTCCACCAGGTCGATGAGCTCCTGGTGCGAATGCACGCCCAACTTGGCGTAGATGTGCTTGATGTGGCTCTTCACCGTGTTGCGCGAAATCGTGTAGTGGTCCTGGATGTAGGCGACGTTGCGGCCGCGGGCGAGCATGACGAAGATCTCCTGCTCGCGCTTGGTAAGCCCCCATTCTTCCGAAAGCGCCGCGCAACGGTCCTCGATCGTCGTTTCCTGCACGACCGTCTTCTGCGGCAGCTCGAGTTCCTTCACCCCGAAAATGGTGTCGGTGAAGCTGAAGGTACGGAAGCTCGTCCACAAAAAGGCGAAGACGAGGAAAGTCACCGTGAGCGTGATCGCCTGGGCCAGCATAGGGTCGGTCGGCGCGACATCGTTCGAGAAATGCCCGATCACCGCCCCGATCGTCGTTCCCAACGACTTCATGCAGAAGGCCAAGCCGAGCACCGGAACGAACGCGAAAGCGTTGCGCTTGCCCACGCCCACGATCACAAGGTACAAGAGCACCTCGAAGCAGTCACCGCCCAGATGGATAAGGAGGTTGGGAGCCGCCGACCCATCGCCCGAGGCGATTGCGAGCGGAGCCATGAGCAGGCCCGCCATGAACAGCAGCACCGAAAAGGAGAAGAGCGTGTCCTCCTGGCGCGAATCGCGCACGATGAGCACGTAGAACACGAGCGCCATGATGAGGAAGCCCTCGATCCCGAAGGGAACCGGGGCGTTGTCCACCTCGTTGAAGGTGAGGGCGTAGCCGTTGCCCACGCTGAAGAGCAGCACGCAAAGGAACAGAGCGTGGGTCGAAGCGATGAACGAGCGCGGGTTCTCCGCGGCAAGATCGTCGGCCGGCACCTGCGTACCGAGCAGGGCAAGCGGATCGCGCGCGAAGCGAAAGCCGACCAAGAGAACGGCGATGCCGACGCCGGCGATACAGGCGACGGCGCCTTCGAGCGAAAGAGCGCCGCGCAACAACGGCGAGACGAGATAGTCGACGAGCATGCCGAACACCACCGCCCCCGCCACCGACGTGACGCCGGGCAGCCCGAGCAGCCCATAGATGACGAAAAGCATGGCCACGACGCGAGCGCACGACCGCACGACCAGACCGCAGGTGAGCAAAGCGGGGTTGTTCCACCGAATACCCGCCATCACCAAGAGCGCCATCGCCGCGTAGCAAGCCACGGCCCCGACGAGCAGCGCGCGCGGCGCAAGCAGCCGAGGACGCCGTTGGGCGGCAAGACCAATGCACAGGAAGGCCGCTGCCGTCGTCAACGTGGCGATTTCACGCGCGAGCCCCCATATGCCCGCCGCGGCCGCATACAGATAGGCGTTGGTCAACGAACTTGTAAGAGCAAGCCCGGCGATGCACAGGATGCAGGCGGCGGCATGCGGCGTGGCGATAGCCGAAAAGCCGAGCGCCTTCCCTTTGTCTTCAGTCATAGTCCCCTCCTGCGACGGAATTATACGCGATGCGGCACTTTCTTCTGCAATGAAGCCGTGACCTGGGAATTTCCCCGCTCTCACCCCGGCTGGGTGGACGGCGCGCAGGACGCGAAACGAACGCGTCGCAGGAAAATGCCCCCGCCGGGGCGGGTACAGACATCGCCTGCGCTCGTAATGTGGAGAACCGATGAAGCGCTAGGGGCGCGCCCGTTCGGTCATCCCCTCTGACCGCCGGATGCAGCGCGCTGCAGCAGTCGCAGCCGGTTCGGCCGCCCCCGCCGCTTCCACCAGGAGGGAATCTTTTCTAGGAGGAACATCATGCAGGAACAATCTGGCATCACCCGCCGCGGTTTCCTTACGGGCGCAGCCGGCATGGGCGCGCTCGCGGCTCTGGGCCTTTCAGGATGCGCCAAGCCCAAGGGCAACGCCGAGCGCAACTCCGACGCCGCTGCCGCGACCGCCGCTTCGGGCGCCGGCGCGTCGAGCGACTGGCTGGGCAGCGCGCCCGAAGTCGCCGATAGCGACATCAAGGACACCAAGACCGTCGATATCCTGGTCGTGGGCGCGGGCATGTCGGGCATCATGGCCGGTGCGACGCTCGCCGACCTGGGCGCCGACTTCATGATCGTCGACAAGGGCGGCGAGGCCGCCGCGTCCCACTACGACATCGGCGCCATCCACTCCCGCTGGCAGAAGGAGCAGGGCATCGACTTCGACGAGGGCCGCTGGCTCAACGAATGGGCCCGTTACGCCTCCTTCAAGAACGACCAGTCGGTCGCCCGCAGCTGGGTGGAGAACTCCGGCGCCACCGTCGAATGGATCGTCGACACCTACAAGAGCATGGGCATCAACGCCGATGCGACCGTCGACGTTGAAAACGGCGGCGACGGCAAGGCCGGTGGCACCAACTACTTCATTCCGCCCGAATGCCACCACGTCATCAACAAGGACGCTCAGGACGCCAAGAGCCAGCGCATCGAGCATGTCAAGCAGATGACGGCCTTCATCGAGTCCAAGGGCGGCGAAGTCACCTATTCCACCGAGCTCGTGAAGCTGCTCCGCGACGGCGACGGCCCCGTGACCGGCGCGATTCTGAAGAATTCCGACGGCTATATCAAGGTGAACACCAACAAGGGCGTCATCTTGGCTGCCGGCGGCTATGCGGCCAATCCGGCCATGCTCAAGGCGCGCGACCCCGAAACGGTCAAGTGCGTCACGAGCCTGAACTACAACCAGAACAACGACGGCACCGGCATCAAGGCCGCCGCGTGGGCGGGCGCCAAGCTCGACCCGGTGGGCGCCACGATGGTCTTCGACCGCGGCGTGGTCGCGCCGGGCGTCGACGCCGGCTACACCGACGAGGAGAAGGGCACCTGGGCCGCGAACGGCCAATTCAACCTGGGCAGCCAGCCCTTCCTGTCCGTCGACCGCCACGGCGAGCGCATCTGCAACGAGAGCGCCAACTACGACGCCCGCTGCTTCGCGGCCGCCAGCCATCCGGGCGGCGTGTGGTGCCAGGTCTTCGACGCGAACGCGCCCGCCGACGTGCAGCGCTTCCGCACCCAGGGCTGCTCGGCCATGACTTGGCAGAGCGCGCTGAAGGACAAGACCGTCGATGAGGCCTACGACGAGAAGTACATCAGCAAGGGTCTCATGATGAAGGCCGACACGCTCGACGAGCTCGCCGACAAACTGGGCTTCACGGGCGACGACAAGACCGCCTTCCTGGCGACCGTCGAAAACTACAACAAGCTCTACGATTCCGGCGTCGACTCCCAGTTCGGCAAGGAAGGCTACCGCCTTTCGGCCATCCGTCAGGCTCCCTTCTACGGCGCCTGGTACGGCGGCTCGCTGCTCACCACGATCGACGGCGTGCGCGTCGACAAGCACTGGCAGGCCATCGACGAGGACTGCAACCCGATCGAGGGCCTCTTCGTCGTGGGCACCAACTCCGGTAGCTACTACGCGGGCAACTACCCCGTCTACCTGGTAGGCAACTGCCTGGGCCGTCAGGTCACCTCGGGCCGCTACGCCGCCCGTTACCTGGCCGGCGACATCCAGGACGCCTAGTTCGACCATTCCCTAGTTCCGCAGGCAAGGGACCCTCCCCCCCGATCCTGCGCGCCCCGTTCGAGCACCGCTCGGGCGGGGCGTTTTCGTGCCGGGCCGGAGTTGTCCCGGTTCCGAACCGCCGGACTGCAGTCGACCTGCCGCCGACCCAGCCTCGGACCGCCAGACTGCTGTCGACCTGCCGCCGACCCAGCCTCGGACCGCCGCCGTTAACACGCCTTTCGCGCATGCTTGTGGGGGATTCGGCCCTCCAGGACGAGAAAGGCGCGTTGCGGCTCACAGCCGTCGTCGACCCAACCCCAATAACACGCCCTTTGCGGCGGAATACGCAACATTGCGCCTTCTGAATCGCGAAGGGCGTGTTGCGAATAGCGGTCAATCGTGACAACGGGGGCGCGTGATGTTGTCACACTTTAGTGTGAG
>JALCHN010000054.1 GCA_022644775.1 Eggerthellaceae bacterium
CACACCCAGGCGTGACAACATCACGCGCCCCCGTTGTCACGTCGTCACGCCCGGTTGCCATCGAATTGATACGCATGCGCCCTGCGAGCTGCGGCAGTCCCTGTTATGCTACAGGTGAGAACACACGCTTACCCAAGGAGGTAGCACCATGGGCACCTGCCATTCGTCCGGGAGCTCCTGCAGCATCCCGCCCGTACCCGACGCATTCGAAAACGGCCGCATCAGGCTCACCAAACTGACCAGCCGCGGCGGTTGAGCGGCGAAATGGGGTCCGGGAGACCTTGAAGAGGTAATGAAACGGGTGGCGCCGCCGCACGATCCGAACCTCCTGCTGGGGTTCGACACGAGCGACGATGCCGCGGTCTACCGCATCGACGACCATACGGCGGGCGTGCTCACGCTCGACTTTTTCACGCCGGTGGTCGACGATCCGTACGAATACGGCGCAATCGCCGCAGCCAACGCCCTGTCCGACGTCTTCGCCATGGGCGCCCGGCCCGTCACGGCTTTGAACATCGTCGCCTTCCCCCGCACGATCGGCACCGAGGTCTTGGGCGAGGTCCTGCGCGGCGGGTCGGACAAGGTGGTCGAAGCCGGCGCCTTCACCGTGGGCGGCCACACGATCGAAGACGACGAGCCCAAGTACGGGCTTTCGGTGTTCGGCCTGGTCGACCCCGCGAAGATCCTGCGCAACACGGGCGCCCAGGTGGGCGACGCCCTCTTCTACACGAAAAAGCTCGGCACGGGCATCGCTACGTCGGCCCTGCGCGCCGGGGCGATTTCCAGCGAGCAGCTGCGCCCCGCCATCGAGATGATGATGGAACTCAACAAGAAGGGCGCCGACGCCATGGCGAAGGTGCACGTGCATGCGGCGACCGACGTGACCGGGTTCGGCTTCGCCGGCCATCTGCACGAAATGCTCGAGGGGTCGGGCGTGGCCGCGCGCGTGCACTGGTCGCAGGTGCCCGTGCTCGACGGCATGCTCGAGCTTTCCGCCGAAGGCATGCGACCGGGCAAAACCTTCAACATCAAGGAATGGGCGCGCGATTTCGTGCCCCGCGGCGTGATGAGCGACGAGGTCTACGACGAGCGCATGGGCGTGCTGTGCGACCCGCAGACGTCGGGCGGCCTGCTCGTGGCCGTGCCCGCCAGCGAAGCGCGCACCTTCGCGGACGCCTTCCTGCAAGCGGCCGGCCGCGAGCCCGCCCTCGTGGGTGAAGTGGTCGACGGCCCCGCCGGCATGATGTTCATCGACTAGGCTAGACCGCGTGACAGGGGGACGAAGGTCGTTGTCACGCGTCTTTGACTCGCTGGCTTACTCCACGAGCTTCTGCGCGAGGGCGTCCCAGGAAAGAGAGCTCGTGTCGCAGGCGGCAACCGGCGCGGCGGCCGCTTGGTCGATCGCCGCGGCCAGGCGCTCCTCGAAGGCAGGCAGATCTTCAGGAAGGGGCTCGTCGGTATCGCGCATGCGGGGCGGCGCCACGTAGAACACGGGCGCATCGGGCACGTGCTCGGCCAGCCACGGCCGAATGCCCGGCAGGTCGGTGACGACCACGGCGCACCCGCAGGCGAGCGCCTCGACCACCACGAGCGGCAGACCTTCGAAAAACGACGGCAGCACGAAGATGTCGGCCGCGTTGTAGAGGCGGGCGAGCTCGGGCTGGGGCAGCTTGCCCGCCAGGCGCACGTCCCATCGGCTCGTGGCGGCCTGGGCGGCGATCAGGTCGTACTCCTCCTGCACGCTATAGCCGCCCGCCAAATCGACCCGCGTGTCACGCGGGCTCAACTGGGTGCGATCGAGCGCGGCGATCAGGCAGGACACGCCCTTCTTGAAGGCGATCTTGCCCGCATAGGCGATGCGCACGCCCGCACCGCGCGCACGATTCCCCTGCCTTTGGAAGATGCGCGCGTTGTAGCCCACGCCCACCACCTTCACGCGGCCGGCCGGCACCCCGTAGATGGCCTCGATGTCGGCGACCTGCTCGTCGTGCAGGGCGAAGATGCGGTCGAGCCGCTGCACGCCTTCGCGAATGTAGGCGCGCTCGAGCGGAATCTTGCACATCTGCCGCATGTCGGTCCCGTGGGTGATCGCCGTGATCGGACAGGGCCACGCGCGGTGCGCCATCACCGCGCACACCAGGTAGAGATGATGGCAAACGACCAGGTCGGGCATGAATTCCGCGCACACGTCGTCGAAGGCTTCGTTGAAGGCCCGCTTGAACTGTACCGTCATTTCGGTCGTGAGGTCGCGGTAACGGGTCGCCGGGTAGGGCATGCTGTCGGACATGCCCACCACGTGGAAGGGCAGCGCGGGCGTGTCGAACACCACGGGACGCACGCGCACGCCCTGGGGCAGGTCAACCGGATCGCCGGGCGCGATGCCGCACACGACCGCCTGCTCGTGACCGGCGCGATCGAGGGCGCGCACCGTTTCGGCCAGGTAGACGCCGCTGCCGGTGCTGTCGGGTTTCTGGGCCGTGATGTGCAGGATGCGCATGCGGGTCCTTTCTGCGAGGACGGGGCGGCGAGCGCCGGGCCCACCGCCCCGTCGCGGTTACTGCAAGGTACGGGAATCGCCGTCGCGGCGCGTGACGCCGTGGGCATCGAGGTATTCCAGAATGGGCACCGCGAATTTGCGGCTCGTACCCAACGGCTCCTTCAGGTCGGCCACCGTGCCGCTGCCGTGCGCGGTCAGCCATTCGCGCAGCGCCTGCACGTGCGCGTGGAAAACGGCGCCGTCGAAGGCGTACTCGCGGTTCAGGCGCACCACGGCCCCCTCTTTCTCGAGCCGCGCGAGCGCCCGGCTCGCCAACGACGGCGAATCGACGGCCTTGGAGAGCAGGTACGGAAGGGCCTCGGGCATCATGCCGCCTTCCGCGAGCGCTGCGAGAATCGCCTCGCCCGCCGCGCGCTCGGCCTCGTCGGTGTTACCGCCGAAGGAGGGGTGGCCCACCGTGTTGCCCACGACCACGGCCTTGTCGGCCGCCACCGACCTGTCGACCAGGCCGTCGAACACGGGCGCGGGCATATGGGCCGCCACCTGCGCCTGCAGTTCGGCCTTGCCCATGCCGCGCTCGCCCGGATGGGCGGTATGGAAGGCGACGAGGGCCTTTTCAATCGCCGACACCGACCGCTGCAGCTGCCGCTTGGTCCAGTAGAGCCGGGGCATTCCCTTGGCCGCGAAGGCCTCGATCGCGCGGGAGTCGACCGCCGCATCGAGGTCGCACGCCACCGCGGGCTCTTCCCAGCCGATCATGCGCGCCACGTCGGCCGCCGAAACAGGACGGGGCGCCTGCTGCACCGAAAGCTCGCAGGCGCGCGGCAGGTCGCCTTCGCGCAGGGCGTCGAGCAGTTCGTGTTCGGGTGCCGAAAGCGTCGTGCGCCGGCGCGGATGGGCGAGCAGGATCACGCCGCCGCCCGCCACCGACACCGGCGAGTAGGTGCGCACGATGAAGCGATCGCCGTAGCTGGCGGCGATGAGCTCTTCCAAGCGAATCTGCGCATAGACCGACCCGCCCGGGGCGAGCTGGGGCACCTTGTCGCAGAGCAGGACGCGGCCGAGCACCTCGCGCGTGCCGTGCGCCACGTGCATGCGGGCGCCGGTCGCCAGGGGCTTGCCCGTGCCCGCGACGTCGATGTAGGTCAGGCGGACGTCGATCTGGTCGGTGGGCTCGATGCTGGCGGGCGCGCAGAGCATGTCGCCCACGTGCACCTCGTCGGTCTTCACGTTGTTCAGGTTGAGCGCGACGCGGTTGCCGGCGGGCGCCGCCTCGACCGGCTGGTTGTGCATCTGCACGCTGCGAATGCGGGTGCGCGCGCCTTCGGGCAGGATCTCGATTTCGTCGCCCGGGCGCGCCGTGCCGCTCCACAGTGTGCCGGTGACCACGGTGCCCGCGCCCTTGATCGTGAAGACGCGGTCGACGGGAAGGCGCAGCAGGCTGCCGTGCTTCACATGTTCGGCTTTATCGCATTCCGCCTGCAGGGCGCGCTTCAGCTCGTCGAGGCCCTCGCCGGTCTTGCTCGACACCTCGATCACGGGCGCGTGGGCGTAGGCGGTATTTGCCAGCCAGGCTTCCACTTCGCCCTTCATGAAGGCCCGCCATTCGTCGTCGACCAGGTCGATCTTGGTAAGGGCCACCACACAGCGCGTGATGCCCAACGTCTGCAGAACGGCCACGTGCTCGACGGTCTGCGGCATGACGCCGTCGTCGGCGGCGATCACGAGCAGGGCCACGTCGATGCCGGTGGCGCCGGCGATCATGTGTTTGACGAACTTTTCGTGGCCGGGCACGTCGACCACACCCACCGTGCGGCCGTCGGGCAGCGCAAGCTGCGCGAAGCCCAGGGTGATCGTGATGCCGCGCCGCTTCTCTTCCTCCAGGCGATCGGGGTCGACGCCGGTGAGGGCGCGGACAAGCGACGATTTGCCGTGGTCGATGTGGCCCGCCGTGCCGAGCACCAAATCGGGGGCGCCGGCCTCCTTCGCCATGCGTTCGCGGGTGTCTACCATGGGAACCACCTAGCCTTCCAGCGAGCCGAAGTAGGCGCCCAGGGCCTGGGCGACTTCGGCGATTTCCTCATCGTCGAGCAACGTGCGCGCATCGCAGAGCACGTGCTCGTCCTTCACGCGCCCCACCACGGGAATTGCGCGCTCGCGCACCATGTACTCGTGGCATGCCTGCGCACTGCCGCGCAGGAAGGCCACCTGCAGGGCGCGCGTGGGAATGTCGCACATGGGCAGGGCCCCGCCGCCGGCGCGGGAGATCTCGTCGACCACGGCGAGCCGCGCCGCGCCTTCCGGCACCGCCGCGCGCGCCGCTTCGAGGAGCTTCTGCGCGCGCACGTCGACGTCGGCCGCCGTTTCGGTGAGCATGCGCAGGGTGGGCACCTCGCGCTGGGCGCGTTCGGGATGCAGGTAGAGGCGCAGGGTCGCTTCGAGCGCGGCGATCGTCATCTTGTCCAAGCGCAGGGCGCGGGCGAGCGGGTTCTTCTTGAGCCGGTCGATGAGGTCTTTGCGCCCCACGATGATGCCGGCCTGCGGGCCGCCGAGCAGCTTGTCGCCCGAAAACGACACCAGGTCGGCGCCCGCCTTCAGGCTTTCGGCCACGGTGGGTTCGGCATAGGTGCCGAAGGCGTCGAGCCGGGCGAAGGCGCCCGAGCCCTGGTCTTCGTAGACGAGCACGTCGGCGCGACCGTCGGCAGCGGCGCGGCGCTCGCCGTTTTCGCGATCGGCCAGCTCGCGCAGGTCGGCGATAGGCACCGATTCGGTGAACCCGAGCATGCGGTAGTTCGACGGATGCACCTTGAGCAGCATCGACACGCTCGGGTCGAGCGCGCGGGCGTAGTCGACCAGGTGGGTCTTGTTGGTGGTGCCCACCTCGATCATGTGCGCGCCCGAAAGATCCATGATGTCGGGGATGCGGAAGGACCCGCCGATTTCCACCAGCTCGCCGCGCGAGACGATCGCCGACGCGCCGCGGGCGAATTCGCTTAAGACCATCATGACCGCAGAGGCGTTGTTGTTCACCGCGATGGCCGCTTCGGCCCCGGTAAGGGCGCGGATGAGGTTCTCGCAGTGGGCGTGGCGGCTACCGCGCTCGAGCCGGTCGGTGTTGTACTCGAGCGTGGAATAGCCCCCGATCACGTCGTTGACGGCGGCGGCCGCTTCGGGCGCCAGGGGGCTGCGGCCCAGATTGGTGTGGACGATCACGCCGGTCGCGTTGATCACGCGGCGCAGCGAGGGGCGCTCGAGCGAGAGCGCCTGCTGGGCGGCGCGGGCGGCGATCGCGTCGATCGACTCGTCGGGCTCTTCGCCTGCCAGGATGCGCTGGCGCACGGCGTCGACGGCCTCCCGCACGCTCTGGGCGAGCTTCTCGCGCGGGAAGCGCGCGGCGAGCTCGACGAGCTGCGGGCGCTTGAGCACCTCTTCGACCTGGGGCAGCTTCTTCAGCAAATCGATGTTGGGCTGTACGTGATTGTGCGGCATAGGCTTCCTCACCTCGCGTGACGTGTTAGGGAAATGGTACCGCTTCGGCAGCGCGGCACGGGCGCGGCGGCCCTTTTCCACGAGCGGGCCTTCCCCATTCGGCCGCCCACGCGCCCTAGGCGCCCACGATACCCAACGGATCGCTGAAGACCTTGAGCGAATCGCTGTGCGCCGAGCAGATGAGCGTGAGGTCGTACTCGCGCGCCATGCGCACGGTGATGTCGGTGGGCACCGCCTTCGACACGAGCGTGGGCACGCCGGCGCGCAGGGCTTTCACCACCATGTCGGTGGGAATGCGGCCGCTTGTGAACACCGTGCACCGCGTAAGGTCGACGCCGTCTTCCAGCGCCCGGCCGATCACCTTGTCGAAGGCGTTGTGACGGCCCAGGTCCTCGCAGCAGTAGAGCACCTCGTGCTCGAGCGCCAAATAGCAGCTGTGGGCCCCCATCGTGGTGCGGTGCACGGGGGTGTCGCGTTCGAAAAGCTCGGCCATCTGGAAGATCCAGGCAGGGTCCCAGGGTTTCGGGGTGACCTTCGAAAGCTCCTCGTCGATGACGAAGTAGCCGTTGAGCGTGGAGTTGAAGGTGCAGCAGGACGCGACCGTGAGGCTCGATTTCCGCGAGTAATCGGCAGTACGGTCGTGCAGGGTGACGATCGCGCGCGTAGCGTGCTCGCAAATCGAGATTTCCTCGACGTCTTCGGTCCCGGCGATCATGCCTTCGGTGAACAGGCGGCCGAGCACCAGTTCGGGGATGTTGCTCGGCGAGCACACGAGCGTCATCGTGAGCTCGCCGTTCACGTACACGCGCAGGGCGTTTTCGGCCTGCAGCTGGTCGGTACGGCGCTCGGCCGCCCCGTCGGGCGCAAGCCGCACGTATGCAAGTTCCGCAAGCTCTTCGAGCTCGCCGGCGTGCGAGCCGTCTGTGATTCTCATCGCGACTACCTTTCGGCGCAGGCCCGCGCGCATGAGCGCACAGCGCGGGCGCACGGCCTTCGTCCCGCCGCGGCGCACGCAGGGCCTCGCCCCTTCGTCAGGCGCGGTCCGACCGCGCCGTGCTTCTCTTTCGATAGCGAAGCGTACTTCTGTTTTCTTATTGCGTATAGAGGGTATTCCCGCTATTTGAGGGGAGAATTCCGCAGATGAGAGCGCGTATAGTGATAGGTGTGCCCATTGCGGTAAAATGGGCAGCTGCCGAACTGCTTCGGCATCCTCATGGAGACGGATGGGTTCCTGGTGGGCCCCGCGGCCTTCAAAGCCGTTGCGAGATACGCAGAATGTCTTGGGTGTGTTCGATTCGCACACGTCTCCGCCACATTTCACCGAACACACCTGTCATCGAGCCTCAGCGCAACGCGTGCCGAGCTCACCTTGCCACGGCAACGCCGAGCGGCTGCGCTTCCCCTTCCCTGCGCAGAGCCCCGACTTCGACTCCACCTATGCAAAACCGCCGCCCCAAAGGGCGGCGGTTCGCGTTTCGGCCTTGGCTGCAGCTCGGGCCGAACAGGGGGTTTGTTCGCTTGCGCTATGCCGCTTCGTGCATATGCGCCATAATCTCGTCGCTTTGCTCTTTCGTTACCCATCCATCGGGCAATTCGACGTCGTCGTGGCATCCAGTGCACTCGAGCACGCTCGCACGATGGCCTTTATGGCACTCGGTGCAGGTCATCTCGATGCCTTCATGGTGCTGCGAATGGGGATTGAAGTCCATGCGCTGCGTGGACTGCTCCAGCTTGTCGCGGTCGACCTTGCCGTCCGCGCCGCGCAGGTAGGCATGGCAGTTCTCGTTCACGCAGAACTGCGTGCCGTCTTTGTTGTCCCATTTCATAAGATCGTCGTCGGAACGTTCGTTGCGCGGGTAGACGTAGTTGCCCGTCACGTAGTTCATGCCGTCATGCGCCAGCTCGAAGTTGTTCGGCACGTGGCAGTCAACGCACACGATTTCGGGCTTCGCGCTCGCTTCCGTGTGGCTGTGGAGCACCGCCATCATGGCGTTGGTGTTCGACACCTCGTTGCCGTACTTATCGGTGCCCACCGAGTTCTGCGGCTGCGAGTAGTTGCTCACATACGTGTTCTCGATATGGCACATGGTCTGGCAGAAGCTCGGTTGCTCGTGCCAGATGTTGAACCCGATTCCCGCAACGACCAGCACGGCAACGATGACAACGGCGACAACGGCCTTCTTATGCTTTTTAGGGGCGGGAGCCGCGCCCTCTGCGGGCGCAGCCTCCGTCTTCTTCGTTTCGTCGCTCATCTTGCGCACCCCTTACTGATTGCCGTACTTTTCGGCCGCTTCAGTGCCGTAGTCCTGCGTGGCGGTTTCGGGGTCCTGCTGGTTGTAGTAGTGGTCGGAACCGTAGTCCAAGGTCCCAACGCTCGGGTCGTATTCGCTCACGAAGCCTTCGGCCGTAGACTCGACGCCCAGGATCTGGTCACCTTCATCGAGCAGGGTGTTGGCCTGGTCGACCACGTGGCGCACGAGATCGATGTTGTGGGCGCCCTTGGAATTCTCAGCATAGGAGGAGTTCCAGTAGAAGGCCGCGGCGCGCTGGATGTACTGGGCGCGCTCGAGCTGCTCGCCGGAAATGGTGCCGGCGGCAACGGCCTTTTCAAGGTTCTGCACGTAGCAAGCGGCGCGCTGGCCCACTTCGTGGGTCTTTTCCTGCCACTCGTCGTGCTTGGCCTGCACTTCGGCCTTCAGATCCTTATGGCAGGTGTTGCAGTCGTTTTCCAGCAGCTCTTCGTTGTCGAGCGGGCTGCCCCAGAAGTGGCTCGTGTAAGCCTCGCCCTGGTCGTTGGTTTCAACGGCCATATGGCAGTCAGAGCAGGTGTAGCCCAACTTGGCCATGTGGTTGCCCTCGCCGCCGTAGTTGTATTCGAATTCGGAATGACGCACGGCGAGCATCTTGGCGCCGGTGGACTTGTAGGTCCAGTCGACGTAGTTGTGCTCGTCGTACCACTGCAGGGCGTCGTCGGGCGTCATCTTGGTGACGTCGTCATACGGGCTCGTGGGCTCGCCGGTCTGGGCGTCCATCGAGTAGTCGCAGTGGCACTGGCCGCAGACCTGAGCCGATTCGGGCACCTTGTCGGCGTTTTCGCCCATGGCGCGCTTCCAGTCGGCACGCAGGACCGAAAGCTGGGACGGGTCGTTGTTCTCGTGGCAGTTGGCGCAGCTGATGCCTTCGCCCTTCGACACGTCTTTGGTCCCGTCGGTGTATTCGTCGACCTGCTCGTAGAGGTTGGTCTTCCAGACGTCGTTGCCTTCGGCCGCTACCTGATAGTGGACGTTAGGCGTCTTGCAGGCCAGGCACTGGGTCTTCGACTGCTCTGTGATACGGCCGTTATGCGTGACCGTGTAGAGCGCCGAGGTGTGGCCGCCCGGCTCGCTGAAGAACTTGGCATAGCCGTAACCCTTGCCCAGCGTCACCATTTCAGGGTACAGCTCGTTCTTGTTGGCCTTGCCTTCGGGCCAGGTGTTCTCGTTGTTCTTCAGAAACGACGCGTACTGGTCGGGATACTGGTCGGCCCAGTCCTTCGCCTCTACGACGCCGTACTGATTCGCTTCGGGAACGTATTCGGGCGATTGCCCGACCGGCGTGGGCACGCCGGTGTTGGCTTTAGGCGCGCATGCATACACGCCCACCGACACCACGCCGATGGCGAGAACGCATATACAGGTCACCGCCTTTTTGGTTAGTTTGTGCTTCATAGCACACCCCCTCGTTTTCGGTGAACAAACCCCTCCGAGTACTATCAGCGATGTACTTCTTCATCGCAAGTACACATTTTACAGGATGATTGAGCTGTTTTGACCTGGCTTTATGACAGAAAGGTATCTGACGTGGTCTTTTACTACACCGTTTGGTGTAGGCGCGGAAACGTCCCGAAAAAGTTGCGGGGTTTCCCCTAGAAAGCTCGCAAGGGCGAACGGTCGATTCGGGGGGAAATGCGGCGTGACAACGGGGGCGCGTGATGTTGTCACGCCCAAGCGTGACAACATCACGC
>JALCHN010000055.1 GCA_022644775.1 Eggerthellaceae bacterium
TGACAACATCACGCGCCCCCGTTGTCATAAAGCGCGCGAGCGCCTCCGGCCCGCTGGACCGGAGGCGCTCGCGTTCTTCCAGGGGCAGGCGACAACATCACCTGCCCCTGCTGTCACGCTACCAGCTGAGAAGCTCGTAGCCGTCTTCGGTCACGACGAGCTGCACTTCCCACTGGGCCGAAGGCTTGCCGTCGGCCGTGCTCACGATCCAGCCGTTGGCCTCGTCGGTCGTGATGCCGGCCGTGCCCATGTTCACCATCGGCTCGATCGTGAAGCAGAGGCCGGGCACGAGGATGGGGCCGGTGCCCGCTTCGGAAACGAAGCTCACGAAGGGGTCTTCGTGGAACTCGCGACCGATGCCGTGGCCGCCGTATTCGCGCACCACGCTGAATCCGGCATCGACGGCCACCTTCTGCACGGCGGCGCCCACGTCGCCCAAATGTCCCCAAGGCTTCACCGCGGCCAGGCCCGCCTGCACCGATTCGCGGCAGACCTCCACGAGCCGCTTCCATTCGGGGTCGACGTCGCCGATGCAGTACATGCGGCTCGAGTCGCTGAAGTAGCCGCCCTTGATCGTGGACATGTCGACGTTGATGATGTCGCCGTCCTTCAGCACGTCTTTCTCGTTGGGGAAGCCGTGGCAAACGACTTCGTTGATCGACGTGCACACGCTGTAGGGGTAGCCCTCGAAGTTCAGATCGGCCGACACGGCGTCGTGCGCGGCCAGGTAGTCGTTGACCCAGTTGTTGATGTCCATCGTCGACACGCCGGCGGCGATATGCTCGCCCACGTAGTCGAGGATGCCGGTGTTCACGGCCGCCGAAGCCTTGATGCCGGCGATGTCTTCGGCGTTCTTGTAGAGGCTGCGCGGCATGACCTCTTCGCCCGCGTCCCACAACAGCTCGAGGCGCTTGTCGGTCTCGTAGTGGCACTTCTTGTACTTGCGTCCGCTTCCGCACCAGCAGGGCTCGTTGCGGTCGGGGTTCTTCATTCCGTCGTAGCTCATAACGCTCCTTTTTCGTTTGCATGTGTCGCCCACCATGATAGCAATGCCCGCCGCCCGGCGAGTCGGGAAAGCGAGCCCCAGAGCGCAAGCGCAACCGCGCCGTGCCGCTCGCGGCGCCGGCCGCTCTCGACCCGCGCGAACGGCGCCGTTCGTGTTAGCATCGAGAGCGCAGTGCAGGGGTGCTGCGCGCCGCCGTGCGCGCCAGCTGAGAGGGCGCCCGCCCAACCCTTGGAACCTGTCAGTTAACACTGGTGTAGGGAGCATGGACGAATCGCAGCGCCCGCCGTGTACCCGGTGGGCGTTTTTCGTCCGGAAAGGAATCCTCATGCTCGACAAGGCAACGCTCGAAGGTCAGATCATCGAAACGGTCGAGGCGGTGAAACGCACCAACCCCATGGCGGCTTCGGTCACCAACTTCGTCACGATCGATTTCGTCGCCAACGCCCAGCTGGCGGTCGGCGGATCGGCCGCGATGGTCTTTCTGCCCGATGAGGGCGAAGGCGTGGCCCAGGCGGGCGGCGCCATGTATCTGAACATGGGCACGCTGATCCCCGTGCATCAGAAGACGATGCCGGCCACCGCGCTCGCCCTGCACAAAGCGGGCAAGCCCTGGGTCGTCGACCCGGTGGGGCTGGGCATCGGCAGCCTGCGCACCCAGATCCTGCGCGAGATCATGCCGCTGAAACCCACCGTGATCCGCTGCAACGCGAGCGAGGCCATCGCGCTCGCCAGCCTGCTCGAGCTCGATTTCGCGGGCGAAGCCGGCGGCGTGCGCGGCGTCGATTCCACCGATTCGGTGGAAGCCGCCGCAAGCGCCGCCGTCGCGCTCGCCCAGTACACGGGCGGCGCCGTGGCCGTGTCGGGCGAAGAGGACCTGGCCACCGACGGCGAGACGATCGTGCGGTCCTTCGGCGGCAGCGCCTTCATGCCCTACATCACGGGCACGGGCTGCGCCCTCGGCGGCGTCGCGGCCGTCTACGCGGCGTGCGCGCCCACCCCGCTGGCGGCGGCGGTCGCGGCGGCCAACGTCTTCGATTTGGCCGGGACCCGCGCCGGTGCCGAATCCCAGGCGCCCGCGAGCTTCAAGGTCGCCTTCCTCGACCAGCTCTACCTGGCCACCGCCGAAGACATCGCCCACAACCCCATGGAGCTCGCCGGGGCCTAGGCCCCGGCCGCTCGCCGCGCACGGGTGCCCGCGCCTTGGAGCCGCCCGCACCCGCCGCGGCCGCACTAACGAAAGGAACCGCCATGAACACCCTGGTCGCCGTCGCGATCGCGCCCTTCGGCGAAGGCGAAGAGCTCGCCTCCTACGTCGCCGAAGTCGTGAAAGTCATCCGCGCTTCGGGCCTTCCCAACCGCACCAATTCGATGTTCACCGAAATCGAAGGCGAATGGGACGAGGTCATGCAGGTCGTCAAAGACGCCACCTTCGTCCTGGCCGAACGCGGCATCCGCACCGAGGTCATCCTGAAGGCCGACATCCGCCCCGGCCGCACCGACATGATGCACGCCAAGGTCGACGCGGTCGACAAGATTCTGAACGACTAAACGAGCAGGGCCCGGCCGCGCACCATCGCAGCCGGGCCCTGGGCTTCGCGCCGAGATGCGGCGCGCGCCCTTATTTTTCGAACGTGGGCATGGGCATGAGCTTGTGCAGGTTGGCCGCATGCAGGGCGTCGATGCGTTCCTTGACGGCCGGGTTGTCGATTTCGCCGGTGGAAATGTAGCGGTCGAGCACGGCGTAGGTGAAGCCCAGCTTGTCTTCGTCGGTCTGACCCGAAAGACCGTCGGTCGGCGTCTTCTGCACGAGCTCGTCGGGCAGGCCGAGCACCGCGCCCAGCTGGCGCACCTCTTCCACGAGCAGGTTGCCCAAAGGACTCACGTCGCCCGCCCCGTCGCCGAACTTGGTCGCATAGCCCACCCAGTCTTCCGACTTGTTGCAGGTGTTCAGCACGAGCGCCCCGCCCGGCAGGCTCTGGGCAACGGCGTAGAGCGTCGTCATGCGGATGCGGGCCGGCAGGTTGATCTTGGTGTCGCGGGAGAGCCCCGCCCCGCAGTTGGCGATCATGAGCTCGCCCGAGGCCACAAGCGCTGACTGCAGGGCGTCGGCCGCCTTGCCGATGTTGACGGTAACGTGGCGGATGCCCAGGGTGGACACGAGCAGCTTGGCGTCGTCGATGTCGGACTGCACGCCGCGCGGCATGAGCACGCCCATCACCCGCTCGCGGCCGAGCGCCTCGGCACAGAGCGCCGCCGTCACGCTCGAGTCCTTTCCGCCCGAAATGCCCACCACGGCCCAGCCGCCGGGGCACGCATGCGCAAAGAAGGTGCGCAGCCAGGAGACGATCTCGTCTTTCGTTTGTGCGGGGAATGCGAGCATACAGGGGCTCCTTCAGTCGGCAAGCGGCGCCGCCGCGGGCGCTGGCGAATACGTGCCCCTATTGTACGATGCGAATGTTTCGATTAGGCAAAGCACGCCGCTTCGCCCCAGCCGCCCCCACCCACCGCACACGCGACCGTGCTACACTTACGCGCGTTAACGCAGGTCATTTTCCAAAAGGGAGCACAATGGGACAGGCAATTTGGAGCTTCGAGACGCTCGATGGGTTCTGCAACGACGTCTTCCACGCCTTCGGCTTCAGCGACGAAGACAGCAACACGATCAAAGACGTGCTGCTCACCGCCGACCTCTTCGGCATCGAAAGCCACGGCATGCAGCGCATGGTGCGCTACCACAAGGGCCTCGAAAAGGGCACGATCCACGCCGACGCCAAGCCGGAAGTCGTCTTCGAGACCCCGATTTCGGCCGTGATCGACGGTCACGCGGGCATGGGCCAGCTCAACGGCGTCTTCGCGATGAAGAAGGCCGTCGAAAAAGCCAAGACCGTGGGCGTGGGCATCGTGTCGGTGCGCAACTCCAACCACTACGGCATCGCCGGCTACTACGCCAAGATGGCCTCCGACGCGGGCCTGATCGGCTTCTCCTGTACGAATTCCGAAGCCATCATGGTGCCGGTCTACGCGCGCAAGGCCATGATCGGGTCGAACCCGATCGCCGTCGCCGTGCCCGCCGACCCCTATCCCTTCCTGTTCGACGCGTCGACCACCGTGGTCACGCGCGGCAAACTCGAAATGTACAACAAGGCCGGCAAGCCCCTGCCCGAAGGCTGGGCCCTCGACGAAAACGGCCAGCCCACCACCGACGCGCCCCGCGTGCTCGCCAACATCGTGGCCAAGGCCGGCGGCGGCATCATGCCGCTCGGCGGCTCGAGCGAGGTAAGCGGCGGCCACAAGGGCTACGGTTACGGCATGATCGCCGAAATCTTCAGCTCGATCCTCTCGCAGGGCGTCACGAGCGAGAAGTGCTGCACCTTCCCCGACAAGACGGGCATCTGCCACGGCTTCGCCGCTATCGACCCGGCGGCCTTCGGCAACCCCGATGACATCAAAGCCCACTTCAGCGCCTACCTGGAAGAGCTGCGTCGCGCGCCTTTGGCCGAAGGAGCCGAGCAGATCTACACGCACGGCGAAAAGGAGGTCCTCGCCGAACAGGACCGCCGCGCCCACGGCATCCCCGTCTCCGACGGCACGATGGTCGAGCTCGCGAACCTCTGCGCCTACCTGAAGCTCGACTTCGCCCGCTACTTCCCCGGCTACGAGCTGCCTGCCGACAGCAAATTCTTCGGCGGCAACTACTAAGAGCGGCTGCGGAGGGGCACGGCGCCCCTCCGCTTGCGAGGCGTGCTCTTCCGCGACGCAAAAGAGCCCCAGACCGCACGGCCTGGGGCTCTCGTCATGTTCGAGGATGTGCGCTGCGCCTAGTGCGAGAAGGTGCCCACGCGATGGTCCTTCTCCCACAACTTGTCGGCCGTGGGCTTCCAAGCCTTAGCGTACGCGTCGCAGCGGTCGCAGAGCTCGTCGACCGTTTCGGCCGCTTCCAGATTCGACGACTGGGCGCCCGACTCTTTCACGATGCGGCGCAGCTCGTCGGGGTTTTCCAACATGGGGCAGGGCCGCAGCATGTTCTCGTTGAAGGGCTGGTTGTCGTGGTAGGCCTGGCACAGCGGGCTGCGCAGGCACTCGAGCAGGGTCTTTTCGTGGATGTTCGAATCGCTGAAGTGAATGAACACGCAGGGATCGACGTCGCCGGCGGCGTTGATGTGCAGGTAGCGGCGGCCGCCCGCGATGCAACCCTGCACCGACTGGCCGTCGTTCTGGAAGTCCATGGGGAAAATCGACTTGGTCTCGCGGTAGTGGCGAATGCGGTGGTACATCTCCTCGCGCTGTTCGGGCGTGCACATGAGCTCGATGTTGGCATCGGAGCCCACCGGCATGTAGTGGAAGTACCACACGAAGACGGCGCCCCAGTCGATCATCTGGTCGAGGTATTCCGGGCTCGACACGACGTCGTAGTTCTCGCTCGTATAGCAGCAGGAGATGCCGAAGATGAGGCCGTTCTCCTTCATGAGGTTCATCGCGTGCACGCAGCGGTCGTAGACGCCCTCGCCGCGGCGGAAGTCGGTGGTTTCCCTGTTGCCCTCCACCGAAAGCGCCGGCACGAAGTTCTTCACGCGCTTCAGGTCGTCGCAGAACTTCTGGTCGATGAGCGTGCCGTTGGTGAAGCAGAGGAAGGTGCATTCGGGGTGCGCCTCGCAGAGCTTGATCAGGTCGTCCTTGCGCACCAGGGGTTCGCCGCCCGTGTAGATGTACATGTAGGTGCCCAGCTCTTCGCCCTGGCGGATGATGTCGTCGATGTCGTCGTAGGTGAGGTTCAGGCGGTTGCCGTAGTCGGCCGCCCAGCAGCCCTTGCAGTGCAGGTTGCAGGCGCTCGTGGGGTCGAGCAGGATGGCCCAGGGGATGTTGCAGTTGTACTTCTCGCGCAGTTCCTTCTGCTTGTTCCAGCCCTTCACACCGGCGTTTTCCAGGAAGTTGGCGATCAGGTTGTCGACTTCGTCGGCGTCGCGCTCCTTCAGGACGCGCACGAGCATCTTGTAGATGTTCGAATCGGTGTTGCCCATCGCTTCCTTGATAGCGTCCATCTGCGCCGGGAAGGTGCTGTGGGCGAAAGTGTCGGCGACGCTCACCAAACGCGGCAGCGCCTTCTCGGGATTTGAATGCAAAATTTTCAACGTTGAACGAATGCCGAAATCGGCGATTTTCTCTTTCACGGGGCACCCCTCATCTATCCGATTCATTGAACAGCAGTGTGCGTTGGAACTGATTCTAACGCCACATCTGTTGTGATTCACCCAGGTTGCCGAAATGTTTTCCCGCGTCAATCCTATAAAATCAGACAGTTTAAGCCCGATGTCTGGTTTTTGGGCACTTCGTTACGAGCGTGTACACGGAGGCGGGGAGATGGGTAAGGCGCGATGCCGAGGACAGGCGGCAGGCGGCCGACGGATGGCGCACGCGCGGCAAAGTGTGACACACGGGCCCCCGCCCGGCGCGCGGTGCGGGCCTTCCACGCTAGAATAGGCACGACACGCACCCGCAACGCAAGGACCCGAGCACATGACCGATTTCGCACACACCTCCGCCGCCCGCCCCGCGACAACGGTGACAACGGGAGCAGCTGACGTTGTCACACGCGGGACGATGGCAACGGAACAGGCCGATGCGCCCGAAGACGCCGCCGCGCTCGAAGCGCACGCGCAGGACGCAGCCGCCGCGCCCGACCCCTTTGCGCCCGGCTCCCTGGGCGCGAAGATTCCCTGGCCCGAAGATTCCGACGGCTGGCCCAACATCGACCCGGGCGACGCGCTCGAGCTCTTTTTGGAATGGTGCGAATCGCGCGGCATCGAGCTGTGGCCCCACCAGGAGGACGCGCTCATGGACCTGGCCGCCGGCGACCACGTGATCCTGGGCACGCCCACCGGCAGCGGCAAGTCGCTCGTGGCCATGGGCCTGTGCTTCCTGAGCGTGTGCACCGACCGCCGCGTCTACTACACGGCCCCGATCAAGGCGCTCGTGAGCGAGAAGTTCTTCCAGTTGGTGCGCATCTTCGGCCGCGAGAACGTGGGCATGATCACCGGCGACAGCACGATCAACACCGACGCCCCGATCATCTGCTGCACGGCCGAAATCCTGGCCAACGACGCCCTGCGCCTGGGCGAGGACGCCGACATCGGCTGCATCGCGATGGACGAGTTCCACTTCTTCGCCGACCCCCAGCGCGGCTGGGCTTGGCAGGTGCCGCTTCTGGCCCTGCCCCACGCCCAGTTCCTGCTCATGAGCGCCACCCTGGGCGACACGACCGACATCGCCGCCACGCTCGAGGCCCGCACGGGCGGCACCGTCGACACGATCGCCGACGCCCCACGCCCCGTGCCGCTCACCTACGAGTTCGCCGACACGACGCTGGAAGCCACCGTCGAGCTGGCCATGCGCGCCGGCGAAGCGCCCCTCTACATCGTTCACTTCGCCCAGGACGCCGCCCTGAAAAGCGCCCAGTCCCTGTCGAGCTTCAACATCTCGACCAAAGAGCGGCGCGAGAAGATCAAGGAATCGATCCGCGGCACGCAGTTCTCCACCGTCTTCGGCAAGACCCTGCGCCGCCTCCTGCTCGCCGGCGTGGGCGTGCACCACGCGGGCATGCTGCCCCGCTACCGCTTGCTCGTGGAAAAGCTCGCCCAACAGGGGCTTCTGCCCGTGATCTGCGGCACCGACACGCTCGGCGTGGGCATCAACGTGCCCATCCACACGGTCATCCTCACCGCGCTCGCCAAGTACGACGGCAACAAGATGCGCCGCCTGAACGCGCGCGAGTTCCATCAGATCGCCGGGCGCGCGGGCCGTTCGGGCTTCGATACCGAAGGCCGTGTGATCGCCGAGGCCACCGAATACGACATCGAGAAGGCCCGTGCCCTGGCCAAGGCCGGCGGTGACGTGAAGAAGGCGAAGAACAAGCACCTGAAGACCCCGCCCAAGGGCTTCGTGGGGTGGAACAAGCAGACCTTCGAGCGCCTGATCGAAGCAGAGCCCGAAAAGCTCAAGCCCCGCATGCGCATCACGCACGCCATGGTGCTCGACGAGGTCATGCAGGGTGGCGACGCCTGGACGCGCGTGCGCACGCTTATTGGCAACAGCATGCAGACCGATCCCGAAAAGCTCGCCTTGTTCCAGCGCGCCGACGAGATCTTCGCCACGCTCGAAACCGCGGGCGTGGTGGAGCGCACCGAGGGCGCAGGCGGGGCCAGCGACTACGCGCTCACCGTCGACATGCCCGAAGACTTCGCGCTCGACCAGCCGCTGTCGCCGTTCATGCTCGCCGCGCTCGAACTGCTCGACCCCGAAAGCGAAACCTACGCGCTCGACGTGATTTCGATGGTGGAAGCCACGCTCGAGGACCCGCGACAGATCCTGCGCGCCCAGGAGCGGGCCGCCAAAGACGCCGCCATGGCCGCGATGAAGGCCGAAGGCATCGACTACGACGAGCGCATCGACCGCCTGCAGGAGGTCACCTACCCCAAGCCGCTCGAAGACCTGCTCGACGCCGCCTTCCAGCGCTATTGCCAGGACGTGCCGTGGGCCCGCGACTACGAGCTGTCGCCCAAATCGATCCTGCGCGACATGGTCGAAACGGCGAGCGACTTCAAAGGCTACATCCAGCGCTACAAGATCGCCCGGTCGGAGGGGCTTTTGCTGCGCTACCTTTCCGACGCCTACCGCGTGCTCGCGAAGACCATCCCCGACGACAAGGTCGACGAGCGCCTGGGCGACATCATCGCCTGGCTGGGCCTGGTGGTGCGCAGCGTCGACTCGAGCCTGGTCGACGAATGGGAACACGCCGGCGAAGAGCCCGAAGGCGCCGCGATCGCCGCGCCCGCAGCCGCCGACGTCGTGGTGCGCGACAGGCGCGCGGTCACCGTGCTCGTGCGCAACGCCCTTATCTCCCGCGTGCGGCTGGCCTCGCTCGAGCGGTCGCGCGACCTGGGCGAAATGGACGCCGACTGGGGCATGCCCGCGCCCTACTGGAAGCAGGCGCTCGACGCCTACTACGAGGCCCACGACGAGGTGGTCCTCGACGCCGACGCGCGCAGCATGAACTATCTCGACATCGACGAATCGGCCGAGCAGACTGCCCATACCTGGCACGTGCGCCAGACCTTCAAGGACGAGGACGAGGACCGCGACTTCGCGATCGACGCCGACGTCGACCTGGACGCCACCCAGGCCACCGGCGAGGCGGTCTTCAAGAACTACCGCGTGGGCTTTATCGAGGATCTGCTGTAATGGAGGTGCGGACGGTGGGCACCCCCCGGCGGCGCGATTAACGCGCCTTTCTTGTCGAAATTTGCCGAAATCGGGGAAATAGCCAAGAAAGGCGCGTTAATCGCCCGAGCGCAGGCGGTGGGCGTGACAGGGGGACGGGGACGTGCGGACTCAGAATGAGACAGTTTGGAGTCCGCATGGGAAAGAAGAAGTACGCGCCCGAAGAGGTCCTTCGCGCGGTGAGCCTTGTCGTCGACGGCGGGATGAGCCTTCGC
>JALCHN010000056.1 GCA_022644775.1 Eggerthellaceae bacterium
CTACAACGAGGAGAGGCCGAAGGAGTCTCTGGGCTGGATGAGCCCGATGCAGTACAGGCGGGCGACGACGGCGACGCGGTAGGGTGTATCGGAAATTGTCCGCACGTCCGCGCCCCCGTTGTCACACATTCGGCCGCTCGCGCGCGGGCGGCGCGGTACAATCGTCCCAACGGCGGCGCAGGCCGCCCGGCACACCGACAGCAGGGCGGCGCAGTCCGCATGGGAAGGACGTCTATGATTCCTCGCTATACCCGACCCGAAATGGGCAAGATCTGGTCGAACGAAAACAAGTTCAACATCTGGAAGGAAATCGAGATCCTCGCGTGCGAGGCTCAAGCCGAACTGGGCGCGTCGGGCATCACCAAAGAGGAAGCGCAGTGGATCCGCGACCACGCCGACTTCACCGTCGAGCGCATCGACGAAATCGAGGCCGTCACCAACCACGACGTCATCGCCTTCCTCACCAACATGGCCGAATACATCGACGCCGACGTGCCCGAAGGCGAAGAGAAGCCTTCCCGCTGGGTGCACTACGGCATGACGAGCAGCGACCTGGGCGATACGGCTCTGTCCTACCAGATCACGCAGGCGCTCGACATCATCATCGACGACGTGAAGAAAATCGGCGAAGTCTGCAAGCGCCGTGCCTTCGAATTCCAGAACACCCTCTGCGTGGGCCGCACCCACGGCATCCACGCCGAGCCCATGACCTTCGGCATGAAGTTCGGCAGCTGGGCTTGGTCGATGAAGCGCGACCTCGACCGCCTGCAGCAGGCGCGCGACGTGGCCGCCACCGGCGCGATCAGCGGCGCGGTGGGTACCTATTCGAGCATCGACCCCTTCATCGAGAAGTACGTCTGCGAGCACCTGGGCCTCACGCCCGACCCGCTGTCGACGCAGGTCCTCGCGCGCGACCGCCACGCGCAGGTCATGTCCACGCTCGCCGTGGTCGCCGCCAGCTTCGAATCGGTGGCCCTGCAGGTGCGCCTGCTCCAGCAGTCCGACGTGATCGAAGCCGAAGAACCGTTCAAGAAGGGACAGAAGGGCTCGTCGGCCATGCCGCACAAGCGCAACCCCATCACGGCCGAGCGCGTCTGCGGCCTCGCCCGCACGATCAAGGCGAACGCCCAGGTGGGCTTCGACGACGTGGCCCTGTTCTACGAACGCGACATCTCGCATTCCGGTGCCGAGCGCACGGCTCTGGCCGACAGCTTCATCGCGCTCGACTACATCGCCGAAAAGCTGCGCTGGATCCTCGACGGCCTGCAGACCTATCCGGAAGCCATGAAGGCCAACATGTACAAGACGCGCGGGCTCATCTTCTCGAGCAAGGTGCTGCTGGCGCTCGTGCAGACCGGCATCACGCGCGAGGACGCCTACGTGATCGTGCAGCGCAACGCGATGGCCACCTGGCACGACGTGCAGCAGGCCAAGCCCGGCCCCAGCTACCGCGAGCGCCTCGAGGCCGACCCCGAATGCACGCTCTCCAAGGAAACCCTCGACGAGATCTTCGACCCTTGGGATTTCCTCACCCGCAAGGACGTCGTCTTCGACCGCCTGCAAGAGCTGGAATTCTAGCGCGCGTGAGTCAAAGGGGTCACATCTCTTTGACTCGTTTTCGGGGCGCGCACAACGAAAGGATCTCACGTACATGTCACAACACGAGCAGGGTCGCACGAATCCCTTCCAGCACGGTGCATGGCACCTGCCGGGGGCGAGCGTCTACCAGGTCGGCGGCGCGGCAGGCGGCGAATGCTTCGCCGTGCTGCCCGAGCGCGGCGGCGGCTTTTTGGTCGACGCCGGCTACGCCTGGGACGCGGCCGATACTTTCGCCCGCCTTTCGAACGTGTGCGACCCCGCTCGCATCGAGTGGATCCTGCTCACGCATTCCCACTACGACCACTGCGCCGGCGCGGCCTACCTGCACGAACGCATGCCTCAGGCCAAACTTGCCTGCGCGCCCTACGCGGCGCACGTGTTCAAGCGCCCGGGCGCCCTGCGCACGATGAACAAGCTCAACGCCAACGAAGCCGAAAACCAGGGTCGCACCGACTTCCCCCACGTGCCCGAGCATATGCCCGTCGACGTGCTCATCGACGAAGGCGACACGGTGGCTTCGGGCGGCATGACGCTTTCGGTGATGGCGGCGCCCGGCCACACCAAGGACTGCCTGGCCTTTTGGGATGCGGAAAGCCGCCTGCTCGTGACCTGCGAGACCTCCTGCGTCTACGGCGGCCCGCTGCCCGCGGGCTTCGTCGATTTCAGCGGGCGCCCCGCGCCGGCCGACGTGCCTTTCCTGGCCGACACCTGCTTCTTGGTGGGGTGGCGGATGTCGCTCGACTACATCGAGCGCGCGATCGCGCTCGAACCCGAACACGTGCTCGTGCCCCACTACGGCATCATGGCGGGGGAGGAGGGCCGCGGATTCCTGCGCGCGGCCCGCTACTTCACCCAGTACGCGGCCGACCTGATCGTGCGCGCGCATGAAGAGGGCTGCTCCAACGAAGAGATTCAAGCCCGGTACAAGGACTTCTTCTATACCGACTACGTGAAGAGCATCCAGCCCGAAATGGCCTTTGATCTGAACGCGAGCTACACGGTGCCCTTGGTGATCAAGGAGCGCTGCGGCGCCTAGGGTTGGGCGCGGGCCGGTAGGACGCGGCGGCCCGCGGGGTCACGCGGTGATCGCGTCGGCGGGACGCGGCAGCGGTGCGGCGGCAATTGCGCCGCGCCAGCGCCGGCGCCCGCTGGGCACTCGCCGCTCACGCGGGGGCAGCGCCGGCATCCGCCGGCCACGCGGGGTCATGCGGAGATCGCGCAGCGTCGCCGTGCCGTGCCGAACGCCTCGGCTGGCAGAGATTGGCCGATGTGTAGCAAATTTCGAGTGTCGCTGGCAGAGATGTGCCGATGTGTAGCACCTCATCGGGCCGAACCGCGCAAATCGAATCCGTTGGCGGCACACCCTATTACAAAACCCCAGGTCAGAGATTCGCGCGCGAACCCGAGCCAAGAGGCGTCGGCCATTGCATGCTGCATAACGCTCAATCTCTACCAGGGGGCGGCGAATTTTACTGCATAGCGCGCAATCTCTGCCACTTGCAGGGTCGTGATGAGGGAAGGCGAGGTCGAACGTGCTGAAGGAGCGCGGTTCGAGCATGCGGACGGGGTGCGAGGACCGAGCTCGCTGGCAGGTGTGCGCGAAGTATGCCGCCGGTTCGAGCGTGTCGGGCCCTTGAACGCATCGGCGGTTTCCCGGTCGCACCCTCCCCCGTGCAGCTCCGGTTGCTCTGCCTGGTCATGCGCACGGTGTCGATCCAGCGCCACGCGCCAACCATCCCATGCTGCCCGCCTCGGTCCCGCGCCGCGCCCTGCGTCAACTTCCTCGCGCCGTTCCCCTCGCCGACCAGTCGCACGCCGAGCGCCGGTCGCTCGCGTCGTGCCGCATGCCGACTACTCCGCGCCCCTCCGCCTCAGTCCCGCGCCGAGAGCTGGCTGAAAACGTGAGATATGCGGTCGTTTAGGGATACGTGTGGCTGAAATCGTCAGATATGTGGTTGCCGCTTGTGCTCGATTTGGCTCGGATGACGAGATATGCGGTTGGTTGCGGCCTTCAGCGGCCTCGAATCGCGCTTCCGCACACCGCATTTCTTGCAATCTCGACCACCGGAGGTGAAAATCGACCGCATTTCTCTTGATATGGGCCAGGGATGAAATGGGCCACGGGTGGAAGAGGCCTCGAGCGGAATGGGCCAGGGCGGGATGAGCTACGAGTGGAATGCGTCTGAGTGGGATGAGCCTGGGGAATGGGTCTGAGATGGGTGAGTCTGGGAAATGATCTGTGGGTGGATATGGGCCGAGGCGGCAGCAGGGCATGGCTGAACGCCCGCGCCTATCGGGGCGGCGTCCGGGTCCGTTGTAAAGTCTGTGTACCCGTCTGTGTACTCATGGGGTACACAGACTCCGAAAAACAAGAAAGGCCAGGAGCCATAAGCCCCTGACCTGCGGTTTTGAAGTGGTGGGCCGTGTGGGACTCGAACCCACGACCTTAGGATTAAAAGTCCTCTGCTCTACCAACTGAGCTAACGGCCCGGCAAAGGCATCAAGTGCCATTGCGCAACGGCTATTGTATCGGTGCCTCAATCCAAGGTCAATGAAGGTTTTGTTCAGAACGCCCCCCGACCCGTCCTCCACACTGCAGCAGAACTACAATCGCCCCCAAAAGCACTAGCGCGCGCTAGAGTGCCGAGCGGTTTGCTGGCGCACGGTTCGTTCGCGAGGGCGTGAGGCGATCGCGCTGCGCCCGCTGCCGGCCCGCCCACAGCTGGTCCGCCCGCACCCGCACGCGCGCTCCAACAGGAAGGATGACCCATGCCCACTGGACGCAGACACGCAGGCGGCTACACGCTCACCAAGCCGGTCTATTTCATCGGCTTCATGGGCGCCGGCAAAACGAGCGTTTCCCAGTACCTGGCCCTCACCTTAGGCCTCGCCTCCCTCGACGCCGACGAGTACCTCGAGCTGCTCGAAGACCGCGTGATCGCCGACATCTTCGCCGAAGACGGGGAAGACGCCTTCCGCGACCTCGAAACCCGCTACCTCCAGGAAATCTCGGAACGCTCGCCCCGCCTCATTGGCTGCGGCGGCGGCGTGATCAAGCGCTCCGAGAACACCCGCATCATGAAGGAGCACGGCTACGTGGTCTACCTGGGCGTCACCGCCGACGAAGCCGCGGCCCGCATCCCCAACACCGATTCGCGCCCTCTCTTCAAAAACCTCGACGTCGCGCGCAAGACCGTCGCCGAACGCGAGCCCCTCTACGAAGCCGCTGCCGACGCCTACGTGCCCACCACGGGCCGCACGGTCCCCGAAATCGCCGACGACGTTCGCGACCTCCTTCTCGAAAATGGAGTTTTGGTCAAGGAATCCTAACCTCGCCCGCCCATAGCGAAAGGCGTTAAAATACGCAACTGGAGCAATTCGAGCGACACGGATGCACACGCTTCCGCGCCGCTCGTTTTTTCGGAGTGCAGATGTTCGCACGGGCAACGCTTCTACCCCGTATTCTGCCGCATAGTGCTAGGCGCCGTTCGACCGCCTGTTCGCCCGTAGTCTCGGGCGAAAGTGGGCTCTTTGGGCCCTTTCTCTATGTTTGGCAGAAGTCGCATCGGCGCCGAGTAACTGCTGTTTCGCTTAACGGAGGAACCTTTTGAGCAAGCAAGATGTCATCGAGCTCGAGGGCAAGGTCATTGAAGCCCTGCCGAACGCCATGTTTCGCGTGGAACTCGAAAACGGCCACGAGATTCTGGCTCACATTTCCGGCAAGATGCGCATGCACTACATCAAGATCCTGCCGGGCGACCGCGTAACGGTCGAGCTTTCCGTGTACGACCTCGAACGCGGCCGTATCACGTACCGCTTCAAGTAGGCAGCAATTCCGCGCAAGCCGCTGCGCGCCTGTTGGAAAGCAATCACCTGCGGCTGGGTGTGCATATAGGCTAACCACACATACCGAAAGGAAGATTGATATGAAGGTACGTCCTTCGGTCAAGAAAATGTGCGACAAGTGCAAGATCATCCGACGCCACGGCAAGATTTACGTGATCTGCGAAAATCCGCGTCATAAGCAGCGTCAGGGCTAGAGAAAGAGGAAGAAAGAATATGGCACGTCTTGTTGGTGTCGACCTCCCTCGCGATAAGCGCATTGAAGTCGGCTTGACCTACATCTACGGCATTGGCGCTACCACCGCCAAGAAGATCCTCGCCGAAACCGGCGTCGATCCCGACATCCGCGTTCGCGACATCTCCGAAGAAGATCTTTCCAAGATCCGCGACTACATCAACGAAAACCTCACGGTGGAAGGCGACCTCCATCGCGAAGTTAACCAGAACATCAAGCGCCTTATGGAAATCGGTTGCTACCGTGGCCTGCGTCATCGCAAGGGCCTGCCCGTTCGCGGTCAGCGCACCCACACGAACGCTCGTACCCGCAAGGGTCCGCGCAAGCAAATCGGCGGCAAGAAGAAGTAGGGGTAACCAGTGGCTCAGAAGAAAAACGTGCGCACCCGCATCAAGCGTTCCGAGCGTAAGAACGTCACGACCGGTGCCGCGCACATCAAGTCTACGTTCAACAACACCATCGTGAGCATCACCGACTCTCAGGGCAACGTGATCTCCTGGCAGTCCGCCGGCACCGTGGGTTTCAAGGGCTCCCGTAAGTCCACCCCGTTCGCCGCGCAGATGGCCGCCGAAGCCGCTGCCAAGACCGCCATGGAGCACGGCCTGAAGAAGGTCTCCGTGTTCGTCAAGGGTCCTGGCTCCGGTCGCGAAACCGCTATCCGCTCGCTGCAGGCTGCCGGCCTGGAGGTCTCGAGCATCCAGGATTGCACGCCCATTCCGCACAACGGTTGCCGTCCGGCCAAGCGTCGTCGCGTTTAACTGAAAGGATATTGAATTATGGCAGTGAACAGGACTCCGGTTCTGAAGCGTTGCAGGCAGCTCGGCATTGACCCTGTCGTCCTCGGTTATTCCGGCAAGGAATCCAAGCGCCAGCCGAACCGCCGCCGCAAGGAAAGCGAATACGGCATGCAGCTTCGCGAGAAGCAGAAGGCCAAGTTCATCTACGGCGTGCAGGAAAAGCAGTTCCGCGGCTACTTCCGCCGTGCCAAGAGCATGCCCGGCATCACCGGTGAAAACCTCATGGCTATCCTCGAATCCCGTCTGGACAGCATCGTCTTCCGTCTGGGCTTCGCCCGCACCCGCAAGGAAGCTCGCCAGACCGTCACGCACGGCCACATCACGGTGAACGGCAAGCGCGTCGACATCCCGTCCTACCGCGTGCGTCCCGGCGACCTGATCGCCGTGGCTCCGAAGGCCAAGGACCTGCTCGTCATCAAGAGCGCCCTCGTGAGCAACGAGCGCGTGCAGGTTCCCGCGTGGCTCGAAGTCGACATCGAGAAGCTGCAGGGCAGCGTGCTGTCTCTTCCGACCCGCGATCAGATCGACTTGGACATCAACGAACAGCTGATCGTCGAACTTTACTCCAAGTAGAACATCTCGCGGCTTTTTAGGAGGCTTACAACATATGACAGAGTTCATGAGGCCTACGATTACCACGGAAGAAATCAGCGATACCGCTTCTCGCTTTACCGTCGAGCCGCTCGAGCGCGGTTACGGCTACACGCTGGGCAACTCTCTGCGCCGCGTGCTGCTCAACTCGCTCGACGGCGCCGCCGCGACCGCCATTCAGATCGACGGCGTGCAGCACGAGTTCACCACGGCTGAAGGTGTCATCGAAGACATCACCGACATCGTCCTGAACGTGAAGGGCTTGGTCTTCAGCACGTTCATCGACGACGCCACCGAAGCCACCGCGCACGTGTCGGTCGAAGGCCCCTGCACGGTGACCGGCGCCGACCTGGAAGTTCCGACCGAGTTCACTCTGGTGAACCCCGAGCACGTGATCGCCACCGTCGCCGATGGCGGCCAGCTCGACATGACGATCCGTATCGGTGTGGGTCGCGGCTACGTCGTCGCCGACCGCAACAAGCGCACCGAGGACCCGATCGGCATCATCCACGTCGACTCGCTGTTCTCGCCCGTGCGCCGCTGCGCGATCAACGTGTCGAACACCCGTGTCGGCCAGAGCACCGACTACGACAAGCTCGAGCTCGAGGTTGAAACGAACGGCGCCATCACGCCCGTCGATGCGGTGTGCCAGGCGGCCAACATCATCAACCAGTACATGGGTGCGTTCCTCGCCCTGAACGAAACGGAAGAAGAGGAAGGCGAAGAAGCGCCGGCCTCGATTTTCGCTCCCGAAGGCGAAGAGACCAACGCCGAGCTCGACAAGCAGATCGAGGACCTCGACCTTTCGGTCCGTTCTTACAACTGCTTGAAGCGCGCGGGCATCCATTCGGTGCGCCAGCTGGTCGAGTACTCGGAAAACGATCTGCTCAACATCAGGAACTTCGGTGCGAAGTCCATTGAAGAAGTGAAAGACAAGCTCATTTCCATGGGCCTCAACTTGAAGCAATAGGAGATAACCAATGAGACACTACAAGAAAGGTCGTAAGCTCGGTACCGACGCCGCGCATACCAAGGCCATGAAGAAGAGCCTGGTCGCCGCGCTGTTCACCAACGACCGCATCAAGACGGTCGAGGCTCGCGCCAAGGAGATTCGCCCCGATGTCGATCGCATCATCACCTGGGCGAAGAAGGGCGACCTGCATTCCCGCCGTCTGGCTATCGCCAAGCTGGGCGATAAGGAACTCGTCCGCGAGATCTTCGAAAAGGTCGCGCAGGGCCAGTTCGCCGACCGTCAGGGCGGCTACACCCGCATCATGAAGCTCGGCAACCGCAAGGGCGACAACGCTCCCATCGTGATTATGGAGCTCGTCACCGAACCGGTGCAGAAGAAGGCCAAGAAGGAAGCCGCTCCCGCCAAGGAAGAAGCTCCCAAGGCTGAAGAAAAGGCCGAAGAGACCGTGGAAGAAGCTGCCGAAGGCGCTGCTGAAGAAGCAGCCGAAGCTGCCGACGACGCCAAGGTCGAAGAGGCTGCCGAAGCTGAAAAGAAGGCCGAATAGGCGCCAAGCGCGTGCGCTTGCATTTGAAAACGGAGGTCGTTTCTGCGGCCTCCGTTTTTTGTATCTAAGGGCGGAACCTGCGGCGCGGTGCGCGGCGGGCGAGGGGAAAGGAGCGCGGCGTGACGTTGAATGCTGCCGCATACGTGCCGGGCGAGACCCGCGTGCACCGCGCCGACCCGCGCGCCAAGGTGATCCTGCTCTTCGTGTACTCGCTCGCCCTGTTCTGGATCGACACCTGGGCGGGCATGGTGTTTTTTGCTGCTGCTGCGGGTGCGGTCTGGGCGGGTGCGCGCATTCCCGTGGGCCCGGCTGTACGCCAAACGGTGCCCGTGCAGATTCTGGTGGCTTTTACTATCGCAGCCAACGCGCTTGCGCCTGCGGGCTTCACGCTCGCGGGGCTCGACCGCGGCTGCTTTTTCGGCGCTCGCATCGTCCTGCTCGTGGCAGCTTCCTTCTGCCTGACGGCCACGACTTCGTCGCTCGCGCTTGCGCAGGCCTTGGAAGACCTGATGGCGCCCCTCGCGCGCCTGCGCGTGCCCGTGCGCGACATCGCTGCGGTCGTTTCGGTGGCCCTGCGCTTCATCCCGCAGATCCTCGATGAGTACTACGCCTCGCGCGACGCTCTTGCCACACGCGGGGCGCGTTTCGCCGGGGGAGGCGCCCGTGCTGCGGTGCGAGCCTGGCAGGCGCTTTTCATGGGCCTGTTCATTCGCGTGTTCAAGCGGGCCGACACGCTGGCTACGGCGCTCGAGTCCCGCTGTTACGGGGCGGTGCTCGTGCCCACGCGCCTGCATCCGCTGCCCGCCGCGCCCCGTCAATGGGCGG